>NZ_QOIO01000046.1 GCF_003332305.1 Microvirga aerophila | reverse complement strand
ACAGCTTCCCGGCGGACGAATGCCAGAACTACCTCAGCAACTGCGGATACGAGTTCACCTAAATCGAATCCGCTCTAAAGGGACGAACTCCTCAGCCAAGTCGCGCCATTCGGGGTTCTCCCGCTCGATCAGTGCAACTTTCCACGCCTGATGCCACTTCTTGAGCTGCTTTTCGCGAGCAATCGCGGCTTCCGGGTTCTCGAAAATCTCAAAATAGACCAGCCGATCCACATTGTAGCGCGCGGTGAAGCCTGGAACCGCGTGGGTCTTATGCTCGTACACGCGTTTATGTAGGTTGTTGGTGATTCCAGCATAAAGCGGGCCATCCTTTCTCGTCGCTAGGATATGGACATAGAATGCCTCACTCATGCGCGAGCTTCCCGGACGATCCCGGCTCTTCGCTGCGCTTCCGCCTGGATTGCCCGGTTTTCAGCCCGCTCAACGGATTGCTCTCGTCCCACCCATAGCGCACCGTATCGAAGCGCATGGAGCGCGCGTCGACCATGAGAAGCCGGCCAACCAGGCTCTCGCCGAACCCCACGACCTCGCGGATCACCTCCATGGCCATCAGGCTCCCCATGACCCCGGCGAGGGCGCCGAGGACGCCGGCTTCCGCGCAGGTGGGAACAGCTCCCGGCGGCGGGGGGGAGGGGAAGAGACAGCGGTAGGTGGGGTTCGGCGTTCCGTTCGAACCCTGCTCGAAGGCTCTTATGGTCGTCAGCGACCCATCGAACTGGCCCAGAGCCGCCGTGACGAGAGGCTTCCGCTCGAAGAAGCAGGCATCCGACACCGCATAACGGGTTTCGAAATTGTCGGACCCGTCTGCAACAAGGTTGTATTGCGCGATGATCTCTCGCGCATTCCCATCGGTCAGTCGAACCGGGTGGGCTTCGACCTTCACATGCGGATTGAGGCGCTCGACCGCGTCCGCCGCGCTGTCCACCTTTTTACGCCCGAGGTCGGATGTCGCATGGATCACCTGACGCTGCAGGTTGGACAGGGACACCTCGTCATCGTCCACGATGCCGATGGTGCCGGTTCCAGCTGCGGCGAGATACTGAATAAGGGGCGCGCCGAGCCCGCCTGCGCCGATCACGAGAACGCGAGCTTCCTTGAGTTTGATCTGTCCCGGCCCTCCTATGTCACGAAGGACGAGGTGGCGGGCGTATCGGTCGATTTCATCGGGCATCAGGGACATTGGGAGAGCTTATCCACATGGCGGCAGCCATCAACCATCCTGGGAGGAAATCGCCCGGTTGTCTTGACAGGATGCTTGGCGTCATGGCCCTTCCCGTGCCATCGTCAGGCGCAACCGGGTAACAAAGCCCGAGTGATCTAACAGGGAACTATGCCGATGACAGTCACCAAGTTCGGTCTCGCACTTGCAGGCCTCGCCTTTTCCGCTACGGCAGCCTTTGCGCAGCAGGCCGCCTTCAAGCCCGCCGTGGTCTATGATCTCGGTGGCAAGTTCGACAAATCCTTCAACGAGGGCGTCCATTCAGGCGCGGAGAAGTACAAGAAGGATACGGGGACCGACTATCGCGATTTCGAGCCGCAGAACGACGCCCAGCGTGAGCAGGCGCTCCGCCGCTTCGCCCGCGACGGTTTCTCGCCCATCGTGGCAGTGGGCTTCAGCCAGGAATCGGCCCTGAAGAAGGTCGCCGACGAGTTTCCCAAGACCCAGTTCGCCATCATCGATTCCGTGATCGAAAAGCCAAACGTGCAGTCCATCGTGTTCAAGGAGCATGAGGGCTCGTTCCTGGTCGGCCTTCTGGCCGCTCAAGCCTCCAAGACCAACAAGGTCGGCTTCGTGGGCGGCATGGACATCCCGCTCATCCGCAAGTTCGCCTGCGGCTACGTCCAGGGCGTGAAACACGCCAAGAAGGACGCCGAGGTGTTCCAGAACATGACCGGCACCACGGGCGCTGCCTGGAACGACCCGGTGAAGGGCGGCGAACTCGCCAAGAGCCAGATCGACCGCGGCGCAGATGTGATCTACCACGCGGCCGGCGGCACAGGCGTTGGCGTTCTGCGCACTACGGCCGACGCAGGCAAGCTCGGCATCGGCGTCGACTCGAACCAGAACAACCTGCATCCCGGTAAGGTTCTGACCTCCATGGTCAAGCGTGTGGACGTGGCTACCTACAATGTGTTCGACCAGGCCAAGAAGGGCACCTTCAAGGCAGGCGTCTCGGTGCTCGGCCTTGCTGAGGACGGCGTAGCCTGGGCTCTCGACGACAACAACAAGTCGCTCGTCACGGCCGACATGAAGGCTGCTGCCGACAAGGCCGCAGCCGACATCAAGTCCGGCGCCATCAAGGTGCACGACTACATGTCGGACTCGAAGTGCCCGATGTAAGGTGAAATCCTACCGGGCGCGGGTCTCGAGACCCGCGCCCGGTAGCCTCTTTGCGTGTTCGTCTTTCATTTTTGATTGATCCCGGCCTTGGGTTTGACGCGCCGGGAGGATTGTCGAGGCTTATGTCCCCCGCCATCCAGCTGTCCGCCATCAACAAGAGCTTCGGCGAGGTTCACGCCAACAAGGACGTCAACCTCGTCGTGGAGCGCGGCACGATCCACGGCATCGTCGGCGAAAACGGGGCCGGGAAATCGACCCTGATGTCGATCCTGTACGGGTTCTACGAGGCGGATTCCGGCGAGATCCAGGTGGGCGGAAAGCCGGTCGCCATCCGCTCTCCGGCCGACGCCATCCACGTCGGTATCGGCATGGTGCACCAGCACTTCATGCTGGTCGAGCCGCTCACCGTGGTTGAGAACGTGATGCTCGGCGCCGAAGGCGGTGTTCTCCTGCGGGGCGGCGAAGCCAAGGTGAGGGCGGAGCTTGCGCGCTTGTCCCGCGATTACGGCCTTGAGATCGACGTGAATGCCACGGTGGGCGATCTGTCGGTCGGTCTCCAGCAGCGTGTCGAAATTCTGAAAGCGCTTTATCGCGGCGCCGACATTCTCATTCTCGACGAGCCTACCGCCGTGCTCACGCCCCCCGAGGCGGATGCGCTCTTCGAATTGCTGCGGGCGCTGAAGGAACAGGGTAAGACGGTCATCCTCATTACCCATAAGCTGCGCGAGATCATGGCCATCACGGACCGGGTCTCGGTCATGCGCCGCGGCGAGATGGTGGCCACCGTCGAGACCGCCAACACATCTCCGCCGGAGCTCGCGGAGCTCATGGTCGGACGTCGCGTTCTGCTACGCGTCGAGAAGGAGGAGCGCACACCCGGCGTACCATTGCTGGAAGTCGAGAACCTGTCGGTGATCGATCATCGCGGCGTGCAGCGGGTTGCTGATGTCTCCCTCACGGTTCGGGCCGGCGAGATCGTCGGCATTGCGGGCGTTGCGGGCAACGGGCAGAGCGAATTGCTGGAAGCTCTTGCGGGTATGCGCCAGCCCGTTGTCGGAACCATGCGCTTCGGAGGCCAAGAGATCCGCTTCAGCGAGCACAACCCGCACCGCATGCGCCAGCTTGGACTTCTGCACGTGCCGGAGGACCGCCTACGCATGGGGCTCGTGCCAGCGTTCCAGGCTTTCGAGAGCGCGGTGCTCGGCTTCACAGATGAGCCGCAACTCGGGCGTGGGCCTATTCTGGATCATGACCGCATGGTCGCGGACCTTGCGGCCAAGATGGAGCATTACGACGTGCGCCCGCCCGCGCCGCGGCTCAAGACCTCGAAATTCTCCGGCGGCAACCAACAGAAGATCGTGCTCGCCCGCGAAATCGAGCGCAGCCCGAAAGTTCTCCTGGTCGGGCAGCCCACGCGCGGGGTCGATATCGGCGCCATCGAATTCATCCACCGGCGCTTGATCGCGCTGCGGGATGCGGGCGTGGGCATTCTTCTGGTCTCGGTTGAGCTCGACGAGATCATGAACCTGTCCGACCGCATCCTCACCATGTGCGGCGGCCACATCACCGGCGAACGCAAGGCATCCGAGACCAACGAGCAGGATCTCGGTCTCCTCATGGCTGGCGTTACTGACGAGGCCGCCTGATGCAACCGCGCATCACCCTTGTGACTCTTGGCGTGACCGATCTGCCGAGGTCCCGCGCCTTCTACGAAGCCTGGGGCTGGACAGCTTCGTCCGCAAGCCAGGAGGGAGTCGCCTTCTTCCAAGCGAATGGCTTGGCGCTGGCGCTCTTCGGCCGCGCCGATCTCGCCAAGGATGCGGGAGTCGAGGACCAGCCCACCGGCTTTGCGGCCATATCGCTTGCATACAACGCGCATACGAAGGACGAAGCCGACGAGGTTTTTGCTCGCGCGCTTCAAGCCGGCGCCCGTGCGGTCAAGCCCTTGCAGGATGTGTTCTGGGGCGGCTATTCGGGCTACTTCGCCGATCCTGACGGCCATCTCTGGGAGGTGGCCTGGAATCCCTCCTTCCCCCTCGATGAGCAGGGCCACATGTTCCTGCCGGATAGTCTCAAGTGAGCGCTCCCATCGACCTGCCCAAATGGGCCGACACCATCGTGGTGCCCGCCGTCTCGGTCGTCGCGGCCTTTCTGGTGGCTGGCCTCGTCGTGCTCAGCATCGGCGAGAATCCGCTGACCGCCACCCGGTGGCTGCTGCAGGGCAGCCTCGGCACCGGCGAGGGCTTAGGTTTCACCCTGTTCTACATGACGGACTTCATCTTCGTGGGATTGGCGGTGGCGGTCGCCTACCATGCGGGCCTGTTCAACATCGGCGGAGAGGGGCAAGCGACGCTTGCGGGCCTCGGCGTGGCCCTTGTCCTCAACAATCTCACGTTCCTGCCAGGCTTCCTTCTGATCCCGCTCGGCATTCTCGGCGCCGCCGCCTTCGGGGCCGCTTGGGCGGCCATTCCCGGTTATCTCCAGGCCAAGCGCGGCAGCCACATCGTGATCACGACGATCATGTTCAACTGGCTCGCAAGCGTGCTGATCGTCTATCTGCTGGTGAACGTGCTGCGGGAGCCGCAATCCATGAATCCGGAGACCCGGGCCTTCCCGGAGCAGTCCTACATCCCGTTCATGCACGATGCCCTGGCTGTTTTCGGCATCAAAGTGCCGGCCTCTCAGCTCAATCTCACGCTCTTCCTGGCGCTCGCCGCCTGCTACGGTGTCTGGCTGCTCATCTACCGCTCGCGCCTGGGCTATGCGATCCGCGTCGTCGGCTCGAACCCGACGGCGGCGGTTTATGCGGGCATTTCGCCAGCGCGCGTCATCGTCATCGCCATGGTCATTTCCGGCGCACTGGCGGGCGGTCTCGCGGTGAACGAACTCATGGGCTATCAGCACCGCCTGCTGCTCGAATTCACGGCTGGCTACGGCTTCGTCGGGATCGCCGTCGCGTTGATGGGGCGCGCCCATCCGGTCGGCATCATCCTGGCGTCGCTCCTGTTCGGCATCCTCTATCAGGGCGGCGCGGAGCTTGCCTTCGAACAGCCGGCCATCACCCGTGATATGGTGGTGGTCATCGGCGGCATCATCATCCTGTTCGCGGGTGCTCTCGACGGTCTGTTCCGGCGCCTCGTTGCCAGGATGCTGATGCGATCCAGCATGGCGAGGGCTTGAGCCATGGATCTCGGAGTTCTCGTCACCATCTTCGACTCATCCCTGCGGCTGTCCATCCCGCTCCTTGCCGCCTGTCTGGCAGGTCTGTGGTCGGAGCGTTCGGGGGTCGTCGATATCGGGCTTGAAGGCAAAATGCTCGTGGCGGCCTTTGCGGCGGCGGCGGCGGCTTATATTTCAGACTCCGCGTGGGTCGGTCTCTTGGCCGGCATTGCTGCCTCGGTCGTCTTTGCGCTCATTCATGGCTTCGCGTCCATCAGCCAGCGCGGCAATCAGATCGTGTCGGGCGTTGCCATCAACATGCTGGCGGCGGGCTTGACGGCAATTGTCGGCAATGCCTGGTATGGGCAGGGCGGACGCACGCCGCCTCTGGAAGGCGCGCAGCGCTTCGGGGATGCGATTTTCGGCCACTCGGCGCTTGTCTATTTCGTTCTGCTGGCTGTGCCGCTCACCTGGTTCGTGCTCGGACGAACCCGCTTCGGTCTGCGCCTGAGGGCGGTCGGCGAAAACCCTGCGGCTGTCGACACGGCGGGCATTTCAGTGACGGGCCTGCGCTATGCAGCCGTCGCTATCGCCGGAGTGTTGTGCGGACTGGCGGGAACCTACTTGTCGGTCGGCCAGTCTGCGGGTTTTCTCCCCAACATGACGGCGGGCAAGGGCTTCATCGCGCTCGCGGCGCTGATCTTCGCCAAATGGCGGGCTTGGCCGGCGCTGGGCGCCTGCTTCCTGTTCGGGCTTCTCGATGCAGTTGCCATCCGACTCCAGGGCATTTCTCTGCCCGGCATCGGCGAGGTGCCGGTTCAGGCAATCCAGGCCCTGCCTTACCTCATGACCGTCATCCTGCTGGCAGGCGTCATCGGAACCGCCATTCCGCCCCGCGCATCCGGCGTGCCCTATGTGAAGGAGCGCTGATATGGCGTCCGTCGACGAACTTTTTGAGGCCGCCAAGGCCATTCAGGCGAAGGCCTATGCGCCCTATTCGCGGTTCAAGGTCGGAGCCGCCATCGCGACGGCCACAGGCAAGGTGTTCGCCGGCTGCAATGTGGAGAACGCCGCTTACCCGGTCGGTAGCTGCGCGGAAGCAGGGGCCGTTTCGGCTATGATCGCCGCCGGCGAAAGCCGCATCGCGCAGATCGTGGTGATGGGCGAGGGTGAGAACCTCGTGACACCTTGTGGCGGCTGCCGCCAAAGAATCCGCGAATTCGCCGCCTCCGATACGCCAATTCACATCGCAGGACCTGAAGGGATCCGGAAGAGCTTCACCCTCGACGAATTGTTGCCCTTCTCGTTCGGACCCGACAATTTAAGCAGCCCATAAGGCAAACCCTGAAAGGGCTATGCCGCACAACAAGAGACGATGATGCACCAGAAGGTTCAGGAGGCCGCCGAGTTCGTGCGCACCCGCGGCTTCGATGGCCAGTTCGACGCAGCGTTCGTGCTCGGCACGGGGCTCGGCACTTTGGTCGATGACCTGACTGATGCCGTCAGCCTTCCCTATGCGGATATTCCGCATTTTCCGAGGAGCGGCGTCTCGGGCCATGCCGGACGTCTCGTTGCCGGCACGCTTGAAGGAAAGCGCGTCCTCCTGTTCCAGGGACGCGCCCATTATTACGAGACCGGCGATGCCGGCGCGATGCGCGTGCCCGTTGCGCTGGTGCGAGAGCTTGGCATTCCGGTGCTGGTCCTGACCAATGCGGCCGGCTCCGTTCGCGCTCACATCCGGCCTGGCAGCCTCGTGGCCATCGGCGATCACCTCAACCTGTCCGGCGGCAACCCCCTCCTGCGCGATCACACCGAGGGGCGTTTCGTGTCTCTGACCGGTGCCTATGACGACGGGCTCCGGGAGACGTTGCAGAGGGCCGCGAAAAGCACAGGCATTGAGGTGCCGGAGGGCGTCTATGCGTGGCTGTCGGGCCCAAGCTTCGAGACCCCGGCCGAGATCCGCATGGTGCAAGTCCTAGGCGGCGATCTCGTGGGTATGTCCACCGTGCCCGAGGTGATCCTGGCGCGCTATTACGGTCTCAGGGTCGCGGCGGTTTCGGTTGTGACCAACCTTGCAGCCGGGATCGAGGGGGCGTCGCCATCGCATCAGGAAACCAAGGATACGGCGGCTGAAGCTTCCGATCGGTTCAAGTATCTCATTCGTGCATTCGTGGCGGAGCTTTCCCATGTCTGATGTCGAAATCGCACAGCGCGCCCTGCGCTGCCTCGATCTCACCGATCTCACGGAGACCTGCACCAATCAGGCCATCGATACGCTTTGCAAGAAGGCCATAGACCCACGCGGCCCTGTCGCGGCGGTGTGCCTCTGGCCGCAATTCGTGGTGCGCGCGCGCGACGCGCTGAAAGGCTCGTCCGTACGTATTGCCACGGTGGTCAACTTCCCGGCAGGCGGCGAGGATGTAGGCCGCGTCACGGACGACGTGCAGGAGGCTTTGTCCGACGGTGCGAACGAGATCGATCTTGTGCTGCCCTACGAGGCCATGCGGCGCGGTGATCTCGGGATCGCGACTGAAATGGTCGAGGCCGTGCGTGAAATGATCGACCAGGGCCGCCTTCTCAAGGTCATCCTGGAAACTGGCGAACTCAATGATCCCGCGCTGATCGAGACAGCAAGCCGACTTGCCATCGACGCGGGGGCGGATTTCATCAAGACCTCGACGGGCAAGACGCAGGTTTCCGCCACGCCTGAGGCGGCCGAGATCATGCTCGACGTAATCAAAGCTTCGGGCCGTCCCGTCGGTCTCAAGCCCTCCGGCGGCATTCGCACGGTGGCAGATGCGAAGCTCTATCTCGACACAGCCGACCGCATCATGGGACCGGGCTGGGCAAGGCCGGCCACATTCCGCATCGGGGCCAGCAGCGTCTATGACGCGCTGATCGCCGCCATCGAGGGGCGCGCCGCAGCGACAGCCGCCGGGACCTACTGACATGAGCCACCACCTTCCACAGGAAATCATTCGCCACAAGCGCGACGGCGGCGTGCTCGCGGCCGAGCAGATCCAAAGCTTCATCGAGGGCCTGACCTCCGGCCGGGTGTCGGAGGGGCAGGCTGCCTCCTTTGCCATGGCGGTGTTCTTCCGTGGCCTTTCCGTGCCGGAGCGTGTCGCGCTGACTCGCGCCATGACCCAGTCAGGCGAGGTGTTGAAGTGGGATCTTCCTGGTCCCGTACTCGACAAGCATTCGACCGGCGGCGTTGGCGACACGGTCAGCCTTGCGCTCGGACCTGCGGTGGCGGCCTGTGGCGGCTACGTGCCGATGATCTCCGGACGTGGCCTTGGACACACGGGCGGGACACTCGACAAGCTCGATTCCATTCCAGGCTATGTCTCGCAGCCGGATATCGAAACGTTCCGGCGTGTCACGCGCGAGGTCGGCTGCGCCATTATCGGCCAGACCGCTGATCTCGCTCCGGCCGACAAGCGACTCTATTCCATCCGGGATGTGACGGCGACCGTCGAATCCATCGACTTGATCACGGCCTCCATCCTTTCGAAGAAGCTCGCCGCCGGGCTTCACGGTCTCGTCATGGACGTGAAATTCGGCTCTGGCGCATTCATGGACAATACCGCTGACGCGCGCGCCCTGGCCGAGAGCCTCGTGCTGGTTGCCAATGGCGCCGGACTTCCCACGAGCGCCCTGCTGACCGACATGAATGAGTCGCTCGCATCCGCCGCCGGCAATGCGGTGGAAGTCGCGTACACGGCCGATTACTTGACAGGCCGCCGCCGTGAGGCGCGGTTCCATGAGGTGACCGTGGAACTCAGCGCCGAGATGCTCGTGCTGGGCAAACTCGCGGCGGACATCTCCGAAGCACGCGCCAAGATCGAGGATGCGATTGCGTCCGGCAAGGCCGCAGAAATCTTCCAGCGCATGGTCGTGGCGCTCGGCGGCCCTTCGGATCTTCTTGAGAACCACAGGAAGCATCTCACGGCTGCACCGGTCGTCCGCCCCGTTCATGCGGAGCGTCCCGGAACCGTGCAGAGCGTTTCGACGCGCGAAGTCGGCATTGCGGTCGTGGCTCTAGGCGGAGGGCGCACGAGGCCGCAGGATCCGGTTGATCATGCGGTCGGGCTGACGGAACTTGCGGGCGTCGGCGAAAGGGTCGATGGTGAGCGCCCCCTCGGCATCGTGCATGCCCGCAGCGAGGAAGCCGCGGAAGCTGCCGCTCGGGCTGTTCGCGCGGCTTACATGGTTGGCGAAACATCGGCCCCGTCGGGAAAGTTGATCCTCGAGCGTATCGGAGCAAACGCGTGACCCTCCTTATCGCCGTCACATGGGATCCTCAGCCATGGGTAGAACGCTTCAAGAAACACTTGCCCAAACATGACGTCGCGGTGTTGGGCCATGGCGACTTCGACAGAAGCCGCATTCGTTATGTGGCGACCTGGGGTCCGAAGCCCGGAAGCCTGTCGGACCTGCCGGCGCTTGAGGCGATCTTTTCGCTCGGAGCCGGTGTTGATCATCTGATGGGTTATCAGGGCCTGCCCGATGTGCCCATCGTACGTGTGGCGCAGGACGACCTTACCCATCGCATGAGCGAGTACGTGGTGCTGCACTGCCTTATGCATCTGCGCGATCAACGACGGTTCGACGCCGCTCAACGCGCCAAGCAATGGGATCAGGAGCGTTCTCCGCCGATCGCAAGCGAAGTGCGTGTCGGCGTGATGGGGTCGGGCGTGCTGGGGCAGGATGCAGCGCGCAAGCTCAAGGTCATGGGTTTCGACGTGGCTGCATGGAGCCGCAGCCCGAAGAACGGCGACGGCTACAGGATCTACTCTGGCGATGATGGCCTTGCAGAGTTCCTGGCCCGCACGGACATTCTCGTGAGCCTCCTGCCGCTGACGCCGGAGACGCGCGGCATCCTCAACCGCAGGCTCTTCGAAAAGCTTGCCCGCGACGGGCAGCTCGACGGTCCGATCCTGATCAATGCCGGCCGCGGCGGCTTGCAGGTTGAGGAGGACATCGTCGCATGCCTCGACGACGGAACACTGAAGGCCGCGACTCTCGACGTGTTCCAGGTTGAGCCATTGCCGCAGGATTCGCCGTTCTGGACGCATCCGCAGGTCACCGTGACACCGCACAATTCAGCGGTCAGCGATCCCGAGATGACGGCGCGCTACATTGCAGACCAGATTCGGCGGCATGAAGCGGGAGAGCCGTTCCAGAACGTGGTGGATCGCAAGCGCGGTTATTGATCCTCAGATCAATCCGTATCCGCGCAGTCCATCCCAAAGCAGTTTCAGGGCCGTGATGGCGAGCAGACTGTAGCATAGGCGGTAAAGCTGCCGCTGATCCAAACGCTGATGCATCCTGTAGCCAGCCCAGACGCCGATGGGGATGACCGGGAGGCACAGGCCCATCAGCGTCCATAGCTCGGTGCTGGGTTTTGCAAGCACAAGCCACGGAATGGCCTTCATCACGTTCCCGACGGCGAAGAAGCTGCTGCTCGTGCCCGCATAGACGGCTTTCGGCAATCCGAGGGTCAGGAGATACATGGCGATGGGTGGGCCGCCCGAATGGGCCACCATCGACGTGAGGCCTGAAGCGGTGCCGGCAATGAGGGCTTTGGGAGTCGAGCGGGGTCGCTGCACGACCTGTCCCCCGCCGCGGAACCACAAGCCCGTGAAAACCAGCGTTGTCAGCGCCACCACGATGGCGACGGCGTTCCGGTCGATCACGGTCATGACCAGGAACCCAAGCCCGATGCCGCAGGCAAGGCCGGGCAGCAGCACGATCAGGTCGATCTTCGACCATGTGCCGGGACGCCAGTAATAAAGAGCGGCGACATCCATCACGATGAAGAGGGGAGCCAGCAAGGCTCCGGCGGAAACCGGATCCATGACGAGCGCCAGGAGCGGAATGCCGATGACCGCGAGCCCGCCTCCGAAAGCGCCCTTCATGAACGCGATCAGAAAGACGCCGCAGGTCGCGACAATCAGAACAGTTGGATCAGGCACCGGCTTGGCCGCCGTGGCCTAGAGGCGCTTGATCGCGGTGATCGGACCATAGCTCGTGCGGCGGATGCGCTCTTCCGCAACCGCGAGCGGTTCGACATAGACTGTCATGGTATGGCCCGTGGCGTGGATCATGTTGGTCTCATCCACCATGAGGCCCACATGGCCCTTCCAGAACACCAGGTCGCCGCGCTGCAGGCCGCCGAGGCCGGGAGTGATTTCCACAGGACGTCCTAGACGCTCCTCCTGCATGTCGCTGTCCCGGGGCGCTTTGATGCCGGCAGCCGCCAGAACGGTCTGCACAAGGCCCGAGCAGTCGAGGCCGATGCTGGTCTTGCCGCCCCAGAGATAGGGGGTATGCAGAAGGCGTTCGGCAACGCTCACATAGTCCATCTCGAAGGTGTCCAGACCGGTCAGGTGAGCGGAGAAGACGAAACCACCCGCCGCAAGGCGCGCATAGTCACCCTCGATCCCCGCAACGGCGAGTTTCGAGTTGAGCGTGAGATAGCCTTGGTCGGGCAGTTTCAGGCTGGGGCCAGGATACACATAGGTGCGAACGGCGCTGACCCTGTGGGTGGTCTCTGGTCCCGGATCACCCAGGGCTTCGCTCGACAGATAACCCACATAGCCGTCATCGTGCAGCTGAACCCAGGCCCAGCCCTCATGCTCGTCGTAAACCGTGACGCTTTCGCCGCGGATCGCCTGGGTGTCGATAGGCGCTTCCCGCGACGGATGACGATGCAAAGATGCATAGGCTGCGACAACCTGTTGGCGCGTGCCGGTCACGAAACGTTCCGCCTCCACCTGCCCGCGCAGCTTCTCGTCGGCCAAGTCGGCGCGGAACGGGGTGATGCGGCGGTCGAAGGTCATCGGGGCAGCTCCTTGGCATGGGCGGTGATGACATCCCCTAGCCGTTCCACCGCCAGAGCGCCAGCCACCGTGCGCTGGATGACGACATTGCGCCGGTCCGCTTCGTCCCTGCGACGGGCGACAAGGTCAAGCTTGCCCATGGTGTCCAGGGCTCGCGTGATCACGGGCTTGGTGACGCGAAGCTTCCTGGCAAGCCCCCGCACCGTATGCGGAGGAGGTTCAAGATAGATGGTCAGCAGAATGGCGATCTGGCGCGAAGACAGGTCCCCACCGTGATGCACAAGGTCAAGATGCACGTCGTGCCAGAGCTTCAGCGACTGGAAGGCACGCAACTCTACAGACATGAGGGCACCGTTCGTTTCGGCGCCGTATTATTTGACCTTGAACAAAAGGGTGCAAGTCCCTCCGGCGGCCATTCTCAGGAGCGGTATCGATCCTTCAGGAGCGCATAGATCAGCCGGGCCGCCTGCACTTCGCCGCCTTCGGGACGGCCAGGCTTGGCGGCGTTGTTCCAGGCGAAGATGTCGAAATGCACATGGGCTTTGGCGGCGCTCACAAACCGGCGCAGGAACAGGGCGGCCGTGATTGAGCCACCCATGGGCCCACCGGTGTTGTTCATGTCCGCATACTTGGAATCGAGCTGGGCCTGATAGGGCGCCCAGAGGGGCATGCGCCACACTGGATCGTTCACGGCTTCTCCATGACGGGAGATCTCGGCCGCAAGCGCATCGTCGTCGGTATAGAACGGTGGCAGATCGGGACCTAGCGCTACGCGGGCGGCGCCTGTCAGCGTGGCGAAATCGACGATCAGGTCGGGATTCTCCTCGTCCGCCAGCGTGAGTGCGTCGGCCAGGATGAGGCGGCCCTCGGCATCCGTGTTGCCGATCTCGACTGTGATGCCCTTGCGGCTCGGCAGGATGTCGCCGGGGCGGAAGGCATTGCTGGAGATCGAGTTCTCCACGGCCGGGATGAGGACGCGCAGGCGCACCGGCAGGCCCGCGCCCATGATCATGTCGGCAAGCGCAAGGGTTGCGGCCGCGCCGCCCATGTCCTTGCGCATGAGCAACATGGATGAGGATGGCTTGATATCGAGGCCACCTGTGTCGAAAGCGACGCCCTTGCCGACAAGGGTGATCCGAGGCGCATCATCCTTGCCCCAGGTGAAGTCGATAAGACGCGGGGCCGTGGACGAAGCACGACCAACAGCATGGATCATGGGAAGGTTCTGCTTGAGCAGATCGTCACCGACGATGCTGCTGAAGGAAGCGCCATGCCTCTCGGCGAGGTGGCGCGCCGCTGTCTCAATCCCGTCCGGGCCGAGATCGTTCGTCGGCGTGTTGATGAGATCCCGGCTCGACGCGATCGCATCGGCAATGCGGGACACCTCGCCCGCATCGACCCCCTTGGGAACCACGAGGCGGACCGACTTGGATGCACGCTTGCGATACCGATTGAACGAGTACGCGCCGAGAAGCCACGCGAGCGTTGCAAGCTCCGGGCGCGCAACGTCGGTCTCGAAACGATAGACGCCGTCAGGCAAAACATTTGGAAGCTTGCCCACCAGGAATGGGTCGACGCGCTTGGCGCTCTCCTCATCGACGCCGAAGGCGACGCCCAGAAGATTGCCCTCCGCATCAGGCAGAAAGCAGTGAGTTCCGGCTTTTGCCTCGAAGCCTTGAGCATTTGCAAAGCCTCGGGCGCTCAATGGAAGTGTCGCGGCCACCTCAGGCCATGTGCCCTTATCGGCAAGCCAGATGGGAAGTGCGGGCTCGGACGCGGAGGCAAGAAGCGGATGAGGCATCGATAAACTCAATGGCAAGAGGTTGCTGGACTCAATGCGAGCAGAGAGGTCGCCGTCTGTTCGGTCGGTTGGTCTACGCCTTGGCCCGGGAATGATGGCGCACGATCCGCGCCAAGCCGGCGATCAGTGCTTCCTGCGGCGAGCGAACCTGCGTGGCGATGCCGTGACGGCCCAGCGCATGGATATAGAGATCCGCCCGCGGCGACTCGGCCAGAATCGTAACGGAAGCAGGCTTGCCGAACTGGGACAAGGCTCCGTTGATCTCGTCGCCGGTGAGAAGTCCCGAGAGGTAGGGAGCCAGAAGTCCGGTATCCATTCGTCCGGATACCACGGCGGCCCGCGCGCCGAACAGCAGATGAAGCAGGCCCACGTGGCTCGTCCCGCTGTTGCGGTCGGCTGCGGCCAGCCCGAGATTGAAGCCCTTGGGGTCCTCGGGCTCGGTCGCCGGCCGGCCGATCATGGAATGCTCTCGCAGGACCGCATACATTTCGCCCGTCATGTAAGTGGCGAAGCGCTCGATCTGTCCGCCCTTGATCTCGATCCATTTCGGATGCGTGCCAGGCGAGCACACGATTCCGTCTTCAACGCCCGATCCGAGGACGAGCGTTTCCTCGCCGCGCATCACATCCGATGTGCCGGGAGCGGGCTCGCAGAAAAGTCCCGGCACGATGTAGGCGTTGCGTCCATTCCCAAGATCGACAGGGATCATCGCATTGGCGATTTCCTCGGGGCCAGCAGGGCATGTGGCGTAGGGGGCCATGACCCAACCTTCGCGGCTGCCTACCATTCCGACGAGAAGCACAGGGGCATCGGGTTCGGCTTCGAGCCAGTGCCCGCATTGCCGCATGAACACATCGCGGTGCTGTCCGGATTTAAGGGCGGACACCCCTTCCTTCGACGACACCTCGTCGAGAATGGTCTCGTGTTCGATGAGATATCCGCGGAAACGGGTGGTTCCCCAATCGGCGACAATGAAACGCAAAGGCTTTGATCCTGCTGACTCGTGAGCGTGGGCCTAACGGACTATTCGCTCAGCGCGTTCCATACATCCGGTCACCGGCATCGCCGAGGCCCGGAACTATATAGCCGTGATCGTTGAGATGGTTGTCCACGGCCGCTGTCCAGATATGCACGTCGGGATGAGCCCCGCGCAGTTTCTCGATGCCTTCGGGGGCCGCCAGCAGGCAGACGAAGCGCAGATCCTTGGCGCCCCGTTCCTTCAGGCGGTCGATGGCCGCCACGGCGGAATTGGCCGTCGCCAGCATGGGATCGAGCACGAGGACCATGCGGTCGGCTAGGTCCGACGGAGCCTTGAAATAGTACTCGACGGCCTGCAGAGATTCCGGATCGCGATAGAGGCCGATATGAGCCACGCGTGCGGCAGGAACGAGGGTCAGCATGCCGTCGAGAAAGCCGACGCCCGCGCGAAGGATCGGCGCGAAGACGAGCTTCTTGCCGGCGATCTGCGCGCCTTCCATCGTGGTCATCGGCGTTGCGATCTCGATCCGCTCGATCGGAAGGTCGCGGGTGACCTCGTAGCAGAGAAGCATGCCGATCTCGTTGAGGAGCTGGCGGAAGCCCTTCGTCGAACGCTCTTTGTCCCGCATCAGCGTCAACTTGTGCTGGACTAGCGGATGATCGACTATCGTGACGCCCTGCATGCCTTGTCCCTCTTTGATCGCCGTGTGCTGATTCATCTAAAATACCGTTCCGTCGCTGATGATGGTGAGGGGAGGCGAGCCGTCCTGGCGCCGTTCCTTGGCCAGTCTGCGTCCCGTCGCCCAGGTGCCGCCTTCGAGCACCTTGGCAAGGGGGAAATCCTCTGCCTTGAAGCCCAGCTTCGTTCTGATCGGTTCTGCAATGCGGTCGAGGAGCGCCACCGTCAAGGCCCGCCACTCGACCACCAACGGGGAATCAACCGTGTGGGGGCGGTCTGCATCTGCGGGATCCTTCAGGGACAGAACGCCTGCATCCAGAAAAAGACCGCCATTGCGGTACTCGGGCAGGCCCGTGAGACCGTCGACATCAACGACCGTATAGCCGGCCCACTCAAGCGGTTCGATCAGCGAATAGGACAGCCACTGGGACAGTTTGTGGAACGGCACCATTCCCTTTGTCATGTCGGGTGCGTCCACCAGCGGATGATGCCACGTGTCGCCGAGATCCACGCCGCCGATCTTGGTGCGGCCGGGCCAGATGGGACCGAGGTGATTGAGCAATGCTTCCAGAATGGAGGTCGCTTTGATGGTCTCGCCATCCGCGGTCGCGGCGATCACGTCGAAAAGTCCGCCGGGCCGCGGATCATCATGCTGGCCGAAAATATCTGGATTGGTGGCAACGACTCTGCCCAGGCGGTTGAGAAGGGCCGCCCGGCCTTCGACGCCGATCAGCGGATTGTCGGGAGAAACCTGGAAACCTGCCGCAAGGTCATCCGGCATGAACGCCAGCAGGATGTCCGCGTCCACACGAAATGGGTCCTCGGGACGGCTGGAGAAGGCTCCCCCGATGAACATGTCGAAACTTGCAACCGCCAGACCCTCCGAGCGAACGAAGGTCTCGCCTGTGCGGCCTTCCTCGTAGCGCCATTGGGGGCCGGCTCCCGCATCGAGCAGGACGGACACGATGGCGAGGTCGAAGGCCGCGCGGGCCATCTGAGCAGCGTCGGTCCAGGGCGCGCCGTGCATGACCGCATCCCACCGGTCATAGCCACCTGCCGAAAAGTGGCGCCAGCGGGCATGAAAGGGAATGTCGAGGGACGGATAGGCCGTGCGGATCGTGGCTACCACTTGGTCGGCGCAGGCATCGAGCCGGCTCAGATCGACAGTGAAATGCGCAAGCCGTCCTTCAAGGCCGAGCTGGAGCAGATGATGGGCGCGTTCTCGCACCGCTGCGGCTGACAAGAGGCCCAGGGCAGCCTGGGTGTCTGATGGAAGGTTCGGTTGATCCGTCACGCAAGGCCCCAATGCTCTCCGAAGGAGGAGCGATATCACAGTCTCGGCCTGCGCATCACTGGCAGGCCGAGCCAGTTGAAGAGAAGGTTAAGACCTAGAAGCGCTCCAGATCCCTGCCTTTGACTTGGCTGAGGTCGGATGCATCCGGTGCGCCATCCGGCGTGTAATATCCGGCCGCTTTCTTGGCTTCCAGCTCCACCTGGGCGTCCGGTGGCACCAGTTCGGCGGGGATTGGCACTCGCTCCACCACCTCGATGCCGGAGCCCGTGATGGCGTCGTACTTCATGTTGGACATGGACATGAGCCGGTCGATCCGGCGGATGCCGAGCCAGTGCAGCACATCGGGCATGAGCTGCTGGAAGCGCGCATCCTGCACGCCCGCCACGCATTCCGTGCGCTCGAAATAGGTCGTCGCCGAGTCGCCGCCCTCCTGCCGCTTTCGCGCATTGTAGACAAGGAACTTGGTCACTTCGCCCAGCGCCCGGCCTTCCTTGCGATTATAGGCGATGACACCCACGCCGCCGGATTGAGCTTCCCTGACGCATTCCTCGATTCCATGAACAAGGTAGGGGCGGCAGGTGCAGATGTCCGAGCCGAACACGTCGGAACCGTTGCACTCGTCGTGAACACGGCAGGCGATCCTGCGCTTCGGGTCGCTCAGGCCAGCCACGTCGCCGATGATGTACACCGTGATGTTTCCGATCGGCGGCAGGAAGACGCTCATATCGGGACGCGTCACGAGTTCCGGGAACATGCCGCCCGTCTGCTCGAACAGCGTGCGCCGAAGCTCCCCTTCGGAGCAGCCGAAGCGAGCCGCGATGCCGGGCAGGTACCAGACGGGATCGACCGCCACCTTGGTGACAGAGATGTCGCCGGATTCGTGCAGCACGCCCCCGTCGGCCTTGAGGCGCTTCAATCCCATGGCGGACAAGATTTCCGGCATGTTGAGGCGCGCCTTGGTGATGGCGATGGTGGGGCGGATGTCGACGCCGCCCGCAATTTCGTCTCCATAGACCTGTCCGACCAGATGCCCCCAGGGATCAAGGGAAACGATCTTGCCAGGCTCGAACCATTGCGGATGCGGGCCGATTTCGGCGGTCGGGTGTGTGTTGTGAAGATCCGGCCGCGCCACGGGGTTGAGAGCCCGGGATGAAATCGCAAGCGCCCGATACAGGGAATAGGAGCCGCCGTGGGCGCCGATCACGTTGCGGTCGGCCGGATTGGTCACCGATCCGATGACCGGCCCGCGCTCCTTCGGGTCCTGCGCGCCCCACCTGATGGGATGGCGGCTCGTGGCCGTGGAGGGCTCAGGATGGGAGGTGAGACGGATATGGGTCGAGCGGTTGGGTGAGCTCATAAAATCATCTTCCACGCGTGAACGGGAAGACTCCCCAAGGACCGTGCGGAGAGTCTCCTTACGATCTATGGGAATCTGATCCAAAGTTGCGGTGACGTCAACGTCTTAGAGCGCCGCTTTGCAAGCCCGTCGTCGCAGTGGCTCAAAGCCAGGACTTTCCCTTGCGGCTCTGCGGTGCGCCCAGATGGGTCAAAACGCTTGCGCCAATATCCGCGAAGCTGCTGCGTTTTCCGACCGTGCCAGCCTTGATGTCCGGCCCGAAGCACAGGATTGGGATATGTTCCCGGGTGTGGTCGGTGCCGCGCCAGGAGGGATCGTTTCCGTGATCGGCGGTGATGATGACGAGATCGCCTGGGCGTAGGGACGCCTCGATCTCCGGCACGCGCCGGTCGAAGGCTTCGAGTGCGGATGCATAGCCGGGGATGTCGCGCCGATGACCGTATTCACTGTCGAAATCGACCAGGTTGGCGAAGACGAATCCCCCGTCCGGCAGATCCTTCATGGCATCGATGGCGGCCGACAGGCAGGCGTCGTTGCCATTGGGCTTCACCTCGTGGCCCGTACTGCGATGGGCGAAGATGTCGCCGATCTTGCCCACGGTGACGACGGAACGGCCGGATTTGGTAAGAATGTCCAAAATGGTATCCGAAGGCGGAGGCGTCGCGAAATCCTTGCGGTTTCCGGTGCGCTTGAAGCCCGCCTCCGCTGAGCCGACAAACGGGCGAGCGATCACGCGGCCGATCTTGTAGTCGTCGCATAGCTCTCGGCCGATCCGGCAAAGATCGTAAAGGCGTTGCAGCCCGAACGTTTCCTCGTGGGCGGCGATTTGCAGCACGCTGTCAACGGAGGTGTAGCAGATCGGCATGCTGGTGCGCATGTACTCCGCGCCGAGCTCATCGATGATGGCGGTGCCCGATGCATGCTTGTTGCCCAGAATGCCCGGAAGGCCGGCGCGCTCGATCAGCGCGTCCGTGAGCTCTTTTGGGAATGACGGGACAGTATCGGGGAAATAGCCCCACTCGAAGTCGACGGGAACGCCCGCGATCTCCCAGTGGCCCGAGGGAGTATCCTTGCCCCTCGATGTCTCGACGCCGTAACCCCAGCTTCCCGTCAGGCTGCCCTTCGGCTCAAGGTTCGGCGGCATGCGACCAGTGGAGGCCTCGCAGGCGAGGCCCAAGCCCAGTTCAGCCATGTGGGGCAGATGGAGGGGACCCTGGCGGAGGCCAGCCCGGTCGCCGCCGCCCGCCGCACAGGCTTCGGCGATGTGCCCGAGCGTGTCGGCTCCGGCATCTCCGTAGGCACTCGCATCCTCAGCACCGCCGATGCCGACGGAATCGAGCACGATAAGGAGGGCGCGGGGCATGCTTTTCAGATCCTTTCAACCGAGAGACACACGACTGATACGTCATTACGGCCGATTAGGCGATGCCTTCTCATGATGGTGGTGCCCCCCATGATTGTGCCCCTTGTGATCATGCTCCTTGCGGCCATGCTCGCGACTGTCGAGGGGGCATTCATCCTCGTCAGAGTGGTCGTGCGGCGCGCCCACCTCGATCTGAACAGTGGCGTGACCGATGCCGAAATGCTCCTTAAGCTCCCGCTGGGTCGAGGCGAGGAAATGGTCGCCGGGGTGGCCGCCCGGCATGACCAGATGCACGGTCAGGGCCGTTTCAGTCGTACTCATGGCCCAAATATGCAGATGATGCACGCGGGCAACGCCTGGGCGGTCCTCCAGGAAGCGCTGAACATCGGACACGACGATGCCGCTCGGCACACCTTGCAGCGACAGCGTCAGAGACTGCCGCAAAAGCCCCCAGGTGCTCCAAACGATCGCGGCACCGATCAGAAAGCTGAGAACCGGATCGATCCAGGTCGCGCCCGTCCACAGAATAGCCGCGCCCCCGAGAACGACAACGAGGGAAACCGCCGCATCCGCCACCATGTGGAGAAAAGCGCCGCGAATGTTGAGGTCATCGTGGCTGCCGCGCATGAACAGGAAGGCCGTGAAGCCGTTCACGAGGATGCCGATGCCTGCGACCACCATCACCGTAAGGGCCGCAACGGGCGCAGGATTGACCAGACGGTCGATGGATTCCCATACGATCCCACCGACGGCCACGAGCAGCAGCAACGCGTTGAAAAGCGCCGCAAGGATGGAGCCCGAGCGGAGGCCGTACGTAAAGCGTTCCGTGCGCCCGCGCTTGGCCAGCAAAGCAGCGCCGCCCGCAACCGCAAGGCCCAGCACGTCGCTCAGGTTATGCCCTGCATCCGACAGCAAGGCCATGGAATCCGCAAGAATTCCGTATCCAGCCTCGATGGCGACAAAGCCCAGATTGAGAACGATGCCGATCAGGAAGGCGCGGCCGTGTCCAGACGGATGCGCATGGCCATGATGATGATGGCCTGCCGAGTGACTGTGTGCGTGCATGGTCCAATCGCCGCGCTTCTATTCCCTGACGGCGCTCGATCCGACCGTTTCGAGATTGAACGCCGCCGCAAAGAGGGCTCGGGTGTAATCCGTCCTCGGACTTGCGAAAATGCTCTCCGCCGATCCTTCCTCAACAATCTTACCATCCTGCATGACCACGACGTGGTTCGCCAGAGCCCGAACGACTTTGAGGTCGTGACTGATGAACATGTAGGCCAAGTCACGCCGTTTCTGGAGATCGCGCAGGAGTTCGACGATCTGGGCCTGCACCGACATGTCGAGGGCCGATGTCGGCTCGTCGAGCATGATGAATTGCGGCTCCAGCGCGATGGCGCGCGCAATCGCGATGCGCTGCCGCTGGCCGCCCGAGAATTCGTGCGGATAGCGGTCCATGGTGGCGGGGTCGAGCCCGACATCATGGAGGGCTCGGGCAACCACGTTGCGGCGCTCCGCGTAGGAAAGCCCCCTGTTCTGAACAAGCAGACCCTCCTCGACGATTTCCGCAACCGACATGCGAGGCGAGAGGGATCCGTAAGGGTCCTGGAACACCACCTGCAGGTCCTTGCGCATCGGGCGGATTTCCTTCGCGCGCAAGCCGTCAATACGGTTGCCGAGAAAAACCACCGGCCCTTCGGAGGCAACGAGCCGCAGGATCGCAAGACCAAGGGTCGTCTTGCCTGATCCAGATTCTCCCACGACGCCCACGGTCTCGCCTCGGCGCACGCGAACGGACACGCCGTCGACTGCTTTCACATGGCCGACGGTTCGCCTCAGGAAGCCACGCTTGATCGGAAACCAGACCTTGATCGGCCCCGCCTCGACGATGACGGGCGCGTTGCTCGGTACCGGATTGGCTCGCCCTTTTGGCTCCGCGGCAAGGAGCCTCTTGGTGTAAGGGTGCCGCGGATTTGCAAAAACATCCGCAACCGCGCCCTGCTCGACGATCTTGCCCTCGAGCATCACGCAGACACGGTCGGCCACCTTGCGCACGATGCCGAGATCGTGGGTGATGAACAGCATGGCCATGCCGAGTCTGCTCTTGAGGTCCGCCAGCAGTTTCAGGATCTGCGCCTGCACGGTCACGTCGAGGGCGGTTGTGGGTTCATCGGCGATGAGGAGGTCGGGCTCGTTCGCCAGGCTCATGGCGATCATGACGCGCTGGCGTTGACCGCCGGAGAGCTGATGCGGATAGGCGCCAAGCCTGCTTTCCGCATCGCGAATGCCGACGAGTTCCAGGAGTTCCAACGTGCGAGTTCGCGCTGCGCGCTCGGAAAGCCCCCGGTGAAGCCTGAGGATTTCGCCCACCTGCCGCTCGATGGTGTGAAGCGGATTGAGCGACGTCATGGGTTCCTGGAACACCATGGTGACGTCGTTGCCCCGCACGCGGCGCATCTCATTCTCGTCGGCGGCGATCAGGTCCTTGCCCTTGAACACGATGCGGCCCGAGGGGTGGTGGGCCGAAGGGTAGGGCAGAAGCTTCAGGACCGAGAGGGCCGAGACGGATTTGCCGGATCCGGATTCGCCCACGAGCGCCACGGTCTCGCCGGCCTTGATGTCGAAGGAAATCCGATCGACCGCGAGCATGTCCCGCCCGCCCTGCCGGAACGCGACTGAGAGGTCCTGGACTGAGAGCAGAGGTTCTGTCACCGGAACGCCTTTCTCGGATCGAACGCGTCACGCACGGCTTCGCCGATGAAGATGAGCAGGCTCAGCATGAGGGCGATCACGAAAAAGCCCGCGAGGCCAAGCCAGGGCGCCTGTAGGTTCGCTTTCCCTTGAGCAAGCAGCTCGCCGAGCGACGGGGAGCCGGGCGGAAGGCCGAAGCCGAGAAAGTCCAGGGACGTGAGCGTCGTGATCGAGCCGTTGAGAATGAACGGCAGGAATGTGAGCGTCGCCACCATGGCGTTGGGCATGAGGTGCTTGAACATAATGGTGGCGTTGGAAAGTCCCAGAGCCCGCGCCGCGCGCACATATTCGAAGTTTCTCGCCCGCAGGAACTCGGCGCGCACGACGCCGACCAACGACACCCAGGAGAAGAGGAGCAGGATGCCGAGCAGAATGAAGAAACTCGGCGTGATGATCGACGAGATGATGATCAGGAGGTAGAGGGCCGGGATCGCCGTCCAGATTTCGATGAAGCGCTGGAACAGCAGGTCGACCCAGCCCCCGAAATAGCCCTGCACGGCGCCAGCCAGCACGCCGATCACGGATGAAATGCCCGCCAGGATCAGGCCGAACAGAACCGAGATGCGAAACCCGTAGATGAGGCGCGCCGCCACGTCCCGCCCCTGGTCGTCCGTGCCGAGCCAGTTCCACTCGATATCGCGACAGCCCGTGCCGCCGGTGCGCTCCGCGATGGGGCGGCATTGTTCGTCCGTGAGCATCCAAGTGGGCGGCGCGGGAGCCGGCACTGGAAGATCGAGGTTGTGCGTGTTGTAGGAATACCGGATCGGCGCCCAAAACAGCCAACCGTTTTCCTGAATTTCTTTGCTGATGACTGGATCGCGGTAATCGGTCTGGGCCAGGAAGCCGCCGAATTTCTCCTCCGGATAATCCACGAAGGCAGGATAGAGCAGTTCGCCCTTGTAGGAGGCCAGGATGGGCTTGTCGTTGGCGATGAGCTCCGCGAACAGGCTCAGGACGAAGAGCACGAGAAAGATCCAGAACGACCAGTACCCGCGCCGGTTCGCCTTGAAGTTCTGCAGGCGGCGGCGGTTGAGGGGCGACAGGCGGATGAAGCCTTCCTTCGGCAGGGGAGGCGCGACGGGTGCGTTTGCGGCCGGAGACGCGATGGGAACGCTCTCGTTCATCTCACGCCTCCCTGGTCTCGAAGTCGATGCGGGGGTCAATCCATGTATAGGTCAGGTCCGACACGAGGTTCACCGCAAGACCCACCAGCGAGAAGATGTAGAGGTTCGCGAACACGACCGGGTAGTCGCGGTTGACGATCGACTCGAAGGACAAAAGGCCCAGGCCATCGAGCGAGAAGATCGTCTCGATGAGCAGAGCGCCCGCAAAGAACGCGCCGATGAAGGCGCCGGGGAAGCCCGCGATCACGATCAGCATGGCGTTGCGGAACACATGGCCGTAGAGCACCTGGCGCTCGGACAGCCCCTTCATGCGCGCGGTCAGCACGTATTGCTTGCGGATTTCATCGAGGAACGAGTTCTTCGTGAGCAGGGTCGAGGTCGCAAACGCGCCAAGCGCCATGGCCGTGATGGGCAGGGCGAGGTGCCAGAAATAATCGAGCATCTTGCCCGCAAGAGACAGCTGCGCCCAGTTCTCCGAAGTCAGTCCGCGCAAAGGGAAGAATTGCCAGAACGAGCCGCCGGCAAAGAGAACGATCAGCAGGATCGCGAACAAAAATCCCGGAATCGCATAGCCGATGATGACGACGGCTGATGTCCAGATGTCGAAGGAGGAGCCGTCTCTCACGGCCTTCTTGATGCCGAGCGGAATGGAGATCGCGTAGGACAGAAGCGTCATCCAAAGACCCAGGGACACAGAGACGGGCAGCTTCTCCTTGATGAGTTCGAGCACCGAGATGTCGCGGAAATAGCTCTTGCCGAAGTCGAAGCGCGCGTAGTCCCAGAGCATCTTGAGGAAGCGCTCATGGGCCGGCTTGTCGAAGCCGAACTGGGTTTCGAGCTGCTTGATGAACTGTGGATCGAGTCCTTGTGCCCCGCGATAGCGGGAGGAGGACGCCTCCGTGGAGCCACCTCCGCCGGGGTTTTGCCCGCCCGAGAAGTCGCCGCCCCCGCCTGAGATGCGGGAGGTTGCGCCCGAATCCTGCCCCTGCAGCTGCGCGATGATGCGCTCCACCGGGCCGCCAGGGGCGAACTGTACGATCACGAAGGAGATCAGCATGATTCCGAGAAGCGTCGGGATCATGAGAAGGACGCGGCGCGCGATATAAGCCAGCATCAGGCGCCGGCCTGCGCGCGGCCGATGCGGCCGAGATGAGTGTCGTTAAAACCAGTGCCGTATTTCAATCCATACCCCAGCATGCGGTCGAACCCGATATGAGCAGCCCAGATTGCGGCTCCGCCTAGAAGGATAGGGCTGTCGGCGAGAAAACCGACCCCAACCAGGAGAGCGGGCCCAACCATCGAGTGGAGTGCATTGTAGACCATAGCCCCGAGCCTGGGGCCAGCCCCGTAGGCGGCAAAGCTCACGTCGGGCGCAAAGAACAGGGCGACGTAAAGCCACCAGGAGAGATCCATGAAGCCATAGACGGCGGTCGCCAGGGCAAGGAGCGCCATGCCTTCCAGGCGCAGCAGCACTTTGGGCACGCCCGCGACGGATGCATGATCAAGCGGCTGCCCCAAACTCACCCTCGTCCGATTCGCTTCGCCTTCTCGGCGTCGTACCACCAGGTCCCGGGCGCGCCGGAGCCGAAGCGCGGTTTCGTTTCCGGCCGGGAGAACTGGTCCCAATAGGCGAGCCAGTCCGTTGCCTTGAACCACATGGGCACCCAATAGTGCCCGGCCCGGAGGACACGGTCGAGGGCCCGGCAGGCAATGGTCAGCTCATCGCGGGTCTTTGCCTGGGCAATGCGCTCCACCAGGGCGTCGACGGCCGGATCCATGACGCCCGCGACGTTGCGGCTTCCGGGGGTCGTAGCGGCCTGCGATCCATAGACGATGCGCAAGCTGTCGCCGGGCGTGCTCGATCCGCCCAGAGCTCGGCTCGCCATGTCGAAATCATAGTCGTCCATCCGGCGCTGATACTGCGCTGCATCCACGATGCGGGAGCGCGCTTCGATGCCGAGGCGCTTCAGGTTGGCCTGGAAGGGCTGGGTATGGGGCTGCAGGGCCGATTGGAAGTCGAGAAACTCGATGGTGAAAGGCTGCCCGTTCGGCAGCTTGAGGACGCCGCCGTCGCGTTTGCAGCCCGCCTCGCGCAGGAGCTCATCCGCCCGCCGCAGAAGACGCCGGTCCTGGCCGGAACCATCTGAGACAGGCGGTACATAGGGCTCGCCGAAGACAGTTTTCGGAAGCTTGTCGCGGAAGGGTTCGAGGAGCTTGATCTCCTCGGGCGAGGGCGAGCCCGTCGCCTTCATGTCCGAGTTCTCGAAATAGGATGTCACGCGCTCATAAGCGCCGAACATGATGTTGGCGTTCGTCCACTCGAAATCGAACGCAAGGCCAATGGCTTCACGGATGCGCGGATCCTTGAAGGCTTCGCGCCTGGTATTGAAATACCAGCCCTGAATCGGCGAGGGCGCATTGTCCGGGATCTCCTCCCGCTTGACGCGTCCCTCATGAACGGCCGGGAAATCGTATCCCGTCGACCAGAGGCGCGAGGTGTATTCTTCCTGGAAATTGAGGGTGCCGTTCTTGAAGGCCTCGAAGGCGACGGTGCGGTCGCGGAAGTATTCCCAGCGGATGCGGTCGAAATTGTTCTGGCCCACATTCACCGGCAGATCTTTGGCCCAGTAATCCGGAACGCGCTCGAACTCGATGAAGCGGCCCTGCTCGAACCTGCCGAGGCGGTAGGGCCCCGATCCAAGGGGTGCTTCGAGGGTGGAGGCCTCGAAGTCGCGGCCCTGCCAGTAGCGCTCCGAGAAAATCGGCATTCCGGCGACGGTCAGGTGCAGGTCGCGGCTGCGCTGCGGCGACAGCTGAACGCGTAAGATGTCCTCAGCCTCGGCCTCCGCCGAGACCAGTTGTGTCAGGATGGAGCGAAAGACCGGGTGGCCCTTTTCCTTGAGGATGTTCAGGGAGAACGCCGCATCCTTGGCGGTTAGCTTGGAGCCGTCGTGAAAACGCGCTTCCGGCCGCAGGATGAAACGATAAGTCAGTCTGTCGTCGGAAATCCGGATGCTCTTGGCGACAAGTCCATAGAGCGCATCGGGTTCGTCCCCCGAGCCCGCCATCAGGCTGTCGAAGGTGCTGCCCATGCCGGCGGCGCCGTCGCCTCTCAGGACGAAAATATTGAGCGTATTGAAGGTGTCGAAGTTCTGGTTGCCGGTCGCCTGCTTGATCTGGATCGCGAGCGTTCCGCCTTTTGGCGCAGACGGATTCACGTAAGCGAAATGCTTGAAGTCCGGTCCGTACTTCAGGTCGCCGAAGCTTGATAGCCCATGGGTCTCGGTTTCCCGACCCTCCTGGGCCAGCCCCATGCGCGACAAGACGGGAAACGTCGCAATGGCGACGCCGCCTTTGAGAATCTCCCGACGGGTCGAATGCGTCATCGCGGTGCTCCAGTCTTTGCAGCCTTGGCCTCATCATACCACCAGACGGTGGGGAAGCCGGATGCGCCATAACGGGGAGGAGTCTCGGGGCGACCGAAGCGGTCCCACCGGGCTGTCCTCTGCTTCAGGTAGGTCCATTGCGGAACCATGTATTCGTGCGCGAGCAGAACCCGGTCGAGGGCCTTCGTGGCAGCCACGAGCTCAGCGCGGTCCTTGGCGAAGATGACCCGGTCGATCAAGGCGTCGATGCCCGGATCGGCAATGCCCGCGAGGTTGCGGGACCCTTCCCGTTGCGCGGCCTGAGAGCCCCAGAACTCGCGCTGCTCGTTGCCCGGCGACAGGGACTGGCCCCACACATTGGAGACGATGTCGAAATCGAAGGAGCGGGTCCGGTTGACGTATTGTACGTCGTCCACCGTGCGCACGGAGGTGACGATGCCGAGACGATCGAGGGAAGCCTTGTAGGGAAGGAACACCCGCTCGTCATTGGGAGAGGCGGCCAGAAGTTCGACCGTGAGGGTCTCGCCCTTGGCGTTGACCCGTCGACGGTCCTTCAGCTCCCAGCCGGCTTCGCGCAGGAGCTTGTCGGCTTCGCGCAGGTTGTTGCGCACAGCCTCCGGACTGTCGCTCACCGGATTGGCATAGGCGGTCGTGAAGACCTGCGCCGGCACCTTGTCGCGAACGCTCTCCAGAATGGCCAGCTCCTGGCCGTCGGGGAGGCCGGACGAGGCGATTTCCAATCCGTGGAAGTAGCTCGATACGCGCTCGTATTGGCCGGAGAAGATGGTCTTGTTGATTTCCTCATATGGAAACGCGAGGTTGAATGCCCGGCGCACCCGCGAATCCTTGAACTTGTCGCGGCGCAGGTTGAGCACGAAGGCCTGCATGACGCCGGAGGCCCGCAAGGGGAATTCCTCCAGGATCACGCGTCCTTCCTGTTGGGCCGGAAAATTGTAGCCCGTCGCCCAGTTGCGGGCGCTGTTCTCGCTGCGAAAGTCGATCCGGTCTCCCTTGAAGGCTTCCAGCAGAACCGTCGCGTCCCGGTAATATTCGTAGCGGATCTCGTCGAAATTGTTGGTCCCGACATTCACGTTGAGGGTCTCACCCCAGTAGTCCTTCACGCGCTCATAAGTGGCCGTGCGTCCCGGCTCGAAACTCTTGAGCCGATAGGGTCCGGAACCCAGCGGCGGCTCGAGGGTGGTCTGGGTCACGTCGCGCTTGCGGCCGTCCGGGGCGGTGCCCTCCCACCAGTGCTTGGGCAGGATGAGAAGCTGGCCCATGATCTGCGGCAGCTCCCGGTTGCCCTTCTGGTCGAAGGTGAATTTGACCTCACGTTCACCCATCCTTTCGGCCTTGGTCACGTTGCCGTAATAGAACGCATAGGTGGGGCTGTTGGCTTTCAGGGTCTCGAACGAGAAGATGACGTCGTCGACCGTCACGGGCTTTCCGTCGTGCCAGCGCGCCTCGGGGCGAAGGCGGAAGCTGACCGAGGAGTAGTCGTCCGGGTGCGCGAAAGCCTCGGCCAGGAGGCCGTAGGAGGCGCTAGGCTCGTCGAGCGAGGAGGTGGTCAGGGTCTCGTAAATGAGGCCCAGGCCCTGTTCGGGCGACCCTTTCACGCCGGCCACCACGATGTTGAAGCTGTCGAAGGTTCCCTGTGCGCCGAGGCGCACCATGCCGCCCTTGGGGGCATCAGGGTTCACATACTCGAAACGTTTGAAATCCGCGGGATATTTCGGTTGGTCCAGCAGCGCCGCGCCGTGGCGCCATTGTGCCTCCTGGGCCGCAAGCGGGGAGAAGGCCAGACAAGCGGCCAGCAGGCTTGGCAGAAGTAAACGGATCACAAGGCGTCTCCTGAGGGGCGAGGCGTCTTTCAGTCAGTTACATTTTTGTCCGGAACGGGGCGAACGCAAGGGACGGCGCCCAAAAGAAAAGCCGGGCTCCAGGCCCGGCTTCGAAAGCTTGAGAATATCCGCAGACTTTACTGGGCGGCCGGAAGCGGCGCCGGGTTGTCCGACAGGGTGCGCAGGTAAACGAGCAGATCGGCGCGCTCCTGGGCCTGGGCAACGCCTGCGAAGGCCATGATGGTGCCGGGGACCGCGCCCTTGGGGTTGTGGACGAAGTCGTTGAGCGCCTCGTACGACCACTCGCCGCCCTTGCCCTTCAGAGCCGCCGAGTAGTTGAACCCCGCATGGGATGCGACCGGACGGCCGACCACGCCGTAGAGGTTCGGGCCGACCTTGTTGGCGCCGCCATTCTCGAAGGTGTGGCAGGAGGCGCACTTCTTTGCCGACGCCTGACCCTTGGCCGGGTCCGCCTTGGCCAGGAGGACGGGAAGCGGCTCCGCCGGAGCTGCGGCCGCGGCAGCGCCGCCGGCGGCTTCTTCGGGAGCCGGAAGATCGTAGCCCGGAACTTCGGGCTTGTGCGGAGCAAACACACCGCCGGCGATGACGTTGACGCCGACCACGAAGAGAAGCGAGCCGAACACGGCGCCTGCGATCTTATTGGTCTCGATATTCATGAATTAGGCTCTCCTCGCCTTCTTAAAACCGGCGGAACCAGCGCAACGGATGGGTCGGGTGCGGGCGGGTGCCCGCGATCGTGGGCGTTGCTTAGCCGTAGAGATGGGGTTTTGACAATGGGGTCCTCAGGGGTTTTCGCCGCTCTCGTGGTCGCAGAGCCTTGTCTAGCGTCGGAATTCTGCAAGACCACCCCTGCGTCGCCTTTGCCGCACCGCCGAAGAGAGGCGGGACCGTACCCATGACAAACACCTCCTGCCTTGATAAGGACGCGCAGCTTCCATCTGGCGTCCTCCATGTCCGATCCTCTCGTCCTCATTCCCGCTCGCCTCTCCGCGACCCGTTTGCCGAACAAGCCTCTGGCCCTCATCGGAAGCGAGCCCATGATCGTTCATGTCTGGCGCCGCGCCGTCGAAGCGGGAATCGGCCCCGTGGCCGTTGCGACGGACGCCCCTGAGATCGCAGAGGCCGTTGCCTTGGCGGGCGGAAAAGCCGTGCTGACCCGGTCTGATCACGTGTCAGGGTCGGACCGCATCTTCGAGGCTGTGGAAAAGCTCGATCCCGAGGGACGGCACGATGTCGTGGTGAATGTTCAGGGCGATCTCCCGACCATTGACCCGAGGGCCATCGCGGCTTCCATCGCGCCGCTCTCGGACGCTGCGGTCGATCTCGCGACCCTCGTGGCAGTCATCGAGCGGGACGAGGAGAAAACCAATCCCAACGTGGTGAAGATGGTGGGGAGCGAGATTTCCCCCGGCCGTTTCCGCGCGCTCTACTTCACGAGGGTGACCGCCCCTTATGGCGACGGGCCGTTGTACCATCACATCGGGCTCTACGCGTACCGGCGCAAGGCCCTGCAGCGTTTCGTCAGCCTGCCGCCGGCTCCGCTGGAGATGCGCGAGAGGCTGGAGCAATTGCGCGCGCTCGAAGCCGGCATGCGCATCGACGCGGTGGTCGTTGACGACGTGCCGCTAGGGGTCGATACCCCCGACGATCTGGAAAGGGCGCGCGAGGTCCTCGCGGCCCGGAGGAAGCCATGAAGAAACTCATTTCGTTTCAGGGTGAGCCGGGAGCCAACTCCCACACCGCCTGCGAGCAGGCCCGTCCCGACTGGCAGGTGCTACCCTGTCCAACCTTCGAGGACGCCTTTGCAGCCGTGTCCGAAGGGCAGGCCGGGCTTGCCATGATCCCGATCGAGAATTCGATCGCAGGGCGCGTGGCGGACATCCACCACCTGCTGCCCACCTCCGGCCTGCACATCATCGGCGAGCACTTCCTGCCCATCCACTTCCAGCTCATGGGCGTTCCGGGGGCCGATCTCGGCACGATCAAGGACGTGTACAGCCACGTTCATGCCCTGGGCCAATGCCGGAAGATCATCCGCAAGCTGGGGCTCAAGGCCCATGTGGCAGGCGATACCGCAGGCTCGGCTCGCGAGGTGGCCGAGTGGAAGGACCCGACCCGAGCGTCCCTTTCGCCCCGGATGGCGGCCGGCATTTATGGCTTGAAGATCCTGGCCGAGGACGTTGAGGACGAGGCGCATAACACCACCCGCTTCGTCATCCTGTCCAAGGCGCCGCAATGGGCTCCCGCAGGGCGGGTACCCACGGTCACCAGCTTCGTGTTCCGGGTCCGCAACCTGCCGGCTGCCCTCTACAAGGCCTTGGGTGGTTTCGCCACCAATGGCATCAACATGACCAAGCTGGAGAGCTACATGCTCGAAGGCGAGTTCCTGGCGACCCAGTTCTACGCCGAGGTGGACGGTCATCCCGAGGACCTGAACCTCAAGCGTGCGCTCGAAGAACTCGAATTCTTCTCCCGGGAATTGCGCATCCTCGGCGTCTATTCGGCCGATCCGTTCCGCGAAAAGATCAAGGAAGCGGCGGAGTGACAGGGAGTGCGGGGCCGATAGCCGTCGGCCCCTAGCTCTTGGCTCCTAGCCCTTGGCCCATTCGCGAATCAGATGGCGGGCGATGGCGATCGGGGAGGGCGCGGCGAATTCCTCGTGCTCCTCGGCCAGCATGCGCCGGATATCCTCCTTTGAGAACCAGCGGGCATCCTCCAATTCCGTCCTGTCGATGACGATGTCGTCGGTCTCGGCCTCGCCGATGCAGCCGATCATGATGGATGACGGGAAGGGCCAGGGCTGGGACGTGACGTATTCGACCCGGCCGACCCGCACGCCGGCCTCTTCGAAGGTTTCGCGCCTGACGGCGTCGTCGATGGTCTCGCCGGGCTCCAGAAAGCCCGCCAGGCACGAATACATTTTGGGCGCGAAACGGGACTGCCGACCAAGGAGGCATTTGTCTCCCCTGGCGATCAGCATGATGACGACCGGATCCGTGCGCGGGAAATGCTGGGTGCCGCAGGCCGAGCAGTCGCGCCGGAAACCCGCCTGAGCAGCATCCGTGGGTGCGCCGCAATTGGCGCAGAAGCGATGCCGGGCGTGCCAGTCGAGCATCGACTTCGCCATGGCCAGAATGCCCAGTTCCTCCGCCGGCACCAGGCCGCGCACGGCGATCGAGCGCAGGTCCGTGACCTCGAAGGCCGGATCGGATTGAAACAGCTCCGCCGCTTCGGGAGCCGCCAGGGTGGCGATGACCGGACGGTCGCGAAGGGTGCCGAGAAAGACCTGCTCGCGATGGCCCGGGAGTTTCCTGAGAACCGCCGCCGGCAGCAGCGCAGTCCCGGGCTCCCCGGCCGTGAGGATCGGCAGGTCGCCGGTCACCAGCACCATGGCGGCTTCCGGGTTGTCCGCATGGCGGGCAAGGGCGTCGGGGTCCCGCTCGGCGCTGTGGCGAACGAGAGGGTTCGTGATGTAGCTGATGGGTGTTGTCATAGGGGTCAAGCTGCCGCGAAAAGTGCGCCGGCCCGCTCGATCAGGGCGGTCGCCGCATGGTCAGGATAGGGAATCCGGGTTCCGTTGCCCCAGACGGGACCAGGCCAAGCCGGGTCGGAGCGGAAACGCCCGATCACGTGCACATGGAGCTGCGTCACGATGTTGCCGAGCGCTCCCACGTTCACCTTGTCGGGTTTGGACAGCGTCATCATGACCCGGGTGGCGATGCGGGTCTCCTGCATCAGCTGTGCTGCCTGTTCGTCCGACAGGTCCGTCAGCTCGCTGACATCGGCGATGCGGGGCACCAGCACGAACCACGGAAAGCGGGCATCGTTGAGGAGCAGAACCGACGAAAGCGACAGGTCGCCGATCGGGATCGTGTCGGCCTCAAGGCGAGAATCGAGTTGGAAGATCGAGGTCATACGGCCACGTTAGCCGAGCTTGTGATCCAATGTCAGCCGCCATCCGGAGTTTCGATGCGCGGGCCGGGATGACGCTTCGGGGCGCTGTTTCTAACTTGCGTTCCCCGGGTGAAACCCTCATATAGGCGGTGGGAGGTTGGCGAGGGACGTCTCACTCGCCAACCGGGTCAGGTCCGGAAGGAAGCAGCCCTAACGAGACCGAACGGGTCTTCGTCCAGCCTCCCACCCTGGCGCTCCGTCAAGAGCGCCCCAGTTTGATCCCAAGCCTAGCAGCCAATGGACGAAACCACAGCCGGCACGCCCCTGATCGACGAGCCGGCCTTGCCCGGTTTCCCCGCCGCGCCCGTGATGTCGCAGGCTTCGCCTTACCGCGTTCTCGCCCGCAAATACCGCCCCCGCACCTTCGACGACCTGATCGGCCAGGAGGCGATGGTGCGCACCCTCTCGAATGCGTTCGAGACCGGCCGCATTCCGCAGGCCTGGATGCTGACCGGCGTGCGCGGCGTCGGCAAGACCACCACGGCCCGCATCCTGGCCCGAGGCCTCAACTATCAGAAGGCGGATGGCTCCGGCGCGCCGACCATTCACATGCCCGAGCCCGGCATCCACTGCGAATCCATCATGGAATCGCGGCACGTGGACGTGCTGGAGATGGACGCCGCCTCCCACACCGGAATCGACGACGTTCGCCAGATCATCGACGGCATCCGCTATTCCCCGGTTTCGGCCCGGTACAAGGTCTACATCATCGACGAGGTTCACATGCTGTCCGAGAAGGCGTTCAACGCCTTCCTGAAGACGCTTGAGGAGCCGCCGCCCCACGCGAAATTCATCTTCGCCACCACGGAGATCCGCAAGGTCCCCGTGACGATCCTGTCCCGCTGCCAGCGCTTCGACCTGCGCCGCATCGAGGCCGACAAGCTCGTGGCCCATCTCGGGCGCATCTGCGACGCCGAAGGCGTGACGGCCGACCAGGATGCCCTGGCGGCCATCGCCCGCGCGGCGGAGGGCTCGGCCCGCGATTCTCTGTCTCTTCTCGACCAGGCCATTTCTCACGGAGCCGGCATCGTCAGGGCGGACACCGTTCGCGACATGCTGGGGCTCGCCGACCGCGCCCTGGTGATCGACCTTTTCGAGGCGGTGATGCGAGGCGATGTCCCGGCCGCTTTCGCGGGGCTCCGGTCGCAATACGATTCCGGCGCCGATCCAGGCGTCATCCTGTCGGATCTGGCCTCCTTCTCGCATGTGGTCACCCGTCTCAAGCTAATTCCCGACGCCGCAAAGGATCCGGCCCTGTCGGAGGCCGAGCGGCAGCGGGGCATGGAGTTTGCTCAAAGGCTCTCCGTCAGAACGCTCTCTCGCACCTGGCAGATTCTTCTCAAGGGTATTCCCGAGGTCCAATCCTCGAACCGCCCCGTGGCGGCCGCCGAAATGGTGCTCGTGCGGCTGGCTTATGCAGCCGATCTGCCGACCCCCGACGAGGCCCTTCGGATCCTGAAGGAAGGCGCCGCGCCTGTATCGGGCAACGGATCGCCGACGCCCCCGCCCACGTCATCCGGTCCCGCTACATCCGGCAACATGGCGCTCGCGACCTCCCAAGCCAGGCCGCAGCGAAGGCCGGAACCCGCCGGCGCCGCGCCGGCCGTGCGCCTGCGCCGCTTCGAGGATGTGGTCGCCATGGCGGGCGAGAAGCGGGATATCGTCCTGAAAGCCGCGCTCGAACGGGACGTGCGGCTCGTGCGCTTCGAAGAGGGGCGCATCGAGCTCAGCCTTGCAGAGGGCGGCAGCCGCACCATCGCGAACGATCTCGCCCGCGCTCTTCAGCTATGGACCGGCGAGCGCTGGATGGTCGCCCTGTCGTCGGAAGAGGGGGAGCCCACCCTTCGTGACCAGGCGGTGGCTGCGGAGCGGGAGCGCAAGGAGGGAGCCGCGAGCCACCCCCTGGTGCAGGCCGTTCTCGCCAAGTTTCCCGGTGCGCAGATCGTGAACGTGGTCGAGCGCGCCGAGAAGGGCGACGGCGTGGATGCCGAAACCGAAATTCTGGGCGAGGCCGACGCGCTGACCGCGCACGAGGCCGAAGCTGACGACGATCTGGAGTGAGGAAGCGGTCATGAAAGACATCATGGGATTGATGAAGCAGGCGCAGGCCATGCAGCAGAAGCTGCAGGACGCGCAGGCCGAGCTGGACAATGTCGAGGTGGAAGGCACCGCCGGCGGCGGTGTCGTGACCGTGAAGGCGAGCGGCAAGGGCAACCTCAAGGCCATCAGCATCGATCCTTCGCTGATGAACCCGGACGAGAAGGAAATTCTCGAAGATCTCATCGTGGCCGCCATGAACGACGCCCGCGGCAAGGCCGAGCGCGCCGCTGAGGCACGCATGGCCGAATTGACCAAGGGGCTTCCCCTGCCGCCGGGCATGAAGCTGTTTTGAGGTCTTGATGGCTCAGCACGTCGCCGGTCCGGAAATCGAACGCCTTATCCAGCTGCTGGCCCGCCTGCCGGGCCTTGGCCCCCGCTCGGCCCGCCGGGCCGCTCTGCAGCTGATCAAGAAGCGGGATACGCTTCTCAACCCGCTGAGCGACGCCATGCGTGTCGCCAATGAGCGGATCGTCGTGTGCTCGTCGTGCGGCAACGTCGATACGTCCGAGCCCTGCACGATCTGCAAGGACCCTCGCCGTGATGCGTCCATCTTGGTGGTGGTGGAGGACGTGTCGGACCTCTGGGCGCTTGAACGGTCGGGCGCGGTCAATGCGCTCTACCACGTGCTGGGGGGCGTTCTATCGCCCCTGGACGGCGTGCGTCCCGAGCACCTGAACCTCGACCGCCTCGTCGCTCGCGCGTCGGAGCCCGGAGTGTCGGAGATCATTCTGGCGCTCAACGCCACCGTCGACGGGCAGACGACCGCCCACTACATCACCGAACTCCTGACCCATCTCCCCGTGAAGGTGACGAAGCTCGCCCATGGCGTGCCGGTCGGCGGCGAGCTCGATTACCTGGACGAAGGCACCCTCTCGGCCGCGATCCGTCAAAGGACGGCGTTCTAGGGCCGAGCCGGTTCTGAAAGACCATTCGTGAAAAAGCGTTTGCCTGCGGGAAACCTTTCGCGCAGGCGGGTCTCGCAGGTGACAGCCCTCGACGCCATTGCTAATCACTGCGCAACGAAGCCCTTGCCCGAGTGATCCATGTCCAATACCGACCTCGCCCAAACCATCGATGCCGCCTGGGAAGACCGGGCCAATGTGAATCCCGCCACCAGGGGGGCGGTTCGCGAGGCCGTGGAGCAGGCGCTCCATCTGCTCGATTCAGGCAAGGCCCGCGTGGCCGAGAAAGCCGGCGCCGAGTGGCAAGTGCATCAATGGCTCAAGAAGGCCGTTCTGCTCTCCTTCCGTCTCAATGACATGAGCGTCATCAAGGGCGGGCCCGGCAACGCCGTCTGGTGGGACAAGGTGCCGTCCAAGTTCGATGGTTGGTCGGAATCCGAATTCCAGGCGGCGGGCTTCCGGGCTGTGCCGAACTGCACGGTGCGCCGCGGCGCGTATATCGCGCCCGGCGTGGTGCTGATGCCGTCGTTCGTGAACCTCGGCGCCTATGTGGATGAGGGCACCATGGTCGACACATGGGCGACCGTTGGGTCCTGTGCGCAGATCGGCAAGCATGTGCACCTGTCCGGCGGCGTCGGAATCGGCGGCGTCTTAGAGCCGTTGCAGGCCAATCCCACCATCATCGAGGACAATTGCTTCATCGGGGCGCGCTCCGAAGTCGTCGAGGGCGTGGTCGTCGGCGAAGGCTCGGTGCTGTCCATGGGCGTCTTCCTCAGCGCCTCCACCAAGATCATCGACCGCACGACCGGCGAAACCTTCGTCGGCCGCGTGCCGCCTTATTCCGTGGTCGTCCCTGGTTCCCTCCCGGGCAAGCCCCTCCCGGACGGTACGCCCGGCCCGTCCCTCTACTGCGCCGTCATCGTGAAGCGGGTGGATGCGCAGACCCGGGCGAAGACCGCCATCAACGAGCTGCTGCGCGACTAGAAATATGTCCAGGGGCCGGTTCTTAATATCTGCTGTCTTTGGGCTAGCGCTATATTTTCTGCTAGGCTTCGCTGGAGTGGTAGTGTTCACAGACCATGCCGATTTTATCCATGATTGGACAGAAGCCGAGAGAACACACCATCTGGCTTTTGTGTCATTGATTTCTGCAATTCCGCCCTTGATCTTGATTGCGCCGGTCATTCACAAGAGGCTTCGATATTTACAGGTTAGTGGATGGTGGATTCTGCCATCATATTCTCTGGTTTTGTGTGCGCTCGCCCTTGATTTTTATATTTCGACACGGACCATAAGTACTTGGCTTTGGATTCTTATAGGCGGTGCCTTCTTGGGAATCGCATTTGGAGACCGGTTGCTTCTACGGGGCAGGATAAGGCAATGATGGAAGTAGATGCTTTATCCTTGGCTCAACACCTAATTCGCTGCCCCTCCGTGACTCCCGAGGAGGGCGGTGCGCTCACCTTCATCGAGGGGGTGCTGCGCGAGGCGGGTTTCGAGGTGCACCGTCTGGTTTTCACCGCGCCCGGTACGCCGGACGTGGAAAACCTCTATGCCCGCTACGGCTCGGGCGAACCCTATCTGCTCTTCGCAGGCCACACCGATGTGGTGCCGCCCGGAGACGCGACGCGCTGGCGGCATGATCCCTTTTCGGGTGTGATCGACGGCGAAGAGCTTCATGGGCGCGGCGCGGTCGACATGAAGGGCGGCATCGCCTGCATGATGGCGGCGGCGCTGGAATTCATCCGCGAGACCTCCGACTTCAAAGGCTCGATCGGCTTCCTCATCACCGGTGATGAGGAGGGACCCGCCATCAACGGCACGGTCAAACTGCTCGAATGGGCCAAAGCGCGGGGCGAGCGCTTCAACCACTGCATCCTGGGCGAGCCCACCAACCCAAACCGGCTCGGCGACATGATTAAGATCGGCCGGCGCGGCTCGCTGACGGGCCGGATCGTCGTCGAGGGCAAGCAGGGGCACGTGGCCTACCCGCATCTGGCCGACAATCCGGTTCCGGGAATGATCCGTCTCGTCGATGGACTCCTGCGGGAGCCGCTCGATCAGGGCACGGACCATTTCGATGCATCGAACCTGGAGGTGACGACGATCGACGTGGGCAATCCGGCCTCCAACGTCATTCCGGCGGAAGCTCGCGCAACCTTCAACATCCGCTTCAACGATCTCTGGACTCCGCAGAGTCTGGAGGAGGAGGTTGAGCGGCGGCTGCGCGAAGCGGCCGGGAACACAGTGCGCTATCGGCTCGCCATGGACCCAACCAATGCGGTCGCGTTCCTGACCCCGCCGAACACGTTCGTCGGCTTCATCGCCGACGCGATCGAGGCCGAGACCGGGCGGCGTCCCAAACTGTCCACCACGGGCGGCACGTCGGATGCTCGCTTCATTGTGAAGGATTGCCCGGTGGTGGAATTTGGCCTCGTCGGACAGACCATGCACCAGGTCGACGAGCGTGTGGCGGTTGCCGATCTAGACCGATTGTCAACGATCTACCGCAAGGTATTGGACGCCTACTTCGCGGCGTCCGCCGACGCGCTTCAAGCGTAGCTTTCGACTAAAGTCGATGTCGGGTCGGAACGTTTTCCGGCCCTGGCCGGTTTTCGTGAGCATACCACTCATCGGGGGCGCTCGTGATCGTAACCGCTGACGAAGTCAACCGCTCGTTCAAAGGCACAGTCGATCTGCTGAACAGCAGGGTCGAGGGCCTCAAGGCCTTCGACATGAGCGAACGGGGCTTCTGGCGCTCCTTCATGGCGATCTGGCTGACGCTTCCGGCCTACATCGTGTCCCTTGCCTTCGAGCGCCTTCGTCTCGGAATGCTCCAACCCGATCGCGTCCTGCTCGATAATGTGTGGGTCGATATCGTCGTGGCGCTGGGTCATCTGGCGAACTTCGTCGCCCTTCCGTTTGCCATGATCTTCGTGGCGCGTCGCTTCCGGCTCACTGAGCGCTATGCGCCCTTTGTGATCGTCACCAACTGGATCACGGTCATCGGCCTGCTGGTGCTTTCGGTCCCGGCGATGCTTGTTCTGCTCGGGTGGGCGCCGCCGCCGCTCGCCAGCATGTTCAGCCTGGCCTTCGCCATCATCATCCTGCGGCTGCAATGGTTTGCCACCAAGGCGACGCTCGGCGTCGGGGGGCTCGCGGCCATGGGGATCGTCATGCTCGGCATCGTGCTCAATTCCTTCGTCGGAATGGCGGTGCGAGGCCTGCTCGGCTAGGGATAGTCGACACCGATCAGATAAAGTCCGGTGGACGGCGCCATAGGGCCGCAGCGCTTGCGGTCTTGGGCTTCGAGGGCAGACCGCACATCGTCCACGGCCCAGCGTCCGGCTCCGACCCGCTCCAGCGTTCCCACCATCGAGCGCACCTGATGGTGCAGGAATGAACGGGCGGATGCATAAATCCGGATCTCGTCGCCGATGCGCTCCACATCTAGCCGGTCGAGAGTGCGGACCGGGCTGTTCGCCTGGCACTCGGCAGCCCGAAAGGTCGTAAAGTCGTGACGTCCGATCAGGCTTTGTGCGGCCTCATGCATCAGGGATGAATCCAGCCGCCACGCCACATGCCAGACCCGCGTCGCCTCAAGGGCCGGTGGGGCGCGGCGGTTCAGGATCCGATAGACGTAATGGCGCTTGATGGCCGACAGGCGGGCGTTGAAGGTCTCGGGCACCGACTCGGCCGACAGGATCGCCACCGGGGCAGGTTTCAGATGCGCGTTGGTAGCGTCGCGCACGGTGTCCGTGCGCCAATCCTTCGCAAGATCCACATGGACGACCTGGTGGGTGGCGTGGACCCCGGAATCGGTGCGTCCCGCGCAATGGATGCGCACCTTTTCGCCGGCAAAGCGCTCAATGGCGTCCTCGATGGCCTGCTGCACAGACAGGCCATTCGTCTGGTGCTGCCAGCCGGTGAAGGGCGTCCCGTCATATTCGACCACGAGCTTGTAGCGGGGCATGATGACTAAAGCTCCGCGAAGGGGCGGGCATACCGCACCGGTCCACGGGCGCGGCGGCCCTCGTCGGTGAGGGCCAGCGCCTGGAGATAAGAGCCATCGTATGGAGTTTGCAAACCCGCCGCATGCTCGGTCGTGAAGCCGAACCGGCCATAGTAGGCAGGGTCTCCCAGGACCAGCACGAGGTCCTCGCCTGAACCCGCGAGCCGGTTCAGGCCCTCCCGCACGAGTGACGACCCGATGCCTCGGCGCTGCCTCTCCTTGACGACCGCGAGCGGCGCAAGGGCGCTGGCCCGCGCTGGGCTATGCGAAAGTGCGAGTCGCGAGAACGCCACATGCCCCACGATCTCGTCCGCATCGGCCACCAGGGACAGGACGATATCGCCGTTTCGGCGCAGGGTCCCAACCAATTCGGCTTCCGCCGCTCCCCCGAAGGCGCCCCTGTGAACGGCGTCGATCGCCGCATGGTCTTCAGGTGTCTCCGGGCGGATCACGAAGGTCATGCAAAAGACATCCCGGCCTCGATCCGAACTCCTCTCAGGAAATCGTCAGCGTTCATGGGAGCCTTGCCGGCGCGCTGCACCTGGAGAAGCCGCAATGCGCCTTCGCCGCAGGCCACGATGCCCCCTGGGTCCAAGAGGATTCCCGGTGCGCCCGATCCCTCGTCGATCCTTGCCCGCAGAACTTTCACCCGCTCCTCGCCCTTGCCGAAATCGGCCGTGAAGAACGCGCCCGGGAAGGGCGAGAGGCCGCGGATATGATCGTGAACGGCTTGGGCGGGCTTTGCCCAATCGATCCTGGAATCGTCGTTCTTGAGCTTGTGGGCATAGGTCACGCCCTGCTCGGGCTGGGGCGTGAAGTTCAACCCGCCGCGGGAGAGGGCGGCAAGCGCCCGCACCATGAGGTCGGCGCCGAGCCCCATCAGCTTGTCGTGCAGTTCCCCGGCGTTCATCTCGGGCGTGATCGCCACCCGCTCGACCATGGCCACGGGGCCTGTGTCGAGGCCTTCCTCCATCTTCATGACCGCGACGCCCGTCTCGGCATCGCCCGCCATGATGGCGCGCTGGATCGGGGCCGCGCCGCGCCAGCGGGGAAGCAGCGAGGCGTGAAGGTTGAGGCATCCGAGTTCCGGCGCGTCGAGGATCGCTTTCGGCAGGAGCATCCCATAGGCCACGACGACAGCCACGTCCGCCTCGTGGCTTCGAAAGATGTCGGCGGCGTCGTCCGTCCGCAGGGTCTTCGGGGTGAAGACCGGCAGTCCGAACCGCTCCGCCATTTTGTGGACCGGCGAAGGCTTGAGCTCCATCCCCCGGCCCGCAGCGGCGGGCGGGCGGGTATAGACCGCAACGACCTCGTGCCCCTGTCCGACGATTTCGGACAGGGTGGGCACGGCGAAGTCCGGTGTCCCCATGAAGACGACGCGAAGGCTCATGCGCCCGCCTCGCGCTTGGCAGCCTTCTTGAACTTGGTGATGACCCGGTCCCGCTTGAGCTTGGACAGGTGGTCGATGAACAGGACGCCGTTGAGGTGATCGATTTCGTGCTGCACGCAGGTGGCCATCAGGTCCTCGGCCTCCTGCTCGACGGTCTCACCCTGGAGATTCATGTAGCGGAAGCGCACCCGGTCCGGCCGCTCGACCTCCTCATAGTATTCAGGGATCGACAGGCAGCCTTCCTCGTAGACGCGTTTTTCTTCGGACGCCCAGACGATCTCCGGGTTGAGCAGCACCATGGGATGGCGCTCTCCCTCGGTCTTGGACACGTCCATGGTGACCATGCGCAAGGGCACGCCGACCTGGATGGCCGCCAAGCCGACGCCAGGGGCGTCGTACATGGTATCCAGCATGTCGTCGGCCAGTTTCCGGATCTCGTCCGTGATTTCCTTCACGGGTTCGGAAACAAGGCGGAGCTTGGAGTCGGGCAGGATGACGAGAGGTTTGATGGTCATGATTTGCGGGAGATAAGGGCTTGGCCTGGGATGGTCAAATCGTTCGTCTTATGTTCGGATGTTTCAGTCAACCGGAAGTTCAAGGCCCATGAACGACGTCGTCCTTATTCTTGGCTCCTATCCCCTGACATGGGGCAAGCTCGTGATCTGGATGGCGGCGGGAAGCTTCGGGCTGCTGGTGATCGTCACCCTGCTGCTCCTCAAGTCGCGACGCGAAAGAGCCTTCGAGGCCGCCATTTCGGACGAGCGGGCGCGGGAAATGGACGACAAGGTGGGCGAACTCACCCGCATTCAAGCCGAAATGACGGGTCGGATGCAGACCATTGCGGAAGTCTTCGGCACCCGCCAGAGCGACTTCGTCCGGCTGATTTCGGAGCGGATCGACGGTCTCCAGCACCGGATGGGGCAGGGGCTCGAGGCGACGACCCGGCACCAGACGGAGAACCTGTCCAAGCTCAACGAGCGCCTCGCGGTCATCGACGCGGCGCAGAAGAACCTGAAGGACCTGACCGGCGAGATCGTGGGTCTCAAGGATATTCTGTCCAACAAGCAGACCCGCGGAGCCTATGGGCAGGGCCGGATGGAGGCCATCATCCGGGATGGACTTCCCCAGGGGGCATTCGAATTCCAGCCCACGCTCTCGAACCGCACCCGTCCTGACTGCCTTGTGCGCCTGCCGGGCGACCCCCGGGGCCTCGTGGTCGACGCCAAGTTCCCCCTCGAGGGTTTCACGCTCTTCCGTGACGCCAAGAGCGATGAGGTTCGCACGAGAGCTGCCGCCAAGGTCCGGGGCGACATGCTTGTTCATGTGCGTGACATTTCGGAGAAATATCTCATCCCGGGCGAGACCCAGGACATCGCCATGATGTTCGTGCCCGCGGAGTCGATCTATGCCGACCTGTCCGAGCATTTCGACGATGTGGTTCAAAAGGCGCACCGGGCCCGCATCGTGATCGTGTCTCCGTCCCTGCTCACGCTTGCGATCCAGGTCATGCAGGCCATCGTCCGGGATGCCCGCATCCGGGAAGAGGCGCAGGTGATTCAGGTGGAGGTTCAGAAGCTTCTGGAGGATATCGAGCGGCTTGATGGACGTGTGGCGAAGCTCGACGCGCATTTCCGTCAGGCGCAGGATGATGTGGCGCAGATCAGGGTGTCGACCGACAAGATCGTGAAGCGCGGCCAGAAGATCGAGATGCTCGAATTCGACGAGGGGGAGGCGGCCGCCCGGGCCGAGTTGCTGCGCCTTCAGGGCCGGAGCCTAAGGGCCGTCGACTGAACTTGCTGAATATCCCGTCAGGGCCGGCGACAGGCTGGAACCGCCACGAACGCCACAACGTTCTTCCAGCGTCAAACCACGCGGTACAGTGAAGCCGGCGCGTCGCGCTGGCTTGTTCCACATGATGGAAGGAAATACGCCATGGCCCTTTTTTCGAAGGACATCAAGACTTTGGATGATCTCTTCGTCCATACCCTGCAGGACATCTACTACGCCGAGCAGCAGATCACGAAGGCTCTGCCCCAGATGATCGAAATGGCAAGCGATCCTCAGCTGAAGCAGGCGTTCCAGACCCATTTGGGTGAGACCGAGCAGCAGATCCAGATGGTGGAGCAGGTGTTCCGCATGCATGGCCACGATCCGAAGGGCGTCACCTGCCCGGCGATCGACGGCATCATCGACGAGGCTCAAGAGATTGCCGGCGACATCGATGACCCGCAGGTTCTCGACGCCGCCCTGACGGCCGCCGCCCAGGCGGTGGAGCATTATGAGATCACCCGCTACGGCACACTCGTTGCTTGGGCCAAGCAGCTCGGCCGCGACGATTGCGCCAGCGTGCTTCACCAGATCCTCGAGCAGGAAAAGGCAACCGATCAGAAGCTCAACCGCATTGCGGAGAGCAAGATCAACACGAAGGCCGCCTAAAGGCTGCCTCGCTCTCACGATCCAGCGTCTGGCCGAAGCTGTCAGATCGGTGGAAATGAAAAGGCCTCTCCCAAGCGGGAGAGGCCTGAGTTTTAGATTCGCTTGTGTGCGTCTCAGATGATGAAGAACTCTTTCTCCGTCATCTTGAGGTTGTTGTTCAAGCTGGCGATCTCCACGGCCTTGGCCTTGCCGGATCCGTCCGCATCGAAGGTCAGAACGCCTGTCTTCTTGTTGTAGGCAAGGTAGTCGTTTTTGTCCTTATGGCCTTTGAGCGAGAAGAAGTCCTTCTTCACCTTGTCGGGCTTCACGAAGGTCCCCTTGCCGATCTTCTTGAAGAAGTTGCTTTCCAGATAGATGCTGTCGCTCTGGACGTCGTAGTCCGTGATCCTGTCCATGTTGGTCTTCTTGTTCGCCTTCTTGTCGAACACGAAGATGTCCGCGCCGCTGCCCCCGCTGAGCACGTCCTTGCCAAGGCCGCCGTTCAGGACGTTGCTGCCATCATTGCCCTTGAGCGTGTTGGCGCCTTCGTTCCCGGTTAGGTTGATGGCGAGAGCGCCTACAGCGGCCGTAAGCCCTTCCACCCCCGATCCCGAAGTCAGCGCAAGATTGATGCTTGTGACGATCGTATCCGTTCCCTGCCCCGCGGCTTCCGTCACCACGTCAAGCGCGTTGTCGACCATATAGGTATCGTCGCCGGCGCCGCCGCTGAGCATATCCGCGCCAACGCTTCCGTCGAGGACGTTGTTGCCGGCATTCCCGTTGATGACGTTGTTGAGTTCGTTGCCGGTCAGGTTGATCGCCGCATTGCCCTGCTGCGCGGAGAGGAACTCTACGGATACCCCCGCCTTCAGGCTATAGCTTGCGCTTGCGATGACGGTGTCGTTGCCCTGACCAGCATCCTCGATCAGCATGTCGGCATCGGTATCGACCATGTAGAGATCGTCGCCTGCGCCACCGATCAGAGTGTCGGCGCCGTCTCCTCCATCGAGGGTGTCGTTGCCTTCCATGGCGGTAATCTTGTCGTTGCCATTTCCGCCATTGAGCGAGTCGTTGCCGTTCTGATACTCCTCAATGATGTCATCGCCATCGCCGCCATAAACGGTATCGTTGCCGCTGGCTGCCTTCAGCAAATCTGTGCCTGCACCGCCATCGATGACGTTGTTTCCGTCATTGCCATAAATTTCATTGTTAAGGGCATTGCCGGTGCCCGTGAGGTTGCCGAAGCCGTTCTCAAGCGCGAGATATTCGACGTTTGAACCTAGAGCGTAATTTATCTTGGAAATGACCCGATCTAAGGTTCCACCCGTTGCGTCTTCACTGACGACGTCCTCTGCCGAATCGACAAAGTAATCATCATCTCCCTCCCCACCAATCATTATATCGGCGCCAGCACCGCCGATCAGGAGATCTTTGCCGGACCCACCCTCCAGTCAGTCAGCTCCGTTGCCCCCATCGAGAATGTCGTCGCCTTCGGCGCCGCTGAGTATATTCACTCCACTGTTGCCGGTGATGCGATTGTTGGCAGCATTTCCTGTGCCGTTCAGCACGGCTGAGCCGATGAGTTCGAGATGTTCAAGCGCGGTGCCTGCGAGAGAGAACGTCAGCGAGGAGATGACGTTATCGTCGAGGTCCGCACCCTCTTCCGTGATTATATCAGTGTCGCTATCAATGATATAAGTGTCATTGCCTATGCCGCCGATGAGCTCATCTGTGCCTGCGCCGCCATCGAGTGTGTCGTTGCCATCATGACCCTCAAGTCGATTGGAGCCCGATGTTCCGACGATCTTGTTGTTGAGGGAGTTGCCTGTGCCATTGATGCTGTCGTTGCCAGTCAGGATGAGATCTTCAATGGTACCGGCGAGTTCGAATGTAACTGATGCCTCCACTGTATCGTGGTCTTGATCGTTATTCTCGATAACGACATCGTTCACATGATCGACGATGTAAGTGTCGTTGCCGAGGCCGCCAGTCATCTGGTCGGCGCCGCCTCCACCGTCCAGCCTGTTGTTGCCGCGATTCCCTGTCAGCTTATTCACGTCGCTGTTACCAGTTCCAGCGATGTTGCTTGAGCCGGTCATAATTAGGTTTTCGACATGATTGCCTAGAGTGAAGTTCACCGAGGCTTCGATTGTGTCGTCGCCCTCACCAATCAATTCGGTGACAAGATCGCCGATGTTATCAACGACGAAGGTGTCGTTACCAAGCCCGCCAATGAGTTCATCCGCGCCGAGGCCACCATCGAGAGTATCGCTGCCCTCGCCGCCGTCGAGGGTATTGCCGATCGCATTGCCTGTGATTTTATTTTCGAGGTGATTGCCTATGCCCTCGGCTGCAGTGCCGGTCAGGATGAGGTCTTCAACAGTTGTGCCTTCAAGGCTGAAGCCGACAGATGCGCGCACCGTGTCATGGCCTTCGATCCCCTCTTCAATGACAGTGTCATTGTCATTGTCGACGATATAGGTGTCATTCCCGAGACCGCCCGTCATCTCATCGGCGCCAGCGCCGCCGTTGAGGATATTGTTCCCGCTGTTCCCAATGATCACGTTGGCAAGCGCATTGCCCGTGCCGTTGATGTCGGCCTCGCCGGTCAGCGTGAGGTCTTCCAACAGGCTGCTGAGGGTGAAGTTGATCGACGCTTCGACCCGGTCGATGCCTTCGTTGATCTCTTCCTCGAAAACGACATCACCTGCATCGTCGACAATATAAACGTCGCCGCCGTCACCGCCTTCGAGCGTGTCTGCGCCAGCGCCGCCATTCAGGATGTCGCTGCCCTGGCCTCCAACGAGACTGTCGTTATCGCCTCCACCCTCAAGGCTATCGTTATCGTCCTCACCCTCGAGAGTGTCGCTGCCGTTGCCACCGGTGAGGGTGTTCTGTCCGGCATTACCGATGATGTGGTTGTCGAGGCCGTTGCCGATGACGCTCCCGCCTGGGGGCGCAGGCGGGAGAGACGGAAGCGTGAAATCTTCCTCACCCTGCTCAAGCGTGTAGGTATTGGTGGATTGATCGTAATCGGCCATGACGAGCCCCCAAGCGTTAAAGTATCAATATAACGTTTGTTATATGATACCTTTGTGCCTAGCAACGGGCTGCTGTCTTAGGTGTCGCTGTCCTACTTACAACTATCTCACAGCGTCCATTCCTCCTTAGAGAGTTACGGACGGGCAGACACCACACAGTCGCGCAGAAAATCAGCCAAATCATTCGTGATGTGGTCGATATGCGGCGTTTTCACCGCCTCCTGCTCGAATTCTTCCCGAAAGGGGTCGACCGTCTTGGGAACGATAAGGGTCGTGGTCATGCCGAGCTCGTGGGGCACCACGAGGTTTTTGGCGATGTCCTCGAACATAGCTGAGCGGGAGGGCTCCACCGCATGCTTTTCCAGGAACATTTCATAGGCCCGCCGGTCGGGCTTTGGCACGAAATTGGCGGCTGCGATGTCGAACACGTCTTCGAAATGGTCGAAAATGCCCAGCTTCTTCGAGACGTTCTCGGCATGCTTGCGTGAGCCGTTGGTCAGGATCAGCTTGCGGCCGGGGAGCTTCTCGATGGCCTCACCCAGGCTGGCATTGAGCTCAATATCGGTGTGATCGATGTCGTGGGCGAAATCCAGGAAATCGTAGGGGTCGATATCGTATTCATCGATCAGGGCGCGCAGGGTCGTACCATATTTGTGATAGAAATACTTCTGCAACGACCGGGCCGAGAGGCCGTCGATCCCGAAAAGATTGGCGATATAGAGGGTTATGCGCTCGTCGACCTGTGGCCACACCCGGGATGTATGCGGGTAGAGGGTGTTGTCGAGGTCGAAGATCCAGGTGTCTACATGCGAGAAGCGCCGCGATTCAGGCGACGACACATGGGCGTGAGGCTCGACAGACGAAATGATGTTCATGGCATCCAGATAGCAGTGGGGCCGATCTGGCCCCACTGAATGTCATATATGTCCTCGGGGAGGCTTGTAAAAGAGCCTAAAGCATCGGACTGGAAATTCGACTCTTAGGGTTCTGGGTTGATGTGATCTGTGATTCACTTCGTCGGACGGGAGGTGGATCATGGGTCACTGCTATTCTCTCGATCTTCGTATGCGGGTTGCAGCCTTCGTCGAGGCGGGCCATTCCTGCCGGACGGCGGCCCGCCACTTTGGCGTCAGTGACAGCTGTGCCATCAAGCTGATGCAGCGCCAGCGGCGGTTCGGCTCGCCGGCGCCCGCCCGCCAAGGCCGTCCGCCGGGAGGTGGCAAACTGGTGCCTTATGAGACCTTCCTGATCCAAGCCGTCGAGGCACACCCCGCCA
>NZ_QOIO01000045.1 GCF_003332305.1 Microvirga aerophila | reverse complement strand
CCGGGCGGGAACACGTCGCCAGAGATCTCGACCTCTCCCGAGACGGTGTAGATCGCCCGCTCGTCGTAGTCCGGATCCAGCGGTACCGAGGCCCCCGCTTGGAGTGCCACATCGGCGTAGAACATCGCACTCGACGTCTTCACCGGGGAGCTGGCGCCGAGGATGGAGCCTGCGATCAGGCGCACGGTCTTGCCGTCACCATCAAGCACCGGCATCTCGCCCGCCTCGTAATGGACGAAGCCGGGCGTGGTCTCCTCGTCCTTCGCCGACAGAGCCACCCAGCTCTGGATGCCGAAGAGCTTCGAGCCCGTCGTGCGCAGCTCCGGCGCGGTCCGTTCGGAATGCACGATGCCGCGGCCTGCCGTCATCCAGTTGAGCTCACCCGGGCGGATTGGCAGCTCGGTCCCGAGCGAATCCCGATGCATGATCTCGCCATCGAACAGGTAGGTGACGGTCGAGAGCCCGATGTGCGGGTGCGGCCGCACGTCCATGCCGGACCCGAGCAGGAACTCGGACGGTCCCATCTGGTCGAAGAAGATGAAAGGACCGACCATCTGCCGCTGCGCCGAGGGCAGCGCCCGGCGCACCTCGAAGCTGCCGAGATCACGGGCCCGGGACACGACGACCGTCTCGATGGCGTCGCAGGCGAGCTTGTCGCCCGGCTGCGGGTCATCGGCGGGGTTCCAGCTCATCAGCTCTTCTCCTTCCCAGTTCCATGCACAGAGGCCTTGATGTCTCATACTCTCTGAACGCAGCCAGAGATACGTATTCTGACAGCCACGGCCTTGTTTACGCTCGACTGTCCCGTTCGACAGCCATGGCGAAAACTTCGTGCTCGCCGTCTAACCCTTTGATCGCGGAGCGACCTATGGTTCGGGTGAGCGTCGCCGGCACGGCAGAGGCAAAGGTCTCTGAGCAGACCACCGTCTCGCCGCTCGCCTTGGCGATCCCCTCCAGACGACTGACGATGTTCACCGCCGTTCCAACCACTGTAAAATCCAGACGAGTGGGACTTCCGATGTTGCCATACATCACTGGGCCAACGTGCAGGGCAGCGACGAAGGGGGGCAGATCCTCGGTCCGGGCTGACGCGACGACCCGCGACACGGCACGCACAGCCGCTGTGCAGGCAGCCGTGCGGCCGTCCTCGGTCACCTGGAAGATCGACAGGACTCCGTCACCCAGAAACTTGAGAACGTCGCCTCCCTCCGCCCGAACGGCATCGGCCACAGCCTCGAAGTAGCGTCCCAGCGTGGCCAGCAGCTGTGATGGGGGTGATACCAGCGAGAGAGGAGTGAACCCGCGCATGTCAGTGAGCAGGATGGCCGCTTCGGTCTCGACAATGTCGCCGCGATGGATCGCTCCGGCCTGGACGTGCGCGGCTGGGCCTTCGCCCAGGAAGGTGGCCAGCAGGCTTGCAGTCGAGCGCCGCATGGCAATCGCTTCCAGCGCAGCCGAGAGAGGAACGCAGAGGCCGTTGATCAGAGCGATGTGACTGTCAGCAAACCCGCTGCCGTGCCGTGTGGCGAACACTGCCGGTTGAATGATCCCATTCGCGAAGGTCACCGGAATCGCAAGATAGTCCGCAAAGCCGACACCCGCCAGCTCGTGGAGGACAGTGTGATCCTCGGGCCCAAGCTGGTCGAGCCGCCGCCGGAACCAGGTTCCGGTCTCCATAACATGCTGGGACGGGCTGCCAACGTAAGTGGACGATTCGCGGAGGGCTTGGCTGATGGTGAAGATCTCGGCCGCTGTCTCAGGTCCCCAGACGATGCCCCATGCTGTCAGAAGCGGGTTGTCGACGCGCATGGCGATGCGCAGCCGGTGCAACGGAACGCCCATCCTGGTCAACCTCTCCGCGAGCCCGGAGGTCACCGCAACTGCGTTGCCAGACAGGCGTGCCGGACCAATCAACCATGCTGCGAGTTCCTCCCTTTCGGATGTCCCGTCGTCCGAGACTGCGCTCCTGCAAAATGGCACCATGGTATCGATCCAAGACCAGAAGTGGGCGCGGATGCTCCGACTACACTAGAACAGGATGCTGTCCTTTGCTACAATTGGCTTGAGGTCGGTCTTCCCGTCGATCATGATCCGCATCTCCATCTCGATCCGCCGCGTGATTGATGAGATGGGGACATCATTGGAATTCCCTTCGAACGGGTTCGACGAGTTTTCGCCGACCTTCTCCATCGACATAAAGATCCAGCCAACGACCACGCTGAAGGGCACGTTCAACCAGGCCGTCCAATTCCCGATCCCAGCTGGGTCGCCCAACTCCCGCGCTTCCGAATAGAGACCAAACGGAACCATTAGAACGAAGATCTTCACCAGAATGACCGCTATAGAATAGTAGTTCCGCGAGTAGGGATAGTTTTTTATCCGCTTCAAAGCACCTTGCAAGCGGACAAGATCATCAAGTGCAGCCGTCAGCAATGTAAAAGGGTACTCGTTGACGAGGCTTTTAGCATGGAGATCCCTGACAGCTTCGTACTGCCAATGAAGAATTAGACCCTCTTTGTCGCCTTGATGCGTCATGACTTTCTGCACTTCTGCATCCGATAAATAGGCTTTCAACTCCTCACCAAGGGCAGAGTGGCTTTCAGGACTTGGGGTCCGGGCGAGAAAGCTCACGTTTCCCGGATCAAACGTATTCTCCCAGGATCTGCCTTCACGCAGGTAGAAGCGCAGCGCAGTCAGCCACGCGAAATGGCGATAAAATATCTCTCTCAGCCCTGGGCTTGGTGTTGCGGCATCTCGCCTGTCGACCATCGACATCAATCTGTTGGCCAGGACCATGCTGGTCGCGCTTACCTGCCCCGCCAGCGTAAGGCCCTCGTTGAAGCGCGCGTAACATTGCTGGTTCTTAAACGCGAGAGTGATTGCGAGTGCCGATCCTACAAGGGCCAGAATGGACGACGGCACTGTTAGAAAATGCCAGTTTGTGACTTGAAGAATAATAGTGACGAGCAAGGACCAAGAGAGTATCCAACCAGACTCCCATCTTGTCCAAGCGAGAAAGTCAGCGATTTTATACTGTCGACCTATGTGCATAGCCTAACCACTCGCGAATTTTCTGTTGCGTATGACGGACCTGCCAACCAAGACTTCGGGCCTTTGGTGGCGGGCGAGCACAGGCTCGTCGATCGACAGGGGCAGCGGGAGCGGTTTTTCAAACAAGCCGACGATGGGCAAGGCTACGAAGTATCCGAAGTAAAGCACGGTGAGGATCCGTGCGGCGATCACGTAGCCGCCTTCCGCCGGCATGCTGCCGAGATATCCAAGGCCGATGAAGGCGGCAACGAACATCCAGAGCAGCGGCCGCGCGACTGGACGATAGGACATCGAGCGCACCTTGGACGTGTCGAGCCAGGGCAGGAACGCCACGAGGAGGATCGCCAGGAACATCGCGATCACGCCGCCAAGCTTGTCAGGGATGGCGCGCAAGATCGCGTAGAACGGCAGGAAATACCATTCGGGGACAATGTGGGAAGGGGTGACGGCCGGGTTCGCCGGGATGTAGTTGTCCGCATGGCCCAGATAGTTGGGCATGTAGAACACCCAGTAGGCGAAGAAGATGATAAAGGTGACGATGGAAAAGAGATCTTTCAGGGTCGCATGCGGCGTGAAAGGCACCGTATCTTTTCTGAAGTCCGTAATCTCCACACCTGTCGGATTGTTCTGCCCCACGTGGTGGAGCGCCCAGACGTGAAGCGTGACGGTGCCAACAAGCATGAAGGGCAGCAGGTAGTGCAGCGAGAAGAACCGGTTCAGGGTTGCGTTGCCGACCGAATAGCCACCCCACAGGTACTCAACAATCGTCTCGCCAACGAGCGGGATCGCCGAGAAGAGATTGGTGATGACGGTCGCGCCCCAGAAGGACATCTGCCCCCAGGGTAGGACATACCCCAGAAACGCGGTCGCCATCATGATCAGGAGGTTGATGATGCCAAGGATCCAGATGATCTCGCGGGGCGCCTTGTAGGATCCGTAGTACAAGCCGCGAAAGATATGGATGTACACCGCGATGAAGAACATCGACGCGCCATTGGCATGCAAATACCGGATGAGCCATCCATAATTGACGTCGCGCATGATGCGCTCGATCGACTGAAAGGCCAAATCAGCATTCGGCACGTAGTGCATCGCGAGGACGATGCCGGTGACGATCTGCGACGCGAGCATGAACGTGAGTATTCCGCCGAAGGTCCAGAAATAGTTCAGGTTCCGCGGCACCGGGTACGACACTGCCGTATCATAGGAAAAGCCGATGATAGGCAGTCTCGCCTCAACCCACTGCTCAATCCGGCTTCTAGGCACGTAATCGCTATGCTTGAACATTTCGTCACCCGCTTCCCTCTGATCTGAATGCCTGAGGGTCTTGCTCCGATGGCCGCGTGCTCAACCGCGTGTTAAAAGGCCACAGGTAATTCATCGGCCACGTATGATCTGAGCCAGTCTTCAAAGCGTGTTGGCGCAAATCGCGGATGATCGCCTGACACAAAGGTATCGTTTTGCAGCACCGCTCCAAAATACAAAGCCTGAGGGTCGGCAATGACCATTCGGTTATCTTCGTTGGCTGTTAGGATTTGTTCGGCAATCTCATTGAGGCCGAACCTGTCCGGACCGACGATCTCAATCTCGCGGTTCTGCGGCCGACCCATCGCCACCTCGCGTAAGGCTGCCACAACGTCATCGGCCGCAATGGGTTGGATCGGAGCCGGCGACAGCCGAAGCACGTTGCCATCGGCGGCACTTTCGACAATCCCGGTGAGAAACTCGAAGAACGGCGTCGATCTTAAAATCGTATAGGGTAGATGCGACGCCCGGATCAGGTTCTCCTGTGCCATCTTCGCCCTGAAGTAACCGCTCTCCGGCTGACGATCAGTACCGACGACAGACAAGGCGACGTGATGCTGGATACCAGCGGCTTCCTCCGCTGCCAGAAGATTCCGGCCCGATGCGAGGAAGAACTCCAGCGCAACGTCATCCTGGAACGTCGGAGAGTTCGTCACATCAACAACGACTTGAGCGCCATTCAATGCTTCAGCCAATCCTTCGCGGGTGATTGTGTTGACGCCCGAAGACGGTGAGGCAACCACTACATCCTGATTACAGTCCTTTAGGGCTGTAACGAGCCTGGAGCCGATATGTCCGGTGCCACCTACCACAACAATTCTCATCGCTTTCACTCCTTATGCAAGATTGATCGGTTCGAAGGAGAATGCCGCGGGTCGGCGTAGGCCGTCGGCCTGCTGTCAATATTTTACCCGGGTGTGGATCGGGCGACACTCAGCCCGAGGTCTAGTCGCGGGCATACGAAGGTTTAGGTCTTCATATCAGCTTATGGTGCATTGGCCGGTCACTAGCCTGGGGGGACCACCGTGAAACTGATTTCGACCAGTTGCTCCGGGAAGGCCAGACGGGTGACGCCGGCCAATGTACTGGCGCATTCCGGCTGCTCCTTGCCATAGGCAGCCTCGCGGGCAGGCCCGGCGACGGCAAAAGCCGCATCGACATCGGTGACGTAGATCGTCTCCTCGACCACATGGTCCAGCGTTGCTCCGAACCGAGCCAACAGCTTGGCAGCGTTGGCATAGGTGGTGCGCATCTGTAGCTCCATGTTTGAGGTATCCGTAACCCTCCCGGATGCATTGACGGGGGCCGGACCAACGAGTTTGCCGTCGTCATCGTGGCTGAGCTGGCCCGACACATAGATCGTGTTGCCGACCCGAACCGCTTGGGCATACCCATGGGCCTCTTCCCACGGCACGCCGAAGTATTCCAACTGCTTCTCAAGATCCTTTGCCATCGCATATCCTCCTTTCGTGATTTGTGGTTTGATCCAGGTGCCGTCCTGCGGATCGAGAAATCGGGCTGCAGGAACACTTCATTTTGGAGATCCGGCCAGGGGTGGGGGTGTGATCATATCGCGAGCGTAGCTCAGACCGATGCCGTAGCCTCCGCCATAGGTCTCCACGATGAAGCGTGCCCCATCATAGGTCTCGTGACGGGTCCAATCGCGCTGCAGCTCAAGCAGGACCTGGATCCAGGATGTCATGTGGGCTCCGGCGGATGCCATGCGGCGGAGAGCAAGATCATGGCTTGTGGGAGTCAGACCTCCGCATGCATCTGCAACGACGGACACCTCGTAACCTTCCGCCAGGGCCGAGAGTACGGTGAATGAGACGCAGGCCTCCGTCAGAAGGCCGGAGACGAGCAGGTGCTTTCGGCCCGCTGCCTCGACGGCCGCGCGGGCCGCCTCGTCTTCCCAGACGTTCATGCTCTTGCGGTCGATCGCCTCCACATCCGGAATGACCATCTGGATCGCAGGCATCAGAGGTCCGCTATAGACCTTTGTCGCCGATGTCGAAACGATGATAGGAAGGCCAAAGACGAGGCCGGTTCGGGCCAGGGCGGCGGTATTGTTGAGGAGAGTCTGACGATCAACGGACTCTACGGCAAACGCGAGGCCCGCCTGGTGGTCGATGAACAGCATCGTACACTCAGACGGGGTTAGAAGTGATGCAATGTCTGCCATGGATGCTCCTCCTGTTAGTGAACGCTGGTCAATGCTGCTGACCGGCGTGGATTGAGTGCCAAAAGGTGCTGGACCGTCGGTTCCTGGGATCCTTGATGAAAGTGGCGGGCCTCCAGTTGGATCGCGGCGTCCGCCTGCGAAACACGCTGGTGCTGGCGCAGATGCTCAGCCCAGGACTCAACGAAGAACCACTCCACCACGCGCTCCGGGTCGACCGCATCCTCGGAAACGCCCCAAGCGTAGGCACCGTCGCGGCGGCGCTCCTCGGAAAGCCGGTTGAGGGCGGCGAGAAAGGCAGGCCGGTCCGTTTGCCGGATGCGGTAGGTCACCGTGACCATCACCGGCCCGCGGTCCTGGGCCACGGTCTCAGCCAGGATCGGCTCGGGCCAGTGCATCGATGGCGTGAGATCCTCTTCGCCGCTCGGCAGGGGAGCCCGGTGGGCCAGTGCTGCCGCCAGCGCCAGTCCCGCTCCGGCCAGAAGCAGGGTCGGATCGGTTCCTATGCTCTGTGCGAGGGAGCCCCAGCTCACGCTTCCCACCGCCAGCGCACCATTGAAGGCGGTGATGTAGATTGCCAGGCCCCGGCCGCGGACCCAGTTCGGCAGGATGCCCTGCATGGTGGCGTTGAGCGTGGTCAGCATCGCGATCCAGGCGCTGCCGAGCATGAACGCCACAAGGATGCCGAGCACGGCCGAGTCGGTCAGGGCGAGCAGGGCCGTGGCAGCGGCCGTGACGAGCGAGGCTACCAGCACCAGCCGGTCTTGGCCGAGCCGCGCCCGAACAGTCGGCAACCCCACCGCGCCCGCGATCGCCCCGGCTCCGACGCTGCCGAGCATCAGGCCGAAGAAGCCAGGGCCGCCGCCGATCTCCTGGCGTGACATGATGGGTAGGAGCGCCCAGACCGCACTGGCGAAGGCAAAGTACAGGACGGCTCGCCACAGGATCCGGTGGAGCTCATGGCTGGCGCGGGCATAGCGCAGGGCCGCCCGCAGGGCCCCGCCGAAATGCTCCCGCAGGCCGTCATCGGTTCCGGCGTCCCGCCGCCACCACAGAAGGGCCGCGCCGACTACGACATAGGTGAGAATATCGATGCTGTAGACCGCCGCGGCCCCCAGGGTGGCGAGAAGGAGGCCACCGAGGGCGGGCCCAATCGAGCGGGCGATGTTGATGCCGAGCGAGTTGAGCGCCACCGCCCCCTTGAGGTCCGGGCGGGGAACAAGTTCCGGCACGATGGCCTGCCAGGCTGGCGTCATCAGCGCCGCTCCGACACCACCCAGGAATGTGAGCGCGACGAGGCTCACGACCGAGACTGTGCCGGTCCAAGCCAGGGCGGCGAGGATGGCGCTCACAACCGCAAGCCCGATCTGGATCGCAATCAGGAAGCGGCGTCGGTCGAGGATGTCCGACAGGACGCCGGCCGGAATGGCGAGGAGAAAGACCGGCAGGGTGCCGGCGGCCTGGATCATCGCGACCGCAGCCGGCGAGACGGAGAGGTCGGTGACGAGCCAGATTGAGGTGACATCGCGCATGAAGGTGCCGATGTTGCCGAGCACAGTGGCGGCCCAGATCACCGCGAACAGGCGATGCCGCAGGGGCGCGAACGCGCCGGGAGGCGGAGCCGGTGTGCCTGTGGACGCCGTGGTCTCGGCCGCCCTCATTGGGGGGCACTCCGTCCGTTGACGAACAGGGCTGCCATGGCGAGTCCGCCAACGATGGCGAGATGCTCGAAGAAGGTTGCTGTCTGACGCCCGCGGTCTGGTCCGTCGAAGGCCCAGAACGGATGCGCCAACAGAGTCGCCAGGACCGTGAAGCCTGCCAGGATGCCAGCGCCCAGCCAGCAGTAGCGTGACGTGAGGAACAAGAGCGATCCGCCGAGTTGGGCAACGATCACGGCCGCCGCAAACGGCCCTGCGGGCTTGAGACCGAGCCCGGTGACCTCGTTCATCGCTCCGGTGAAATCGAGGAGCTTCACAACTCCGCTCATCAGGAATGGCGACACGAGCGCACCGCGGACGATGTAATCGAAAGCTGGCAGCTCCAGGATTTGGGCAAACAGACGGGGAACAGTGATGTCGGTCATGTTATCCTCTCATCAGAAGGCCCAGCAGGAGCAGCCGAGGGCGCCCCAGAAGGAGCGCGAGTCCGACGTCGGTGGGGTCGAGCCCCATGCAGCGGCATGGGAATGGCCGTGCACTCCACAGGTGTTGGCGCAGCCACAGGCCGCGGCGAAGGCGTATTTGCTATCGGATTCAAGACCGGCGCGGCGCTCCTGATAGCCGCCGAAGGTACGGACTGGCGCCCAGTCTGGCATCGGCGGTGGGAGGGCCGGCGCGAGATCCTTGAACTCGGCATCGCCGTGGACCGGTTTGCCTCCGAGCAGAGTGAGAACGGACGTGATGTCCTGGATCCTGTCCTCCGGCACGGCAAAGTAGTCGTCGGACAGCACCGCCAGATCGGCTAGTTGGCCTTGCCTGATCTGCCCCTTCTTGCCGGCCTCGTTGGAGAACCAGGTGTTGGCCTCGGTCCACAACCGCAGAGCGCTCTCCCGGTCGAGACGGTTGGCAGAGGGGTAGAGCGTCAGTCCTCCCAGCGTCTTGCCGGTCACGAGCCAGGACAGCGACACCCATGGATTATAGGAGGCAACACGGGTGGCGTCCGTGCCGGCGCCCACCGGCACGCCGGCTTCCAGCATGCGCTTGATCGGCGGCGTGCGCTCGGCCGCCCTGCTGCCGTAGCGCTCGACGAAGTCCTCGCCCTGGAACGCCATGCGGTGCTGGACGGCGATGCCGCCGCCAAGCGCCGCGATGCGGTCGATGTTGCGGTCGTCGATGGTCTCGGCATGATCGAAGAACCAGTGCAGGCCATCGAAGGGAATGTCCCGGTTCACCGTCTCGAACACGTCGAGCGCCCGGGTGATGGTCTCGTTGTAGGTGGCATGCATCCGCCAGGGCCAGCGGATCTCGACCAGCAGGCGGACGACCGGCTCAATGTCCCCTTCCATGTTGGGCGGCATCTCGGGACGCTCGACCTTGAAGTCCTCGAAGTCGGCTGCGGAGTACACCAGCATCTCGCCCGCGCCGTTGTGGCGGTAGAGATCGTCACCTTGGCCCGGCTTGACCTGTTTGGACCAGCTGTCGAAGTCCTTGAGCTCTTCCTTCGGCTTCTGGGTGAAGAGGTTGTAGGCGAGGCGCACCGTGAGCTGGCCTTCCCGGTGCAGCTCCTCGATGATCCGATAATCGTCCGGGTAGTTCTGGAAGCCGCCACCGGCGTCGATCACGCCGGTCACGCCAAGCCGGTTGACCTCGCGCATGAAGTGACGCGAGGAATTCTTCTGGTACTCGGGCGGGAGCTTCGGACCCTTCGCCAAGGTGGCGTACAGGATGGTGGCATTGGGCTTGGCGATCAGCAGGCCCGTGGGATTGCCGTTTGCATCGCGCTGGATCTCGCCACCGGGCGGGTTTGGCGTATCCTTCGTGTAGCCGACGGCCCGCAGGGCGGCACCGTTCAACAGCGCACGGTCGTAAAGGTGGAGGATGAAGACGGGCGTGTCGGGCGAGACGGCGTTGATCTCGTCGAGTGTGGGCAGGCGCTTCTCGGCGAACTGATGCTCGGTGAAGCCGCCCACGACGCGCACCCATTGCGGAGCCGGGGTGCGGTCCACCTGTTCCTTGAGCATGCGCATGGCATCGGCCAGGGAACGGACGCCGTCCCAACGGAGCTCCATGTTGTAGTTCAGCCCACCGCGGATGATGTGCATGTGGCTGTCGATCAGCCCTGGGATGACTCGTCGTCCCTTGAGGTCGATCCGCTGCGTGGTCGGCTCGGCGAGAGGCATCACCTCCCTTTCTTCACCGACGGCCGCGAAGCGTCCGTCCCGGATGAGCAGCGCCGACGCTTCGGGCTTCTGACGATCAAGCGTCGTGATCCTGCCGTTGAACAGGATTATGTCGGCTGGGCTAGAAGTCGTGGCCCCTAGCCCATCAACGACAGGGGAAGAGTTATGGGGCATCGACATGACCGAAGTTCCTGTCTCTTATTCGAGATCGCTCGAGCTTGAGTCCAAGCCCCTGAACGATGGCCGACTTGACACTCGCCGGCCTGCGGCAGCTCAGTGCATCTGAGATCGCAGCGGTGGAGTACGAACCAATCCTAGCCTTGCATCAATCGAGTATTTGCCCGGGCCTGTCAGATACAGCAGCATGAAGCCGCCGATGATGCTGAAGTTCTTGTAGAAGTTGATCATGTTCGCAGAGCGGTTGACCCCTTCCATGCTCCAGTAGGGATGGCCGATGTACGCAGTAGCAAGGCTATAGAGCGCCAGCACCACCGCTAAGGGCCGCGTCCAGATGCCAAGGATGATCGCGATTGACAATACGAACTCGACCACGATCGCCACGAGAGCGGCGATCGTCGGCAGGGGAGCGCCGCTCTGCGTCATGTAGGCGACGGTCCCTGAATAATCACCGAGCTTCTCCCAGCCAAATATCAGAAACAACAAGGCAAGCAGGAAGCGAGCGATCAGAATGAGCTCGTCCCTGATCCTCCCGGCGCCAAAGTCGTTCATGATCCGCCTCCATGGAAACCGGTTGGTCGCGACCTCTGCCAGACGCCCTTTTGTCGTCCTGCGAGCCCACGCTTTCACTGAGAAGCCGGAAGGCTCATCACTTCTTGTCCGGGACCGTCAGTTCAGTGTCCACGTCGTCTACAACGAAGACAGCATGGATCTTGGCCGGCTGCGTCTCGCTCGCATTGGCGCTGACACGATGATGATCGCCAGGCATCTCCGTCCAGTTCTGACCGGTCTGATAGGTCACGACAGGTCCTTCGTTGACCTGGCTGCGAACAGCACCTTCGATCACCGTTGCGTAGATGATTGCGGATTTTGCATGGGTGTGGGACGGCGAATATCCACCGGGTCCGTATTCGACCATAACGCCCTTGATGCTCTTGCCAGGGATTCCCGGCAAAGCCCGCTGGTAGACTTCCGTCACTTTCGCGTTCTTGGAGCCAGGAAGGTTTACTCCCTTATCCGGCGAACCAGGCGCTTGGGCATCGGCATTTCCCACGGTCAGCAACAACGCTGTCGCTGCGGCACTCATCATTATTCTCATCGGATCTCCTCCGTTCAGGCTAATGCCCGTGTGCACATGCCCTTACATGCGGTCCTGGTATTGCTTCTGCGCCGAACCGACGTCCTTGGCCTTCTGATAGCTCTCCATGACGGTGCGATAGTCGGGTGTGGCGACGGTATAGATGTCGGCGATTGCCGCCGCCTCCGGGCGCCGCCAAGTGCGGTGAAGCTCGCAGATTACCGCATTGGTGGTTGTCGGCACGACCCCGGACTGAGCGAACCGGGCAAGGGTCGTGCGGGAGGCCATTTGGCTGGGATCACCGGATGCATCAACAACGGCATAAACGTTGAAGCCTGCGGCCTTGGCATCGAGGGCCGGAAACATGACGCATACGCTCGTCCAGACGCCGGCCATGATCAGCGTCTTTTTGCCCGTCTCCTCGACCGTCTGAACGAACAGATCATTGTCCCAGGCATTCACCTCGCCGTTCCGCGGCACGTAGATGGCATGGGGCGCCAGCTCGGCTAACTCCGGCATCAGCGGACCATTTGGCCCTTCCGGTTCCGAGGCCGTTGTAATGATCGGCAGCTTCAGCAGAGTAGCAATCTGGGCGAGTGCCGACACGTTGGCACGCAATTCAGCGACCGTGATGTCCTTGACAGTCTGAAAGAGACCCGTCTGATGATCGAGCAGGAGCAACGCTGCGTCGTCGACATTCATCAGAGCTTTGCCGCCCCCACTGGGCAGAACGTGTCCCATTTTGTGTTCCTTACCTTAAGCTTCAGAGAGCCTGCTCCTATCTGAGGAGGCCTCTATTGGGGCTGTCCCCTCAAAGGGCAGTTGTCCAATCATGGCTCGTTTCACCGATCGCGAAAGCTATGTTCTGGTCTAGGCAAGGCGCGGCCAGACTATGCAGCGGTCGAATGGACCTATACCTTGGTATGGTGGCTGCTAAACCTTTCTGCCCATGCCCATTGAAGCACCAAGCCACACTTGCGTCCTTGGGGTCGTGACAGGGGGAAAGACAGTATTCTCTCATCCCGCGTGCGCTGCGGCAGGTACCGACATACTGCCATCTGAAATGTGATCAATGAGAGCGGATCAGTGCACGAACAGCACCGCCTCAACTGGCATCGTCGGAACGGATCGGTGTGTCTGCGTACGCGAAATTAATTGTTATCACCAAAGGCAGCCTTTGCCGCCAGCATACCAACAGGAGCAACCCTATGGACGACAGAGTCACTGAAAATACAGCCGCTCGCCGCTTTGAGATGGCCATCGGAGACACGATTGCGGCAGCCTATTACCGGCTGGAGGATGGCAAGGTCGTTCTCATTCATACCGACGTGCCTCAACAGCTATCGGGTCAGGGGATCGGATCCAAACTGGCAGAGGGCGTGTTCCGGCAGATCCGTGAGAGTGGGCGTCAGGCGGTTGTCCGGTGCTCGTTCATGACGGGCTGGGTCAGCCGTCACCCTGAGGTCAATGATCTCGTTGTTGGATGAGGATCGTCAAAGTCACTTCCGTTCCTCCGCGTGATCAGCGTTTATCCGACCCCTGCCGTCAGATGAAGCGGGTGTCGTCCATTGGTTCCCCAACCCAGTGACAGATACCCTTAGATGAAACGATCATTCTAGGATGCCACACGGTGTCTGTTCTTCACCAAGGTCACACGATCGAGGACAGAGCACTGGGGCCATGCGACAGGACGGCTCCAAGCAGGTTGAGCCCCCGTTCCAGCACCGCCTGGCTCTGTGCCGCGCCAAGGGAGACGCGAATAGCATCCGGAGCAGGCCCGACCGCAAAGGCCTCGCTCGACACCAAGGCAAGACCCGACTGTCGTGCATAGAGATTGAGGTCGGCCCGGCGCCAGCGCTCCGGCAGGGTCAGCCACAGGTGATGCCCCTCCGGGTGGGCCTGGAACTCGAGGCCTTGCAGGACCCGACCTGCGATAGCCTGCCGGGCCGCGCTTTCCTCGCGGATTGCTGCCGTGATCGCGTCCAGCGTGCCATCCAGGATCCATCTTGAGGCGAGAGCCGCCATAAGCGGCGGCATCATCAGGGACATGGCGCGGATCTCCGCCGCGAGCCGTAGGGTTTCGGCCATGCCCGGCGTGACGACGTAGGCGGTGCGTAGGGTGGGCGTCACGCACTTCGACAGGGTGGCGATGTGCCAAGTGAGGTCGGGCGCGAGGGCCGCGATCGGCGCGGGGGCCTGCCGGGGCAATGCCCCGTAGGCATCGTCCTCGATGATCGCGATCCCGTGGCGGCGGACCACCTCGGCGATGGCCTCGCGCCGCTTGGCCGACATGGTCGCGGTCGTCGGATTGTGGATGGTCGGGACACAATAGACCGCCTTCGGTCGCTCGTGCCCGCACGCCTCCTCCAAGGCGGCAGGATCGAGCCCCTCCCCGTCCATGGCCACCGGGACCAGCCGCACGTTGAGCTGCTCGGCGATAGCCCGCAGTCCCGGATAGGTGAGATCCGGAACGCAGATGGCGTCGCCGGGATCCGCCAGGATCCGCACGATGGCATAGAGCGCCGTCTGAGCGCCGCCGGTCACCACGACGCGGTCGATGGGAACCGCGCCAAGGCGGGCTGCGAGCCAGCGGGCGGCAGCAGTTCGGTCCGGTCCGGCACCCACGCTCTCCTGGTAGTGCAGGTGCATGAGCCCGTGCGGCGACGAAAGCACGCCCGCGATTCCCTCCTGAATGCGCTCGCGCAGCTTCGCCGCCGGCGGCTGCGGGGGCATGTTCATGCTCAGGTCGATAATCGGAGATCCGGCAGGCGCGACATTGTTCTGTTCCGGAGCCTGTCCGCGCACGTAGCTGCCCCGCCCGGTGTTCGCTTCGATCAGCCCCATCCGACGGGCCTCGTTGAAGGCACGGGTGACGGTAGTGAGGTCCACCCTGAGCTCCTTCGCGAGCTGGCGCTGCGGCGGCAGGCGATGGCCCGGCTTGAGGCGCCCGGACTGCACGTCGGCCAGCAGTGCCTCGGCGATGGCCCGGTACTTGGGCCCATGTCCCGTTTCAAGCCGCGGCATCCAGGACAACATGTGTTATTGACCTTCTTGTCTTGTAAATGTAGGGAGTACTCATAACATACATAGTGCGCGTGTGAGGCCGCTGCAAATCCGCGAAAGGCTAAAGCTGGCCCGGCCTCGCAGGAGAATTTACGTCTATTTGTATGGGACGTCAATCCATACATAGCTGGGTGCCCTTGGGTGCCGGGGGTGCAGGCCGGAAGGAGCCGACATGACCATGAACCTCACCGCGAAGGACGCCATCCTCAAGCACGGCCTTAAGTGCCGCTGCCCCCGGTGCGGCAAGGGACGCCTGTTCAATGGCTTCCTGACACTCGCCCCACGTTGCGAGTCGTGTGGCCTCGACTACTCCTTCGCCGATCCGGCCGACGGTCCGGCCTTCTTCATCATGATCATCATGGGCATTCCGGCGGCCGGGTTCGGTGTCTGGGTCGAGATCATGTGGGAGCCATCCGTCTGGGTTCACCTGCTCACATCAGGGCCGTTTCTGCTGCTGACCTGCATCCCGCCGATCCGCATCGCCAAGGGCATGCTGGTTGCGAGCCAGTACTTCCACAAGGCCGAGGAAGGCCGCTTCGCCGTCCCGCGGCAGGTAGCGGAGAAGGGACCGCCCTCCCCAGGCCCCGTCGGTCCCCGCCGCTGAGTTGTCGGTCCCTGCCCTCGAAGGTTGCTGCCATGTCCGACACCGATCGTTCGCCTGCGGGACGAACCCGCAACACGGCCCTGACCTGCCTGGCCGTCGCGGCCGGCATGCTCGGCCTCGCCTATGCCTCCGTCCCGCTCTACAACCTGTTCTGCACCGTTACGGGCTTCGGTGGCACGCCAATGCTCGCCTCCAGGCCCGCCGATAGGGTGCTCGACCGCACGCTGACCATCCGGTTCGACGCGAACGTGGCACCCAATCTCCCATGGCGCTTCACGCCCGAGACGCCCGCGATCAAGATCAAGGTCGGCGAGACCCAGACAGTGACGTACACGATCCGGAACACGGGCGTCGCCCCGGCGACGGCCATGGCGACGTACAACGTCCTGCCCGAGCTGGCCGGCAGCCATTTCATGAAGCTGGAATGCTTCTGCTTCCAGGAGAACACCCTCCAGGCAGGCGAGACCATGGAGGCAGCGGTGGTGTTCTACATCGACCCGGCCATCGCGGATGATCCGGGCATGGCCGATGTTCACGACATCACTCTCTCGTACACGTACTTTCCGTCGAAGAACGGCAAGTCCCTGGAGGCTTCGGCCGAGTGAATCCTTGATAAGGGAAGCACCTTGCACTTCCCTTCCGATCCCCAGACGAAGGGTCCGGACGATGTCAGGACGGTTGAGGAAGGAGACGATCAAACGCAGCGAGCAACGCATCGTTCTCGGCCGCCCTGCCGAGCGAGATCCGGAGGCTGTCGCGGAGCCGCTCCTGGTCGAACCACCTGACGAAGATTCCTTCGTCCGCCAATTCCCGCAGCAGACGCCTTGCTGTCCCGGGAGGCCGTGAAGTCATCGTCGCGAGCAGGAAATTCGCCTGGGAGGGAGCGCAGATGAGCCCTCGAACGGAGAGTTCGCGTGCCATCCGGCTTCGCTCCTCGCGAACGAAGGCCCATCTCTCAGCCGCCTCCCAGTTGTGACGCAGAGCCGTCTCCCCTACCCGTTGGGCAACGACATCCACGTTGTACGAATCCTTGGTCTTCGACAGCATCGGTGAAACCAATCCTGGCGAGCCGATCCCGTAGCCCAGACGCAGCCCGGCCAGGGAATAGCCCTTGCTCATGGTCCGCAGGAGCAGGACGTTGTCGGCCTCCCGCACCAAGGCGATGGTGTCGTGTGCAATTCCCGGATCAACGAAATCGATATAGGCCTCGTCGATCACCAGCACGCCCTTGAAGGTCCGTGCCACTTCCGCCAGTTCCTGAGCCGCTGTAAGTCGCCCCGATGGGGCATGCGGGTTGACGAGGATCGCGAGCCTGGCTCCGGCTCTGTTCCATTGCCGTGCAATGTCGGCCGGCACCGACCAGTCATCAGCCAACGGCACCGGGCACAGCGGGCTGTCATGAACCGCCGCCAGCACCGGATAGAGGGAGTAGCTCGGCTCCGCGAGGCCGAGCGGGGCACCGGGAGGCAGGAACGTCGTCAGTGCCAGTCGCAGGAGCTCGTCGCCGCCATTGGTGGCCACGATGTGGTCCGGCGTGAGGCCGTGCAGGCGGGCCGCCGCGGTGCGGAAGCCCCAGGCCGTGGGATCGGGATAGCGGCGCAGCATTTCCCCGTCGATCCCGGCCAGGGTCGCAAGAACCGCATCACAGGGCGGGAACGGGTTCTCGTTGGTGTTCAGTTTGGCCACCGCCCGACGGGGCTGCTCACCCGGGACGTATCCGGCCATACGCCGGACGTTCTCGCGTTCGAACGTCATGCCGCCTGCCCCGTCTCAAGCCCGTGCGTCCGAAACACCGCCGTCAGGGCCTCGACGAGGTGATCGACCTGCTCGGTTGTGTGGAGCGGGGTCGGCGTGATCCGCAGCCGCTCAGTACCGCGTAGCACGGTGGGGTAGTTGATCGGCTGGATGTAGATCCCGTGCTGCGTCAGCAACTCATCCGAGATGCGCCGGACCAGATGGGCGTCGCCCACGAACACCGGAACCAGGTGGGTCTCGGATGGCATGACAGGAATTCCCGCGGCCTTGAGTCGGCTCTTCACCGTGGCGACAACCTCCTGGTGGCGCTTGCGTTCGGAGGTGCTGGCCTTGAGATAGGCCACGCTCGCCCGCGCGGCGGCCGCGACGGCAGGAGGCATCGACGTGGTGAAGATGAAACCGGGCGCATGGCTACGCACGAAATCGATCAGGGGAGCCGAGGCCGCGATGTAGCCGCCGCCGCAGCCGAAGGCCTTGCCCAAGGTTCCCTGGATCACCGTTAGGCGATGCATCTGGCCCTCGCGCTCGGCCACGCCAGCGCCGCGCTCACCGTACAATCCGACGGCATGGACCTCGTCAAGATAGGTCATGGCGCCGTAGCGCTCGGCGACGTCGCAGATCGCCTTGATTGGGCCGACGTCCGCATCCATCGAGTACACACTCTCGAAGCACACCAGCTTCGGCCGCGCCGGATCGTCGGCCGCCATCAGGTGTTCGAGGTGCTCCACGTCGTTGTGGCGGAAGATGCGCTTCTCGGCCTTGGAATGCCGGATGCCCGCGATCATCGAGGCATGGTTCAGGGCATCCGAGTACACGATGCAGCCCGGGATCATTCCCGCCAGCGTCGAGAGCGCCGCCTCGTTGGTCACGTAGCCGGTGGCGAAGACGAGGGCCGCCTCCTTGCCGTGCAGGTTGGCAAGCTCGCGCTCGAGCAGGACATGGTCGCGGGTGTTGCCGGAGATGTTGCGGGTTCCACCAGCCCCGGTCCCCACCCGGTCGATGGCCTCGTGCATGGCCTTGAGCACCACCGGGTGCTGGCCCATGCCGAGATAGTCGTTCGAGCACCACACGATGACAGGGTCGGACCGCCCCGGTGCATCAGCGAGGGGGAACTGCCCTGCCCTGCGCTCCAGCTCGAGAAAGGTCCGGTAGCGGCCGTCCGCCTTGAGATCAGCCAAGGATCCTCGGAAGAACTGCTCCGGATCAAACCGGTCCGAAGACGCAATGCTATAGGAGCCAAAGCGGGTATCCATCTATCTCTCCTGACCTTCCAGATTCATTTGTATGGTTTGATGAACCATACAAATAATTCCCAAATACATATAACTGGTGCACTACGATTCCGCCAGCTTCTGAGCGAAATGCCGCATATCCCCGCTTTGACCAGATGCACCCTTTACACTGCATGCAGCCATATGTATGCACCTTGCATGTACAGGTAACCCATACAGCAAGCGCGGGGCAATGCGACCTGCAGTGACCCGCCGGGGTGTTGCATCACCCTCTCGTTCGACCGCAACACCGTTGGAGATGAACCATGGAGAGCGCCCTAGCCACTGCAGCGGTTGTCCAAACCAATCCGGTCGGATTCGATGCGACCCGCAGGATCGAGAATCTGCCCGAGGAGCGCGAAGACCTCCGCCGCTTCGTCGGAACGGCCATCATCATGGCCCCTTTAGCGAATATCCTGGTCGAGTTGGACCTTGACGGCGAGTACGACTTCGACGTCGTGGCGCACCACGCGAGTCCCGACGTCTTTCGTTTTCACGTCAACGAACAGGCCCAATCGACTACCGCCCTCTCATCCAAGGGAGAGCCCAATGTTTGACCAGTTCGACGCCCTGCTCCTGGCACGTTTCCAGTTCGCGTTCACGATCTCGTTCCACTTCATCTTCCCATCGTTTTCGATCGGGCTGGCGAGCTATCTTGCCGTGCTGGAGGGACTGTGGCTGTGGACCGGGCGCGAGGTCTATCTCAACCTGTTCAAGTACTGGCTCAAGATCTTCGCCCTGGCGTTTGCCATGGGCGTCGTGTCCGGCATCGTCATGTCTTACCAGTTCGGCACCAACTGGTCGGTGTTCTCCGACAAGGCCGGGCCGATCGTCGGCCCGCTGATGGCCTACGAGGTTCTGACAGCCTTCTTTCTCGAGGCCGGTTTCCTCGGCATCATGCTGTTCGGCATGGGGCGTGTCGGGCGACGGCTGCACTTCGCCGCGACCCTTGCTGTCGCCATCGGCACCTGCATCTCGGCTTTTTGGATCCTGTCCGCCAACTCGTGGATGCAAACCCCGGTCGGTCACACCATCAACGAGGCCGGACAGTTCGTTCCCGAAGATTGGTGGACCATCGTGTTCAACCCGTCCTTCCCCTACCGCCTCGTCCATACGGTGCTCGCCTCCTACCTCACGACGGGGCTGGTCGTAGGCGGTGTCGGGGCATGGCATCTCCTGCGCGAGCGCACCAACAAGGGCGCCCAGGTGATGTTCTCGATGGCGATGGGCATGGTCGCCGTTGTCGCCCCGCTTCAGATTTTCGTGGGCGACATGCACGGGCTCAACACTCTGGAGCACCAGCCCGCCAAGGTCATGGCGATGGAAGGTCACTTCGAGAGCCACCCGCATGGCGCTCCCCTGATCCTGTTCGGCATCCCCGATCAGGAGGCCGGCACGGTGCGCTATGCCATCGAGATCCCGAAAGTAGGGTCACTCATCCTCAAGCATGACCTGAATGCTCCGGTGGATGGGCTCGACACGTTCGACCGCGCCAACTGGCCCTATGTGCCCGTGGTGTTCTGGTCCTTCCGCATCATGGTGGGCCTGGGCACTCTCATGCTGGGCCTCGGAGTGCTCAGCCTGTGGGGCCGGTTCCGGGGCCGGCTCTACGACTGGCGCCCGCTGCACTGGCTGGCGCTGGCCATGGGGCCCGCGGGATTCGTGGCCGTAATCGCCGGCTGGGTTACCACGGAGGTCGGGCGCCAGCCCTTCACCGTCTATGGCCTGCTCCGGACTGCCGAGTCGGTCTCACCGCTTGAGGCTCCGGCGGTCGCCGCGTCGCTGCTGACCTTCATCGTGGTCTACTTCATCGTGTTCGGGGCCGGCACAGGCTACATTCTCAAGCTCATGAGCAAGCCGCCCCAATCGGGCGAGACCGGCCCTGAGGAAGGTCCTGACCATCCCATTCGCACGGCCGGCATTACCCCGGCTCCGGCCGTCGATCCGGACCGCACCCTTGGCGCGGAGGCCTGAACCATGACAACCCTTCTCGACCTCCCCACCCTCTGGGCCTTCGTCATCGCGGTTGCCGTCTTTGCCTACGTGGTGATGGACGGCTTCGACCTCGGCATCGGCATCCTGTTCCCTGTCTTCGCGCCGGGTCCGGAGCGCGACAGCGCCATGAACTCGGTCGCCCCGGTCTGGGATGGCAACGAGACCTGGCTGGTGCTGGGCGGCGGCGGCCTCATGGCGGCCTTCCCGCTGGCTTATGCCATCATCCTGCCGGCCCTCTACGCGCCGATCATCGCCATGGTGCTGGCGCTGATCTTCCGCGGGGTCGCCTTCGAGTTCCGCTGGCGCGATCCGGGCCACCGTCGCTACTGGGACTTCGCCTTCACCACGGGTTCAATCGTCGCCACGCTGGCGCAGGGCATCACGCTCGGCGCCCTGCTTCAGGGTATCGTGGTCGAGGGACGCTCCTATGCCGGCGGCTGGTGGGACTGGCTCACGCCCTTCAGCCTGCTGGTCGGCGTCAGCCTCGTGGTCGGCTATGCCCTGCTGGGTGCGACCTGGCTGGTGATGAAGACCGAAGGTGCCGTCCAGAACCACAGCTTCCGCCTCGCCGGCAAGCTCGCCATCGCACTGATCGCCTGCATCGGCCTTGTCAGCGTAGCAACGCCGTTCCTCAGCGGCGCCTATTACGAGCGCTGGTTCGCCTGGCCTCAGGTCTTGTTCACCGCCCAGGTGCCGCTGCTCGTCGGCCTCTGCTCCGGGATGTTGCTGGTGAGCCTGATGCGCCGCTGGGAGTACTGGCCGTTCCTGCTGACGCTGGCGCTGTTCGCCCTTTGCCTCCTCGGGTTGGGTGTCAGCATGTTCCCATACGTGGTGCCGAATGCCGTCACCATCCACCAGGCCGCGGCGCCGCATTCCAGCCTCCAGTTCATGCTGGTCGGTGCGAGTGTCCTAATCCCGATCATCCTCGCCTACACCGGGTATTCGTATTGGGTGTTCCGCGGCAAGACCGGACACGAGGGATACCACTGATGACCAACGATCTCGAACAGGGCTCCGCCGTGCGCCGCTGGCTGTGGTTCGTGGGCCTCTGGGCCGCCGGCGTCGGCACGACGGGAGCGGTCAGCCTCGTCATCCGATTCTGGCTAACCTGACGACCCATGCAGAATCCGACACAACGCAACCGAGCACGATCGGCGTATCTCCTGTCGCCCGTCGTCCCGGCGACCTTCTTCGGCATGGTCCTCGGCCTAGGCGGCCTTGGCAACGGATGGCGCACGGCCGCGAGGGTCTGGGATGCCCCTGCCTTTCCGGGAGAAGCTCTCTCCGTAGCTGCAGGATCGGTGTGGTTTCTCTGGATCGTCCTCTACGGATGGAAATGGGCCATGTCCCGCGAGGAGGCCGCCGCCGAACTCCGGCATCCCATCCAAGGCTTCTTCATTGCGTTGATACCCGTGGCGACCATGATCGCCTCCACGGCGGTCGCTCCGTACATCGCTGCCATCGCCTGGGCGATGTTCGTGCTGGGCGTTGCGAGCCAGATCCTGTACAGCGCGTGGGTCGTGGGTGAGCTGTGGCAGGGCGGACGCCAGACAGAGGCGACCACGCCGGCCCTGTACATGCCTACGGTCGGCGGATGCTTCGTCAGCGCCATCGCATGCGGTTCCTTCGGCTACTCGGAGCCAGGGCTGCTGTTCTTCGGGGCAGGCTTCCTCTCGCTCGTCGTGCTGGAATCGATCGTGCTGCATCGCCTGATGACCCATACATTGCCGATAGCATTGCGGGCCACGATGGGACTGCACCTCGCGACCCCTGCCGTCGGATCCGTGGCATACCTTGCCGTGACCGAGGGGCCGCCGGACCGCTTCGTCCAGATGCTGTTCGGATACGCGCTGCTCCAAGCCCTCGTCATGCTGCGCCTTGTGCCCTGGCTTCGACAGCAGGCATTCTCGCCCGCGGCTTGGGCCTACACCTTCGGCGTCTCCGCCCTGCCGCTTGCGGCCCTGCGTTTCGTCGAGCGGGGACAGGCGGGGCCGATTGCCTGCTTGGCCATCCCGCTTTTCATCGGCGCCAACCTGGTCATCGGCTGGATCACCCTGCAAACTCTACGCCTTGCCTTCACGGGGAGGCTTCTGTCGCAGCAATAATCTCTGCGTCACTCAGGAAACGGGGCATCCGCTACAAAATCGACAGATGAAGGAGCCTTGTAGCCTTCGACAAAGCGCTCTCCGAAATCTCGAACGAAGTTATCGTAGGTCAACTCGGGCTTTACCTTCGCGATGTGACAGAAGCATCCTGCCATTCGCTTCTTCATGCCAAGCCTCGGGAATTCAGCGACAATTTTGTCGATCTCTTTGGATGGGATGCGATCATACTGCAAGCCGATGACATCCAGGCAGATGCCGGCGGTACACAGTGCGACCTCTGTCTCCTTGTAGAGCCCGATCGAGGGTGTCGAGTTGAGGGCGACGCTATCCCAGATCAGTTGGGCCCGGCGTTCGTCGACGCCGCTTTCTCTTGCGAAGCTACTGGCGAGATCGGCGGCTTCCACCTCGAAGCGCCGTGGTCCGGTAAACCGTTCATTGAGCGTGATATCATGCAGCAAAGTTCCGACAGCAACGACCTCAGCGTCATGCGTGATGTTCTGAAGCTGGCCGAGGCGGGTGGCAAACAGCCAGGAACGAACGACATGATTGAACAAGTATGGTTCGCATCGCTGCCGAGCGTACGCGAGAGCGGCATCAACGATCGGAGTGTCCGGAACCGAGACACCGGCGACCACTCTGTTATCTGTCCCAGGCATCGTCATATCCTTCCTATCAGATCGGCAGTGCGAATGGATCATGACGCCTCTGCCGGCGTCGGCGGGTCGGCGGAATTTCCGGCCGACCCTTGATGCACCTGTGGAGACCGACGTTCAGGCCCTGATGAAGGCAAGGATCTCCGGATTCACGATCTCGGGATGGGTCTGGCACAGGCCGTGCGGCAGATCCTTGTAGGTTTTAAGCGTGCCATTCTTCAGGAGCTTGACGGTCAGCGGCGCTGAATCGGCATAGGGCACGATCTGGTCGTCTTCGCTGTGGATCACCAGCACCGGCACGTCGATTGTCTTCAGATCCTCGGTGAAGTCGGTCTCGGAGAAGGCCTTGATGCACTCATACCCGGCCTTGACGCTCCCCATCATGCCCTGCCGCCACCAATTGCGGATCAGTCCCTCCGACACCTTCGCGCCGGGCCGGTTGAAGCCGTAGAATGGGCCGCTCGGGATATCGAGGTAAAGTTGGGCGCGGTTGGCGGCCAGGGCGGCACGGTATCCGTCAAATACCTCGAGTGGCGTCCCGCCAGGGTTTGAATCCTTCTTGACCATCACCGGCGGGACCGCGTCGATCAACACGGCCTTGGCCACGCGTCCTGGTCGCGCTCGTGCCACATACCGGGTGACCTCGCCGCCACCGGTCGAGTGGCCGATGTGGACTGCGTTCCTGAGGTCGAGCGTCGTGACCAGCTCGGTGACATCGGCTGCATAGGTGTCCATCTCGTTGCCGCCGTCGGTTTGGTCCGAGCGCCCGTGACCCCGGCGGTCGTGGGCGATCACGCGATATCCTTCCGCCAGGAAAAACATCATCTGGTTATCCCAGTCGTCGGCACTCAATGGCCAGCCATGATGGAACACGATTGGCTGAGCGTCTTTGGGCCCCCAGTCCTTGTAGAAGATCCGGGTGCCGTCCTTTGTGGTGATTATATTCATGTTGTTGTCCCTTTCATTTGGTAAGTTGACATGGCCCGCCGGCTGAGCGGCTGCGGGCACGGCGGGTAAGCAGGCGACTAGCGCTGCACTCAAGCCGAGTCCGATCACATCTCGGCAGGCAGGATTGCACATTCCCGGTGCAGCCATTTGCGGCTCCATTGATAAGACAATTTTAGAGCGACAGACCCAGCAAGCACTGACGTCACAAAGGACGTTGATCTGTGAGCTTTTTCTTGATTGATGGCCCGCACGTCTGACGGTCATCTATCCACACAGTAATCTAGGCTCAGGTCTTCTGAAGCATTTGGACCGTTTCGTCCGTTGTCCAAAGGCCGTTCGCCATATAGCGGAAATTGATGAGCGCCGCGAGATAGCCATCGCCTTCCGGAAACTTCGGTGCCGCTATGGCATCTCGGACGACAGCAACCTCAAAGCCCTGTTCCAGAAACTCCCGGCAGTGCGATTCAATGCACATATTGGCAAGCATCCCGGCAAGAACGATCTGATCGACCCGCTGCTTGCGGAGCTGGAGGGGCAGGTCGTTGGCCTGCGGCCCATACAATTTATGCGGCGAGCAAATGATCGTCTGACCATCCTCGATGTACTTCTTGAATTCCGGCAAGAAGTCCGCGCCGGATCCGCGGAAGCCATCAACCGTGTAGGGGCCTGTCCGATCAAAGATTCCCACCTGATGTTGAAAGACCTCAAGCGGACCTTGGATTTTCCAATTGTGATCCCAAGGATAGTAGTGGTGGGGAGAGATCGCGACAACCATTCCGGCTGTCTTCGCAGCTTCAAACAAACGACCGAGATTCGGAACGACATTGTGCTCGGTGACGCTTTCGCCCACGACCGGCCATGCTTTGCCTTGCGGGCTCATGAAGTCGATCTGCGGATCAACGACGACCAGGGCTGCCCTGGACGCGTCCAACTTCATGCTCCCTTTCGGGAGAGCCGGGTTGGCGGGATCAGCATAAAAGTTGGGAGCTGCAGTTTGGGCAGCAGCACCTGATCCTGTCGCCGTCAAACCCGTCGCCGTGATGCCGGCCATCGCTGCCAGAAATGAGCGCCGGTGCGGTTTGCAGCAGTCATCGTTATGCATGTCTACCTCCTTCTGGTTTGCAGACACATTCACACGACCATAGCCGTCCTATCGCGTGGCCGGCTTGATTGGGAAGAGCAGTTCCTTCTCAGCGGTGTCGACCACGAAGACGGCCAGCAGGCGTGCAGGCTCCGTCGTGCTGACGTTTTTGCTCACAGCGTGGCGATCGCCCGGATACTCCGAGAAGCTTTCGCCAGTGCGGTAGGTCTTGACCGGTCCGTCGTTGACCTGGCTTTGGATCGCTCCTTCGAGGACCGTCGCATAGATGAAGGCCGATGATGGATGCGTATGGGCTTCGTCATAGCCTCCAGGCCCGTATTCGACCAGAACGCCCTTCATGCTCTTGCCTGGCACGTTCGGAAGTTCATGCTCGTAGACGAGCGTTACCTTAGAAATCTCGCCGGTCGAGCGGGTGTCGTGAGCGCCGGCGGTGCTGGCGATAAGGAGCAGCGCGACGGCTGCGCTGCAGAGTTCCTTGATCATCATGGATGCCTTTCTGGATTGATCTCAGTTGGACCGATGGTGACAGCAGCCACTCAGGCAGCTTTAGCTCTGGACTGGAACCATTGATCGAAATCGATCTTGCCGAGGCGTGGATTGTTGTCCGAAACCAGCGTGGCCTCTTCGAGCCTGGCCCCGGAATAGGGGACATCGGCCGAGGCTTCGACAGCCCGGGCGTCCCCCGTCGCAGCCAGATACTTCGCCACCAGATCGCGTATGGGGAACCGCTCCGGGCCAGAGATCTCAAGGATGCCGTTGCGGGGCGAGGCCAACGCCACTTCCGCCATCACGTCGGCGACGTCATCCGGGGCGATCGGCTGGATCAGGGCCGTGGGCACAACCACCTTATCGCCGAGCGCCCAAGAGTTGACCAGGAAGCCCAGCAAGTCGAAGAACTGCGTCGCATGGACGAGGGTGTAGGGGACACCCGAGTTTTTGATCAGTGTCTCCTGTGTCTGCTTGGCCACGAAATAGCCGCTCGCCTGCAGCCGCTCCGTTCCGACGACGGACAAGGCCACGTAATGCTTGACCCCGTTCGCCTTTGCGGCGGCGAGGAGATTGCCAGTTGACTTCTGAAAGAACTCGAGAACGGCGGCATCCTCCCAGGAAGGCGAGTTCGACAGGTCGACGATGACCTGGGCTCCCTTCACCGCTTCGGCGAGGCCCTCGCCCGTGACCGAGTTGATGCCGCTTTGGGGCGACGCGGCAACCACGTCGTGCCCGGCACCACGCAAGCGGGTGACTGTCCTCGAACCGATCAGACCGGTTCCACCATTGATGACGATCTTCATGTTCAATCTCCTGTAATAGAGCCTTGCTGGCGTTCGGGGGTCGATGCTTGTGTGCTAAGACGGCCCGGCTCAGTTCAGACCAGCCTTGTCGAGCCCGTAGAGTTTGTCGGCCGATCCCGGTACAGACCGGAAGGCCACCCCTGCCCGGTTCCAGGCGTTGATTGCCATCACCACAAAGGTCAGGTCGGATAACTCCTTCTCGGAGAAGTGGCCGCGAACACGTTCATAGAGATCATCCGGCACGCCGCCCTCGGGCAGCCGTGTCAGCACTTCGGTCCAGGCAAGGGCGGCGCGTTCCCGCGGCTCGAACAGCGGCGACTCGTGCCACGTTGCGATATGGTGAAGCCGCAGTTCGCGCTCACCATGGATCTTTGCCTCCTTCACATGCATGTCGAGGCAGAAACTGCAGCCGTTGAGCTGAGACGCGCGGATCTCAACCAGGTGAATAATCGACGCCTCGATGCTGCCTTTCCTGATGGAAGTTGAGAAGTCGGTGAGCTTTTTGAAGAGCTCAGGTGACTGCGCTGCATAGTTCAAACGCTGGACATGAGACTCCAAGTGGGATGCTTTGGCATATTCTGAGGTTGCTGTGTCCATAGACTATCTCCGTGATGGGCTCTGTCATTGCCTTCGAAGCATGCATGCCCAGCGGAGATCTCGCTATTAATCCCAAGGCCTGGATACCTTCTGGATAAGTCTACGACGACTATACCGAAGTTTAGGTCTTACCTGTGACAGCATGGGAGTTGCATAGAAATTGCCTCAGATCCGCTGGATGAATTGAGTTGGCAACGTGGGCCCGAAGTGGACTCCCTGTCAGGACGATCTGAGGCTTCGATGCTGCCGCATTACAGGTCTCGAACTCGATCCGTCGCACCGGTCCGCTCCCGTGCCCAATAGAGTTGAAGGTGCGTCGCACATGGGTGAATCGCTCAACGCTCAGCCGGTTATCCTTCACAGAGAAACCGCCAAAGATGTATCTCGACGTTCGCTGACGGCGTCCTCGTCAGATATCTCATCTCATCGATTGACAGCGAAATAGAAGTCGGCCGGATCGATCCCGAGCAGAGCCCCTACACCGGCATGCTGCCGGAGCACAAGCCGGTGCGGCGCGGGCGCAGGATGATCGACCGAGTATTCAAACGTATACGGGCGGTCTGGTTCGGCCCTAACGTAACAAGCGGTCAGTACTCCCAGGGGGCCGGTACGCATCGGAAGACGTCGCCGTCGACCGCCACATGGCAGACGGACGGGAACGACAGGTGCGTGGCCACCAGCGACTCGCGCTTCGCCGCCAGCTCCCGCAAGAGTTGGACCCGGACGCGGGCCGCTTCCTCGGGGTCGTGTTCGAAGCCGTTGTACCAGTCGGGATGGTCGAACCCGACCTGGAACACGGCGTCGCCGGCGAACGTCAGCCGGTCGCCGCCGGACGCTAGGCGGACCACGCTGTGCCCGGGGGTGTGACCGCCGGTGCGAGTGACCATCACCCCTGGGGCCACCTCGTACTCCTGCTCGAACGGCCTCAACTGGCTGTCGTACTCGTTCAGGAACCGTTTGGCCGTCCGCCGAAGCGCGTCCGGGAAACCCGGCGGCATGGACACACGGGAGAAATCAGGCGCCTCCCAGAACTTGGCCTCGGCGGCTGCCACGTGGATCCTCAGGTCCGGACGCAGCCGGTCCCTCACTCCGTCGACGAGCAGCCCGCCCACGTGGTCCATATGGAGGTGGGTCAGCACCACGTCGGTCACGGATGCCAGATCGAGTCCGGCGGCCTCCAGTCGCTGAACCAACCGCCCGGCCCGCGGCAAGTCCGGAAACTCCATACCCATTCCGGCGTCGATGAGGATGGTCCGGCCACCACTCCGCACCACGACCACGTTCAGTGCCCACTCGAGCACGTCCGGCGGCAGGAACCTGTCCTCCAGCCATGACGACCGGACAGCCGGGTCGACATTGTGCCCCAACATTGCGCCGGGCAGCGATAGCACCCCATCGCTGATCACTATTACGTCAATCGCGCCGACTTTTAGCGCGTAGCGCGACGGAACCAACTCGGGCTCCGGTCTACCGTGGATGTACTTCGCGTTCACCTTGTCGGCACAGTGCTTGAGTGAGGGCTGTGAGGTGTTGTGCAAGTTCATGGTTGTCTCCTGCTGACCGCCGAACCCGCGACCGAATCTATGGAGGTGTTGGAAGCATGCCTGCCTCCCGGAGATCCTTCTATTGAGCCAGCGGCGTAGATGACCACTCGGAACGTCTATGATGCCTATACCGAGGTTTAGGTCCGGCCTTGGAGGTGGCGCCGGACCTTGCCGGTTTCTAGCTGCCTGACGGGCCTTCTTCATCTTCACCTGGGATCTGCCTGCCCGGCAGCGCGGTCTTGAGGCTCTCAAGGAGGACGTCGTCGGTAACCGGCTTTGTGAGATATGCGTGCGCCCCGCTCTCGAGTGCCCGGCTCCGAACCAAGGGGTCGTTCATGGAGGTCACGATGATCACCGGCAGGGTCGAGCCGGCTGCTTTAAGATGCTGGAGCAACTCCAGACCGTTCATGCCTGGCATTCGAATATCGGTGATGAGACAGTCGAAGCGATTGGGTGCATCGGCGGCCAGGAAGGCTTCGGCCCGGTCGAAGGCTTGGCAGGAATAACCCATAACCAGAAGGAGATCGGAGAGGGCATCACGGATGGCCTCCTCGTCATCCACGACCGCGATGACTGGCGGATTGAACAAGTGGGTGACCTTTGCTGCTGCGGCCTGTCAGGCCGACTTCGCAAGGCTGCGCTGAATCATTCCACTTGGAAACCATACCGAGGTCTAGGATTCACGCCTTATCGCGTAGGTCGCCGGGCAGCGTCTCCCAGGCGCGGATCAGCTCGCCGACGGACGCCGCCTGCATCTTGCGCATGACATTGCCGCGATGAAGCTTGACCGTGATCTCCTTGATGCCGAGATCAAAAGCGATCTGTTTGTTGAGCCGGCCGCGCGTCACTTCGCGCAGGACCTGCCGCTCACGGAGGGTCAGGGTCGCAAACCGGTCAAGGTGTTTCCTGGCGCGACGGGCATCCGCCATCTGTGCGATATCCCGTTCGATAGCAAGTGTTACCGCATCAAGCAGGGTCTGATCGCGGACCGGCTTTGTGAGGAAATCGATGGCTCCGGCCTTCATGGCCTGGACCGTCATCGGAATGTCGCCATGGCCGGTGAGAAAGATGATCGGCTTCAGGTTGCCCTTCGCTGCCAGTTGCTGCTGAAGATCGAGGCCGCTTGCCCCGGGCATACGGACGTCGAGCACCAGGCAGCCGGGGCGGTCGGGAAGCTCAGAGTCCAGCAATTCGCGAGGCGACGCGAAACCAACCGCATCGAGGCCGACGGACTCCATGAGCTCCTGGAGCGCGGTCCTGACCTCCTCGTCGTCATCCACGATGAGAACCAGCGGGCGTTCAGCTTTGACGTCGGGCGTGTTCATGGGAATGCCTCCGAGTTCCACGAGGAAGGGAAGCGAGGGCCAAAGATGGTGACCGCCGTTGTCTCCATACTTCGCTCGCCGCCCGGCCACGCGCTTGCTCCCTATGACGGAGACAATGCGGGCGTCCGGGCGTCATGGTGACTTTTTACTTCAACTGGCAGCGTGAAGGTGAACGTCGCCCCCTGTGACTCGTTATTCTCGGCCCATAACCGCCCGCCGTGAGACTCGACAATCGATCGGCTGATTGCCAGCCCCATGCCCATGCCGTGTTCCTTCGTCGTGAAGAAGGGCTCGAACATCCTCTCCGGATCCTCGACACCAGGGCCGCGATCACTGATGTCGATTTGAACCACATCGTCCGATCGGTGCACACGGATGCCGAGAACTCTGTTGCCTGTGACTGAGTCCATCGCCTCCATGCCGTTGCGGATGAGATTGACGAGGACCTGCTGAACCTGGACGCGATCGAGCGCGATAGGCGGAAGGTCGCTTTCAACCTCAACATTCATGCGAATGCGGCGCCGGGCCGCCTCTTCGGCCATGAGGTTCTGTGCCTCGGCGATGACGCTGCCGAGCGCCGTGCTCGTCCGGCTCTCCACGGAGTGCTTGAACAGGGCGCGGATGTGGCTCACGACGTCGGCGGCGGCATTTGCATTACGAATGATGCGTTCCACGGTTTTCTGAGCGCGCTCGAGGTTCGGAGGGGTCGCCGAGAGCCAGCGCTGGCAGGCATTGGAGTTGGTGACGATCGCCGCCAAGGGTTGGTTCACCTCGTGTGCGATGGATGCCGAAAGCTCAGCAAGGCTTGCGGCCTGGCTTGCCCGGGCCAGGCTCTCCCGCGCCAGGCGCAACTCTTCCTGCGCTCGAACTTCACCGTCGATGTCGTGCGAGAGGCCAAACCACTGAACGATGCCTCCGCTCTCATCCCGGAGCGGCTCGGCACGGCCCGACATCCAGCGGTAAATCCCATCGGCCCGGCGCAGGCGATAGGTCAGGGCAAAACTCTCACCGGTGACGAGGGAGTGGGTAAGCGCTTCCGCCAGCCTGGCTTGGTCGTCGGGATGGAAGAGGGTCGCGATGGCAGCCAACAGTCGGTTCTTGCCCGGTCCCTGGAGGGCCCCGACATCCAAGCCACAGAATTCGATCAACCGCTTGCTGAAGAAAGTCGGCTCGCCCTCAGGGGATAGCCGCCAGAGCAGGCTCGGGACCATATCCACGAGTTGCGAAAGCTCCTGCCCGCGCTCGCGCAGCGCTTCCTGCGCACGCATCTCATCGTCGATGTCGATGGAAATCACGTACCATTGCACAATCGCCCCGCTTTGATCCCGCAGCGGTTCCGCGCGGCCATCAACCCAGCGGTACGCTCCGTCCGCCCGACGCATGCGGTATTTCATGGAGTAGGGTTCGCCGGTAGCCACCGAGTGGCGGACGGTCGCCAGCAGACGGTCTGAGTCATCGGGATGGACGAGGGTCTTGATGGCGGCCGCCAGCCGGCTCATGCCGGGCTTGTCCAATTGGGCCGGGCTCCCCAGACCAAAGAAGTCCAGCAACCGCTTGTTGAAGAAGGTCGGCTCACCTTCAGGTGTCAGACGCCTGATGTGGACCGGGACCATGTCCACGAGCTGAGACAGTTCCCGCTCCCGGTCACGCAAGGCCTCCTGTGCGGTCACCAAGTCGTCGATGTCGACGCTCACGCCGTACCACTGGACGATCTTGCCGGAGTCGTCACGCAACGGTTCCGCACGACTCTCGACCCAGCGATGACGGCCGTCGGATCGGCGTTGGCGATATCTCCCCACGAAGGACGTGCCCGTCTCGATCGAACGTGCGAGCGCCTGATCCACCACGTCCCGGTCCTCCGGATGAACGACCGTTAGGTACCGCGAGCCGTCAGGCGCGATCAAATCCTTCAACGTGATGCCGATGACATCCGTCGCCCGCTTGTTGAGATAGCACGGGATCCCTTCCGGGGTCGTACACCAGATGACAGCCGGCACGGCGTCGATCATCTGCTGAAGCTGCCGCTCGCTCCGCCGAAGCGCCTCCTGCGCTCGCATCTCATCGTCGACATTGAGAGAAACTCCGTACCATTGCACAATTGCTCCGTCTTGATCACGACGAGGCGCGACCCGGCACTCCGCCCACCGGTAGAGGCCATCTTTCTCCCGCCACCGAAACCGCATCACGCACCCGCCGCCGGTTTCGAAACAGTTCCATAACGTATGCTGCACCTCGGGAGCATCTTCGGGATGAATCAGCTCTCGTAGCAATGTTTCGATGCGCGGCTCTACGGAATCGTCGAAATTCGCGATGACGGAGCGAAAATGATCACGGTACTGCTTGTTGAAGTGAACGATCTCGCCCGTGGGCGTCGCGCTCCAGATGCGGACCGGCACGGCGTCGATCATCTGCCGAAGCTGCTGCTCGCTTTGCCGCAAGGCCTCGTCGGCACGCATCTGATCGTCGATGTCATGACAGAGCCCGTACCACTGGACGATATTGCCATCATGATCTCGCAGCGGCTCGGCGCGGCTCGACATCCAGCGGTAGATGCCATCGGCACAGCGCAGGCGATACCGCAACGCAAAGCTCTCGCCCGTGGCAAGGCACCGCTGGAGAGTGTCCCTGAACGCCGCCGCGTCGTCCGGATGGACGCACTCTATGACCGCCTCCAGTCGGCTCATACCGGGCTTGTCCGTATCCGCCACATCCAAACCGAGATAATCCACCATGCGCTTGTTGAAGAAGGTCGGCTCGCCGTCAGGTGTGAGACGCCAAACATGGCTCGGAACCATGTCCACGAGCTGGGAGAGTTCCCGCTCCCGATCGCGCAACGCCGCCTCGGCCCGCTTTTGGTCCTCAATGTCTATCGTTGTGCCGTACCATTGGGTAATGCGCCCCTGGCTATCGCGGGACGGGCGTCCTGAGATTCGGAACCAGCGATAGACGCCATCGACACACCTCAGGCGATGCTCGACGTCATAAGGATCGCCGGTTTCAAGGCAATGCCGCCACCGGGCGGCGACACGATCATAATCATCGGGATGGATGGCTCGACGCCAGCCGAACTCATCCTCATTCCCGGAAGGATTGAGGTCGACGGGTGCCTTGCCAAGGAACGCCAGGATACTTGGACTGACGTAAGTGAACCTTCCGGTGGCGTCAGCCGACCACGCGTGGCCGGGCATGCACTCGATAATTTGCAGCGCACGCATGGCATCGGGGATAGTTTCGGTCGGTGAGTGAGACGCTCTCGTCATCGGCTGCTCCTGCCGAACAAAGAAAGCCTGAGGCCTGTCAGTGCTGAATATAGCACCTGTTCCGATGTTTTGGGCAGGCGAACTCATGCTCCTACCCTGGACGCATCACGGAAGCGCATCTCTCTGACCTTTGAAATTATGTTGCCTAAACTACCCGAATGTGGCCATGCCACTTCGCATATGGCTTGGCTCGGCTCGCGCCAGCATGAATTGTGGGCATCGGTGACCCAGGAGACCCCAGGATCGGAGGTCCCGCTAAGGGAACACTCGAGATCGGAAAATATTCTATTTGTCTCGGCGAGGTCGAACGCCGTTCAAAAAGATCTCGACGGCGGAAGCGACCGCCTCTCGCACCTCTTGCTCCGACGGGGGTGGGCGGAGTCCGAGAACGACCTGCAGATGAAGGTTGTCGCGGATCATGCCGACGAAATGCCCGGCAACACGCAGGCAATCATCCGCCCGGATTTCCCCTCGTTCCTTGGCGCCTTCAAGCACCTCTGCGAGTTGGGACGCGGCTCGGCCCGGTCCTTGTTCATAGAACGACTTCACCAGATCAGGGAAGCGGTTGGCCTCGGTGACAGCAATCCGATAAACGCCAATCAAGGTGGGTGACATGTAAATGGCCATGAGCTGCCGACCGAACGCTGTCAGCGTCTCCTGCAGATCGCGTCCCTCGATCTGCTCAATCGCCAAGGTCGACAAAGCCCTGTCCGCGGTGCTTGTGACGATGGCTGAGAACAGGCCCTCCTTGTTGCCGAACTCACTGTAAATGTTGCGCTTCGAGCCACCGGCACGTTCGATGATCGCACCAATGCTGGTCGCTACGAACCCTTGTTCGAAGAAAACCTCGGCAGCCGCTTGTAGAAGGGCTTGCCGGCGGCCACTTGGCCGTCCTGTCTTTGCTGCACCCACAGGCTTCGAACCTCTTCTCCCGATAGATTCCCTGGATCGGTAACGCTCGTTACCACACTTGTCAATGGCAGCGCCGTCTTCTGTCTAACCTAAACTTCCGTTTAGTCGTCGTAGACCTATCGAGTGGATGCCCACGCCACCAGATTAATAGCGCGACGTCCGTTGAATGGTCATGCTCCAAGGCACTGCACTAACAGACTGCATCAAGAAGATTGAGCATGAGATCCAGGTGCTTAGATCCTCTTGACTGGTAACGCGCATTACCGTATTCGGCTGGTAACAACCATTACCGGAGGGCGCCATGGCGCGTCTCAGCAAGAAAAAGCGGATCGGCCTGTTGCTCTGCCTTGGCGCCGTGGTGGTTCCAGCTGCGGGATGGGCCTGGGCCCGCTCAGGCGACGAGACGTCGACGGACAACGCCTACATTCGCGGCGACGTGACCTCCCTCGCCCCGAAGGTCGCGGGCTACGTCACCGAGGTCGAGATCGAGGACAATCAAACGGTCCGGGCGGGCGACGTTTTGTTCCGGATTGACGATCGGGACTACCGGGCCCGGCTTGCGCAGGCTGTTGCTAATATTGAAGCGGCTCAGGCTCGTTTGACCAATGTCGATGCCGAGACTGAACTCCAGCATGCGCTCATCCGGCAGGCCGAAGCCCAGAAGCAATCGGCTGTGGCCGAGTTGAACCGCGCGACCAAAGCCTCCGGCCGCCACCGCCAGCTGATCCGCAGCAACGCTGTCAGCCAGGCCCAGATCGATGAGAGCGACGCGGCACGATTGCAAGCCGAGGCGGGCCTATCGGCGGCGGCAGCAACGGTTGAGGCTCAGCAGCGGCGTATCGCCGTCCTTGCTACGCAGCGCGAAGCGGCCGTGGCGGCCGTGGCGCAGGCCCAGGCGGCACGCGATCTTGCCCAGATCGATCTCGACAATACTGTGGTCCATGCGCCGGTCGGCGGTGTGATCGGCAACCGCCAAGTCCGCGTTGGCCGGCTGGTCGCGCCGGGCGGCGCCCTGCTCGATATCGTTCCAGTCGCCGATGTATGGATCGTGGCGAACTTCAAGGAAACCCAGCTCGAGCATATCCGGCCCGGTCAGCACGCCCGGATCACCGTCGATGGCTATCCGAATGAGGCGCTCGAAGGCGTGGTGGACAGCTTCGCGCCCGGGAGCGGGTCCGCCTTCAGCTTGCTCCCTGCAGACAATGCGACAGGAAACTTCGTTCGCGTCGTCCAGCGCGTTCCGGTCAAGATCCGGTTCGCCAACAATCCGTTGCCCGGCCGCCTCGTGCCCGGCCTGTCCGCGCGGGTCGAGATCACCGAAGGAAGCGGCTCGTGACCACGGCCGTCGTCGCCCTGCCGAGCCGCGACAAGCCTGCGACAGGAGTCCTTCTTGTTACAGGCATCGTGCTTGCCGCGCTGACGGAGGCGATCGCCAGCACCGTCCTGTCACTTGGGCGGGGCGATATCATCGGCGACACCTATGCCACGCCGGATGAGTTCGCCTGGCTCGATGTCGGATACACCGCTTGCAAGCTGATCGGGTTCATCGCTGCTCCTTGGCTTATGACACGGATCAATCCGCGTCGTCTGATTATCGGCTCAATCCTGATTATGGGCGCTGCCTGCGGTTTGGCCGCCCTCACCGCTCGGTTGGACCTACTGGTCGCGCTCCGCGTCATACAAGGCTTCTCCGGCGGCACCCTGCTTGTAGGAGGGCAGGCGATCATCTTTCTCGCCTATCCAAAATCTCACCAGCCGATCCTTCAGGCCCTGTTTGCGATGGGGTCGGTCGTCGCGCCCGCGACGATCGCCCCTGCCCTACAAGGCTGGTTGCTCGATACCCACTCCTGGACATGGATCTTCTTCAGCGTTGTTCCGGTAGCGCTAGCGGCCGCTGGCCTGCTCCTGATTGCGGACGGCCCAACGCCCGCGACAACCCCGCGCCGTCCGTTTGATTGGATCGGCTTTGTCCTGATCTCCGTCACGCTTTTCTGCTTCACCTATGTCTTCAGCCAGGGCAGCCGATGGGACTGGTTCGAGGAGCCACGCATTCTGTGGCTGACGGTGATCGGCACAGCCACCCTGCTGGCCTTTCTTGGCCAACAAGTCATGGCAAAGGATCAGGGCCTGCTTGATTTTACCTCGTTCCGGTCTGACGATTTCACCTTTGCCTTTGTCGTCAGCTTTGTTGCCGGCGCCGCTTTGTTCGGGAGCGCGTTCCTGATCCCTTCATTCGCCGTCTCCATCCTTGCGTTCACGCCGACCGATGCCGGCCTGCTCCTTTTGCCAAGTGGCGCCCTTTTTGTCGGAGCACTCCTTATCGCCGCCTTCCTCATACAGGTCCGCCGCGTTCCTCCGTTCGCCACGGTGCCCTTTGGAATCCTGCTGATCATGGTTGCGATGTGGATGCTGTCGGGCTCGACCAGCGAAAGCGGCGCGGACGACATGATGGCGGCCATCCTGTTGCGGGGCCTGGGTCTCGGCTTTCTGTTTCTGTCAATCACCCTGATCGCGTTCACCAATCTCAGCAGCCGCAATCTTGCGTCCGGGATTGGTCTCTTCAACTCGGGGCGTCAGCTTGGCGGCCTCATGGGAGTCGCCTGGCTCCAGACCCTGATCGACCATAACGTCGCTGGCAACGTCGCGGTGCTGGGCTCCCACGTCACCGCAGGCGTTCCTGCGGTCAGTGAGCGGCTGACGACGACAACAGCCATGCTGGCAGCAAAAGGAATGGACGCCGTGGCCGCCAGCCGCGCCGCCATGAGCCTGCTGGGCAGGGTCGTTACAGGTCAATCCACCGTGATCGCCTTCGATACGGCGTTCAATGCAGTGGCCCTGCTTTTTGTCGTCGCCGCGCCCGCGCTGATCGCGATCAAGGTCGGCCTTTCCCGATACGCAAAATCGCAGGCTGAACAGTCATCGGAGCCGGTTGTGTTGCAACCCCGGCCTCAGGTGAATCGAGAGCTGGACGAGATCCCGCTTCAGGCGGTTCCGCTAAACAGTGGAGCGCGATCAAACCGCGCTGAGCGTCCACGTCGACAACGATCTACCCACCGCGGGAAGCTCAGCTTGCAGTCCTGTGCCCCCTCCACGCAGGCCCCATGAGCATCCCGCCGGGCCCCGGCAGCGGTGCCGGGGCCCACCATCAACCACGTCACAGGTTTCAAGGATGTATCATGCACGGTAACATACCTCCCGCGGGTGACGGCCGTACCGCTGATCTTCGGAGCATCCTCAAGAAGCGTCAGATCCTCGACGGCGCCCGACAGGTCTTCCTCCTAAACGGCTATGCGGAAGCCAGCATGGACGAGATCGCCGTCCAAGCGGGAGTCTCGAAGGGTACGCTCTACAACCACTTCGACAGTAAGGATGATTTGTTCAGGTCGCTGATCGGCGCGGAAGCAGGGTGCATCATAAGGGAGCTGCCATCCCCCGATCTGGAGGATCCGAACTCAGCCGCTGCTCTGAGGCAGATCGGGATCGCAATTCTCAAGGTCATGGAAGCTCCAGCGACAGTGGCTACCCTGCGCCTGGTCATCGGTGCCCTCGGCCGTTTCCCACGTCTGGGCGAAGAGTTCTTCACGCAAACCCTTGGCCCGACGGTCGAACGGATTGCGGAGTACCTCGACATCCACGTGGCTGCCGGCAGCATCCAGATCCAGGACACCCATTCCACCGCGGAGCAGTTCGCGAGGTGGTGTTTGGCGCACGCGATGGAGCGTGTTCTCATGCCCAACCCGCCCTGCCAAATGGAGGCGGATTGCTCCGCTTGGGTAGAGCAGGTTCTGCGTGCCTTAAGCATCTCAACCGGGACGCATAAGCATGTATGATGTCCCGTTGGTTCCCGTTCACCGCCACCCTGTCGATCTCGGGCGGCATTCCCTCCGGCGCGCTCTTCCGCTGGCCGAACATACGGGTACTTTTCTATCCGCACGTATTCGAGTGAATGGCTGGCGTAGTGTGCTGGCCGCCGGATGCCTGGTCGCCTCATTGATTGTTGGCCCCTCCGTCGAGGCTGACGAGTTCGATCCTCTCACGGTCTTTGAGGAGGCAAGAGCCCTCAACGATCAATGGCAGGTCTGTGCTGCATCCGTCATAAGGGGAAGGCTTCAGGCGAACCAGACGGCAGAGCAACTTGCAGAGCAAGCGTTTGAGCGATGCCGTGCAAGACAGGATAGCTTAAACCGCTTCCTGGTCAAAAGAGTTGGAAGTCAGAGCGCCGGGAACGTGATAGCGCTCCTGCTCGAGAAGTACCAATCCGGCTTGATTGCTGCCATCGCCGAGCTGAGAACACGCGAGTAGGCCTGATCGGCTGACCGCTTAAAACATGAAGAAGTGTGGGTCAGCTTGATAGCAGGTTGGTCAGTTCCCCGCTTGCCACTGGTTGATGGCCTCGATGGGATAGATCAGCATGATGACGTTGAGGGTGAGATTGTCGCGGATCCAGTATCCGACGATTAGCTCCATGAGCAGAGCGACCATCACCGTCAGCCAGACGGGCCAGATCCGAGCGAGCCAGAAGCCAACGATCATGGCGCCAATGTCCATGACTGAGTTGATGACACTGTCGCCATAGTAGTCGAGAGCAATATTCGTCGCACGGTAGCGGTCGATAACCGTGTTCGTGTTCTCGGCCAGTTCCCAGGCGCATTCGATGCCGAGAGCCAGCAGGAACGCCACGCCCAGCGGCAGCGGCCGCCCTCGCACGATGCCGACGAGCCACGTGCCGCCATAAAACAGAAAGCCGTGAATAATGTGGGATGGGGTGTACCAGTCTGTCAGGTGCTGGGAATTGCCCGAATCCTTGACTGTCCCGTGCCAGACCTCGATTGTCCCGCAGGTGCAGATCGGCATCCGACCCATGGCAAGCAGGACGGCGGCCGTCAGCGCAATCAGACACAGGGTGAGACCGACATAAAGCGTGGTCCGCGTGCCAGCAGCCTTGGCCGCCCCGAGCGTAGGGGCGCGAATGCATGCATTCTCTGTTCCTCGCGATGAAGTATCTGTTCCTTGCGACGATGCCATCTGCCCCTGACCCAGCTTTAAGAGTGTTGATCGAATCGGCCGCTCACCGGTCGATTGGCTCTAGCGTCGAGGTCGCGGCTTTGAACACGAACACGCCTGGTCCAGCATAGCGCTTTCCGAGCGGGTCTTCGATCTGAGCCTGAAATTTTGAGTAGAGAGCGACCATTGCGGTAAAGCGCGCATGCCTGAAGCTGTCGGACGTCGTCAGTTCCGAGATGTCGACAACGCGGGCGCCATATCGCCTGGCCGCCGCCTGAACCCACGGATCGTGGACATCGTCGGCGCCGACACGCCGCCCCCCGGTGATGATGCGGGACAGGGTCAGAGCGGTGTCATCGCTCGATACGAGCAGCGTGAGAGGACGCGGAAGCCGACCGATGATCTCGAGCTGGTGTACCATGTCGACGACGTCGATATCGGGAGCGGCCAAAACGACATTCGAGAACTGCTCGAACATCGCTCGACGACGCTCGCGGCTCATTTTGGCCAGTGTCTCCATCGTCAGCCATCCTCCCATGCTGTGAGCAAGCAACACGACCCGCGCTCGCGGCCGCTCAGCCAGGATTTCGATGGTCCTCGCAAGACCGTCCGTCGATGCTCCCGCCGCCGCTAGGTCCGCGCTGTAGCTAAGCGGATTTCCATGGGACGGCCAGGCAAACAGCACCGCGACCCGATTATCGTGAGCATCTGCGGTAATCTGCGCGAGGCGATAAACTGTTTCCTGAAAGCTGTTATTATATCCGTGAACGAAAAGCCGAATGGACCGTCCATTGTTCTCCGCCCCGGCAATGCCGGATCGGAACTCAGCCTCCGAGAGGCGCGCCGCCTCGACGGTGACAAAATCGGTAGCCGGATCAGGCGGGTCACTTGGCCACTCGATCGCATCGGTTCGGTGTGTCGGTGGGATCGAGATCACGTACCGGGCGAAGCGAAGTGTCTGCGACTGGCCGCTGCTGAATGCAGTTGCCGATCCAGGCTCCGGCGTTCGCAGGGTCGCGACAAAAATGGTGACGATCTTGCTGCCGCGAACCACACCGGACGGCTGCAGCACTTCAGGTCCCGACCGCGAGGTGCAGGCGCTGAGCGCGACAATCACCAGGGCGACCAAGATCCAGCGAGCGGCGCATGCTTGCCCGATTCTGTTCATATGGCTCATCCGTGTTTCGCGGAGAACCACCTGCCGGCCTTCCCGATGCCATTTTGAACCGCATGCTTGGTGTTCGAGTTCATTGGAGCAAATGCCGCTCATGCGCTTCGTCGAACCTACATGCATTTTTCAATATCAGGCAGCGAGCGGCTATCTATCGAGAGGTCATCTTCTCCTATACCGAAGCATGGTGTGACCCTATTGCTTCGCTATGCATATCTAGTCCGACGTCTAGACGATTTATTCCTTAGCATAGCCCAACAGATGCTTGGGTAGGATAGGCGTGTGCGCCGCACTGCCGCTTTCTTCTCGCACGAACCACCTCAACTCAGATGTTGAGGTGCTCCGGTACCAGACGAGAAAGGACGTCAAGATAAGATATGAAGGTCCAAATAAGGGGTTGAAGTGGACCAACTTGCTTTTCGGCATAGGCTTGGCCTGCGCTGCATTCATGTTCGCTGAGCTACCTGTCGAGGCTTGGAATGCGGGAATCGTCGGCACGCTGATCGGGTGCTGCTCCGCTGCCGCGCTTCCCTTCCGGCCAAGCATGAATTCTTCACGGATGGAGAGCGGCCTGATGTACGCACCATCCATTCGATAGCGGGTTCATACTGTCTGATCAACAGCCGCTTGTTGCGCACCAGTACAGGTCGGAGGGCTCCAGATCATGTTCAATTGCCCAATGACGATTTGAATTTGTGCGAGGCCCGCATCAGCTGATGATGTGGATTGTGTTTTGCCTTGTGGGCTGATGCGATCTCAGGCGCATGATCTTTTCATTGCTATAGGCAAGCCCGGCGCCGCTCACGACCACCTGATGATCAGGTGGTTGTTGTCCAGGGTGAGCAGGCCGTTTGTAAGCGCTTCGGCCGCAGACGGCAGGTCTGCTGAATGATGGTTGAGGGGTGGGAGGCATTGTCTCCCATCACCTCGCTTTGATGAAGTATTGACCTCAAAGCCGCAACGCGACCCTGGAGGCTCACCCCCAAACCGACTGCTCACAAACCTCGCTGGCTGGTGTATATTGCGGCTGTTGCCTGTCGCGTCTGTCGTCCATGCCCACCCTTCCGTCGTCGGAAGGATTGAGGAGGCTCTCGCATGACCTATGTCCACCACCCCTATCTCTCGCGCCGCGGCTTCTGCCTGTGCTGTGTTGGCGCGACCACCTTCGCGGCCACGGGCGGTTGGCCCTCCCCAAGCGAGGTGTTTGCCCAAGCCAAAACCATCGTCGATAACATCCGGGCATCGGCCGCGGAAGCGTCGATCAAGATCCACAAGCTGAGAGGCAACGTCAACGTGCTCGAAGGCTCCGGCGGCAACATCGCCGTGCTCACCGGCTCCGACGGCAAGGTTCTGGTGGACGCTGGCATCACTGCGTCTCGTCCACGCATCCTGGAAGCCCTAGGAAGCCTCAGCAAGGATCCGGTCCGCTACCTGATCAACACCCACTGGCACTTCGATCATGCCGACGGCAACGAGTGGCTCAGGAAGGAAGGCGCCACCATCATCGCCCATGAGAATGCCCGCAAACATCTCGCAGAGGCTACGCGGGTCGAGGACTGGAACTTCAACTTCCCTCCCTCCCCGGCCGACGCCGTTCCGAGCGAGGTGGTCGCCACCGACAGAACCCTGAAGGCGAACGGTGCGACGCTTGCACTGAAGTACTACGGGCCGTCCCATACGGACGGCGACCTCTCTGTCACCTTCATGGAGGCGGATATCCTGCATACCGGCGATACGTACTGGAATGGGTTCTATCCGTTTATCGACTACTCGACCGGCGGCAGCATCGACGGGACGATCCGGGCCGCCGAGGCCAATCTGGCGGCGGCGCAGGACAACACGATCGTGATCCCCGGCCATGGGCCTCCGGCCAGCAACAAGACGGAGCTCAAGGCCTACCGCGACATGCTCGTCGACATCCGCGACAAGGTGGCTGCCCTCAAGAAACAGGGCCGGTCGCTGGATGACACCATCGCAGCCAAGCCGACCGCTTCCTATGACGCCAAGTGGGGCCAGTTCGCCGTGAACCCCAGCCTGTTCACCAAGCTCGTCTACATGGGCATCTGATCCGCGGGAACACGAAACAGGACCATACAGTCAACCAGGAGAACTCCAATGACAGACCGTCCACCCTACCACGAGCCTCCAGTCAGAGTTTGTGCTGTCGCCAATGTCGACCTCCTGATATTCTGGCTCATGCGCGAGCGGGTTCGCCAGTCTCGGCTGCCTGGTCGGGTTGGCTGGTTCGATCTGAAACAGCACGAGCGGAAAGATGAATGAAACACCGACACTGACGAAGCGCCGCCTGCAGGCTCAGGTCATCGGGCCGATCTACGAGGAGATGGTCCGCCAACTCGGCGAGGAGAAAGCGGCCGAGATCCTCGACGCCGCCATCCGCAAGGCCGCAATCGCCGAAGGCCAGTACTTCGCCCAACGGGCTCCCGAGGGGCAAACGTCCATGAGGGACTTCATCGCCTTGTATAACCTTTGGACGTCCGACGGCGCCCTTGAGATCGACGTGCTGGAGGCCAGCGACACCAAGTTCGACTTCAACGTCACCCGCTGCCGTTACGCTGAGATGTACAAGGAAATGGGACTTGGTGAAATTGGGCACCTCCTGTCCTGCAATCGAGACGGCACGTTCTGCGAGGGATACGATCCGAACATGACGCTGCAGCGTGACCAAACGATCATGGCCGGAGCCCCATGCTGTACCTTCCGCTACACCTACAAGGGGCCTGACGTGAAGTCAGGACCGGCGCCGCGGCTACACATGCATACGCCGGACCTGTAAAGACAGTTCGCGGCCGCGGCGGGCAGACATTGCCATTGACAGGAGGTACCCCCGAGCTGCCGGCCGAGAGAGCATGATCCAGACCACCTCTTGCGGAGCGAATGAGTGCGTTCCCGCAATCTACTTCCTGCAATCACGCCATTTGCCCTGTCTGTTCCTTCGCCCTACTGATACATCAGCCATGCATTACGGGTATAATAAACTCGGTTGTAGGGGCAGAACGCGAAGCCCCGTATGTGAGTATTGAACGGCACGGTCTTGCATGAAAGCCTCTCTATGCGGGACCGTGCCGCCTTTTCGAGATGCATTTGGCGGAGATCTCTCCCGACATTGTCGCACTTGGCATCACACTGTTCTCGCTGCTCCGGCGCCGATAAGCGCTTCTGCACTAAACCGACGTGCGATGCGGTAATGATGTTGAGGGGGGCGGGTGAGTTGAGTGGGCCTCGATCAGGCGAAGTCCGGTCTCAATGAGGATAGCGTGACGTCCTCCACCTCGTGAGGAGTGACCCGGTGCAGAACGGCAACGACCTCCGAGTCGTGCTCAATGCTCTGAAGCTGTCCGAGCCGGGTGGCAAAGAGCCATGAGCGAACGACGTGATTATACAGGTACGGCTTTCATCTCTGTCGGGCGTACTCGAGCGCGTGATCAACGATTGGCGTCCCGGGAACCGAGACACCGGGGACGACTCTGCTATCGGTCGGATCCGCTTCTCGTTCTCTGGGGCATAGCGCTGAACCCAACGAAAGATCGTGGATGGATCAACGGTGACACCACGTTCCTGCATCATCTCGGCAAGGTCGCGGTGGCTGATGCCGTACTTCCCGCTTGGCACCCCCAGCAAAGACTTCCGGACTGGTATGATCATGAGGCTCGACCAATAGCGACAGTATATCGCCCTGCTGGCTGGGAAGGGGCGTCCAGTCACAGGTCAGCCCGGTCAGGTCCGGCTGCGTGGTGTGCTTACCCGGCTTGACGAGATACCGCTCGTTCTTGATCTGCTGCTCCGCCCATTTCAGCCCGCCCCGGCGAACATCGCATAGGTCGCGCTTGCCGAGACCGCGTATCGGGCAATCCTCACGTCGCGTCCGCGGGAGCGGATGTCGCGCACCGACAGCAGCCCTATACGAAGAGTGAGACCAAGACTGGCTCTGGCAAAAGCCGCAACCTGTTGGAGAGCCGAGGTCGCGACCATGAGGCCCTGTGGCGGCAAAGCAAAGGCAGCTCCGTCGCCCCGAAACACAAAAGGAAAGTCGAACGTACCCCAGGCATTGCCAAGAGCGGCAATCACGGAGGCGCCTGCGTAGTTGACGTCTTTATAACGCCCCGCCTTGACGGCTGAGGTCGAGTCGACAACGTCCGTTATCCCGATGAGCCAGTCGTCAGGCAGTGCCTCGTAGATGGACGGGTCGAGCACGAGTGAAAACTCACTATACGCCTGGAGGCGGTGTGTCGGGCTGTTGACCATTGCGTGTCCTCCAGTTCAGGGCGCACCTGCAAACGTAGTGTCGCGCCTTGCCAATGGGGTGCAGGTGTCCGATGCGCCCCGTCCGAGGGAGCCGAGCCTACCTCGTCGGCAGGCCCGGCGGCACCGTCAAATTAACCCGAAGGTGACCGGATCGGGGCATACGTGAGAAATGACACCGCTTCGCCATTCCCGCTTTGCTCGCCACCGCTTTCCGGCTGAAGTGATCAGCTACGCCGTCTGGCTGTACTTCCGGTTTCCGTTGAGCCTGCGCATGGTCGAAGAGCTGCTCGCAGCCCGCGGTATCCTGGTCAGTCATGAGTCGGTGCGGCAATGGGCGATGAAGATTGGCCAGAGCTTTGCCAAGCAGATCCGCCGGCGTTTGCCCGCATCCGGAGACAAATGGCATCTTGATGAGGTTGCGATCAGCATCGCCGGCAAGAAGCATTGGTTGTGGCGCGCCGTTGACCAGCACGGGGCCGTGCTCGATATCCTGGTTCAGAGCCGCCGCAATGCCAAAGCAGCCAAACGCTTGCTGCGGAAGCTGCTCAAGAAGCAGGGGATCGCTCCTCGCGTAATGATCACCGACAAACTGGCCAGCTATGCCGCTGCAAAGCGAGAAGTCATGCCCGGCGTCGAGCATCGGCAGCATAAGGGCTTAAACAATCGCGCGGAAAACAGCCATCAGCCGACCCGACGACGGGAGCGGATCATGAAGCGCTTCAAGTCAGCCGGTCAGGCCCAACGCTTTCTCTCAGTCCACGATCAGGTAGCAAACCTCTTCCGCCGCTCTACCCACTCCAAGGCCGCTGATCATCGCCGTGCCCGAGCTCGGGCGTTCCAGGCCTGGACTGAGATAACCGGCGTCGTGACTGTCGCCTGATCCAGCCTCAAACCAGGGTTCGCGTATCCTTCTCCGACAACTTGACGGTACCCATCTGTACCCCGGTCGGCATCACCCGGTAGGGCGCAGGGCGACAATCCCCGTCATCGCAGCAATTCCTTCCGGCTCTGTCCCTCAGGGGCGAGTAGATGTCCAGAAGAGCAGATCGCCGGTCAATTTCACCCATGGTCTCCTCCATGTATGACCCATCACCGTCCAAGGGACGCAGGCGGCATCAACGATTCCATTCCTCATCGGCTAACTTGTCAAAGTTAAATCCCCCACGGGCGGGGTTCACGTGGCAGGCTCTGTCGATCCAGAGTGGCTCGAAGGAGGTCAGCAACGATGGCTGCGTTCGTGCTATAATGCTCCTCCCTCACAGGGAGGAGCACGATATGAAGAGCATCGTTCTCGGAGCCGCCTGTGCGTGTGTCGCCTTATCTGCCCAAGCGCAACAGCAAGCATCACCCTCACCCTTTATCCTCAAGGAGGTCACCACCAACTTCCCGAAGGCGGACCGGCTTGAGGCGCCGGTTGAGACCGCAACCCTCGAACCGGGGAAGATCGGCGGGTGGCACACCCATCCGACCCCTGTTGTGGTTTACGTGATCGAGGGCACGTCAACCGTCGAGATCAAGGGAAAGGACCCGATTGTCACCAAGGCGGGTGAGGCATACCTGGAGCCGATCAACACGGTCATGCGCGCGACCAACACGGACCAGACGCCCTTGAAGTTTGTCGCATTTCAGGTGAGCCCACCCGAGGTCCCTGACTCGCAACCCGCACCAGAGAACTGAGGATCGCAGGAGTTGAAGACCCGTTCCGGCGGGTCTTTTCATGATGGTCTCGCTGAAGCTTGACAGTCAAAGGGCTGCCCAGTGCAGGCCGAGGCTGGACACCTCACCCGCATCGGAATCCTTTCCGGAACCGCACCGAGGGTCCCATGGCTCGGAAGGAGCATAAGATCGAGCGGCGACTGGCAGCGATCTTCGCGGCTGACGTGGCAAATTATTCGCGCCTGATGGAGCAGGATGAGGTCGGAACTCTCCACGCTCTGACGGCTCATCGTCAGATCATGAGCCGCCTTATCGCCGAGCATGGTGGGCGGATCGCCAATACGGCTGGCGATAGCGTCCTGGCCGAGTTTCCGAGTGCCGTTGATGCGGTCCAGTGTGCCATTGCGGTGCAGGCGGCACTTGCACAGGCCAACCTGGATATCCCTGACGAGCAGCGTGTCCGGTTTCGGCTCGGGGTCCATGTTGGAGACGTGATGGTTCAAAACGGCGATCTGATGGGCGACGGGGTCAATATTGCGGCTCGGCTGGAGAGCCTTGCTGAGCCAGGGGGTGTGTGCATTTCAGGCACAGCGCATGCCTTTGTCAGAAAAGTCCTGCCTCTGGCCTACAATGATCTTGGTTCACATGTCGTCAAGAACATGGAAGAGCCGGTTCAGGTTTATCATGTCGCCGATCCCACTATCATGGAGCACAAGCAGAGGCGTGGCAAAGAAGCATCCCGAAGCGATGGCGGCAGGTTGACGATTGCTGTCATGCCATTCGCTAATTTGAGCGATGATCCGGCACAGCAGTATTTCAGCGACGGCATCACCGAGGACATCATCACTGATCTGTCCCGCTTTCATGAGCTTACTGTCAGGGCGAAAAGCTCCACTTTTGGGTGGCGCGACCGAAATGTGGACGGATGGCAGCTAAAGCAGGAGCTTGGCGTTGACTACATCGTCGAGGGAAGCGTTCGTCGCCTGGGTGACCGGCTTCGGATTACAGCCCAACTGACTGATGCCATCTCCGGCAATCATCTTTGGTCTGAACGCTTCGACCGTACCCAACAGCATATCTTCGCGATCCAAGACGAGATCGTTCGTGTCATTGTTGCGTCCTTGGTGGGGCGGCTTGGAGCAGCAGGTGCCGAGCGCGCGAAGCGCAAGCCACCTGCGAGTCTGGCCGCTTATGAGTGCGTTCTGCATGGGCGCTCACTCCCCGTGGTTGAGCCCGAGGCTGAGGCGGAGGCCCGCCGCCTCTACGAGAGGGCTCTTGAGCTTGATCCAAACTACGCTCAGGCCCATGCACGGCTTGCCTACCTGCTCACCCTTGAGTGGTGGTGGGAGATGAGCTTATCGCAGTCTCTGTTGGATCGCGCCCTGGGACTTGCAAAGAAGGCCGTTGCCTTAGATCAGCATGACAGGGTCTGCCACGACATCCTGGGTTGGGTGTATCTGCACTGGAAAGCCTTCGATCTTGCCGAGCAGCACAAGCTGCGGGCGCTTGAACTCAACCCGTGTGATCCGGAGCAGATCGCTGGCATGGGCGTCCTCTACACGTTCTTGGGGCGGGCCGATGAAGGCATCGCTTGGCTTGAGCAGGCCAAGCGGATCGACCCCTATTTTGATCCGGCATGGTGGTGGAACATGGTTGGAGTGGCTCATTTTGTAGCCTCCCGATATGACGAGGCCCTCGCGGCGTTTCGTCGTTCTTCATCAACACCGGTCTGGGCTCATGCCTATCAGGCTGCATGCTGCGCGCTCCTGGGCCAGATGGATCGCGCCCGTGATCATGCAGCGGAGGTGCTTAATCGGACACCTGACTTCTCGCTGACCTGCCTTGCTACGAAAGAGTTGCTTAAACGCCCTGAGGATACGCAGCGCCTCGTCGAGGGCATGCAAGCGGCAGGGCTACCTGAGTAAGCTCAACGCTTTGTGAGGTTTATCGTAACAGCCGCTCCTCTCCGCTCACTCGCGACCGTCCGCTCCCGATAGGATAGGTTATTGGTTATGTTAACGCTCCGCATTTTGGTCAGTCAGTTGGACCGGCTCTGCTGGATGAATCGCGGAAGTTGGCATGCTTGAAGACAATCTGGGTGCCATCACCTCGCACAAGCATCACCGTGAAGTTGTCGAATGGCCCGAGATGGACTGCGGCTCGATGAACGGCTTCGAACTGGCTCGACAGGCCCGCGATTGCTGGCCGCGCATCAGCATCGTGTCCGGTCGCGCCGCACCGGCTCACGGCGATCTGCCCGAGCAGGCGGTGTTTATCGCCAAGCCCTACCGGCCCGCTGCGATCTGTGGACCACGAGGCCAGGACCTCCGCCTAAAGCACCGGTGCATCGGCGCAATTAAGCGAATCTGCGCTATAAGGTAGGATCTGCCACTCGGCAGTTGCTCCCTTTGGGAGGGCCGCTTCATGGAAATCCACGCAATCAGTTCTCTGCCTGACTTTGAAGAGGCGCATGCGCTCATCAATGCCATGGGCACATGGGACGCCGAACAGTCTCGCAGGTTCGGCGTGCCCGATGTTGAATTGATGGAATACATCTACGGACACACTGTAGAAACTCTGATGGAAAAGTTCAGCCAACGCGGCGCGGCATTCTTCTTGGCCCGCGTGGACAAAGATGTTGCCGGGTGCGCTGGCTATTCGAGGTCAAATGACGGGATTGCCGAATTACAGAAAATGTACGTTCGCGCCGAGGCAAGAGGCAAAGGCGTTGCGAAGGGCCTTATGACCGCCTGCTTAGAGAGAATGCGCGATGACGGATACGCAGGCGTGCGATTGGAAACCGTCACGTTCATGACCGACGCCATAGCGCTGTACGAGGCCTTTGGCTTCACCCGCAGCAGCCCTTTCCGGGCGGTTCCGTTAAGCTTGCAGCCCATCACGATTTTCATGGAGAGGAAGCTCTAAGGACCCAGTCTTGGGCGAACCGTCTTCCTGCCAAGCGACCGGCGCTATGGAGCCAATGACGGTTCTTTTTGCAAAGAAGTCGGAGTTTCCGTGCCAGCCGCACCGAGAAAGCGCCTTCGCCTATCAGAAGGTGATTTCCCCATTCCTACCGATCTCATTTTAGAGATCTGTGGAATCAAGCCGAAGTGCGACGGTTGGCGGGCATCGGTCCCCGGTCGGTCAGGGACTTCCGGGGCGGAGCTGAT
>NZ_QOIO01000044.1 GCF_003332305.1 Microvirga aerophila | reverse complement strand
GGAGAAGCTGCGCTTCGCCATCCGCGAGGGCGGCCGCACCGTCGGCGCCGGCGTCGTCGCACAGGTCATGGATTAATTTTTAAGAGGATCAAAGGAGCAGGCCGGCCACGGTCGGGCTGCTCCCTTGTTGAGGTTCAACCATGAACGGTCAGAATATTCGCATTCGCCTTAAGGCGTTCGACCACCGGATCCTCGACGCATCGACACGCGAAATCGTGTCGACCGCGAAGCGGACCGGGGCGCAGGTTCGCGGGCCCATCCCGCTGCCGACGCGCATCGAGCGCTTTACGGTTCTTCGCTCGCCTCACATCGACAAGAAGTCGCGTGAGCAATTCGAGATGCGCACCCACAAGCGCGTTCTCGATATCGTGGACCCCACCCCCCAAACCGTGGACGCGCTGATGAAGCTCGACCTCGCGGCGGGCGTGGACGTGGAGATCAAGCTCTAAGCCCTCTGGGTTTGGAGCTTACGGTAGACACGTCGAGAGGATACGCACATGCGCTCAGGCGTCATTGCACAGAAACTCGGGATGACCCGCATCTTCACGGATGCCGGCGAGCATGTCCCGGTCACGGTTTTGAAGGTCGACCAGTGCCAAGTCGTCGCCCATCGGACCATGGAAAAGAACGGCTATACCGCGCTGCAGGTCGGCGTCGGCAAGGCCAAGGTCAAGAACGTTTCGAAGGCCGAGCGCGGGCGTTTCGCACTCGCTCAGGTCGAGCCGAAGCGCAAGCTCGCGGAGTTCCGCGTCACCGAGGATGCTGTCATCCCCGTGGGCGCCGAGATCACCGCTGATCACTTCATTGCCGGTCAGTTCGTGGACGTCACGGGCATCACCACCGGTAAGGGCTTCGCTGGCGGTATGAAGCGCTGGAACTTCGGTGGTCTTCGCGCCACCCACGGCGTGTCGGTCTCGCACCGCTCCATCGGTTCGACCGGTGGTCGCCAGGATCCAGGCAAGACCTTCAAGAACAAGAAGATGCCGGGTCACCTTGGTGTCGAGCGCGTCACGACGCAGAACCTGCGCGTCGTTTCGACCGACGTCGAGCGCGGTCTGATCCTCGTCGAAGGCGCCGTTCCCGGCGTGGCCGGCGGCTGGATCTACGTCCGTGACGCGGTGAAGCGCAAGCTGCCGAAGGAAGTGCCGATGCCCGGCGCGTTCCGCTCGGGGGCCAATGACGCTGCACCGGCCGCTCCGGCTGTTGAAGCCCAAGAGGAGAACGCGTGATGAAACTCGATGTCACCACGCTCGAGGGCGCGAAGGCTGGATCGGTCGATCTGAACGAGGCCATCTTCGGTCTCGATCCCCGCGCTGACCTGCTGGCCCGTTGCGTTCGCTGGCAGCTCGCCAAGCGCCAGGCCGGCACCCATGCGGTCAAGAATCGTTCGGCGATCGACCGCACGACGAAGAAGATCTACAAGCAGAAGGGCACCGGCGGCGCACGCCACGGTGCTGCGAGCGCTCCCCAGTTCCGGGGCGGCGGTCGCGCCTTCGGTCCGGTCGTTCGCAGCCATGCGCACGATCTGCCCAAGAAGGTTCGCGCTCTCGCCCTGAAGCATGCGCTCTCGTCCAAGGCGAAGGACGCTTCGCTCATCGTCGTCGACGATGTGCAGCTCTCCGAGGCCAAGACGAAGGCTCTGGTGGAGCGCTTCGGCAAGCTCGGCCTGGCGAACGCCCTGATCATCGGTGGCGCCGAGATCGAGGCGAACTTCCAGCGGGCTGCTCGCAACATCCCGAACATCGACGTCCTGCCGGTGCAGGGCATCAACGTCTATGACATCCTGCGTCGCGAGAAGCTCGTTCTCACGAAGGCGGCTGTCGATGCGCTGGAGGCGCGCTTCAAATGAGCCTGGACCCGCGCCATTACGATGTAATCGTGAGCCCGGTCATCACCGAGAAGGCCACGGCCCTGTCCGATCAGAACAAGGTCGTCTTCAAGGTTAGCCGGGATGCGACGAAGCCGCAGATCAAGGAAGCGGTTGAGAAGCTGTTCGATGTCAAGGTGAAGAGCGTCAACACGCTCGTCACCAAGGGCAAAGTGAAGATGTTCCGCGGCACCCGCGGCCAGCGGTCGGACGTGAAGAAGGCGGTTGTGACCCTCGAAGAGGGCCAAACCATCGACGTCACGACGGGCCTCTGATCCGACGAGAGAGTGATCCGATGGCTTTGAAGACTTTCAAACCAATCACCCCCGGCCTGCGCCAGTTGGTGATCGTCGACCGCAGCGAGCTCTACAAGGGCAAGCCGGTCAAGGCGCTGACGGAGGGCAAGAGCTCCTCCGGCGGCCGTAACAACCTGGGCCGCGTCACCGTCCGCTTCCGCGGCGGTGGTCACAAGCGCACCCTTCGCAACGTCGACTTCAAGCGCCGCGGGCGCATGGGGGATGTGGCTGCCGTGGAGAGGATCGAGTACGATCCGAACCGCAGCGCCTTCATCGCCCTGATCCGCTACGCCGATGGCGAGCTGTCCTACATCCTGGCCCCGCAGCGTCTGGCTGTCGGCGATCAGGTGTCGGCCGGCGAGCAGGTCGACATCAAGCCCGGCAACGCAATGCCGATCGGCAACATGCCGGTGGGCACGATCATCCACAATCTGGAGCTGAAGATCGGTCGCGGCGGCGCTATCGCCCGCTCCGCCGGTACCTACGCCCAGATCGTGGGTCGCGACCAAGGCTACGTCACGGTTCGCCTGAACTCCGGCGAGCAGCGTCTAGTCCATGGCCAGTGCTTCGCCACCGTCGGCGCCGTGTCGAACCCGGACCACATGAACACCTCGATCGGTAAGGCCGGCCGTAATCGCTGGCTCGGCAAGCGCCCGCACAACCGCGGCGTCGCCATGAACCCGATCGACCACCCGCACGGTGGTGGTGAAGGCCGTACCTCGGGCGGTCGCCATCCGGTGACCCCGTGGGGTATTCCGACCAAGGGCAAGAAAACCCGTTCGAACAAGCGGACCGACAAGTTCATCGTGTCGAGCCGCCACGCTCGGAAGAAGTAAGGATAGAGGCACGTCATGGCACGTTCGCTTTGGAAGGGTCCGTTCGTCGACGGTTACCTCCTCAAGAAGGCCGAGGCTGCCCGTGGTGCGGGCCGCTCCGAGGTCATCAAGATCTGGAGCCGTCGCTCCACGATCCTCCCGCAGTTCGTGGGCCTCACATTCGGGGTCTACAACGGTCAGAAGCACATTCCCGTCTACGTGAGCGAGGAAATGGTGGGTCACAAGTTCGGCGAGTTCTCGCCGACCCGCACCTTCCACGGCCACGCGGCGGACAAGAAGGCGAAGAGGAAGTAAGATGGGTAAGGCCGCGACTCCTCGCGCACTGAGCGATCAAGAGGCTCAAGCCGTCGCTCGCATGCTGCGCGTCAGCCCTCAGAAGCTCAATCTTGTTGCGGCCCTTATCCGCGGCAAGAAGGTTTCCACGGCGCTTGCCGATCTCGAGTTCTCCCGCAAGCGGATTGCTCGTGACGTCAAGAAGTGCCTCGAGAGCGCCATTGCGAACGCCGAGAACAACCACAACCTCGATGTGGACGATCTCGTCGTGAGCCAGGCTTTCGTCGGCAAGGCGCTCGTCATGAAGCGCTTCCATGCCCGGGCCCGTGGCCGGGGCGCTCGTATCATGAAGCCGTTCTCGAACCTCACGATCGTGGTTCGGGAAGTCGCCGAACAGGCGTAAAGGAGAACCAGATGGGTCAGAAAGTTAACCCGATTGGTCTTCGGCTCGGCATCAACCGGACCTGGGACTCGCGCTGGTTCGCCGGCAAGGGCGAGTACGCGAAGCTGATGCATGAGGACATGGCGATCCGCGATGCTCTCATGAAGCAGCTCAAGCAGGCCGCCGTTTCGAAGATCGTGATCGAGCGTCCGCACCGTAAGTGCCGCGTCACCATCCACTCGGGTCGCCCGGGCGTGGTGATCGGCAAGAAGGGCGCCGACATCGAGAAGCTCCGCAAGCTCGTCAGCAAGATGACGGATGCGGATGTGGCGATCAACATCGTCGAGGTCCGCAAGCCGGAAGTCGACGCTACGCTGGTGGCGGATTCGATTGCCCAGCAGCTGGAGCGCCGCGTCGCGTTCCGCCGCGCCATGAAGCGCGCCGTTCAGTCGGCGATGCGTCTTGGAGCCGAGGGCATCCGGATCAACTGCTCCGGTCGTCTCGGCGGCGCCGAGATCGCCCGTCAGGAATGGTACCGTGAAGGCCGCGTTCCGCTGCACACGCTGCGCGCGGACGTGGATTACGGCACCTCGACGGCGTTCACGACCTATGGCACCTGTGGCATTAAGGTCTGGATCTTCAAGGGCGAAATCCTTGAGCACGATCCGATGGCTCAGGACAAGCGGATGAACGACGAGGGTGGCCGTTCCGGTGGTCGCCGCGAGCAAGCGGCGTAACCGAGAGGTCAGGAGAGGTTTGCCATGTTGCAACCGAAGAAAACCAAGTTCCGTAAGCAGTTCAAGGGCCGGATTTCCGGCACCGCGAAGGGTGGTACGGACCTCAACTTCGGCCAGTTCGGCCTGAAGGCGATGGAACCCGAGCGTGTGAACGCTCGTCAGATCGAGGCGGCTCGCCGCGCGATCACCCGCGCCATGAAGCGCGCGGGCCGTGTGTGGATCCGGATCTTCCCGGACGTGCCGGTGTCGTCGAAGCCGACCGAGGTGCGTATGGGTAAGGGCAAGGGCGCTCCCGAGTTCTGGGCCGCCAAGGTCAAGCCGGGCCGTATCATGTTCGAGATCGACGGCGTGCCGGAGGACGTTGCCCGCGAGGCGCTCCGTCTCGGCGCTGCCAAGCTCCCGATCAAGGTGCGCTTCATCCAGCGCATTGCTGAGTAAGGAGGGAATCATGAAGACGAAGCAGAGAACCTCTGACCTCAACGCGATGTCGAACGACCAGCTGTCGGACGAACTGCTGAACCTGAAGAAGGAGCAGTTCAACCTTCGGTTCCAGCGCGCGACAGGCCAGCTCGAGAATACGGGACGCGTCCGTGAGGTCCGCAAGGACATCGCCCGCGTCAAGACGCTGCAGCGCCAGAAGTCGGCGTCGGCGAAGGCTTAAGAGGAAATCAAGATGCCAAAGCGCGTTTTGCAGGGCGTCGTTGTCAGCGATAAGCAGGACAAGACGGTCGTCGTGAAGGTGGAACGTCGTTTCACGCACCCGGTCATGAAAAAGACCGTGCGTAAGACGAAAAACTACCACGCTCACGACGAGAACAACACAGCCAAGGTTGGCGACACGGTCTTCATCGAGGAGTCCAAGCCGCTCTCCAAACTCAAGACTTGGGTGCTCGTCAACGAGGCGAAGGCTTAAAAAGCCTTCGTTTTGGGGTTGTCTAACAAGGGCGGCTCGTGTATACGGCCGCCTTTCTCGACATGAAGGGCAGGGGACGTCAGATCCCCGTCAGGCGTAGTCCGGGGAGGCAATCCTGCCTTGGCCCGGAAACCTGTCTGAAACAAAGGAAAGGATCAAAGCCATGATCCAGATGCAGACGAATCTTGACGTCGCCGACAATTCCGGCGCCCGTCGCGTGATGTGCATCAAGGTTCTCGGCGGTTCGAAGCGTAAGTACGCTTCCGTCGGCGATATCATCGTCGTCTCCGTGAAAGAAGCTATCCCGCGCGGCCGCGTGAAGAAGGGCGACGTCATGAAGGCGGTCGTCGTTCGCACCGCCAAGGACATCCGTCGCGCCGACGGATCGGTCATCCGGTTCGACAAGAACGCCGCGGTTCTGATCAACAATCAGAAAGAGCCGGTCGGCACGCGTATCTTCGGCCCCGTTCCCCGTGAACTGCGCGCCAAGAACCACATGAAAATCATCTCGCTGGCACCGGAGGTGCTCTAATGGCCGCGAAGATCAAGAAGGGCGACAAGGTCGTCATCCTGACCGGTCGCGACAAGGGCAAGACCGGTGAAGTCGTGCAGGTGATGCCGAAGGAGGAGCGTGCGCTCGTCCGTGGCGTCAACCTGGTGAAGCGGCACCAGCGCCAGACGGCAAATCAAGAGAGCGGCATCATCTCGAAAGAGGCGCCGATCCATCTGTCGAACCTGGCCTACGCAGACCCGAAGGACGGCAAGCCGACCCGGGTTGGTTTCAAAGTTCTGGACGACGGCCGCAAGGTCCGTTTCGCCAAGCGTTCGGGAGACCTGATCGATGGCTAAGGCTCAGGTGGACGGCTACACGCCGCGGCTTAAGAAGCACTACGAGGAAGTGGTGCGTCCCAAGCTGATCGAAGAATTCGGCTACAAGAACCCCATGGAAGTGCCGACGATCACCAAGATCGTCCTCAACATGGGCGTCGGCGAATCGACGGCTGACTCGAAGAAGGCTTCGGTCGCAGCTGGCGATCTCGCGCTCATCGCCGGCCAGAAGCCGGTGATCACCAAGGCCCGCAAGGCGATCTCGCAGTTCAAGGTCCGCGAGAACATGCCGATCGGCGCCAAGGTTACGCTGCGCAAGGCTCGCATGTACGAGTTCATGGATCGTCTCGTGACGATCGCGCTTCCCCGCGTCCGCGACTTCCGGGGCCTTAACCCCAAGTCGTTCGACGGCCGTGGAAACTACGCGCTTGGCATCAAGGAGCACCTGGTGTTCCCTGAGATCAACTATGACAAGGTCGAGCAGGTTTGGGGCATGGACGTCATCATCGCCACCACGGCGAAGACCGACGACGAGGCCCGTGCGCTCCTGCGTCACTTCAACTTCCCGTTCCGGCAGTGAGGATAGCTGTCCTCAGACGCGGACACTGGAGATAAACGAATGGCTAAGAAAAGCTCTATCGAGAAGAACAAGCTTCGTCGCAAGCTCGCGAAGCAATATGCCGGCCGCCGCGAGCGTCTGCTGGCTGTTGCCAACGACGAGGCGAGGTCCATGGAGGAGCGCTTCGAGGCGCGCCTCAAGCTGGCTGAACTGCCGCGCAACTCGAGCCCGACCCGCATTCGCAACCGTTGCGAAGTGACCGGCCGTCCGCGCGCTTACTACCGCAAGCTCGGCATGTCGCGCATCGCTCTGCGCGAACTCGGCTCCCAGGGTCTGATCCCGGGCCTCGTGAAGTCCAGCTGGTAAGGGAGGGCATCTGATGATCAACGATCCGTTGGGCGATATGCTCACCCGTATCCGCAACGCGCAGATGCGCCGTCGCGGCACCGTCATGACCCCGGGCTCGAAGCTGCGCGCCCGTGTGCTCGAGGTCCTCAAGACCGAAGGCTACATCCGCGACTACTCGCAGACGGAGTTCGGCAATGGCCGGACCGAGTTTTCGATCGAGCTGAAGTACTATGACGGTCAGCCGGTGATCCGCTCGATCGAGCGCGTCTCCAAGCCCGGCCGCCGCGTGTACGCATCCGTCGACACCATGCCCCGCGTGGCCGACGGTCTCGGCATCACCATTCTCTCGACGCCCCAGGGCGTGATGGCCGATCATGAGGCCCGGGAGAAGAACGTGGGCGGCGAAGTGCTCTGCAAGGTCTTCTAAGACTAAGCAACAGCACAGAACCACGGAGATTCGAATATGTCCCGAGTAGGTAAAAAGCCAGTTGCGGTTCCGTCCGGAGTGACGGCGACCGTCGACGGTCAGATGGTTAAGGTGAAGGGCACCAAGGGCGAGCTTTCGTTCCGCGTGCCTGACGAAGTGTCGGTTGCATTCGAGGATGGCGCCGTGTCGGTTAATCCGCGCGACACCTCCAAGACGGCCCGCGCGAAGTGGGGCTTGTCCCGCGCTCAGGTGGCGAACCTGGTTGAGGGCGTGTCCAAGGGCTTCGAGAAGCGTCTTGAGATCAACGGCGTCGGCTACAGGGCCGCGGTCGCCGGCAAGGTGCTGAAGCTGTCGCTCGGCTACAGCCACGACATCGACTACGAGATCCCGGCCGGCGTGACCATCACCACGCCCAAGCCGACGGAAGTCGTCGTGACCGGCATCGACAAGCAGAAGGTCGGACAGACCGCCGCCGAGATCCGCGACTATCGCGGTCCGGAGCCCTATAAGGGCAAGGGCGTCAAGTATTCCGACGAGTTCATCTTCCGCAAGGAAGGCAAGAAGAAGTAAGGACGACGTATCATGGCTGAGAAGAAAGGCGCCGAAGATCGCCGCAAGGCCCGTGTGCGCCGTGCGATCCGGAAAGCTGCGAATGGACGTCCGCGTTTGTCGGTGTTCCGTTCGTCCAAGCAGATCTACGCCCAGATCATCGATGACGAGCGCGGCCATACGGTCGCCGCTGCGTCGACCCTCGAGAAGGACCTCAGGGGCAAGCTCAAGACTGGCGCCACCGTCGATGCGGCAAAGGAAGTTGGGCGGCTCGTAGCGGAGCGCGCGGCTGCTGCCGGCGTGACGCAGGTTATTTTCGACCGTTCCGGCTACCTGTTTCACGGCCGCGTGAAGGCTCTGGCCGACGCAGCCCGTGAAGGCGGTCTCGATTTCTAACGGCGGGTAAATCGAAACACCCTTAGCGAGCGGGCCCGCCGCCCGCGCAAGTGAGAGGTCTCATGGCAAGAGAACCAAGAGAACGTGCTGATCGCGAAGAGCGCGACAGCGAATTCGTCGACAGGCTGGTACACATCAACCGCGTCGCGAAAGTCGTGAAGGGCGGCCGTCGCTTCGGCTTCGCTGCTCTCGTGGTGGTCGGCGACCAGAAGGGCCGCGTGGGCTTCGGCCACGGCAAAGCCCGCGAGGTGCCTGAGGCTATCCGCAAGGCAACTGACGCTGCCAAGCGCTCGATGATCCGCGTCGCGCTCCGCGAGGGCCGCACGCTGCATCACGACGTGAACGGCCGCCATGGCGCCGGCAAGGTCGTGCTTCGTTCGGCTCCGCAGGGTACCGGCATCATCGCCGGCGGCCCGATGCGTGCTGTCTTCGAAGTCGTAGGCATGCAGGACGTGGTCGCCAAGTCGCTCGGCTCGTCGAACCCGTACAACCTCGTCCGCGCGACCTTCGATGCGCTGAAGAACGAGGATAGCCCGCGTTCGGTCGCTGCTCGTCGTGGCCTCAAGGTCTCGACCCTGCAGGCTCGCCGTCGTGACGCCGGTGACGGCGAAGCTGTCGGCGCAGAAGCGTAAAGGAGGCTTGATCCATGGCGAAGAAGCCTTCCGCTGCTGAAGCGAAAACCATCACCGTTGTGCAGGTTGGATCCCCGATCCGCCGCGAGGGCAAGCAGCGTCAGACGCTGAGCGGCCTCAAGCTCAACAAGCTCCACCGTACTTCGACCTTGGAAGACACGCCTGCGGTTCGCGGCATGATCGAGAAGGTCAAGCACCTCGTGCGCGTTGTCGACGGGCAGTGAGGAGAGCGTCATGAAACTCAATGAAATTCGTGACAACGAAGGCGCTACCAAGAACCGGATGCGTGTCGGCCGTGGTATCGGCTCCGGCAAGGGCAAGACGGGCGGTCGCGGCGTCAAGGGTCAGACGTCCCGTTCGGGCGTGGCCATCAAGGGCTTCGAAGGCGGCCAGATGCCTCTGCATCGTCGTCTGCCCAAGCGCGGCTTCAACAAGCCGAACGCGATCCACCTGAACGAGGTCAATATCGGCCGCATTCAGGAGGCCGTGGAGGCTGGCAAGCTCGATCAGGGCACCCCGGTCACCAACGAGGCTCTGGTCGCGGCAGGCGTCGTCTCCAAGCCCCGTGATGGCGTGAAGATCCTCGGCGTCGGCGAGCTCAAGGCCAAGCTGTCGTTCCAGGTCGCCGGCGCGTCCAAGTCTGCCGTCGAGGCGATCGAAAAGGCGGGCGGCTCGGTAACCCTGCTGGGCGCCGTTGCGCAGGCGTGAGCCAGCGCCCACATTGAATAACCAAGCGGCGGCCCGCGTCTGATCGCGAGGCCGCCGTTTGCGTGATCGACATCACGTAATTGAAGATTTCGGGGACGAAACATGGCTTCAGCAGCCGAACAACTTGCGGCAAACATCAATTTTGGTTCGATCGCCAAAGCCGAGGAGTTGAAGAAGCGCATTTGGTTCACGCTTGGCGCGCTCATCGTCTATCGTCTCGGCACTTACATCCCACTACCTGGCATTGATCCCGAGGCCCTGCGGCAGAGCTTCCAGAGCGCCAGCGGCGGCATGCTCGGCCTGTTCAACATGTTTTCGGGCGGCGCTGTAGAGCGCATGGCGATCTTTGCCCTCAACATCATGCCGTACATCTCGGCCTCCATCATCGTTCAGCTGCTGACGTCGGTTCTGCCGTCGCTCGAGGCGCTGAAGAAGGAAGGCGAGGCGGGTCGCAAGATCCTCAACCAGTACACCCGCTACCTGACCGTGCTTCTCGCGGTCTTCCAATCGTGGGGCATCGCCGTTGGTCTTCAGGCGTCGGGCAACATCGTTCAGACGCCGGGCCCATTCTTCCTGATCTCGACGGTGATCACCCTCACCGGCGGCACCCTGTTCCTCATGTGGCTGGGCGAGCAGATCACGTCCCGGGGCATCGGCAACGGCACCTCGCTGATCATTTTCGCTGGCATTGTGGCGAACCTGCCTTCCGCGATCGCTGGCACCTTGGAGCTTGGCCGCCAGGGCGCAATCTCCACTCCCCTAATCATCGGCGTCATCGTGATGGCGATCGCCATCATCTATTTCGTGGTCTTCATGGAGCGCGCCCAGCGCCGCCTTTTGATCAACTATCCCAAGCGCCAGGTCGGCAACCGGATGTACGAGGGTCAGACCTCGTTCCTGCCGCTCAAGCTGAACACCTCTGGTGTGATTCCGCCGATCTTTGCGTCGTCGCTTCTGCTCCTGCCGGCCACCATCGCCAGCTTCCAGAGCACTCAGGACGGCGGCGGCATCATCTCGATGCTCACCACTTACCTGGGCCACGGGCGTCCCGCCTACATGTTCATGTATGCTGCGCTTATCGTGTTCTTCGCGTTCTTCTACACAGCGATCGTGTTCAACCCGACCGAGACCGCCGACAACCTGAAGAAGCAGGGCGGCTTCATTCCAGGCATCCGCCCGGGTGAGCGCACAGCCGAGTTCATCGATCAGGTGTTGACTCGCATCACGGTTCTCGGTGCAGCTTATCTGGTCATCATCTGCCTGATTCCAGAGCTCCTGGTCTCATACGCGGCGCTTCCGTTCTATTTCGGCGGCACCTCGCTCCTCATCGTGGTGTCGGTCACCATGGATACGGTTGCGCAGGTTCACGGCCATCTGCTGGCGCACCAGTACGAGGGCCTCGTCAAGAAGGCGAAGCTCAAGGGCGGACGGCGACGGTAAGATCTTGATCCGCGCCCTCCGGCGCGGATACTCGACCGTGTCAGGGGGGCGTCGATGAGAATTATCCTGCTGGGACCGCCAGGGGCCGGGAAGGGCACCCAAGCTGTGCGTTTGGTCGAGCGGCTGGGGATTCCCCAGCTTTCCACCGGCGACATGCTCCGGGCCGCCGTGGCGGCGGGCACGCCTATCGGCGTCAAAGCCAAGGCAGTGATGGATTCGGGCGCTCTGGTGTCGGACGACATCGTGGTCGGCATCATCGCCGACCGGATTGAGGAGCCGGACGCGAAGAACGGCTTCATCCTCGACGGCTTCCCGCGCACTGTGGCCCAGGCCGAGGCGTTCGACGCCATGCTGGCCGAGAAGGGCCTGAAGCTCGATTCCGTGATCGAGTTCAAGGTGAACGAGACCGAACTCGTCGACCGCATTGTCAAGCGTGCCAAGGAAACGGAAGCCCGGGGCGAACCGGTGCGCAAGGACGACAACCCGGACGTCTTCAAGACCCGCTTGGAAGCCTATCGCACCCAGACGGCACCGCTTTCAGCCTATTATGCCGGCAAAGGGGCCCTCAGGACCGTTGACGGCATGCAGCCCATCGACGAGGTCACCGAGGCAATTCACGGCATCCTCGGGCGCTAAGCAGTCGGTTCGACCCGCCCTGTCGTAGCGGCATAAAAAGTTGCGGCATGTTACAAAAGGGCTTGACGTCGAAGCGTTCGTGCGCTACGGGCAAGCCTCTTGAGAAAGAACTTGCTTATCCGGAGGGTTTCGTGAGAAGCCGCTCCGGATTCTTGTGTTCTCTAAACCCGCGCAGGGGCCGGCCTCCACCGGACGCGCGATAACACCACCTGAAGCCTGAGGCTTCGCTACATGGAGACGGACAATGGCCCGTATTGCAGGCGTCAACATCCCGACCAACAAGCGCGTCGTCATCGCGCTCCAGTACATCCACGGCATCGGGCCCAAGAAGGCCCAGGAGATCGTCGAGAAGGTCAACATCCCGGCCGAGCGCCGCGTGAACCAGCTGACCGACGCCGAAGTGCTCCAGATCCGTGAGACAATCGACCGTGACTACATGGTCGAAGGCGACCTGCGCCGCGACGTTTCCATGAACATCAAGCGTCTCATGGATCTCGGTGCGTATCGTGGCCTGCGTCACCGCCGTAGCCTCCCGGTTCGCGGTCAGCGCACACACACGAATGCCCGCACCCGCAAGGGCAAGTCCAAGCCGATCGCCGGCAAGAAGAAGTAATCTTCGGGCGGTTTTTCCGCCCAAGGTCGTCTCCAGGCCTAACCCGGGGATCTGCCGCCAGGTGTGGCGCGCCAATTTGAAGGTGATGGCCGGGCCGAGCCCGGTCACGACGAAATCGAAACTCCCGAGCGCCTGGCATGACGGGCGCGTTTGAAGGACCGACTTGAATGGCTAAAGAAGCGACCCGCGTTCGCCGCCGCGAACGCAAGAACATCGTCTCCGGCGTGGCGCATGTAAACGCCTCGTTCAACAACACCATGATCACCATCACGGACGCTCAGGGCAACACGATCTCGTGGTCCTCGGCTGGCGCGATGGGCTTCAAGGGCTCGCGTAAGTCGACCCCGTACGCCGCGCAGGTTGCGGCCGAGGATGCGGCCCGCAAGGCTTCCGAGCACGGCATGCGCACCCTTGAGGTGGAAGTGTCCGGTCCCGGTTCCGGCCGCGAATCGGCGCTCCGCGCGCTCCAGTCGGCGGGCTTCACCGTCACGTCGATCCGTGACGTGACGCCGATCCCGCACAATGGCTGCCGGCCGCGCAAGCGTCGCCGCGTCTAAGCTCATCCTGCGCCCGGGTCTCCCTGGGCGCATTCCGGTTTTGGGGGTGGGCGCAGCGCCTGCCCTCATTCCGTACCTGCAAGAGGTGTGGTTGTGATCCAAAAGAACTGGCAAGAGCTGATTAAGCCGAACAAGCTCGAAGTTGCTCCCGGCGACGATCCGAAGCGTATCGCCACGGTCGTGGCCGAGCCGCTGGAGCGTGGCTTCGGCACCACGCTGGGCAACTCCCTGCGCCGCGTTCTGCTGTCGTCCCTCCAGGGCGCTGCTGTGACGTCGATTCACATCGACGGCGTGCTGCATGAGTTCTCGTCCATTCCGGGCGTCCGCGAGGACGTGACGGATATCGTGCTCAACGTGAAGACGATCGCCATCAAGATGCAGGGCGAAGGTCCGAAGCGCATGTCGCTTCGCAAGACCGGCCCGGGCGCCGTGACGGCAGGCGACATCAACACGGTCGGCGACGTGCAGATCCTGAACCCGGAACTCGTGCTCTGCACCCTCGACGAGGGCGCGGAAATCCGCATGGAGTTCACGGTCGACACCGGCAAGGGCTACGTCCCGGCCGAGCGTAACCGCGCTGAGGACGCTCCGATCGGCCTCATCCCGGTCGACTCGCTCTACAGCCCGGTGAAAAAGGTTTCGTACCGCATCGAGAACACCCGCGAGGGCCAGATTCTCGATTACGACAAGCTGATCATGACGGTCGAGACGAACGGCGCGGTCACGCCGGAAGACGCGGTGGCCTACGCGGCCCGCATCCTCCAGGACCAGCTTCAGGTGTTCGTCAACTTCGAAGAGCCCCGCAAGGAAGAGACTGCCGCCGCCGCGCCGCAGCTGCCTTTCAACCCGGCGTTGCTCAAGAAGGTCGACGAACTCGAGCTGTCTGTCCGTTCGGCGAACTGCCTGAAGAACGACAACATCGTCTATATCGGCGACCTCATTCAGAAGTCCGAGGCGGAAATGCTCCGCACCCCGAACTTCGGCCGCAAGTCGCTCAACGAGATCAAGGAAGTTCTCGCGTCCATGGGCCTCCACCTGGGCATGGACGTGCCCGGCTGGCCGCCTGAGAACATCGAAGATCTCGCAAAGCGCTTCGAAGAGCACTACTAAGCCTGCCAGGGCCGCCGGCCTAAGGCGGCCCTGATTTCATCCCCGCTCAAGGGCGGGATCAAAAGAGAGACGGCCGTACCTTGGCACGGCGGCCGGAAGATTTAGGAGAAAGCCATGCGTCACGGATTCCGCGGCCGTCGGTTCAACCGCACGACCGAACACCGCAAAGCAATGTTCGCCAACATGGCGGCTGCGCTCATCAAGCACGAGCAGATCGTCACGACCCTGCCGAAGGCAAAGGACCTGCGTCCGGTCGTCGAGAAGCTGATCACCCTCGGCAAGCGCGGCGACCTGCATGCCCGTCGTCTGGCCATGTCGCAGCTCCGCGACGAGGATATGGTCAAGAAGCTCTTCGCTGTGCTCGGCCCGCGCTACCAGGCCCGCCAGGGCGGCTACACCCGCGTCCTGAAGGCCGGCTTCCGCTACGGTGACAACGCCCCGATGGCCGTGATCGAGTTCGTCGAGCGCGACGTCGATGCGCGGGGCCAGGATTCTGGCCCGTCGCAGAAGACCGAAATGGTCGAAGCGGCATAAGCCTGACCGGATCAATCTCATCAAGGGCGGCCTGTGGGCCGCCCTTTTTGTTTTTGCGGAAGGCTATTATCCCGGTGCTGGAATTTGGTGTTTCGGCCACCACGTCTTATCGAAACGTGACTCGTTTGAATGGATTCGCCTGCCATGCGCATTTCTCCGCTCCGCCCTTTGGTTGTCGCCGCATCCCTGATCTTTGGCTTGGTGGCTGTGCAGGCGCAGACCAGGGTCGTGCCTGAGAGCCGGGCGCAGGTCCAACTCTCCTTCGCGCCTATCGTCCGCCAGACAACCGGCGCGGTCGTGAACGTATATGCCACCCGGTCGGAGCGCCGGCAGAACGCCGCCATGGAGGAGTTCTTCCGCCGCTATTTCGGCGACGGCGGCCCCAGCGTGCCCCCGGGGCGCTCGCAGAGTTCCCTCGGCTCGGGCGTGATCATCGACCCGTCGGGCCTCGTGATCACCAACAACCACGTCATCGAGAACATGAACGACGTGAAGGTGGCTCTGGCGGACCGCCGGGAGTTCGAGGCCGATATCGTATTGCGGGACTCCCGGACGGACCTTGCAGTTTTGAGGATCAAGAACCCGTCCAACCTCGAGACGATCGAACTGGGAGATTCCGAGGCTTTGCAGGTCGGCGATCTGGTGCTCGCCATCGGCAACCCGTTCGGCGTCGGGCAGACCGTCACGCAAGGTATCGTGTCGGCCCTGGCCAGAACCCAGGTTGGGATTTCCGACTACCAGTTCTTCATCCAGACGGACGCCGCCATCAACCCGGGCAATTCGGGCGGCGCTCTCATCGACATGAGCGGCCGGCTCGTGGGAATCAACACGGCGATCTACTCCCGCTCGGGCGGCAATGTGGGCATCGGCTTCGCCATCCCGTCAAGCATGGTCCGGGTCGTTCTCAACTCGGCCAAGGGCGGCTCGCGCAACGTGGTCCGGCCGTGGCTGGGGGCCCGGCTGCAACCGGTGGACGGGGAAATCGCCACGACTCTGGGATTGGAGCGTCCGACCGGCGTTCTGGTAACGTCGATCTACGACAAGGGGCCGGCATCGGAGGCAGGGCTGAAGCGCGGAGATGCGATTCTCGCCGTGGATGGACAACCGGTCGATAGCCCGGACGCCTTCGGCTATCGCTTCACCCTCAAGGGAACGCAGGGGCAGACCCCGCTCACCGTGCTGCGAGGGGGCAAGCGGACCGACATCATGGTCAAGCTCATGCCGCCGCCGGAAATTCCGCCACGGGAGCCGGTGCGCATTCGGTCCCGGTCACCGCTTGCGGGCGCGACCCTAGTCAACATGTCCCCGGCGGTGGCTGAGGAATTGCAGATCGACATTTCTGATGACGGCGTCATCGTGGCAGACGTGGAGGAGCGCGGGGTTGCGGCGAGCCTCGGCTTCCAGAAGGGCGACCAGATCGTGGCCATCAACGGCGAGCGCCTGGCTTCGACCCGTGACGCGCAGCGTGAGATCGATCGGGCGGGCGGCTATTGGGAGATCACCATCAGCCGGGGCGGGCGGGTCTTCACCACCGTGGTCGGTCGATGAGGGCAGGGACTCCGGCGCGCCGATCAGGTATTGAAGACTTGTGCGCCCGAGTCCTTTGAAATCATGAGCGACCTCTTCTCTTCCGCCGGCCTCGACCAGAACGCGCCGCGCCCGCTGGCCGACCGGATGCGGCCGACCAAGCTCGCGGAGGTTGTCGGCCAGGATCATCTGGTCGGGCCGGACGGCATCCTGACCCGACTGATCGCCTCCAAGTCTCTCGGGTCCCTGATTTTCTGGGGGCCGCCAGGCACTGGCAAGACAACCGTCGCGCGGCTGATGGCCCATGAGACCGACCTGCATTTCGAGCAGATCTCCGCGATTTTCTCGGGGGTCGCCGATCTCAAGAAGGTGTTCGAGGCGGCCCGACACCGCCGGTCGATGGGAACGGGCACGCTCCTCTTCGTGGATGAGATCCACCGCTTCAACCGGGCTCAGCTCGACGCCTTCTTGCCCGTCATGGAAGACGGCACCATCACGCTTGTGGGTGCGACAACCGAGAATCCATCCTTCGAGCTGAACGCGGCGCTCCTCTCTCGGGCCCGGGTGCTCATTTTCAGAGCGCTCGACGAGGAAGCGATCCACAAGATCCTGCTCAGGGCCGAGGAGATCTCCGGAAAGTCCCTGCCGCTCGACGAAGAGGCGAGGGCTTCCCTGGTGCGCATGGCCGACGGGGACGGACGCGCGGTGCTGACCCTGGCCGAGGAGGTCTGGCGCTCGGCCAAACCGGACGAGATGTTCGATGCGGAGCAGCTGCAGGAGATCATCCAGCGACGCGCCCCCATCTACGACAAGGGGCAGGAGGGACACTACAACCTCATCTCGGCCCTGCATAAGACCATCCGGGGCTCGGACCCTGATGCGGCGCTCTATTACCTCGCTCGCATGTTGGATGCCGGCGAGGACCGTCTCTTCATCGCCCGTCGGCTCGTCCGGGCGGCCATCGAGGATATCGGTCTGGCCGACCCCCAGGCCCTGGTGGTCGCCAACGCCGCCAAGGACGCCTTCGATTTTCTCGGCACGCCGGAGGGGGAGCTCGCCCTGGCCCAGGCGGCGGTCTATCTCGCGACCGCGCCAAAATCGAACGCGGTCTATAACGCTTACAAGGCTGCGACCCGGGTGGCCAAGGAGCACGGCTCCCTCATGCCGCCCAAGACCATCCTCAACGCGCCGACGAAGCTCATGAAGAACATCGGATATGGGGCGACCTACCGCTACGATCACGACGAACCGGACGCCTTTTCGGGCCAGGATTACTGGCCGGAGAAGCTGGAGCCCCAAAACTTCTACGAGCCGGTGGACCGGGGCTTCGAGCGCGAGATCCGCAAGCGGCTCGACTGGTGGGAAAAGCTGCGGGCCGAGCGGCGGGACGAGACCGACTAGCATGAACGGCTACCTCCTCGTCTTCCTCGGCGCCGGGATCGGCGGCGCTCTCCGGCATACGGTTAATCTCGGCTGCGCCCGTTACTGCGGGATCGCATTCCCCTGGGGCACCGCGACGGTGAACGTCCTCGGCTCCTTCATCATGGGCGCGCTGACTGGATGGCTGGCCTTTAAGGCCGGGGAGGGGTGGAGCCAGCCCCTGCGGCTGTTCCTGACCACCGGCATTCTTGGCGGCTTCACCACCTTCTCGGCTTTCTCCCTCGACGCGGTCCTCCTCTGGGAGCGCGGCGCTACGGCACTGGCCGCGGGCTATGTGGCGGCGTCCGTCGTGCTGTCCATCGGGGGATTGATAGCGGGTCTTGCGCTGATCAGGGCGGTTGCTGCGTAGAGCTCGATTGCCGCCTGCGCGGCGCTCTGGTACCCAATCCTCATGAAGAAAAGCGGTTCAGGACGAAATGACGCCCGTGGCGGGCGGGCAGGATCACGGCAGGGCTTCCGCTCCCGTGACGAGAAACCCGCGCGCAAGAACGGGCTGACGAAACAACGGGCCCCGAGGCCGGTAAGCAAGGCCCGTCCGGCGGCGCCCGTGAAGGCAATGCCGCCCGTGGCGGATGCGGCGCCAAAGCCCACGAGGGCTCAGGCCCGAGCCGAGGCGCAGGAGACCCTGGCGACTGGCGTGCAGACGCTCACCGTGGAGCCGGACGAGGCCGACATGCGGGTGGACCGCTTTCTGGTCGCGCGCTTCCCGCAGCTCGCCTTCACGCACATTCAGCGCATCGTCCGGAAGGGCGAACTGCGCATCGACGGCAAGCGGGCGCAGCCGAACGAGCGCCTGACGGCCGGGCAGAAGGTTCGTGTGCCGCCGCTGAAACTCGACCAGCCACGACCCGTCGCCCGCAGCGCCGCGAAGGATCAGGACGAACGCGAGTTCCTGAAATCCATCACGCTCTACGAGGACAAGGACGTTCTCGTCATCAACAAGCCCATGGGGCTTGCGGTGCAGGGCGGCTCGGGCACCAAGCGTCACGTGGACGGAATGCTCGATGCGCTGACGGGGGAAGACGGCCAGAAGCCCCGCCTCGTTCACCGCCTCGACAAGGACACCTCGGGCTGCCTCGTGATCGCCAAGACGCGCTTTGCCGCGTCCACCATGGCGAAGTCGTTCCGGGCCCGCACGACGCGCAAGATCTACTGGGCGTTGGTCGCAGGCGTCCCGCGCGTGCGGCAGGGGCGGATCTCGACCTATCTGTCCAAGGAAGGCGACGAGGGCGATGCCCGCATGCGCGTTGCCCAACATGGCGACGAAGGCGCAAGCCATGCGCTGACCTATTACGCGGTGGTCGAAACCGCCGGGCAGAAGCTGTCCTGGATTTCGCTGAAGCCGGTGACGGGGCGTACCCACCAGCTGCGCGCGCATACGGCCCACATCGGCCATCCGATCGTGGGGGATCCGAAGTACTTCGATATAGAAAACTGGGAATTGCCGGGCGGCATCCAGAACAAGCTGCATCTTATGGCTCGCCGGATCGTGATCGCGCATCCCAGAACTGGAAAACCGATCGATGTGACGGCTCCTCTGCCGCCGCATATTCAACAGAGCTTCAATCTCTTAGGGTTCGACGTGAAGCGCTACGATCCGATCATCGACGCACCCGAGGAATAAGGCATTCCGTTCATTTTCGTATCTCCTCCTTGTCGCACTTTTGCCGCCACAGAGGCGTAACCTTCCTTGTCTCGGCCAAACAGCCGGGCCATTGGCAAGGAGGAGATCGATGGAACACAAGCATCTGGATCAGCTCCGTAGCGTAGCCGACGTTCAACCCCGGTCCCTGACCAGGCAAGAACGCATCGAACGTTGGATTGAGCTTCTCGAGCGCAATCCCTCTCGGCGCCTCAACTCACTTGGCGAAATCGAATACAAACCACCGGCAGAACGGGCCCTCATCCGGCAAGACGACTCGCCGTTGACGGTGGCCTATGAAGATCCGGTTCTTCGGGCAGACGGCTTGGCGAGCGATAGGCTCGGCGACGTCATGAACTACTTCGAACTATCGGACGGCCAGGCGCACTATGCTCTGTGCTCTTGCCTCAGCGGTCGCAGCATGGAAGCCGCATCTTTCGCGCAACGGCTCCGCAACACGACCGGCGGCGCTGGATGGCGTTCCGCAGCGGGCGCATGGGCTCTTGCTGGACTGGCCGTGACCCTGCCGGGAGTCGCCTACCTGCTACAGTAAGCAGGCCGACCGGCTTTCAACGAATGATCAGGAGGCATGGCCTGTCTCCTGATCTGCGCCGCCTTTGACTGTTGCGCCGTCATCGATCATGGATGACGCGACACCGATCAAAGGGCATGGCAAAATGCTTCACATCGAGCCTGTGACGCTCTCGTCCGAACGACTGACTCTGAGACCCCTCGGGCTCGATGATGCTCCCGCGCTGGCGAGAGCCGCCAGCGACGGCGAACTTTGGCAAAAGAGAACCACGACGGTGCCGATGCCCGAGGGCTTCGAAGCCTATGTGCAGAAGGCTCTTGAAATTCAGGCGTCGTGTTTGGCTCTTCCGTTCGCGACCGTTGTGAACGATGGCTCTATTGTCGTCGGCTCTACGCGCTACATGAACATCGATGCCGCCAACCACCGGGTGGAGATCGGCGCCACCTGGATTGCCCGGTCCTGGCAGCGGACATTCGTGAACACCCACGCGAAGTTCCTGATGCTCCAGCACGCCTTCGAGACGCTCGGCTGCAATGCCGTGGAGCTGCGGACCCACCGCCTGAACGACCAGTCGCGGGCCGCGATCGAACGGCTCGGGGCAAAACTCGACGGCATCCTGCGCCAGCACATGATCATGCCGGACGGCCACGTGCGCGACACGGTGGTGTACAGCATCATTCGCGATGAATGGCCCGACGTGAAAGACGGCCTTCAACGCCGAATGGCCGAGATGGATTCCAGGGCTGCCTGACGCCCCTGCGGTCTCGCGGCGGGTCGCCGACGGGCAGGCGCGTCATGTGGTGGCAAACCCAAGGGCCTTGATGCGCGTTACCCCGACAGGGGCCATGTCGCCAGCCCATGCAAGGCAGCCATCGAGGAGAGCCTGACCATCATGAAGCCGATGAACGAAAGCCATCTGGCCATTTTGCGTCGGCATATGGTCGAGGTCATTGCGATCCATGTCGATCTGGCAAGCGAGGAGATCGGCAAGGACAAGCTGGACGAGCGGGTAATGGCCGCCATGCTGCGGGTGCCACGCCACCTCTTCGTCCCGGTGCAGCTGGCCGCCTATGCCTACCAGGACACGCCGCTGCCGATCGGCTTCGACAAGACCATCTCCCAGCCGTTCATTGTCGCCCTCATGACGGATCTGCTCAGCCCGCAGCCAAATGAGACGGTGCTCGAGGTCGGCACGGGTCTGGGGTACCAGGCCGCTGTCCTGACGGAGCTCGCCGGACAGGTGCGGAGCATCGAGGTCGTCGAGGAGTTCGCCGGCCATGCTCAGGGGCTGCTCGATCAGCTCGGGTACCCGAATATCGAAATCCGTGTTGGCGACGGCTCGCGCGGCTGGCGCGAGCATGCCCCTTTCGACAAGATCCTTGTGACAGCCGCCGCCGAACAGGTGCCGCAGGCCCTGCTGGACCAGCTCAAGCCCGGAGGACGCCTGGTCATGCCCCTGGGACCTGAGGAAATGCAGCGCCTGACCGTGACGGACAAGGACCAGGAGGGGCGTCCCGAGACCCGCAACCTGATTCCGGTCCGGTTCAGCCGCCTTGAGACGGTCGCGTAGCCCGAGGAAACGTCACCGATACCGCCGGGCTCCGGCGAGTTTGCGGATGCTCTGGGTATCGAGCGCGTTGAGCAGGTTCACGAGTCTGTCCGCGTCCTCGAAGCTGATCCCCGTAAGAGGGACGTCGTCGAGGATCACAGGGCGGTCGGTCGCCACGTCATAGACGGTCCACCCGGTCTGGTCGGCTCGCATGTCGTATCTCATGCGCCCGAGTACAGATGGGCAGTATGGCGCAAGCAGGGCAGTCGGAGCTCTGCACAGCTTGTCCACACGGTGTCCACTCTTCTAGAGCGCCGGTCCTACCCTAAATATCTAGTGAGGCCGGGCCTGTTCGCGGAGCCGATCTCGGTTGCGGGCTCCATGCGTTGCCGCATCGTGTACGTGACTTGAACCTCGGTGATTGATTTGACGGGCATCGCGTTCCTCGACTTCGAAGCCTCATCGCTTGGAAAGCACGGGTATCCCATCGAGGTCGCGTGGGTTTTCGCAACCGGCGAGGAGGAGAGCCATCTCATCCGGCCCGCCGAGGCCTGGACGGACTGGGCCGCCGACGCGGAGGCCGTTCACGGCATCACGCGCGATCGCCTGATAGCCGATGGGGCGTCCGTCGAAGACGTGGCCAACCGCATGGTTGCGGCCCTTACCGGCCATTCTCTTTATGCAACGGCGCCTTCCTGGGACGGTCAGTGGCTGAGCAAGCTGCTGCGGGCGGCGGGACTGCCGCGGCATTCCTTGCGTCTCCAGGATACCGATGTGGCTCACCAGGAGGCAGCAACCGACGTGCTGCGCGCCGCTGGCGTTTCAGCCCACTTGCATGAGGGCCTCCTACGGGAGATTCTGGCAGGGGCCAAGCGCAGGGATGAGGAACTGGGCGCGCCTGAGCACCGGGCGCTCGCGGACGCCAAGCGCGAGCGGCAACTCTGGCAGGATATCCGCCGCCGTGCCGAAGACGTCGCGGCGCGCTTCGGACATTCGGCCTGACGAAGGAACATTGATGACAATCTGGATACCCGGCGTGAACCTGCGCTTCGATGAACGCGGGAGCTCGCGATGACCGGCCGCGCCGAGAACCGTCACAAGACCCTGCGCGGCATGGCCGGCCCGAAGGCGGAGAAATCAATTTCGCTTGCCCTGCAGGGCGGTGGAGCCCACGGGGCCTTCACGTGGGGCGTCCTCGACTATCTTCTCGAGGACGGGCGGCTGGCTATCGAGGCCATCACGGGCACGAGCGCAGGCGCCATGAACGCCGTGGTGCTCCTGGAGGGCTGGGTGGAGGGCGGACCCGAGGGGGCGCGGGCGCAACTGCGCCAGTTCTGGAAGCGGGTCAGCCTCGACGGCGCGCTATCGCCCGTTCAGCGCTCGGTCTTCGACCAGTTCCTGAACTACTGGAACCCGGACGGATCCCCAGCCCGCTTGTGGATCGATGCCTGGTCGAAGGTCGCGAGCCCATACGACCTGAACCCGCTCGACATCAATCCCCTGAAGGATGCGCTCGGCAGCCTCATCGATTTCGACCGCGTACGGGCCTGCACCGATGCAAAACTCTTTGTCGCGGCGACGAATGTCTGGTCCGGGAAAATCCGAATCTTCAACGGCTCGGAACTGACGGTGGACCACGTCCTGGCCTCGGCGTGCCTGCCCATGGTCTTCAAGGCGGTGGAGATCGAGGGCGAGCCCTACTGGGACGGGGGCTATTCCGGCAACCCGGCGCTCTTCCCCCTGTTTTACGAGACGCGCACCGACGATGTCCTGCTGGTCCAGATCAATCCGCTGGAACGCCGCTCCACGCCCCGCACGGCGCGGGAGATCCAGAGCCGCCTGACCGAGATCACGTTCAACTCCAACCTGCTGCACGAGCTCAGGGCAGTCGAGTTCGTCACCCGGTTGATCGAGGAGGGAAAGCTTTCGACCAAGGACTACAAGCGGGTCTTCATGCACTGCCTTCATGGCGGCCATGACCTCGACGCGTTCGCGGCATCGTCCCGCCTCAACGCCAAGTGGGCGTTCTTCAAGGAACTCAAGGATCTTGGGCGGTCCGCCGCCAGGAACTGGCTTTCCGAGAACTACGAGGCGATCGGCCACAAAAGCACTCTTGATCTGCGGGGGGCCTATTCGTGAGCGCTGGCTGGGGATGTCAGGTCACGCAAGGTGCGCCAGCGCACGACAGAACTTAAGGGCAAGTCACAAATCTTCAGGGTCAGCGTATAGTGCCGCGCTGATGCTGCCGATCTGGAGGCCTTCCCTATGAGCTTTCTCCGGTCCGTTTATGTGTTTGGTTCGCTGAGTTACTTACTCGCCGCCGCGCCGGCGCTCGCCCAGGGCGGGCCGCCGCAGGCGCCGCCTGTGACCGTGGCGAAGCCCGTGGTCAAGGACATCATCGAGCGCGATGACTTCATCGGACGGTTCGAGGCGGTCGATCAGGTCGATGTCAGGGCGCGGGTGTCAGGATATCTCGATAAGGTGCATTTCCAGGACGGCACCTTGGTCAAGGCGGGCGATCTGCTCTTCACCATCGACCCGCGTCCCTACCAGAACGCCCTGGAGCAGGCCCAGGCCACCGTGACGTCCTCCGAGGTGCGCCTAAACTTCGCACAGAGCGATCTCGATCGGGCCGAACAGCTGCGCCGGACCGGCAACATCGCCGACCAGCTGCTCGATCAGCGGCGGCAGGCATATCTCACCGCCAAGGCCGACCTAGACCGGGCACAGGCCTTCCTGCGGCAGGCGCAGCTCGATGTGGAGTTCACGCAGATCAAGTCGCCCCTGAGCGGGCGCATCTCCCGCAAACTCGTCTCCGAGGGCAATCTCATCAACGCCAACGAGACGATCCTGACCAATGTCCTGTCGCTCGATCCGATCCAGTTTTATTTCGACGTGGATGAGCGCTCGTACCTTGCCTATTCGCGCCAGACCCAGGGCGGAACGAGGACATCCACCGGCGAGGCCGCGAATGAAGTCACCCTGACCCTCACCGACGAGCGCCAGGGCGAACGCACCGGGCGGCTCGACTTCGTGGACAATAGGCTCGATGCGGCGAGCGGCACGATCCGGGCTCGCGCTGTCTTCGACAACAAGGACCTGTTTCTGACCCCCGGGCTGTTCGGACGCGTGACCATCGGCGGGTCGGATCCATACAAGGGCGTTCTCCTCCCGGACGAGGCGGTCGGCAGCGATCAGGATCGGCGGGTGGTCTATGTCGTCGGGCCCGACAACGTCGTTAACATCACGCCGGTGCGAACCGGTCCCAGGATCGACGGATATCGGGTCATCCGCGAGGGCCTGAAGGGTGATGAGACCGTGGTGGTGAATGGGCTCGTCCGCGTTCGACCTGGCATGCCCGTGACACCGCAGATGTCCACGTTGCCGCCCACTCGGGAGCGGAACGGCACCTGAATTCGCCTGGCGAGGATCATCCCATGCGCTTTGCCCATTTCTTTGTCGACCGTCCCATCTTCGCGACGGTCCTGTCGATCCTCATGCTGATCGTCGGCGGAATCGCCTATACGACGCTTCCGGTCGCGCAATATCCCGACATCACGCCCCCCACGATCGTGGTTCGCGCCAACTATCCGGGCGCGGACGCCCAGACGGTCGCGGCGACGGTGGCGACTCCCTTGGAGCAGCAGGTCAACGGCGTGGAGGACATGCTGTACATGTCCTCCTACTCCACGGGCGACGGCTCCATGGCGCTGACCGTTACGTTCAAGCTCGGGACCGACCTCGACAAGGCTCAGGTGCTTGTCCAGAACCGCGTCGCCATCGCGACGCCGCGCCTGCCCGAGGACGTGCGACGCCTCGGGGTGACGACGCTCAAGAGTTCACCCGACCTCATGATGGTCGTGCACATGCTGTCGCCCAACGGCACCTATGACCAGCTCTATGTGTCGAACTATGCCCGCAACAACGTCCGCGACGTGATTATGCGGCTCGAAGGCGTCGGCGATCTCATCATCTTCGGCGAACGCCAGTATTCACTGCGCGTCTGGCTCGATCCCGAAAAGCTCGCGGCCTACGGCATGGCCTCCGGCGAGGTGGTACGCGCGATCCAGGAGCAGAACGTCCAGGTGTCAGGCGGCGCCCTCGGCCAGGAGCCGACCCCGTCGGATGCGGCCTTCCAGCTCACGGTCACGACGCAAGGGCGGTTCGAGGACCCGCGCCAGTTCAGGCAGATCATCGTACAATCCACACCGGACGGACGGCTCGTCCGCCTGCAGGACGTCGCTCGCGTCGAACTTGGCGCGCAGGATTACGTGACGAACTCATATCTCAACGGCAGTCCGGCCGTCGCCCTCGGGATCTTCCAAAGACCCGGCACCAATGCGCTCGCGGCGGCAGACCAGATCATCCAATCGATGGAGCAGCTCAAGGCCGACTTCCCGCCGGGCATCGACTATCAGATCGTCTATAATCCGACGGAGTTCATCGCCCAGAGCGTGAACGAGGTCTACAAGACCCTGTTCGAGGCCACTGCGCTCGTGGTGCTGGTCGTCATCGTGTTCCTGCAGAGCTGGCGCACGGCGATCATCCCGATCGTGGCCATTCCGGTGTCCCTGATCGGCACCTTCGCCATCATGGCGGCCCTCGGCTTCTCGCTGAACACCCTGACGCTGTTCGGCATGGTGCTGGCAATCGGCATCGTGGTGGACGACGCCATCGTGGTGGTCGAGAATGTGGAGCGCAACATCGCCATGGGCCTGTCGCCTAGGGACGCGGCTCATCGGACTATGGACGAGGTCGGCACCGCGGTCGTGGCCATCGCCCTGGTCCTCGTGGCGGTCTTCATTCCCACCGCCTTCATTCCGGGCATATCGGGCCAGTTCTATCGCCAGTTCGCCCTGACCATCGCGGTCTCGACGGTAATCTCGGCGTTCAACTCGCTCACCCTGTCGCCGGCTCTCGCCGCATGGCTTCTGAAGCCGCACAGTCACGAGCAGTCGAGAAATCCGATCTGGCGTTTCGGCAATGCCTTAGCGGGGGGCTTCAACCGGGGCTTCGATGCGATGTCCCATGGCTATTCCAGGTCTGTCGGCTCCTTCGTCCGGCACAAGCTGATCGTTCTGCCGATCTACGCAGGTCTTCTGGCCGGCACTGTCTGGATCGCCAATCATGTGCCGCGGGGGTTCATCCCCTCCCTCGATCAAGGCTATGCCATCGTGGTCGTGCAGCTGCCGGACGGCTCCGCGCTTTCCCGCACCGACGCCGTGGTGCAGCGTGCCTCCAAGATCATGCAGGAGACGCCCGGCGTGCAGAATGCCGTGGCGTTCGCCGGCTTCTCCGGGGCGACCTTCACCAACGCCACCAACGCGGCGGCGATCTTCGCCGCGTTCAAGCCTTTCGAGGAACGCGTCAGGAGCGGTGACTCGGCTACTAAGATCATTGGGGATCTTTTCGGGCGCATGCAGCAGATCGAGGAGGCGTTCATCATCGCCATCCCGCCGCCGCCGGTCCGTGGGCTCGGCAATTCGGGCGGGTTCAAGGTCCAGCTCCAGAACCGGACAGGGGATGATGTCCGGGGTGTCTTGGCGGCCGCGTACCAGATGATGGGGCAAGCGCGCCAGAACCCGAACCTTGCGGGCGTCTTCACGACGTTTTCGGCGAATTCGCCTCAGGTCTTTCTGGAAATAGACCGCCAGAAAGCCAGCATCCTCAACGTTCCCATCCCCAATATCTTCGAGACGCTCCAGGTCAATCTCGGGGCCGCATACGTCAACGACTTCAACGCGTTCGGCCGGGTATATCAGGTTCGCGCGCAGGCCGATCAGCGCTTCCGCGTGGACCAGACCGACATCAACCGGCTGCGCGTGCGCTCCTCCACGGGGGCCTTGGTGCCGCTGGGAACTTTGGTGGAGATGCGGGAGGTCTCGGGGCCGGACCTCGTTCAGCGCTACAATATGTACACATCCGTGGCCCTGCAGGGGGACGCGGCGCCGGGTGTTTCCTCGGGGTCGGCCCTGAACGCCATGGAGGAGCTGGCCCGGCAGAACTTGACCCGCGGAATGGGTTTCGAGTGGACGGAACTGGCGTTCCAGGAGCGCCAGACGGGCAACACGGCGGTTTATATCTTTGCCTTGTCGGTGCTGTTCGTCTTTCTCGTGCTGGCGGCGCAGTACGAGAGCTGGTCCCTTCCGCTGGCCATCATTCTGATCGTGCCGATGAGCGTTCTCTCGGCCCTCGTCGGGGTGATGCTGCGCGGGCAGGACAACAACATCCTGACGCAGATCGGCCTCGTGGTTCTAGTGGGTCTCGCGGCGAAGAACGCCATCCTGATCGTGGAGTTCGCCAAGCAGGCGGAGGAGCGGGGAATGACTCCCGTGGACGCCGTCATCGAGGCGTCCCGCATGCGGCTGCGGCCGATCCTGATGACCGCTTTCGCGTTCATCCTCGGTGTGCTGCCCCTCGTGATCGCGACCGGACCCGGCGCAGAGATGCGTCAGGCCCTGGGGACAGCGGTGTTCTCCGGCATGATCGGCGTGACGGTGTTCGGTCTGTTCCTGACGCCGGTGTTCTACGTCGCCCTGCGGTTGATCGTTCTGAGATTCTCCCGCAAGTCGCCGCCGGACGCGACCAAGGAGGGGGCGCCCGCGCCAGCTCCGGCTGAGTGAGCAAGAGGGCGCCGGCTCCGTCAGTGAGCCGGCGTCTTGAGGCCTTCTATGTTATAGACGGCGATCGGCCGACTGAGACCCTTCAGGGGGATTTCGCCGATCAGAACCGTCGAGGCGATGTCCTCGACCTCGGTTGCGATGCGCTGGGTCACGAAGATCTCGCTGTCCCGGGCCTTCGCGCAGAGCCGCGCCGCCACGTTCGTAACCGTGCCGATGGCCGCGTAGTCCAGCCGTCCCTCGAACCCGATCCGGCCCATGGTGGCATAGCCTTGCGCAATGCCTATCCCGAAACCGACCCTGTAGCCGCGATGCTCCCAATTCTGCGCGAGCGAAAGGAACTTGTCCCGCATGGCGACGGCAAGCCGTACGGCACGGTTCGCGGGATCATGGCAGGGCAGGGGATCGTTGAAGATCACCATCATGCCGTCGCCGAGAAACCGTTCGAGCGTGCCTTCCGCCTCGTGCACCAGAGGCCCGAGGGCGACATGATAGGCGTTCAGGAAATCCATCACGTCTTCCGGCTCCGCGATTTCCGCGAAGCTGGTGAAACCGCGCAGGTCGCAGAACAGCGCCACGATCTCGCGGCGGTGGTGTTCCAGGATCCGCGCTTCGCTGCCCTCCGACATGATCATGCCAGCAAGCTGTGGCGGCAGAAAGCGCTTGAGCTCCTTGGCCCGCCCGAGTTCCTCCACCTGCTGGCGGACCCGGTCCTCGAGGTTCCGGTTCAGGCTCGCGAGTTCGGCCGCCTGTTGCTGGACGGTGTCGTAGAGGCGCTTGGTGCGCAGAAGCGACCGGACCCGCGCCACCAGCGTTACCTGGTCGAAGGGCTTCGTCACATAGTCGTCGCCGCCGGCATCAAGGCCCATCACCACGTCTTCGACGCTCGATCTCGCGGTCAGGAGCAGGATCGGGATCGCTCGCGTGGCCTCGTCCCCCTTCAACCGCCGCGTCACCTCGATTCCGTCCATTCCGGGCATCATGACGTCGAGGAGGAGCAGGTCGGGATGACGCTTTCGGGTCTTGTCTATCGCTTCCTGACCGTTCCGGGCGGTTTCAACATCGTATCCTTGCGCCTCCAGGCGCGTGGTGACGATGTCCAGGTTCTCGGCGATATCATCCACCACCAGGATGAGGGGACGCTCGCGAAGGGTGGGAGCCTTGGTGGTCATTTCAGGAGCCCGCAGACGGTTGCAAGCAGGTGGCGGGGACTGAATGGCTTTGCGATGTACCCGTCGCAGCCGACGGCCCGCGCCTTTTCTTCATCTCCCGACAACGCATAGGACGTAACGGCCACGATCGGGATGTGGCGCAGCGCGCCGTTCGCCTTGATGCGGCGGATGGCCTCGTAGCCGTCGATGATCGGTAGCTGAATGTCCATCATGATGAGATCGGGCAGGAACGCGGCGGCAGCCGTCACGGCCTGTTCGCCGTCATGAGCCTCCATAAGCTCGAAGCCGACGCTCGACAGGAGGTCCCGCATGATCTGCCGGTTGTCCTCGGTGTCCTCCACGATCAGGATGCGCTTGGCGTTCATGCCGCCTCCGTCTTGGCGTCGACCACCAGAGGAAGGTCGATGATGAAGGTGGAGCCGGCGCCGATCGCCGAGCGGACATCGATCGAGCCGCCATGAAGTTCGACAATGCGTTTGGAGATCGCCAGGCCCAGGCCGGTCCCACCCTGTCCATGCGCGTCGACGTTGCCGCCTTGGTGGAAGGCTCCGAAGATCAGCGCCTGGTCTTCGGGACGTATACCGATCCCCGTATCGGTGACGGAGATCCGCAGCCGCCCGTTCTGGGCCCGGGCCGCGATCTCGACGGAACCTTCCTCCGTGAACTTGATGGCGTTGCCGATGAGGTTGAGAAGCACCTGCGTCAATCTCCTCTCGTCGCCGTAGCCGGCAGGCAGGCCTTCCACCACCGAGGTCTTGAGAGCAAGGTTCTTGGCTTTCGCGAGCGGCTCCATGGACGAGACGACGGCCTGTACCAAGCCAGGAACCGAATAAGGCTCGTTGACGATCGATAGCTGCCCCGCCTCGATCTTGGAGAGGTCGAGCACGTCGTTGATGAGCGACAGGAGATGGCGGCCATTGGTCTGTACGCGACCGAGAATGCCCTGGGCCCTGTCCGGCAGCGGGCCGTAGATGCCGTCCATGAGCAGTTCCGTGTAGCCGAGCACGGCATTGAGCGGCGTGCGCAGTTCATGGCTCATGTTGGCAAGGAAGTTCGACTTAGCCCGGCTTGCCTGCTCGGCATATTGCTTGGCCTGACGGAGCGCTTCGTCCCGCGCGTGGCGTTCGGCGATGTCGCGGACCACGCAGATCAGGCCGCCGCCCTCGATCTTGGTGAGCGAGACATCCTGCGGAAAAGTCGTGCCGTCCCGCTTCAGTCCGACGGCCTCGCCGCTCCAGCGGCCTTCCCGGAAAAGCGTCTGCATCCCCTCCACGTCGAGGCGTTGCTGCTCGTCCGGCGTGTAGAGCTTTCGCCAGCTTTGCCCTTCGAGTTCGGATGGATCTTCGTAGCCGAAGATTCTGAGGTGGGCTGCGTTGATGTATTCATAAGTGGCGTCTGGCCCCAGGATCGCCATTCCGTCCATGGACGCTTCCATGGCGGCCAGATGCCTGCGCAGGATCTCTTCGATGCGCTTGAGCTCAGTGATATCGAAGTAGGTGAGCATGCGGCCGCCATCGGGCAGGGCGATGCAGCGGTACTGGATGATCTTGCCGTTCCTCAGCCGCAATTCGGTAGGGTCTATCGTGCCGCTCCGGATCGCGGCGATCCGGAAGGCTTTGTAGGCTTCCCATTCGTCGTCCGGCACCTCGTAGGCCTCGTGGGCGCGGCTTTCCTCCATGTCCTCCTCGAGCTCGCGAGGAACGTCGTAAAAGTCCGCCGGCATTTCCCACAATTCGCGGTAAGCGCGGTTCGCCAAGCGAATGCGCAGACTGGGATCGAGGAACAGGACGCCGTATTGAATGGTCTCCAACACGGCGTTGAGATCGCCGAGTGCCGCCTCGGTTTCCTTCTTGGCGGCCTTGAGCTGCCGCTCCCGCTGCTTCAGCTCCGAGATGTCGTTGAACGCGGAGAGCAGCGCAGGCGTACCCTCGTAATCCGCAATGGACGCGTTGATCAGGGCCCAGAAATGGTGGCCGTCAGGACGCTTCATCACCACTTCCACGTCGCTGACCCGGCCTTCGCGGGACAGGAGGTCGAGAACCCGTTTCCGGTCCTCCATGTTGGCGTAGTAATCGGGCGCTTGGGTCCCGATCATGCTCTCCGGCGGCACTCCGGTCACTTCCACCGTGCGGGCGTTGGCGTAGAGAACCATCCCGTCCGACAGGCGCGTGACTGCAAGCGGGAACGGGGCGAGCTCCAGGAGGCGCTGCTGGCGCTGCGCGGCGGCTTCGGTCGCCTCCAGGGCCCTCTTCTGCTCCGTAATGTCCAGGTAGGTGAGCATTCGTCCGCCATCGGCCAAGGGCACGCAGTGATAGCGGAGCACGCGTCCATCCGGACTCTTGATCTCCACAGGAGCGTCGGCGCAGCGGCAGATCTGTTCGATCTCCCGTTCGATCGCCTCCGCGAAGTCGGCTCCGCCCATGATGCGGCAATGATGCGCAATCAGGTCCTCGATTGACGTACCCTTGGCTATCAGCCCATCGGGCAAGGTCCACATCTGCTTATAGGCGCGGTTTGCAAGACGCACCTTCAGGTCGGCATCGAGGAAAAGGATGCCGTAATCGATGGTGTCGAGAAGGGCGTTCAGCTCCCGGTGATGAGCCAGCTCGCGCTCCGCGCGCTCTCGTTCGGCAAGTTCGTGCGCAAGCTGGTTGTTGAGGGCCGCGAGACTGGCGCTCCTCTCGCTCAGAGCCGTTTCACGGGCGTCCACTTGCTCAACCATGGCCGTGAACGCCTCTGCCAACTCCCCGATTTCATCATTTCGATGAAGGTCGAGATGCGTGCCAGGGCGTCCCTCGGCGACTGCCCCCGTGGCGCGCACGAGCTGGCGCAGGGGTACGGCGATCTGGGTTCGGAGTGTGGAGCTGAGAATGATGATCTCGAGGAGCAGGGCGATCGCGCCCATGATCAGGACGATACGGGCTGCCTGCCAGGCGTTGTCCGCGGCGAGCGACAGCGGGAAGATGGTCGCAAGGGTCCATCCGGGACCCGCGAGTTTCGTGACGGCCACGATCTCGTCGTAGGACGGGTTGCGAAGAACCGTCTGGTCGGCGGAGCGCTCCATTGCGAGCTTGTGGATCTGCGCCAGATCGGCGTCGCCCGTCTCGCTGATGGGGAGGGAGCCGCTACGCGCCTGGATCGCGTCCATGAATCGCGGATGGGCGATGAGGCGTCCGTCATCGGAGAACAACAGGCTGTAGGTGCCCCTGAGGTCGGCGCTGGTGGCCCGCCCGATCAGGTCGTGCATGAGAATGTCCTGCCCGACGCGAACGAGCGGGCGGCCATCCGCGATGGCTGGGCGGGTGATCGATACCAGCCAGTCGTTGATCCCATAATCGTAATAGAGCTCCGACCACCGTTCCTTGTCGGAGGCGGAGGGAGCACCTGAACCAGCAACGATGACCTCTTCCTTGGTGTCGGAAAGGAGGTTCAGCTTACCGGAGATTTCCCAGTCACCCGCCCGCAGGGCCCAAGGCTGCCCTGGCCAGTACATGATCACTGCGCCCTCGGGCGTGACCACGTACAGGTTGGCGAACTGGCTCGCCCAGGCCGGGCCGAACTGGGTGATCAGGTCGAAGGCGGCCATGAGCCGCCGCTTCAGATCCCGGTCGACGCTGACGTGCTTTCCGATGAAGCCGGTCACGCCATAGGTTTTGAACACATCCTCGGTTAGCCGAACCGTTCCATCGGGCCGTTGCTCGAACAGGGCGGTGAAGCGCTGCTCCGCATCCCTCGGATCCAGTTGGCGGATTTCTCGCAGATAGGCGTCGGCGAACGTGCGCACGTTGCCGCTGGCCAGGTCGAACACCGCGCTTTCGCGCTGGCGCCGCTGCTCGACGTATTGCTCGAGGTTTTCAAGCGCCTGCTGCTCGTACCCGGTCCGCACGTGCCAGTAGCTCAGGATCGTGGCGATCGCCACCACGATGCTGATGCGCACCGCGATCTTGCGCAGGGTCAAGCGGGTGATGGACGTCTTCGGTCCGGCTTCCGCATCCGGCGGCGCTGCATCCGTGAGCGCCGTCATGGCACAATCCTCGCCAGAGGGGGAGAAGTCATCACGCCGAGCCGCTTGCCGATCCGCGCGTTGAAGAAGAGTTCGCCTTCCCGGTTATAGGTGAGGGGAATGTCGCTGGGTCGAACCCCTTCGAGGACGCGCAGGGCGGCCTGTGCGAGCCAACGTCCCTGTTCCTCGGGATACTTGGCGACGCCAATCAGCGTGACCGGAGTCAACCACTCGAAATCGGTGCCGCTCGGGATCTGGCTCTTTTCCTCGGCGAACTTCCGGGCATCTGCCGGGTCCCAGTCGGGGAGCGCGCCGACCCCGAGGATCAGCAGCATGTCCACCTCCTGCTGCGCGCGCAGGAAGGCGTCCTTCCACTCCGCATGGGAGCGGACGAAATATGCGCGCTCGTAGGTGATGCCGAAGAGCCGCTGGTGATACTCGAGTTCCTTGCGCTTCACGTCTGTGTCCTCTGCCAGGAACCCGAGCCGCGAACCTCGTGCGTGCTGACGCAACAGGCGAATGATCTGCGGGATCGGCGAGACTTCGACCATTCCTGAGGTGTTGCGGTAGGGCAGGCCGTACACGGATGCATCCCAGTTGAGGCCGCAGAACAGAACCGGGATCTCCACATCCCGCAGATGGCCCATGACGAGATACTGCGCGGCCGGGTCGTCGCTGATCGTCACCACATCGGGCTTGAACTCATCGATGATGCGCTTGGCGTTTTCGGCGGAGGATTTGATTTCCTCATTGGAAGAACGGCGCTTGGCATCCAGATAGACCACGCGCAACTCCACGTTCTTGTCTTTCAGGGTGGATTGGAGCGCCGTCAGAATTCGATCATTCCATTCGTTCCCCTGGTGATAGGAATCGACATGGATGACCCTGCGGGTGGGCTCGGCAGCCCTTGGGCTGCCGGCGGGCCACCCGATACTGAGAAAAACCATCCAGATCAGCGCAAGGATCTGCGCGCAAAGCTTCAGTGTCCGACGGAGGGAGCTCGGCCGGAGCATGCAAGACGAGAACATCTCGATACGTTGCAGCATGGCAGATGGCCCTTGTACAAACGTTCGGCTGATCCTGTGCGAGAGGGTCGATCAATGGTCGATCGCCTTGGACTTACGCCTCGCAGGCAACATTCAAGCTTTGCGGATTCTATTCGCTGATGAGAAGGCGCTCAACCATTTGGCATCGGGGTTACCCCGAATGGATAGCGCACCATCGAGGCCGAATGGCGGCCGAGGCTGGAACAGACGAAGCCCATGCAGGGCCGACGGCTTCTCTTGGCCCGGATAAGTTGCCAGCAGGGGTTTATCGCCTAGCTGCAGTATCCCGGCGGCCGGCCCGCAGCAGCAGCCAGCCGCCGATCAGCATCGAGGCGCCCCAGACCAGGAAGCCGATGTCCCAGTAGATCCACTGCTCCCGCGGCACCGTTTCATTCACATGGTGAAGGCCGAGCAGGTTGTGGTTGATGAGGCCTTCGACGAGGTTGAAGATGCCAAAGCCCATTAGGAAAGTGCCCGGCAGCAGCTTCCCGGACCAGCGCACGTGGTTCTTTCGCGAGTATCGCCAGAGAATATACAGACCCAGCATCGTAAACACGTAGGTGCCGGCGTGGAAGACGCCGTCCCAGAACGTGTTGACCTTCAGGTTCTCGACGGAATGTGGCGGGTATCCAGCGCTGGTGACCAGGTGATGCCATTGCAGGAGCTGATGCAGCACGATGCCGTCGAAGAATCCACCGAGGCCAAGGCCGAACAGGATTCCGGCCGAAACCGGAAAACCGCCCTCGGTTCGTCCGTTGCCGTTGATCGTCACCCTGTGAACCTCGCAACCATGCTCGGCTTCCTGCATCAACGAGGGCAACGGTGCTTCGCGGGCGCGGTTCCTCGGCGGCAGCCCGGTGCTTCCCTCCTGGGCATGGCCATTTTTCGCCTCTTGCCGGTGGGCCGACCCTGAGTCACGTTTCGGCGTAAAGCCTAGCTGGACGGCTGAAGGCATCGGGAGCCGCCCGCCGAGAACAGGAGCCATGGGCGAGAACAGGAGCCATGGGTATGTCGACCCCGACTTCACTGCCGTTGAACGCTCGACCGCTCGTGACGGGTTTCTACGAGAAGCGAACCAACAGCGTTCAGTACGTTGTGGCGGATCCCGAGACGAGGAAATGCGCCGTCATTGATCCGGTGTTGGATTTCGACCCAAAATCCGGCGCTACTGCAACGGCCTCGGCTGACAGGTTGCTCGCTCATATCGAACGTGAGGGCTATGTCCCGGAGTGGATCCTCGACACGCATCCCCATGCCGACCACTTTTCGGCGGCTGATTATCTTAAGGAAAGGACTGGAGCACTAACTGCCATCGGCGAGAAGATCGTCGAGGTCCAGAAGCTCTGGAAAAGTATCTACAACTGGCCGGACAGCTTCCCGACCGACGGCTCTCACTGGGACAAGCTCTTCGCCGATGGCGAGCGCTTCAAGATCGGCTCCTTGGACGTGGAGGTGATGTTCACGCCCGGCCACACGCTCGCCTCCGTCACCTACGTGGTCGGCGACGCGGCCTTCATTCACGACACGATTTTCATGCCTGATGCGGGCACGGCTCGCGCCGACTTTCCCGGCGGCTCAGCCCGCGCCCTATGGCAAAGCATCCAGCGCATCATGGCCCTGCCGGACGATACGCGCCTGTTCACCGGGCACGACTACATGCCCGGCGGCCGTGAGCCGCAATGGGAGAGCACGGTTGCGCAACAGCGACGCGAGAACAAGCATCTCGTCAAGGCCCGGTCCGAGGAGGAGTTCGTGGAAATCCGCGAGGCGCGCGACCGTGAGCTGCCGATGCCCAAGCTCATCCTCCACGCGCTCCAGGTGAACATCTGCGGGGGGCGCCTACCGGAACCGGAGAGCAACGGCAAGCGCTACCTCAAGGTGCCGCTCAATGCTCTGGACGACGCCCCGTGGGGCGATGCATGAGGGGCCGACCATAGGGAAGCCCGCAAACGCTTGTCTTCGAATGGCAGGCATGTCCCTGAGCTCCGGGGGCGTGTTCACGCCGCCGTCAACGTTTTTGGACGGAACAACCTCTGCCGGGGGGCTCTCCTCGCGCTAAGCATTGTTGCAGCCGATACAGCATCCTGTCACTAAGGTCCGGGGCGCGGGGTCACACTCTTGGAATCGAGCGCGTGAAGCTGGGATAGCCCGGATCGTCGCGAACAAGGAAACGAGGCAGTATGCACGGCAGGTCTAAGCCAAGCAAAAGGCTGGACTTTCTCTCTGGTGGCAGGGAGATGGGCGCCCTCATGCGTGCGCACGACTGGTCCGCGACGCCTGTTGGCTCTCCCGAGGGGTGGCCGCAAGGCCTCAAAGCCCTCGTCGGGGTCATGCTGGGGTCGAACCAGCCCATGTTCATTGCTTGGGGGCCGGAGCGCACACTGCTCTACAACGATGCCTATGTGGAGGTCCTCGCGCGCAAGCATCCGGCCGCTCTGGGTCGTGACTTCCTCGCTGTTTGGCATGAGATTCAGTCAGACCTCCTGCCGATTGTCGCGCAGGCGTATGCGGGCGAGCCGGTCCACATGGACGACATCACCCTCGTTATGGAGCGCCGCGGCTACCCGGAGGAGACGCATTTCGCCTTTTCCTATACGCCGGTGCGTGATGAGACCGGAGAGGTGGCCGGATTCTTCTGCCCGTGCATGGAGATCACCGGACAGGTCATGGCCGAGCGGCGGCTCGCGGCCGAGACCGCCCGGCAGCGGCGCCTGTTCGAGCGGGCCCCGGGCTTCATCACGATCCTGGATGGGCCGGAGCATGTATTCGAGTTCGTCAACCAGGCGTATTCACGCCTGTTCGGCGCCCGTGACTTCGTCGGCAGGACCGTGCGCGAGGTCTTCCCGGAACTCGCCGGCCAAGGCTTCTACGAGTTGCTCGACCAAGTATACGCCACGGGAGAGCGGTTCGTCGCCCATCACATCCCTGTTCGCCTCCAGGTGACGCCCGATGCTGTCATGGAGGAGCTCTTTCTCGACTTCATCTACGAACCCATGCTCGACGAGGCCGGCAAGGTCACCGGCATCTTCTGCGAAGGCCACGACGTTACCGAGGCGCATTTAGCCCAGGCGGCCATCAACGCGAGCAACGCGCGTTATGCGAGCATGCTGGCTGCCATGAGCGAGGGGTTCATCGTTCTAGACGAGGAGTTTCGCATCACCGAGATCAATGCGGAGGGGCTGCGGCTTGACCGCCGCACGGAGAGCGAGGTCGTCGGGCGGAGCCATTGGGAAGTCTTCCCCAGCTCCATGGGCACGCCTATGGAGGCTGCCTATCGTCGTGCGATGACCGAACGAGTTCCGGTGGAGCTTGACCACCGGTACGTGGATGAGGGCAGGGGCCACGACCTCTGGCTGGCGCTGCGCATCTATCCGGTGCTGGGCGGGGTGGCTGCCTTCTACCGCGACATCAGCGCGACCAAGCACGCCGAGGCGGCGCTGCGCGCCAGCGAGGCGCAGTTCCGGACCTTCGCGCAGGCGATGCCGAACCATGTGTGGACCTCGCCTCCCAGTGGGCAGCTCGACTGGTTCAACGACCAAGTCTATGAATACGGCGGAGCCTTGCCGGGTGAGCTTGATGGGGACGGCTGGACCTACATGGTGCATCCCGACGACTTGGCCTTAGTGGGTGACCGGTGGGCCGTCTCCCTGTCGTCGGGGATCCCGTACGAGACCGAGTTTAGGCTTCGGCGTTCGGACGGGGCTTACCGCTGGCACATCGCAAGGGCGGTTCCCATCCGCGGCGACAATGGCGCCGTGGTGCGCTGGGTCGGCACCAACACGGACATCGAGGATCAGAAAACTGCCGCCGATGCACTCCGCAAGCTGAACGAGACCCTCGAGGCGCAGGTGGCCGAACGGACCGCGGACCGGGATCGGATGTGGCGGCTGTCCACCGATGTCATGCTGGTGGCGCGTTTCGATGCAACGATCATGGCGGTCAATCCGGCCTGGGCGACCCTGTTGGGCTGGCGCGAGGATGAGCTCATCGGCGCGAACTTCCTGGGCCTTGTCCACCCTGACGATCATGCCGCCACGGTGGCCGAGGCAGGGCGGCTGTCCGAGGGAATCACAACGCTTCGGTTCGAGAACCGCTACCGCCACAAGGATGGCTCCTATCGCTGGCTCTCCTGGATCGCGGTTCCGGATGAGCAGTTCATCCATGCGGTCGGGCGGGACGTGAACGCCGAAAAGGAGCAGGCCGAAGCGCTGCGGCAGGCTGAAGAGGCCTTGCGGCAGGCGCAGAAGATGGAGGCAGTGGGCCAGCTCACCGGGGGCATCGCCCATGACTTCAACAATCTTCTCGCCGGGATCGTCGGTTCCCTCGACCTGATGCAGATCCGTATGAGCCAGGGCCGGACCGAGAACATCGAGCGTTACGCCAAGGCTGCGATGAGCTCGGCCCAGCGGGCCGCGGCGCTGACCCATCGGCTCCTCGCCTTCTCGCGGCGCCAGCCACTCGACCCGAAGCCGGTCAACGTCAACCGGCTGGTCGCATCCATGGAGGACCTGCTCCGCCGCACCATCGGCCCGCTACATGCCCTGGAGATCGTCACCGCAGGCGGGCTGTGGACAACCTTGTGCGACCCCAACCAGCTCGAGAGCGCGATCCTCAACCTTGCGATCAACGCCCGAGATGCCATGCCGGACGGCGGCAAGCTCACGATTGAGACCGCGAATGCGCATCTCGACAATGCCTATGTGGCTGCCCAGCGTGACGTGACGCCCGGGCAATACGTGGCGATCTGCATCACCGATACCGGGACGGGAATGCCGCCCGAAGTGATCGCTCGCGCCTTCGAGCCGTTCTTCACGACCAAGCCCCTGGGGCAGGGAACGGGGCTCGGCCTGTCCATGGTCTATGGGTTCACCAAGCAGTCGGAGGGTCACCTCAAGATTTACTCGGAGGTGGGCCAAGGCACGACGATCAAGCTCTACCTGCCGCGCCATTGGGGCGCCGCCGAGGACGAGCTGCCCAGCGAGCCGGTCACCGAAGCTCCTCGGGCCGAGGCGGGTGAAACGGTTCTGGTCGTCGAGGACGAACCCGTGATCCGGAACCTGACCGTCGAGGTACTCCAGGGGCTCGGCTACCAAGCGCTGGAGGCAGCCGATGGTCCCTCGGGTCTCAAAATCCTGCAATCCCCCAAGAACATCGACCTTCTCGTGACCGACGTGGGGCTCCCTGGAATCAACGGGCGCCAGCTCGCCGACCAGGCGCGGGTCACGCGTCCGGACCTGAAGGTCTTGTTCATCACGGGCTATGCCGAAAACGCCACGCTGGCCAACGGCTTCCTGGAGCCGGGCATGGAGATGATCACGAAGCCGTTCGCGGTCGAGGCGCTGGCGACGAGAATCCGGGACATCATCCAGAACGGGTGAGAGCCGAGCGTACGTTTTCGATGGAGCTAGTCGGCAGAAGACCCGGCCGTAGACGCATTTCGCGCCTGTCCCCCACGCGGTCCAATGCGTGTGGCAGGCCCGGTGCGTTCGGCCGTGTGCCATTTCTCGGCCCCTATAATCCGCGACTCACAACTCCATCAGGATTGCATCCTTGAAGCTCGTTTTCTTCGATGTCGGTGGGTTTTCCTCGACCCGCTGAACGATCGACGTGGTGTCTTACTTCGCGACCCGCGCCTCACCCGCCTTGTTCACATGCCAGATCACGACATGGTAATGAGGCACCTCGACACCAGGATGGCCCTCATTGAAATAGATTGAGACATGATCATTCCGGCCTGCGAAGCCTGCCAGATCGAACTTCTTCCGGTTTCCGATATCCTCGACCGGGATCATGTAGATGGTGCTCACCCGCCTTCCTCGCCGGTCGTAAGCAAGGAAGGGGCCTGCCGGTAGCGTATCGGGCCGGACGTAGAGAACGCCCAACCCAGGCAGGAAACGTGGGATCTTCACGAGATCGCTGACCCTCTTAAAGCCACGGGGCGGCCCGAGAGGGGTCTGGGCCTCAACCGCCGAAGCCGCCAAGATTGCCAACAGGCTTGCCGCAGCTAACTGCTTTTTCATGGCCATCATCCCTCAGACTCCGGGCCGTACAGCATGGGCTTCTTCAGCGTTTCCCTCGTTGTTCACGCCATTGCAGAAATTCCTCAAACAGACGTTCCGTTTCGCTGTTTCTCCCTTCCGACGTTGCCCCTCCAGGCGTCTCGCGCGGTACCGATCCTGTGGAAGCGGCGCCTGCTTGGCGCGCCTGCCAAGTCTGAACCCAGCGCTCGGCTGGCTTGAATCTCCTCCAGTCCGGGAGAACAGCCGCGATGTTGACCTCCTGCCACCTGGGATTTCGCCGAGCCGCCTGAAACTCGGAGAGGCGAGAGAAGAAGGATTCAACGAAATTGCCGAGCAGTTGGTAGCGGGCGCTCTTCTCAGGCCAATTATAGGCAATGAGGACCGTTCCTGCGGCGATCGTCTCTACCCTCTCGCCGGCTGGAATAAGCGTTGGATAGTCCTCGTGATGCAACGCGGCGGGCAGGTAGAGTGTTGCTTGGGCCGGGAAAGGAACTTGAACAAGACGAAATCCGCCGTCGCGGGTGAGGTTCTCCACGACGGCTGACGGCTTCGAGGCTAGAACGGCAGTTGCGGCAATCCTGCCCTGGCGCATTTCTTCAATGGCCTCGTCCGGGCCCAGGTGGACCTCTGAAACCGCAACGCCAAGCGTTCTGAAGAGGTCGCGTGCGATGTTCTCAACACTACCGCCATAATCTCCGAAATTGACGGGCTTACCCGCAAGATCCGAGACCTGCCGGATCTCCTCTCGGGCAATCAGGTGAAGCTCTTCGTTGAACAGCTTGGTGATGTAGACGAGCTTGCTCTTGAGATCCCCGAGTTCTTTGCTCTCCTGCAGGCGTGAGAGCAGGTGTTCCTGTGTAATCGTCATGTCTACGCCGGGAAGCGCAAGGACATCCTGGATGTCGTGGATCCCGCCGCGGCCGACAATCGGGAGAACGCGCAACGCCAGCTCTCCACGCGGGCCAGTCTCCTGACCTCCTGCGAGGACTCTCGCGATCTCATTGACCAGCGAAAGCTGGCCCCCTTCGGAGCTTCCTGCGACTATCCCGATTGTGTTCGGGTCCCGGGCTGGTGCGGCCTGTTTGCCGGATGATGTCGATGGTGGAGTTTGCCCCATGACCGGCGGCGGGATCAGCCCAGTCAGCAGGAGCAGCACGGCGGCCAGTACCCCTGCCCAGGACGGTGATACACTACCAGGAACCATGCTGGCCTCCCGCATGGGCACCTAAACCGGTGGCGGATCAGACAGTAGCACAAGCCTTTATCTCCTTGCGCCTACACTCAAGGGTTAGCCCGGCGGATGTTGAACACAGATTCGTCGGCAAAAGCGCTTCAGCAGCCGTTTACGAGCGATGCAAGTTCAGTTTGTTGCGCATCGAACGTCGGATGATCGGTTGCCGGCACTGAGCTGAAGTAAATGAAACGTTGGCCAGCAAGGAATACCGGACGTTCCTGGAGAACAGGCATTTCCTAGTTTGACCAGAGCGGACATACAAGGAAATCAGCTCCATTCTTGAGGCTCGTGCACTGGTTTGGCGTGAGCGATCATCCGGGCATGCCAGGCAAAGGCTATTGCGTTTTGCCTCAAGCATCAGAGGGCTTGTGCTCCGGAATAGCGAGCAAACACCCTGTGTCCGGCTGGTCCGAACAGGATAACCTCGTAGGTCTCCGGCCCCATGCCCTCCATCTCCATGCCCGGCGAGTCCATCGGCATACCGGCAACAGCCAGTCCCTTGCCCACCGGCTTCTCGGCGAGGAGGCGCTTGATCGCGTCGGCCGGTACATGGCCCTCGATGACGTAGCCGCCGATCTCTGCGGTGTGGCAGGAGGCAAGATCCTGGGGCACCCCCAGGCGCACCTTCACGCGGTTGATCTCGGAGGTCTCGACCACGTCCGCGGTGAAGCCCGCCTGGCGCAGATGTTGAACCCAGCCGGTGCAGCAGCCGCAGGTCGGATCCTTGCTGACGACGATCTTCGGAAGATCCTCAGCTCGCAAGGGACGGGAATACGCAAGCAGGGCGCATGCCGCCAAACCGGTCACGAGGCTGCGCCGGGTCATATGCATGGTGTTCATCAGATCGCCTTTCCGGCAGCCGATCAGGCTGCCTCGCGCTGCGGGTGGTTGGGACAAGCATGCACCTCGACGGTCACATGCGACAGCCCTTCGATGCCGCTCAGACGCTGCTTGTAGACGTCGGGCGGCTGAGGGGTGTCCGACACGACCGAGACGATCAAGCCTGTATGACCAGGACCCAGGCGCCAGAGATGGAGGTCTGTCACGCGATCGTTCCCGACCTCGATCCTTTCACGGACCGACCTGGAAAGCTGCTGATCTGGGACCGTGTCGAGGAGAGTGGCGCCGGCCGCCCGGATCAGCCCCCATGACCATTGCGCGATCACGAGCGCGCCCACCACGCCCATCACGGGGTCGAGCCAGGTCCAGCCATAGAACCGCCCGGCAAGCAGCGCCACGATGGCAAGCACGGAGGTCAGGGCGTCGGCGAGAACGTGCAGGTAGGCGGCGCGGATGTTCATGTCGCCGCCATGATGATGCTCATGCCCATGGGCATGATGGTGTCCGTGATCATGATGGTGATGCCCATGATGATGGTCGCCGGCCAGCAGCCAGGCGCTTACAAGGTTCACGGCAAGCCCGATCACCGCCACCACCGTCGCCTCACCGAACTGGATCGGCACCGGGTTCATCAGGCGCACGAGGCTCTCGTAGCCGATTAGCAGGGCAATGAGGGCCAGGATGATCGCGCTGGAGAACGCCGCGAGCTCGCCGACCTTGCCGGTGCCGAACGAGAAACGGGGATCGTGCGCGTGCTTGCGGGCAAAGCGGTAGGCCAGCGCCGCGATGGCGAGCGCCGCAGCATGGGTCGACATGTGCCAGCCGTCGGCCATCAGCGCCATGGACCCGAAGATCGTTCCGGCGACGATCTCGGCGACCATCATGGCCGCAGTCAGACCGACCACCAGCCAGGTGCGCTGCTCGTGCCGGTCGTGGGCGTCGCCAAGGAAGACGTGGTCGTGTTGCCACTGGTGCAGGGCATCATGGTGCATCTGATCGCTCTCGTTGTCCCGACTTAGATGGGGAACCCAGCTCGTTACGGGAAGCCGCCTGTAGTTGCTCGAGTATTGGGCGGACGCCTGTTCGACGACCGTCCCAGGGGATCCTACTTGCCGTTCTTCTTCAGCCAGTCCTGCATCTCGGCGATCTCCTTTTCCTGATCGTCGATGATCTTCTGGGCCATTCGCTTCGTCTCGGGGTCCTTGGCGTGCTTCAAGGCGACCTTCGCCATCTCGACCGCCCCTTGGTGATGCGGGATCATGTGGGTGCGGAAGTCCACATCCGGGTTGCCGGTGTAGGGCACGTGCATGTTGTGCATCATCTGCATGTCCGCCGCCTTGAACTCCTTCGTGGAGGCGACATCGTTCGGCGACGGCATCATGTCCTGCATCATCTTCTGCATCGCGGCCGGGTCCATGTGGCCCATGGGCATGGCGCCGGACAGCGGCGTGCTGCCGTGGCCCTGGTGCGAAGTCTGCGCGACCGCCACGCCCGCCAGGGTGGTGAGCGCGAGAGCGGCTATGGTCTTCGTGATGGTCTTCATCGTTGTCTCCTTGGCGTGAGGGAAGGTCAGTTGTTGACGAAGCGGGCCTGCACGGCGTGACCGTCGGCCATGGTGGCCGAGACGACGACGCGGGCGCCCGACCCGAGCGGCTGGGGCAGGGCGCCGACGAGCTTGTTGGGCTCGGCCGCCTGGAGCGGGACGGTCGCCGTCCTGCCGCCGTCCTGCACGATGGCGCGGGCGTTCTTCGTGCCCGCGGACGCGAGCGGCTTGTCGTCCGACTCGGTGAGGAACAGGACGAGCTCGGAACCCTTGGCGACCATCTCGACGTGATGGCCAGAGCTGTCGACAACGGGGCCGCCGTTCGGTCCCTTGGCGACCTCATGGGCCGTCGCACCTAGGGGAGCGGCTGCGATGGCAAGGGCTAGGACGAGATGCTTCACGGTGTTTCTCCTTGATAGGGATCAGAAGGCTTCTGCCGGGGTGAGGCCGCCGGCGCGCCCCTCGCGGCTGGCCTGGATGCGTTCCAGCGGCTTCTTGCCGAAGGTCAGGAACAGGACCGGGGTGAGGAAGGTGTCGATCAGCGTCGCCGAAATCAGGCCGCCGAAGATCGTCACCGCCACGGGATGCAGGATTTCGCGTCCGGGCTCGTCCGCTCCGATCAGCAGCGGAATGAGCGCGAGGCCGGCCGACAGGGCCGTCATCAGCACCGGGGTCAGCCGTTCCAGGCTGCCGCGGATCACGAGGTCCTTGCCGAACTGCTCGCCTTCATAGAGGGCGAGGTTGATGTAATGAGAGACCTTCAGGATGCCGTTGCGGGCCGAGATGCCGGCCAGCGTGATGAAGCCGATCATCGAGGCGACCGAGAGCGGCTGGCCGGCGATGTTGAGGGCGATCACGCTGCCGATGAGCGCTAGCGGGATGTTGCCCATGATGATCAGCGCCAGCGCCGGTGACTGGTAGCGGCTGTAGAGCACGACGAACACCATCGCGAGCGACAGGAGCGACAGCGCCCCAATCCGAAGCGTCGCCTCCTCCTGCGCCTGAAAGGTGCCCTCCAGGCGGGTGACGTAGCCCTGCGGCCACTGCGTCTCCGCGGTGGCGCGTCGGATGTCGGCAATGATGGCCGTCATGTCGCGCTTGCCGTCGGTGTTCCCTAGCACCGCGATCCGGCGCTGGCCGTTCTCGCGCAGGACTTGGTTGGGTCCGTCCGTCTCCTCGACATTCGCAATCATGCGTAGCGGCACGTGGCCGGTTGGCGTGGCGATCAGCACGTTGCCGAGGCCGGTCGTGGAGCGGTCCTGATCGGACAGGCGCATCACCACGTCGAAGCGGCGGTTGCCTTCGACGATCTGCGAGACGGTGCGTCCGTTCGACATCGTCTCCAGACCTTGCGTCACCGTCGCCGGGGTGAGGCCGTAGAGGCCGGCCCTCTCGTAGTCGACGTCGATGCGCAGCTGCGGAATAAGCACCTGCTTCTCGACCTGGAGGTCGACGAGCCCTTCCACGCCCGACAGGCGTTCGCGCAGACCCTCCGCGAGGGTGCGCAACGTGTCGATGTCCTCGCCGTAGATCTTGAGCGCGATCTCGGCGCGTACGCCCGAGAGCATGTGGTCGAGGCGGTGCGAGATCGGCTGGCCCACGTTGAGCGTCGCAGGCAGGACGGCCAGACGGGCGCGGATGTCGCCCATCACCTCCTCCTTCGAGCGCTCCGACCGTTTCAGGTCGACGTCGATCTCGGAGGAGTGTACGCCCTCCGCGTGCTCGTCGAGCTCAGCCCGCCCGGTGCGACGTCCGACCGAGATCACCTCGGGCACATCCTTGATCAGAGTCTCGGCCAAAAGCCCGAGGCGGTGACTTTCCGCCAGCGCGATGCCGGGGTTGTAGGCGAGGCTGATGGTAAGCGTGCCCTCGTTGAACGGCGGCAAGAAGGCCCGCGGCAGTAGGGTCGCCCCGTAGGCGGCGAGGCCGACGCCCAGCAGGATCGTGGTGAACAGGAAACGCCGGTGGGCAAAGGCCCATCGCAGCAGGGCCGCGTTGCCGCGCTTGAGGTGCCGCACCACGAAGCTGTCGTGCTCGTGGCCCTTCACCCGTCTGGAAAGCAGGTAGTAGGCTAGCACCGGGGTGACCGTGATCGAGGTGACGAGCGAGGCCAGGATCGAGACGATGTAGGCCACGCCGAGCGGTGCGAAGAGGCGCCCCTCGATGCCGGACAGCGCGAAGAGCGGGATGAACACCAGGATGATGATCATCGTCGCGTAGACGATGCCCGAGCGCACCTCCTGGCTTGCTGCCGCGATCACCTCCAGCACCGGCCGCGGTTCCGGAAGCTCCCGGTTCTCCTTCAGCCGGCGCAGGATGTTCTCGACGTCGACCACCGCGTCGTCGACGAGCTCACCAATGGCGATGGCGAGGCCACCCAGCGTCATGGTGTTGATGGTGAGCCCGAGTGCGTTGAAGACGAGCACGGTCGCCAGGATCGAGATCGGGATCGCCGTGAGCGAGATCACGGTCGCCCGCACGTTCATCAGGAACAGGATCAGAATGATGGCGACGACAGCAGCGGCCTCCAGCAGTACCCGCTTCACGTTGTCGACCGAGGTCTCGATGAAGGTGGCCTGCCGGAACTGAAGGTTCGTGGCCGACACGCCCTGCGGTAGCGTCTTCTGGATTTCGCCTAGCGCCGCTTCGATCTTGCCGGTCAGGACGACCGTGTCGGCGCCGGGCTGCTTCTGGATCGACACGATCACCGCGGGCTTGCCCTGGAAGCCCGCATCGCCGCGCTTCACCCGCGGGGCGAAGTCGACCTGCGCCACCTGGTGCAGGAAGACTGGCTGGCCCTGCTTGTGAACCACCACCGTGTTGCGCAGGTCCTCCAGGCGCCGGGTCATGCCGACGTTGCGGATCAGGTACTCGCGCCCGTGCTGGTCGACGAAGCCGCCGCCGGTGTTGGTACCGAAGCGGGTGACGGCGGCCTCGATCTGCTCGTGCGTAACGTCGAGCGCCTGGAGGGCCGCGATGTTGGGTACGATCCGGTACTGCCGCACCTCGCCGCCGATGGGAATGACCTGGGCCACTCCCGTAATGGTGAGGAGCTGGGGCCGGATGATGAAATCCGCGATCTCGCGCACCTCCATCGGCGAGACCGTATCGCTCGTCACGGCGACCAGCATGATCTCGCCCATGATCGAGGTCACGGGACCCATCTGCGGGGTGACGCCGCGCGGGAGCTGCTCGCCCACGAGCGCCAGGCGTTCGGCCACCAATTGGCGCGAGCGGTAGATGTCCGTGCTCCAGTCGAACTCGACATAGACGATGGAGAGGCCGACGCCTGACACCGAACGCACCCGGGTCACACCCGGCATGCCGTTCATCGCAGTCTCGAGCGGGTAAGTGACGAGCTGCTCCACCTCCTGCGGCGCGAGGCCCTCCGCCTCGGTCATCAGGGTGACGGTCGGCCGGTTGAGGTCCGGGAACACGTCCACCGGCACCCGCGGCAGGATCCACGAGCCGTAGGCGACGAGCACGAGCGCCGCTGCGATGACGAAAAGCCGGTTCTTCAGGCTGCTGCTGACGAGGAAGTTGAACATCGCAGCCTCACCGAATCTGGTTGATGAGTTCGGAGCCGCGGATCACGATCCGTTCACCCTCACCGACCCCAGCCCTAATGACGAGCCGAGTCGCATCAAAGGGTTCGGTCCGCACCGGCCGGGCCTCGAAGCGCTCTGGATCCGTGTGGCGCCACACGACCGCCTCGCCGTTGGCACCGCGTACGACCGCATCCCGGGGCATGATGATGTCCCGGACGGAGGCCCCGTTCTGCGCAAACACGGTGACCGGCGAGCCGACCGACAGGTTGCCCGGCGGGTTCTCGACGGCAAACTGCACCACGGTGGCCTGCTGCTGGAGCGCCTTGCTGAACCCCTGGAAGGCGAGCTTCAGGGGGGTGCCGTCGACAGCGGTGGCGCTGGCGCCGGTGACCTTCGCGGGATCGATCTCGCCGTAGACGAGGGCCTCGACCCAGAGGCCCTTCGGGTCGACGATCTGGAAGACGATGTCCTGGGACGCCACCACTTGGCCGGCAACGACGCGGGCGGCTGCGATGGTGCCGTCGATGGGCGCGCGCAGGACCTCCGCCTCGATCCTGGTTTGGCGCACGATCTCGCGCCGGCGACGCAGGCCCTCCAGCTCGATCTCGGCGTCGGTGACCTGGCTTGGCGGGGCGACGCCCCGATTCGAGAGCTGGCGCACGCGCTTGAGCTTGGTCTCGGCGACCGCAATCTCCTGCTCGATCTCGCCGACGCGCTCGGACAATGTGGTGCGGTCCGCCTGCGGGACCGCCTGCTCGACGAGGGCCATCACGTCGCCCTTCCTAACCGCCTGACCGAGGCGCGGCAGCCCGTTTTCGGGGGCAATGATGCGGCCGCCATTGATGCTCTGCACCAAGCCGGACCGGTTTGGGTCTGCGATGACCCGTCCAATCAGGCTCACCGCCTTCTGCGCCTCCTCCGGTTTCGTCACGGTTGTCCGCACATTGAGTAGGCGCTGGCTCGGCTTAGGTACGAACACCGTGCCGTCCCGCAGGCGGCGCGGGGCGTCGCCTGCGGGCAGAGCGGCCTTCGCTGCATCGGCCCCATGGTCATGCCCCTCATGGGCAAAGGCATAAGCCGTTGAGACGACGAGCACGACCAACGCCAGGCCCGCCACCGGCACAAGCCTCCTCCGGCTCCGGGCCGCTAGGCCAAGCAGGAATCCGAGTGCGAGCGCTACGCCGGCGATCACGTAGGGAGTGGCTACCTCAATGCTGCCGAGCCGCACAGTTGGTGCGTTCTGCAAGACCTGAAGCGGTGAGCTGCGCGCCGGGGCTGGAGCTGCGGCAACGGGCTTGCCCGGCAACTGGAGGGTGCCAATCAGAAGATCGTGGCCACTAGGCGCAGTGACGGCGAAGATGAGTTCCAGTGGGCCGTCATCCGCAAATTTAGGCGATGTCACCGTGTAGGTGCCATCGGGCGCCGCCTCAGCCTGGGCTTCCTCGTCGCCGATGGTCACGGCCATCTTGGCAATCTTCACAGGTTCGTTCGAGGCGAACCGGTCCAAGTAAATGCCGAGACGGTCGCCACGCAGGACCCCAACGAGTTCGTAGGCATCCGACTGGGCAGTAACCCGCGGATGATTGGTGGTCACTGCGGCGGGCGGCGGGGCGCTGTGGTCATGCCCCTCATGGGCAACCGCCGCGGTGGCAATGGTAGCCAGTAGGCCCAGGCCGGCAAGCGTGGACTGGATGCGGCGCAGGGCGCCGTCGGAACAGGTAAACATTGGGAAGACCCCGGGTCATGAGCACGTCGTCGGGAGCGACACGGCTTCGGCCGGTCGCTCGGTTACGCGATGCTGGGGGTTCGTGGTGGGCGCTTGAGGCCGTCGAGGCTCATGCCCGTGCCGTTCTGGGATACGGGCAGGAGTGCAACCGCGATGCCTATCGGCGCGGAGATAGAGCCAGGTCCGATCGCCGTCAGGGCGATGGCGCAGAAGCTGGCACAGCAGGGCGAAGGCTTCCCGTCGGAGGCAGGATCGCCGGCCTCGGCCGTGTCCAGGGCCGCGTCGAGATGCTGGTAGGTCACACTGCCGGTGTGGTCATGCTCCGCCTGGTGGACTTGCTCGGAGGAGTGGTCATGGGCTGCGGCCTGGTGCACGTGCCCCGTCGTAGCGTTCGTTGCGCAGTCGGTCGAACCCGGGCCATGCTGATGCATGCCCGCCATGGCGCCGCCGTGGAGCACGAACGACGTCATCACCACGAGCATGAGGCTCGCGACAAGACGACGGAAGTGGTTCCAGACAGCACTCAACGAATCACTCCTTCAGGCTGGGAAACGACCTGGCAGACGCAAGGTTTCCAGGCGGTTACCTCGACGGAAGACATGGCGGATGTGAGGCGGACCGCCATGCGGACTGCTTCAATGATGAGTATGGACGAGAGCGTGCCCTTGTCCGCGGGCGATGAGCCACCGGTTGACCGGGAAGGCGAACACACCGGCGATCACGAGAGCGAAGGCAAGGCTCGCCCAGAAGAGCGGGCTCGACAGCGGCGCGTCCATGGCGCCCGGGATCACCAGCATGATGGCATTGTCCACGATCTCCATGATCGTGATCGAGGCGGTGTCCGAGGCTAAGGCGAGGCTGATCGCGGTGCCGAACACCATGCCGCTGCGCAGGAGCGGCAGCATGGTCAGGGCGTAGCCGAACAGGAAGGCGAGGGCCACCGCCAGCGCGATTGTCGCGCCGGCGCCCCAGCCCAGGGCGGTGCCGATCACCATGCCAAGCACCTCGCCGATGGCACAGCCCGTGAGGCAGTGGACGGTGGCGCTGAACGCAACGCGGTTGAGGCTCGGGGCGGGGGCCGTGGAGCCTTGGTGCTCATGATAGTCGTGATGAGAATTGTGGTGAGGAGCGTTGGTTTGCATGACGATCTCCTCACCCGAGAGGCTGTAGAACAGGCTCGGCGGGGAAGCCGGCTTCACGTAAGGTTCGCAGGAGTGCGGACTCGTAGTGTCGTGAGACGACACGAACCGTCCGTGCCATTAGATTAGCCTCGACGTGAGCGACCCCGTCTAGGGCATGCAGGGCGCTGGTCAGGGCGGCGACACAGGAGGCGCACATCATCTTTGGGATGCGAAAGAGGTTGTCGGCTTGGAAGCGGTTCATGGTCTAGCTCTTTGGTTTACACGGCAGGATCCGAGAGGAAACTAGGATCTCGCCTGCGCTTATCCGAGTGCTGGAGGCGTCGGAGTGTAGCCGGCGGCGGTAATCAAGGACTCGACCTTTGCGAGGTCTAGGGTGTTCTGGATCGAGACAAGCTTCGTTGCCGGGTCAGCCTGCACCTTGGCACCCGGGAGGCCAGCCTCGACGGCGTTTATGATCGTGCTTGCGCAGTGCCCGCAGGTCATGTCCTCAACCTTGAGGGTCACGGCGTTCGGATGGAGCACGGCGGTCGTGCTGGAATGAGGCTGGTGGGTACTGCATCCGCACATAGGATGAACTCCGATTGGCTTTGACAATGTGCAGACGGTGCGCCTTCCCATCATGGGAAGGTCAAGTGGGTTTGCGAAGGATTTTTGAACGCAGGGCGGAAACCCGCGCGGAAGCCTCGCAACGACTCCTGCTATGAGAACACTTCATACTGCCATTGGGAACTTGGAGCATCCGGATGTGGCACTGAGCTGAACCGAACCGAATGTCTGCATCAAAGGGGAACACCGGATATTCCAGGAGGGCAGGGGGTTTTCAGGGTCCGCCCTGCATGGGGGTCTCCTCATCCAGAGCTCAGGAAATGTTCCGTGTTAAAGCATCGGACGGTTAAACAGACGCATATCCGGCTGCCTTGAGGTAGTTCCAGCACTCCTGAGGCTCGAACAAGT
>NZ_QOIO01000043.1 GCF_003332305.1 Microvirga aerophila | reverse complement strand
TGGTGAAGAACGTCACCATGTCCTGGCGCCGCAGCTTCTTGCGCAGGATCGGCTCTTCAGCAGCGTTCACGCCGTGCAGCTGGAAGACGTGCTTTGACGTGTCCATTCCGATGCGAATAATCTGGTCCACGGACGGTCTCCTGTGTGTGAGATCTGCAACGACCTCATTCTGGCACAGCGATGCCGTAAGGGGGCCGTCCACCCTAACAGCTTGGGGTGAGCGTTGCGCACCTCATTCTGGGCCTCAACCGCAATGCGCGAGGCGGTGCCGGCCATCTGCACGACGTAGCGCCCAAAGGCCTCTCGGCTCACGAGGGCGCTCAGCAGGCCCACAACACCGCCGCGCCCGAACAGAGCCACCTCGACCGTGTTGCCGTCCTCCAGCACATTCACGAGCGACACGACAGCGTGGTGAGGGAAGTGTGCGTGGCGGATGGGATCACCGGCTTCGTAGAGCACCTGCTTATGGGTCAGCTCGACCATCTCCAGGTGGGGCTCCAGAGCCGCAAAGTCCTCGGGCTCCAGGGCTGCCAGGAGCCAGTTCGTGCGGTGTTCTGCTTGCGGAGCGTGGGTCATGGCCACACCCTCCTCCGCTGAGATAACGCGGTCGCGGGCAAATCATTCCAGCGTGGCGAGTTCCATACTGACAATTATGCGAAATCGCGGGTCAGTTTTCCGTGCCGATAGAGTCGATCAAGTTAGACTGACAAAAAGCCTAAACTGAGCCATTGGGGCTCCATGATACTGAATTTCAGTGTCGCCTGTGGCGATGAAAACACCGATAGGTTGGAGCACCACCACCTTGTTCCAAGATCAGCAGGCAGGAGCGATGATCCCACGAACCTGATCACCCTCTGTCATTCACGTCATGGGAAGGCTCATGGCATGGTGCGCCGGGATTTTCGAAAGCTGACAGCGGCAGGCATTGCTCGAGCAAAGGCCAATGGTAAGAAACCGGGGAACCCTCGATTACTGGCTCGTGATCCCAATCTGCTCCGCGAACTTGGGCAGAAAAAACGGAAGCATATTTGCTCCGGATGATGGAAACCGCTGACATTCGGCTGCCCATCATCCAGCAGATGCGTCCAGCCAAGACGTGGTCAGACATCGCCAAGGCGATCAATGCAAAGACGGGTTCTGAAGAGTGGACCCTTCAGAGCGTGCGGCGCGCCCTCAAACATTTCATATCCAAAGGATTGGCTGATCCTGCCTTAATGGACGATAACAGGGCCCCAAGATTCCTACCTGAATCCCAGGAAGAAGCTATTTCAGCCGTAATCGACATGATTCAATCCGATCCTAATCTTACAATCAGAGCAATTGGCGCTCGCCTTACTGCACAGGGAGTCCCCAAGCGATGGGGGCTCCCGAGTGGGGACCTAGCTCAACTTATAAAGTCATGTTGAAGGCCCGAGCTGTTTTGGAAAAGCAGGCTCACAAATCTTGGTAGCCCCGCCGCCGCTTGGTCCGGGCGAACGCCTTTAGGGCATCGCCTGCCTCCGCCTCACTGGCGAACACCTCAACGTGCTTCAGCCCGTTGGTGCCGATGCGGCCCCGGTTGCGGACGAGCCGAATCGTGCCGAGCAGGTCGCGCTCGATCATGAGGCTGTAGATCCGCCGAACGCCCTGCTCCGGGTCGATCCGGTGCAGCACCGGGTGGTGCTTGATCGGGGATCCCAGTTCGTCAGGCATCACGTCCCATGCCAGCCGCTTGCAGTTCCGTTCAGTTGGGCCGCGTGCGGATCGCACGGCTCCCGCACCGCGAGCACCGCAGCCTGAGACTGACGGCGGGCACCGGCAGGGGGTCGGGCAAGCCACCGACGTTGAGCGTCGACGCATGCCCGCAGCCGATCGCCCGACACCAAGCATCGATCGAGCGGATCCCTTGCTCGCGCATGCTCCCGAGCGTCATGGGCGGGATCTCCCTCCCCTGCTCGTCGTAGGCGCGGCGGGGATTGCGAGTCATCGAGCCCTAACCTGTTGGAGTTTCTCCGCGATGTGCAGAGGCAGAGTGTGCTCCACGCCGCGATAGATCCAATCGAGTGAAACACCAGTTTTCGCGATGACCTTCGCAGCCTCGTCAATGCCGATGCGACGGCGGCCATGCTCATAATGGTTCCAGGCTTGATCAGAGATCTCTACCAATCGACAGAAGGTTGATGCTTTCGTGTGTCCCAGCGCTTCGCGAAGAGCCTTCAACCTGGCCCCGATGATCTCTGGCCTGTCTATCGCCAATGCTCTTCTCCGTTGTTGGCCGGAATCTCACTTCGCTCCGCCCTCACCCGACCCTTGGCTTCGCCGGATGCTCTGCAACAGGCGGTCAGGGCCGCATAGAGTTTTTTGGTTCGATTCAGAGGCCGTTAGAGGAAGGCCACACTCCCTGACCTATTATCAGAGGAACCCCCGGTCACAGATCTCTAGATCGGCGATCCCGCTTCGCACGAGTTACGACCTCCAGCGCTTGGCCGCCTTTGGCCCCGGTCGCGAACACCTCGGCCACCTCCCGTTCCAAGTTCGTGGCATCTAATTCCACTTTGATTCGGCAATGGTCGAGCTTTGCAGTGGCCTTTCAACTCAGCTTTTGAACCCCCCGTGAACCCCTATGCTCAGACAACAAAAAGCCGCCCAATGGGCGGCCCAATTAACCTACGGAGATACTTGTGATTTTAATGGTCGGAGCGAGAGGATTTGAACCTCCGACCCCTAGTCCCCCAGACTAGTGCGCTAACCGGGCTGCGCTACGCTCCGACTGAGCCGCCATATACGCCGACATGCCGCCGGACGCAATCTCTCGCGGCCAGAAAGTGATGTTCTATTCGTTGCTGGTCGGCTCGATGGCTGTGCGCAGCGAGCTGAGCACCCGATCGCATTCCAACAGCTCGCTGAGAGCCACCTGCAAGACCTGAAGGGCCGGTAGCGAAAGGGAGGCAGGCGATCCGTGCGAGCGGGATGGCTCTTCAAGAGCCTCCTCCCCGAGGTCGTCGTCCGGGGCCTCGGACGGGTCGGCCTGCTGGGGAGCGACGCTCTGTTCTCCGCGGCCGATCGCCTGCACGAATCGAACGCCTTCCGCCTTGAGGATGCGCTGGACGCCTCGGATCGTATAGCCTTCACCATAAAGCAGGTGGCGAATGCCTTTGAGCAGATCGATGTCGTCGGGTCTGTAGTAGCGACGCCCGCCGCCACGCTTCAGCGGTTTGATCGGAGCAAAGCGCGTTTCCCAGAAGCGCAGCACGTGCTGGGGCAGGTCGAGATCCTCGGCCACCTCGCTGATGGTGCGAAACGCGTCAGGGCTCTTGTCCATGACGGTGCTCGCCATTGCCGGATCAGTCTTCGGAGTCGGCGGTTTCGCCGTTGATGTGCGCCTTTAGAACGTTCGAGGGCTTGAACACCATGACACGGCGGGGATCGATCGGCACCTCGACGCCGGTCTTGGGATTGCGGCCGACCCGCTCTCCCTTGCTCCGCACGATGAACGATCCAAAGGAGGACAGCTTGACGGTCTCACCGGCCGCTAACGTATCGCAGATTTCACCCAGGACCCGCTCGACGAGTTCGGCTGATTCGGTACGGGACAGGCCAACCTTCTGGTAGACGGCCTCGCTGAGATCCGCGCGCGTTACGGTTTTGCCAGCCATGAACGTTTCCCCCGCCCCCGTTGATGATTTCTGCTGTCGACTTCTCTGGAGACGCTATGCAGATGGCTCCGTATGGTCAACCGTGGAAGGCCGCCCCCGGAGTCGAATCTTCCTACGGTCTACCAGCGGATCAGGGCGCTGCCCCAGGTGAAGCCGCCGCCGATTGCCTCGATCATCACCAGATCGCCCTGCTTGATGCGCCCATCCTTGCACGCAGCATCCAGAGCGAGGGGAATGGACGCGGCCGAGGTGTTGCCGTGCTGATCAACCGTGATCACCACCTTTTCAGGAGCGATTCCGAGCTTTTCCGCGCTCGCCGTGATGATGCGCTTGTTCGCCTGATGCGGAACGAACCAGTTCAGCTCCTCTGCGGTCGTGCCGGTTGCTGCGAACGCATCGTGGACCACATCCGTGACTGAGCCGACCGCGAAACGGAAGACTTCCTTGCCTTCCATCTTCAGAACGCCGGTCGTCTTCGTGGAGCCCGGACCGCCGTTGACGTAGAGCTTGTCGCGATAGCGGCCGTCTGAGCGCAGCTGGGAGGTCAGCACGCCGCGGTCGGTCGAGGCGCCCTCGCCTTCCTTCGCCTCGAGCACGATGGCGCCGGCCCCATCGCCGAACAGGACGCAGGTCGTACGGTCTTCCCAGTCCAGGATGCGCGAGAATGTTTCCGCTCCGATGACAAGAGCGCGCTTATGCGCTCCGGACGCCAGGAACTTGTCGGCGGTCGCTACCGCATAGACGAAACCGGTGCAGACCGCCTGCAGGTCGAAGGCCGCCCCATGGTGCATGCCGAGACCCGCCTGGATCATGGTGGCGGTGGACGGGAACGTATAGTCCGGCGTCGAGGTCGCGCAGATGATCAGGTCGATATCGGCCGATGTCAGGCCTGCATCGGCCAGGGCCGCCTCCGCTGCCTTGATGCCGAGCACCGAGGTGGTTTCGTCGTCGGCCGCGATGTGGCGCGCTTCGATTCCGGTGCGCTGGACGATCCATTCATGGGATGTTTCCACCATGCTGGCGAGATCGTGGTTCGTGACCTTGCGCTTCGGCAGGTAGGAGCCGACGCCGCGGACGATGGAACGGGTGCGTTTCAAGCTGTTGCCCTCAGGCCGGTTGCTCGACCGGCTCATGCTCCAGCATGGTCCTGATCGTATTCATCAATTCATGGTGCGCCATGTCATAGGCTACGTCGATGGCGCTGGCGAAACCGAGCGCGTCGGTGCCGCCATGGCTTTTGACCACGACGCCTTCCAGGCCGAGAAAGACGCCGCCGTTGACCTTGCGCGGGTCCATCTTCTCCCTGAGAGCATTAAAGGCCTGTTTTGCAAACAGGTAGCCGATCTTGGCCATCAGCGTCCGGCTCATGGCCGAGCGCAGATACTCGCCGATCTGCTTGGCGGTGCCTTCCGCCGTTTTAAGGGCAATATTTCCCGTAAAGCCTTCGGTGACGACCACATCGACCGTGCCTTTGCCGAGATCATCACCTTCCACGAAGCCGCGGTAGTCGAGATGCGGCAGGTTGACCTCCCGCAGAAGCCGGGCGGCCTCCTTGACGGTCTCCAGCCCCTTGATCTCCTCGGTGCCGACGTTGAGCAGGCCCACGGTCGGTCGCTGAAGGTCGAACACGATGCGGGCCATGGCGGCCCCCATGATGGCCATGTCCACCAGATGGCTCGCATCGGCCCCAATAGTGGCCCCGACATCGAGCACGATGCTCTCACCCCTCAGCGTCGGCCACATGCAGGCGATCGCTGGGCGCTCGATATGCGCCATGGTCTTGAGGCAGACCTTGGCGGTTGCCATGAGCGCGCCGGTATTGCCCGCCGAAACCGTGGCATCGGCCTCCTTGTCGCGGATGGCCTGCACGGCTCGCCACATGGAAGACTTACCCCGGCCCATGCGGATGGCTTGGCTCGGCTTCTCGTCCATGCTGATGGCGATGTCCGTATGGCGAACCTCGCTTGCTTCCTTCAACTTGGGCTGCGTGTTCAGCAGCGGACCGATCACCGCTTCGTCCCCGTAGAGCAGGAAGCGAATATCCGGATGGCGCTCCAGGGCCAGCGCCGCGCCCGGAATGACGACGGACGGACCATGATCGCCGCCCATCGCATCAAGCGAAATACGCACTGGCTTTGGCATGAGCGGACGTTTCTCTCTTCAGTTCGTTCGACAGGGGGCGGAAAATACCGGTTTGCAGGGGTATCGCAACCGAATTCTCATTGCACCCGAGGGGGTGGCATGGTGTGCCACGTGGCATCGTGTGCCACGCAGGCTTATAGGATCCGAAACAGCCCCGGTTGCATCTGGCTCCCGCCTCATTCACCCTTCAGCTTATTCAACGCCGCGAACGGGGAATCCTCCGCGTCGGCCGGGTCGCGGTAGTCGAACTCGACCCCTGGCTTTCGTGGGTAGGGATCGAGACCGAGCGCCAGGAATTCCGACGCCAAAGTGCCAAGGTCGATCTCGCCGTTGACGATCTCGTCCGGGGGCTCGTACTCGTGCATTTCGGTTGGCGGTTCGGGCGGCATGCCCGAGGATTCGGCGAAATCGACCTCGACCTCCTCCTCGATGTCGGAATCGAAGGACTCGAGTGTGACAACGCAGATCTGTGTGATCCTTGCCCTCACCACACCGGCCACGTGGACGCCTTTGGCGGAGCTGTGCAGGTTGAAATCTGCCGAGAGGCTGTGAATCGCGGGCAGTCCGAAATCCTTCGCGAGCTCGGCACATTCTGCGGCGGTCGCCGCCAAATGAACCTCGGTTCCCTTTGCGGGGAGGTTCTTCACATCGTATGGCCGCGACAACGGGCCCACTGTATCAGGTGTCATGGCTCCCCTCCTCTGCGAAGGCCTCAGGCCTTGGGAAAACAGGACCTGTGTCCAGAAGCGTCTCGATCGCGATGATCCTGAGACCCTGGTCGGCCGCCAGAGCATAACGCGCCAGGGCGGCGGCGGGTGCCTCGGTCCCATAGGCGTTGCGGCCGAGCGCCTCTGCGAGCGCACCCTGGTCGGCGGCATCAAGGGGCGCGTCATAGGCATGAGCGCGGCCAAAGAAGGAGCTCGCCACCTTCTTCATCCGCTTCGGCACCACCGTGTCGCCCACGCCCATCTCTCTCAAGGAGGCATCCATGTCCCGGAAAAAAGCATCCGTCAGGTCGCGGGCGACTTCCTCGGCGGGTTGCGGCTTCCCGCGCAAGGAGCGCAGGGCCAAGACCATGTGAAGGGACAGAGATTCGAACCGCCCCTCGATCGTGTCCGGAAGCCCAAGTCCCGCATAGAGGCCCGGAGCCCGGGACGCGGTGGCGATCCGTTCATAAAGGGCCGCGATCGCGATGCGGCGATTGTCCTTACGGAAGAGACGGAAAATCAACGCGCTAACCCTTCCTGCCTTGTCAAATTCATAGCCCCGAGGTACGCCATCCCGGTCCTCGGGCGCAAGCTTATCCGCGCCGCATATTCTGGAAGAAGCATACGATGCGTCGATATCACACTTTCTTCGTACGTTTGGCGGCCGCCACTGTCCTCACCTCCTCCCTTGCCGCCTGCGTCGGTGGAGAGGAATTCCAGCGTGGATATCTGGTGGACGAACGTGCCGTCAGCCAGGTCAGAAACGGCATGAACGCAGAGCAGGTACTCACGAGCCTCGGCACGCCGTCGACCGTGTCCACCGTCGGCAATAAGACCTGGTACTATATCAGCCAGAAATCACGCCGCACCTTCCAGTTCATGCCTGAGCAGGTGGTGGATCAGCGCGTCACGGCGGTCTATTTCAACAACAACATGCGGGTCGAGCGCACTGCGCTTTACGGCCTGCAGGACGGCCAGGTCTTCGACTTCATCAGCCGCACGACCCCCGCGGGCGGCCAGGAATCGAGCTTCCTCGGGCAGATCCTGCGCGGAACTAACAACTTCAACCCGTTCGGCGCTTAATCCTTCCAGAAAATTCCTGTTGCGGTGGCCGGGCTCTGTCCCGGCCATTTTGCTTTGTCAGAACCCCGCCCCGGCGCGGTCGGCACAGCCGATTATCAATCCAGCTGCAACTTGAGGGACCAGCCGATAGAGGGCGATCTCTCCGCAGCCCTCATCTTGAGAAGCGAAGCGTCTCGAAGGACGAGGGCGTCTCCAGAGACCACGTCTCGAAGCATGCTTCGAGACGCCGCTCTCGCGGCTCCTCAGGATGAGGTCGGAGCTATGAGCTAGCCTCTCAGGATGATGCATTGAGTTCCGGTCCAGCCTTAGTCGGCTGCTTCCAAAGGCCTGAGACACCCGACCCGCTGAAAGCAGAAAACCCGCGACTTTCGCCGCGGGTTCGCTATGTCAACCTGCAAGAACCTTACGAGTGTGCGAGGATCGCGAGGAGCAGGAGGGCGATGATGTTGGTGATCTTGATCGCCGGATTAACCGCGGGACCTGCGGTGTCCTTGTAGGGGTCGCCGACGGTGTCGCCCGTGACTGAGGCCTTATGAGCTTCAGACCCCTTGTGATGGGTGGTGCCGGACGAATCCGTGAAGCCATCCTCAAAGGACTTCTTGGCGTTGTCCCATGCGCCGCCGCCCGAGGTCATCGAAATCGCCACGAAGAGGCCGGTGACGATGACGCCGAGGAGCATTGCGCCGACTGCCGAGAAAGCCTGCGACTTTCCGGCAATCCAGTAGACCACGAAATAGGTCACGATCGGCGCCAGCACCGGGAGGAGCGACGGGATGATCATTTCCTTGATGGCCGCGCGGGTCAGCATGTCGACGGCGCGTCCATAGTCGGGACGGTCGGTGCCGGCCATGATGCCCGGCTTCTCCTTGAACTGGCGGCGCACCTCTTCGACCACGGCGCCCGCCGCACGGCCCACCGCCGTCATGGCGATGCCGCCGAACAGGAACGGGATCAGGCCACCGAAGAGAAGCCCCACCACCACATAGGGATTCGCCAGGGAGAAGTCGGGCCTCACGTCCTGGAAATACGGGTACTGCGCCGCATTCTGGGTGAAGTAGTTGAGGTCCGACGTATAGGCCGCGAAAAGCACAAGGGCGCCGAGGCCCGCCGAGCCGATCGCGTAGCCCTTCGTGACCGCCTTGGTGGTATTGCCGACCGCGTCGAGAGCGTCCGTGGATTTGCGGACCTCCTTCGGCAGGCCAGCCATCTCGGCGATGCCGCCCGCGTTGTCGGTGACCGGACCGAAGGCGTCCAGCGCCACGATCATTCCGGCCACGCCCAGCATCGCCGTCACCGCGATGGCGATGCCGAAGAGGCCTGCGAGCTTGAACGACACGATGATGCCCGCAATGATCACGATTGCTGGAAGCGCCGTGGATTCGAGCGAGACCGCAAGTCCCTGGATCACGTTGGTACCATGACCGGTCACGGACGACTGGGCAATGGACCGCACGGGGCGGAAGCCCACGCCCGTATAATACTCCGTGATCACCACGATGAGCGCTGTCACGCCAAGTCCCACGATCGCGCACCAGAACAATGCCAGGCCGGTAAAGTCCGCGCCTTGGATGGAACCGAAGGTGAGCATGAAGTAGGTGACCGCCGCAATGGCGCCGGCGGACAGGACGCCGGTCGCGATGAGGCCCTTATAAAGGGCTCCCATGATGGACTCGTTCTGGCCGAGCTTCACGAAGAAGGTGCCGATGATCGAGGTCACGATGCAGGCCGCTCCAATAGCGAGCGGATAGAGCAGCATCGATTCCAGATTGGGCTGTCCGGCGAAGAAGATCGCCGCGAGCACCATGGTGGCCACAATGGTCACCGCGTAGGTCTCGAACAGGTCGGCCGCCATGCCGGCGCAATCGCCGACGTTATCGCCCACGTTGTCCGCAATGGTGGCCGGATTGCGCGGGTCGTCCTCTGGAATTCCAGCTTCCACCTTGCCCACGAGGTCGCCGCCCACGTCGGCGCCTTTGGTGAAGATGCCGCCACCGAGTCGGGCGAAGATGGAGATGAGAGATGCGCCGAAGCCTAGGGCCACAAGGCTGTCGATGACCTGACGGTCGGACGGGTTCAGCCCGGTGATCTCGGTCAGGTAGCCGAAATAGAGGGCGACGCCGAGAAGCGCGAGCCCTGCGACCAGCATTCCGGTCACTGCGCCGGCCTTGAAGGCCACGTCGAGACCTCCCCCGAGGGACTGGGTGGCCGCCTGCGCGGTGCGAACGTTGGCTCGGACCGACACGTTCATGCCGATGAAGCCCGCAACACCGGACAGAATCGCTCCAATGGCGAAGCCGACGGCGACGCGAAGGCCGAGGAAATACGCAATAATGGCGAACAGAACCACGCCCACGATGGCGATCGTAATGTATTGCCGCCGAAGATAGGCCTTAGCGCCCTCGGCAATCGCTCCTGCGATTTCCTGCATGCGCTGCGAGCCGGCATCACGCTTCATGACGTCACTGATGGCCCATAGGCCGTACGCAATCGATAGAAGGCCGCCCAAGATAATTAGGGTAAGTGCCATTGTGCCATCCTTGTTATGGGCAAGCAGAAAACCGCACGTCAAAGCCAGAATTTTAGCCTTGATCGGCCCCTACCCCCAGCGAAGTCCGCAAACGCTGCCAAAAATCTATGCAAGCTGCAACGCGACTTCCGAATGACTCCACAGGAAGGAACTATTCTGCCGGTACGACAGCTTTTACTTGTCGCTGCCAAGCCAGAAGACCCAAGGCGACGAAAACAGGTGGGAAAACAACCCAATTCACGTTGTCCCAGCCACCGACGTTCAGCAGTTTTCCCGACGAGAACGACGCAATCGCCACCGAACCGAACACCATAAAATCGTTCGCGGCCTGCACTTTGGTGCGCTCCTCGGGCCTGTAGCACTCGGTCACGAGGGCTGTTGCGCCGATGAAACCGAAGTTCCATCCAATGCCTAAGAGAATCAGCGTGATCCAGAAATGCCCGATGGTGATCCCTGAAAGGCCCACGACCGCCGAGAGCGCGATCAGGAGAAGCCCCGCCGCCGTTACGGCAGCCTTGCCGAACCGCGCGATCAGGCTGCCGGTGAAGAAGCTTGGTCCGAACATGGCCAGGATATGCCACTGAATGCCGAGCGCGGCCGCGCCTACCGGGTGCCCGCACCCGATCATCGCGAGCGGCGCGGCCGTCATGGTGAAGCTCATGAGTCCGTATGAGACGAGCCCGGCCACCACGGCCACGATGAAGCGGGGCTGGCTCACGATCTGGCTCAGGGGACGCCCTCCGGCCTTCGGTGCATCGACAACCGGGGTCGGACGCAGGGCGGATACGACCGCCATCGAGATCAGCGCAAGCGCAGCCTGCCCGATGAACGCCCCGGCGAAGGGCGCCGTCTCGATCAAGTCCCTCGCCCAGATCACCGTCTGAGGACCGATCACCCCGGCGACCAGTCCTCCGGCCATGACCCAGGATATCGCCCTGGCCTTGAATCTGTCGGAGGCGGCATCGGTCGCTGCAAAGCGATAGCTCTGGACGAAAGAGCCATACAAACCGGCGATTAGGGTACCGAAGCAGAACAGCACGAAGTTGGCGGATGCGATGCCGAAGGCCGCGAGGCAGCCTCCAAACACGCCGATCCCGGCCCCGACCACATAGCCCGTGCGCCGCCCCGCTCGGCGCATCAGCACGGCGGCCGGAATCGTACCGAGCGCGAGCCCGAGATTGAGAAGGCTGACCGGAAGGGTCGCCAACTCCTTGTTGGACGCGAGGGCCTGCCCCACCAATCCACCCAGGGACACGACGATGGCAGGGTTCGCCCCACCGAAGGCCTGGGCGCACGCGAGCACCAAGGCGTTTCGCTTGGCTAGAGCGTCGCCTGCGGCAGGGGCTCTAGAAGTGGGAAAAGGAGCCGACATCATAACGTCTTTCAGAGCCGGACATCCGGAAGATCGGCAGGCTCGTCCCGGCGACCACCCGACCGATGACGGACAGCCTCACATCCACGCTATCGGCCTCTTTCCTGAACCTGTCGAGGTTCTTTTCCGCAACTGTGCAAAGAATCTCGTAGTCGTCTCCGCCGGTCATCACCTGATGGATCAGGCCGGGGGAGGCCTCGACCGCCGCGCGGGCGGCATCCGACAGAGGGACATGGTCGCCGTCGATCTCGGCCGAGACGCCGCTCACCCGCATCATCTTGGCGAGGTCGCCCGCAAGACCGTCCGAGACATCCATGGCGGCCTGTGCGCAGGCTCGCACGGCCGCCGCCAGACGCCAGCGAGGTTGGGGGTGGAGATAACGGTCGGCGAGGAAAGCCCTGTGGGGCGCTGACAGGATCTTGGCCCAAGCTGGATCCGAGCGAAGAGCAAGGCCAAGGGCGCTGTCGCCGATTGTGCCCGTAACGCAGATAAGGTCACCAATCTGGGCGGTTGTGCGGCGGACCATGCGTCCGGCGGGCACCTGTCCCAGCGCCGTGACCGAGAGGGTGAGGGCTCCCCTCGCCTTTACGGTGTCGCCGCCGAGAAGGGGACACCCGAAATCGCCGGCGGCCTGCCCGAGCCCGTCTGCGAAGTCGGCCAGCCAAGCCTCAGTCCAATCCTCCGGCAACGCCAGGCTCAGAAGGAAGCCGGTTGGGTCTGCTCCCTTGGCAGTCAAATCCGAAACGTTGACGCCGAGGGCCTTGCGGGCGACGGAGCGGGGCGGATCACCAGGCAGGAAGTGGACGGATTCGACGAGGGCGTCGGTTGTCAGGACAAGGTCATGGTTCGCCTTCGGCGTCAGGCAGGCCGCGTCATCCTTGAGGCCAAGCCCCCCCGCGGCGGCGATGGGCGCGAAGAATCGGGCGATCAGACTGTCTTCATTGGGACGGTGGCACGACATGGCCTCAAGCTGTCCGAGTCGATCCTGCTTGTCATCTCCCGCCCTGTCGGCTGGCGGGAACGACTCGCTCACGTCACCGCTTCCCCTGCCCGGCTGCTTTTTTCTCGAGTTCCCCGGCCCGAACCTCGCGGGTGAGATTGTCCAGGACGGCGTTGACGAGCCCCGGTTCGTCCTCGTCGTAGAAACTCTGCGTCACGTCCACATATTCCGTGATCACGACGCGAGCGGGCACATCCTTGCGGTACATCAGCTCAAAAGTGCCCGCGCGCAGGATGGCGCGCAGGACGGCCTCGATCCGCGCGAGAGGCCAACCAGCGGCGAGCGCCCGGTCGATCTTCACGTCGATCTCGCGCTGGTTCTCGACCACTCCCGACAGAATGCTGCGGAAGAAATTGGTGTCGGATGGCTTGAACTCGATGCCTTCGACCTCGCGGCCGATCCAGAACGCTTCGAACTCCGCAAGCGCGTCGATCACGCTCTTGCCGGAAATGTCCATCTGATAGAGGGCCTGAACAGCCGCCAAACGAGCGGCCGAGCGCTCTGCGGGCTTCGTCATGATGATCAGGCCTCCTCGACGTGTTGCTTGATGCGTAGAACGGCGAGCGCCGCTTCCACCGCTCCCCCACCCTTATTCAATTCGTTGACGCGCGCGCGGGTCCAGGCCTGCTCGTCATTCTCGACGGTCAGGATGCCGTTTGCCAGCGGAATGCGCCGGGCAACTGACAAATCCATGAGGGCGCGCGAACTTTCGCCCGCCACGATATCGTAGTGCCCAGTCTCCCCGCGGATCACGCAGCCGAGCGCCACGACGGCATGGTAGGGCCTGCCAGCCGCTTGGGCGGCGTCGAGCGCAATGGCGATAGTGGCCGGAATTTCGAGCGCGCCGTCGACAGTCAGCACTTCCACCTGTGCCTGCGCCGCCTCAGCGGCGTCGCGGGCGCCTCGCAACAACTCATCGGCGATGTCGTCGTAGAAGCGCGCTTCAACCACGAGAATGCGGGTTCCGGGAACCGGTGGGCGTGGATTGAGAGGCTTGGCGGAATGCGAGACCATGTAAAACCGTTCCGGACCTGATAAGGGCGCCCGTCCTCATCCTAAGGCGTCGCAAATGAACGCTTTGCCTTGCGGGCGCAAAGGTGTTGGCCGTCCCCTACCCCGCCCGGCGCGCCTCCGCAAGCCGTGCCGCGTACCGGGCCATCAGATCGACCTCGATATTGAGGCAGTCTCCCACCTGACGCTCGCCCCATGTGGTGACCGCCAGTGTGTGGGGAATGATGAGAACCGAGAAGATGTCATCGGTCACCGAGTTGACCGTGAGCGACGTGCCATCGAGGCAGACGGATCCCTTCTCGGCGATGAACGGGGAAATCGAGGGCGGCGCCTTGATAATGAAGCGGGCCGTAGGGCCCCATGGGTCATCACCCGCCGTAATCGCCTCCCGGGCAACGATCGCGGCGACGCCGTCCACATGGCCCGTGACAATGTGGCCTCCGAGCTCGTCGCCGATCTTGAGGGATCGCTCGAGGTTGATGCGCGTCCCGACCTGCCAATCCTTGACGGTCGTGCGGGCCAGGGTTTCGGCCGCCACGTCCACGTCGAACCAGCAGCCGTCCCCGTGCGCCTCAACGGCGACCACCGTCAGGCATGGCCCACCGCAGGCAATCGATGCGCCCAGCGCGATGGTGGTAGGATCGTAGGCGGATTCGATGCGCAGACGCCGCAGGCTCTCTCCGCCGTCGACGGCGCTGACGCGGCCCATATCGGTGACGATACCCGTAAACATCAGGGTTTCTCCCAAAACATGAATAGGTCTTTTCCGGCCTGCTCGTCGGCAGCCAACAACAGGTCGTCCATCCTGTCCTGAAGCGCCGGCCCAAGCGCAGGCACGTCTCCCTCGCCCCGGGCCGAACGCCCGGTCACGAGGATCAGATCGTCGATCAAGTCGGCCTGCGCCAACGCATCCGCCAGCTCCGGACCGCCCTCGCAGAACACCCGGGTCAAGCCGCGCGACCCGAGAAGCCGCAGCGCCTCGGAAAGAGCCACCCGGCCAGCTTCATCGGACGCCACCCGCAGAACCTGCGCGCCGCGTTCGACCAGATTTTTCTCAACCTCGACGGACGCACCGGTCGTCGTAACGATCCAGGTCGGGACCTCGCCGGCTCCCGCCACGAGCCGGGAGGTCGGGGGAGTCCGCAAATGGCTGTCGATCACGATCCGGACGGGCGAGCGGCTTTCGAGCCCCGGCAGCCGAACGGTGAGCAAGGGATCGTCGGCAAGAACCGTTCCCACGCCGACCATGACCGCATCCGCATGAGCGCGCATGAGGTGGACGCGGGCATTGGCGGCCTCGCCGGTGATCATGAGGCGCGCCCCAGTCCGAGACCCCGCGAAACCTTCCGTGGTCCTTGCAAGCTTCACGGTCACGGCAGGACGCGCCTTCGTCACCCGGGTGATATGGCCCCGATGGGCGCGAAGAGCCTCCCGGCGCAGGCAGCCCACCACGACATCGGTTCCGGCCTCGCGAAGACGGGCATGGCCGACGCCCGCGACGCGGGGATCCGGGTCTTCCACGGCCGATACAACCCGCGTGATCCCGGATTCAATAACCGCATCCGCGCAAGGGGGCGTCCTGCCATGATGAGAGCACGGCTCCAGGGACACATAGAGAGTTGCGCCTCGGGCTCGTTCGCCGGCCGCCGCGAGGGCCACCCGCTCCGCATGCGGCCTGCCCCCTACCTGGGTGGCACCTTGCGCGATGACGACCGGCTGGCCGTCGGCAAGGCCAACAACAACGGCGCCTACCGAAGGGTTGGGCCAGGTGAGGCCGAGGTTCCGCTCGCCAAGGGCAAGCGCCAGGCGCATGTAACGTTCGTCCTGAAGGGCTTGTTCAGGCGACAGTTCTCTTACCGTGGAGACCATCAGTCCGACTGCACGGGATTGCGCTTTTTCAGCCGTGGCGAATCGTCTGATTCTTCTTCAGCCAGCTTGCCAAGGATTTCCTCGAAGTCTCTGGCCTCGCGGAAGTTTTTATAGACCGACGCAAAACGCACGTAAGCGACGTCGTCCAGGGCCTTGAGTCCTTCCATGACCAGTTCGCCCACGGTCTCGCTCGGCACCTCGCCGTCGCCCATGCTCTCGAGCTGACGCACGATTCCGTTGATCATCCGCTCCACTCGGTCGGGATCGACTGGGCGCTTGCGCAACGCGACCTCGACCGATTGCTGCAGCTTGTCCCGGTCGAACGGGACGCGTCGGCCGGAGCGTTTGACCACAGTGAGTTCGCGCAGCTGGACACGCTCGAAGGTCGTGAAGCGGCCGCCGCAATCGGGGCAGATGCGGCGACGCCGGATGGCCGAGGAATCGTCGGTCGGCCGGGAATCCTTCACCTGAGTGTCGAGACTCCCGCAATAGGGACAACGCATGGGATCAGATCAGCCTTATGCGTAAACCGGGAAGCGTCGGGTGAGTTCATGAACCCGCTGCCGAACCGATTCCTCCACGGAGACATTGCCGTCCTCGCCTGATTTGCTGAGACCATCGAGGGTTTCGACGATCAGCTCGCCGACCTTGCGGAACTCAGCCACGCCGAACCCACGGGACGTCGCCGCAGGGGTGCCGAGGCGGACGCCCGAGGTGACCATCGGCTTTTCCGGATCGAAGGGAACGCCGTTCTTGTTGCAGGTGATGTGGGCGCGACCAAGCGCGGCTTCCGCCGCCTTACCGGTGAGCTTCTTCGGGCGCAGGTCCACCAGCATCAAGTGGTTGTCCGTGCCGCCCGCCACGATGGCGTAGCCGCCCGACAGCATGGTGTCGGCCAGCACCTTGGCGTTCTCAACGACGGAACGGGCATAGAGCTTGAACTCAGGCCGCAGCGCCTCACCGAAAGCAACGGCTTTCGCAGCGATCACGTGCATGAGCGGACCGCCCTGAAGCCCTGGGAAGATGGCCGAATTAACCTTCTTGGCGATGTCCTCGTCGTTGGTGAGGATCATGCCCCCGCGCGGGCCGCGCAGGGTCTTGTGGGTGGTGGTGGTCGCCACATGAGCGTGGGGGAACGGTGACGGATGAGCGCCACCCGCCACGAGGCCCGCGAAATGGGCGATATCCACCATGAAGAACGCCCCGACCTCGTCCGCGATCTCGCGGAAGCGGGCAAAGTCCCAGAAGCGGGAATAGGCCGAGCCGCCGGCCACGATGACCTTGGGCTTGTGCTCCCGGGCGAGGCGCGCCACCTCGTCCATGTCGATGATCTGGTCCTCCTCGCGGACCTTGTAGCTCACGACATTGAACCACTTGCCCGACATGTTGACGGGAGAGCCGTGGGTCAGGTGGCCACCGCAGGCGAGGTCAAGGCCCATGAAGGTGTCGCCGGGCTTCATGAGCGCCATGAAGACGGCTTGGTTGGCCTGGCTGCCTGAGTTCGGCTGAACGTTGGCGAACTTGCAGTCGAACAGGCGCTTGGCGCGCTCGATCGCTAGGTTCTCGGCAATGTCCACAAACTGGCAGCCGCCGTAGTAACGGCGGCCCGGGTAGCCCTCCGCGTACTTGTTCGTCATGACCGAGCCCTGGGCTTCGAGCACGGCGCGAGAGACGATGTTCTCCGAGGCGATAAGCTCGATCTCGTCCCGCTGACGACCGAGCTCAAGGCCGATGGCCTGGGCGATTTCAGGATCGCTGTCGGCGAGGCTCGCCGAGAAAAAGCTGTTGGATAGGTGGCTGTGTGCCGCTTCACTCGCGCTCATGGTAACCCTCGCCTCTTGTGAGCGGCCGTTCCGGCAATTCCTGACGCGTCGTCCGGACCTGGCGGCAACTCAAGCTGAACTGATCCGTGGCCTTTATCATGGGGAGGCAAAGCGCGCCAACCCGCAATGGAAATGTTGACCCGACCCCTGAAATGCAACAGCCCGCCGTGGGGCGGGCTGTTACGGACGCTGAATTGCCGAGGCTTCAGTTCTGGAGGAACATTTCCTCATCCGGAGCAGTCGGAGTGCGGCTCGCGACCGGGATCGAGTTGCCGAGACCGTCCTTATTGTAAATGTCGTCGCGGAACTGAACGAGACCGTCCGGGGTCGCCCAGGCCGTGACATAGACCCAATGGATCGGAACCGCCTGCGCCAGGCGGGCGTCGATCCGCTCGCCCGACTTGAAGGTGGCGTCGATCTGCTCGCGGCTCCAGCCGGGCGTGTCCTTCAGGAGCCACTCGATGTAGTCGCGCACGTTCTGTATGCGGATGCAGCCCGAGGAGACGAAGCGGAAATCGTCGCCGAAGATGCCCTTGGACGGCGTATCATGCATGTAGACGCCATGCTGGTTCGGGATGTTGATGCGGACGAACCCCATGGAGTTCAAGTCGCCGCCCGGATCCTGGCGGAAGCGATAGCGGGTCGCCTCGTCCGAGAACCAGTTGATCTGGCTGGAGGGCACTTCCTGGCCGGCCGTGTTGAAGATACGGATCCGGTTCTCGGTGAGGTAGTTCGGCTCCTTCTGCATCTTGGGGATGAGGTCTTTTTTGACCACGGAGGCAGGAGCCGTCCAGAACGGGTTGAAGTTGACCTCCACCACCTTTGAGTTCAGCAGCGGGGACTGGCGGTCGATCTTGCCGACGCCGGCGGCGTGGCGGGTGTGGACGACGCCGTTCTCCACCGTCTCGACCAGGGCGGCTGGAATGTTCGCGACAACGTATTTGTTGGGCAGGTTGCTGACCAGTGTGCGCAAACGGCTCACATTGATCTCGAGCTGGCGGATGCGGACATCGACCGGGACATTCATGGCCGCGACCGTCGCGGACGTAACGGTGCCCGTGGAGCTGATGCCGTGACGTGCCTGGAACCGGCGTACGCCTGCCTCGACGTAAGAATCGTAAATCGGCGATTCGCCCGCGGCTTGGTCGAGGTCACCCGTGACGATCAGGCGCTGGCGCAAGGCAACCACCGCTGGGCTCTTTGAGCCGACGCGCAGCCCGTCGACGCCGCGGACAGGCTGCCAGCCGCCCCGTGCCGAGATGTTGCGGTAGTAGTCGATCATCTGCTCGGTCGCCGCAAGGGCGTCCGCCGACAACATGGGGGTTGATGTGCGCTGAACCCGGGTGCGGGACACGGCTTCGTAGTTCTGCGACCACTCGGCTTGGCTACCGGCGAACTGCTGGGCCAGGGCCCCTGTCGCCGGAGTGAAAACAAGGGCAAGCGATCCTGTCAGGAGGAAGCGGCGAGAAATCATGGGTCGCAGGCTCTCAGTCTGTTGTTGGCATCGGACACAAGAACAGCCCCGAAAAGGACTGCTCCGGTTATTGATCTTTAAGCAGAGGTTCGCTTAACGAAGGGTGTTCAGAACTAAAATCATCGCGGCCAATTTATGGCAAATCACAGTGGCGTGTGGGAAATAGCCCCCTAGCCGTTTCCGCGGTGACTGCGGTTCGTCCGATTAATCTCTCTGTAATTGTAATTTTCGATGGCTTCATTGCCATTCCGGCCACGTTCCCGCCGGATGACTTGCCCCGGCTTTCCCCGATTCACGTCGGACCGCGCCTTTTCGTTGTATCCACGGCCGTTCTCGATAGCCACAGGAGGAGGCGGGGCGGCGTTTTGGGAGCGTCCAATGGCGTTCATCAGCGAGCCGATTGGAAGCGATTGCGCGGCAGCGGTTCCTGGCAACCCAAACGCGAAGGCCATGAGGAGGAGGAGGAACGGAAGAGGGCGGATCAACATAAGGCTACCTTTCGCTGCATGGTTGGACTGCCGATGCGTGGCGGTCTGCCCTTTGGTTTCAGACCCCGTGGCGAGTGAACAGCCTTCGCTTACAGCGAAACCTACCCTTAGGTCGCCCTCCGTACAGAGGGGTACGAGAGCCCAAATCTTCGAAGCATCCTATTTTTCCTGAGCAGCCAGCCATGCCAGCGCGAGGTACGTTGCGATCAGAGTGATGAAAAACACGATCGTGATCATGCTCGTCGCCACGATCCCCGGGAAGAATGCCGCGAGGATCAGATGGCTCATCACGGCCAGAAGCCACATGATTCCACCCCAGGTGCTCGCCATCCACAGGCCCACGGCGGCGATGAGGTCGATCAGGGCGAAATAGACGATGGTCGCCTGATACCCCAACGAGCGGGATTCGAATTGCCCAATGGGCGTCCAGACGCCCAGGATCACGGCCCAGGCGCTCAAGCCTTTCATGATCCAGAAAATCGCCAGCAGGCGCAGGAACCAGGTGAGGATGAGCGTCCAACGGGTGCTGCTGGGCTCGGCTGGGCGCTCCTCAATCCTGTCCGACGCATAGTCGCGTGCGGCTTCGGCAGACTGTCTATGGTTCGGGGCGCGGCCCATCAGGCAATCTCCAGCTCATCCGCGCCAAGATCGGCGAAATTCCGTTCGATGGCCGCCCTGTCGATGGCGTCGAGGGAGGCCGGATTCCATTTCGGCTGCCCGTCCTTGTCGATCAGGACAGACCTTACGCCTTCATAGAAATCATGGCCCTGGGAGACCCGGGATACGATGCGGAACTCCATCTTCATGGCTTCCTCGAACGTGAGCGCGCCGCCGCGTCGGACCTGTTCGAAGGCGATGTTGAGGCTCGTGGGCGACTTCGTGCGGATGGTCTCGGCGGTTCTGACCGCGAAGTCGGAACCGTTCCGGGCGGCTTCGTCGAGACGGTCCAAAACAGCCACAACGCTTTCGGCCGAAAAGCAGGAGTCGATGACGGCCCTCTGCTCAGCCAAGGGCGCAGGTCCGGCTTCGGTGGACAGTCTAGACAGCGCCTCATCCACGGGCTCACCCGCAAAAAGGGCCTCCCGCAAAGCCTCCATATGGGAGCTCGCGACCGCGTGGGTAGCAAGACCTAGCAGCAATGCGTCCGCTCGTTTCAGCCGTTCACCGGTCAAGGCCAGATACATTCCAGTCTGCCCGGGGAGCCGTGGCAGAGCATAAGTCGCGCCCACATCGGGGAAGAACCCGATGCTGACCTCGGGCATGGCGAAGAGGTAACGCTCTCCCGCCACGCGATACGGAGCATGGAGCGACACGCCCACCCCTCCGCCCATGACGATCCCGTCAATCAGGGACACGTACGGCTTGGGGTAGCGCTTGCTGCGAACGTTGAGCTGGTACTCCTCACGCCAGAAACTCAGGGCCTCCTCACGCCGACCAGCCTGGCCAAGCTCCGTGAGCTGCCGGATATCGCCGCCCGCGCAGAAGGCTTTCTCGCCGGCGCCCTGCACGATGATCCGCGTGACCCCAGGATCCTGCGCCCAAGCGTCCAGAGCCCGGCGCATCTCGCGTACCATGGCCAAGTTCAGGGCATTGAGGGCACGGGGACGGTTGAGCGTGACGACACCCGCCTCCCCCCGCCTCTCGCAGATGACTTCGGCGCTGTCGTCCATCCGAACCTCCTCCATGCCCAGTGCGGCTTAAACAGGGCGAGCCTGCGAACGTCAATGTGCAGTCTAGCGTCTCGTCCTCACCCGAATGGGTGCCATGCGACTTCGGACCCTTTTTTAGAGCGATTTAAATGTGCTAGTTCTTTGGGCATCCGCCGGCGTCGAGGCCGGCTTAGGATGAGGACCTATGCCAAAGCTGTCGCCGTTTCCCCGTCCCGCCGTTCAGGACGCCCCCTCCTCCGCTCTTGCACTGTCTCACCGCCCGCGGCGCAACCGCAAGGCGGAGTGGTCGAGGCGTCTGGTCCGGGAAAACGTGCTGACCGTCGATGATCTGATCTGGCCGCTTTTCCTCATCGACGGTACAGAGGGGCGGCATGCTGTTGCATCCATGCCCGGTGTCGAGCGCCTGACGGTCACTGAGGCCGTGCGGGAGGCAGAACGCGCTGCGTCCTTGCGCATTCCGGCGATCGCGCTTTTTCCCAACACCGATTCATCCCTTCGCGATCCGAACGGCTCCGAAGCGCTGAACGCCCGCAATCTGGTTTGCTGCGCCGTGCGGGAGATTAAGCGGGCCGTGCCGGAGCTCGGGATCGTCACGGACGTGGCCCTCGACCCGTATACCAGCCACGGTCATGACGGCGTGATGGACGGCGACCGCATCCTCAACGACGAGACCGTTGCGCTTCTCGCCCGGCAGGCCGTTCTGCAGGCCGAGGCGGGCGCGGACATCATTGCTCCCTCAGACATGATGGACGGACGCGTCGCCGCCATCCGCAGCGCCCTGGACGAGGCCGGCTTCCTGGACGTGCAGATCATGGCTTATGCGGCCAAATACGCCTCGGCTTTCTATGGCCCGTTCCGGGACGCCATCGGAACCAACGCCACCCTCGTGGGCGACAAGCGTACCTATCAGATGGACCCGGGCAATTCGGACGAAGCCATCCGCGAGGTCGCCCTCGACCTCGAAGAGGGCGCGGACATGATCATGGTCAAGCCCGGCCTGCCGTATCTCGACATCGTGCACCGGGTGAAGGACACCTTCGCGGTGCCGACCTTCGCCTACCAGGTGTCCGGCGAGTACGCGATGATCGAAGGCGCGGCTAGAAACGGCTGGATCGACGGCGAAAGGGCCATGATGGAAAGCCTTCTCGCCTTCAAGCGCGCCGGCGCAGACGGAGTCCTGACCTACTTCGCGCCGCGGGTCGCCGAGAAACTGAAGGCGCAAGCCTGATCCCAACTTTCATGAGCCGCTTCGACCTGTCATGGGCTTGGCGGCTCATCGCCGGTCTTGCTGCTCTCTGCTCTCTAGCGGCTTGCGGATTGTCCATCGATGCGGAGCAGGCCCGCGTCTGCCGCTCCGCCCTGCCCGCCCTCAACCCCGGCGCTCATCTGACGGTGCTGCGGATACAGGCCGGGCCGACGCCCCAGAGCCTGCGCGTGGAATATGTGGCCGAGCTGCCCGGACGGCCTGCCCTCGACCGGTTCGCGATCTGCCAGTTCGCGGCCGAGGGGCTTTCACCCAACAAGGCGGAGCTCACGGGCCTTGAAACGGAAACGGGGCCCCTTGCGGGGGCGAACCTCTATCTCCTGAAGCGCTACTATCTTGAAACACCGGAAGGGGTTGCGGGCGATCCCGGCAGCCAGGTCGGCGCTGACGTCATCGAGGTGCCGGACGCCACTGCCTACTGGCTCCAGCAGCTTCTCGTCAGCCTGCCGAGAACGGCCATTTATGCCCTTTTGGCCGTCGCCTATGCGCTGGTGTTCGGCCTGAGCGGACGCATCAACCTGGCCTTCGGCGAGCTTGCAGCCGTGGGCTCCGCCGCCACGGTGGCAGGGGCCTCAATCGTGATTGGATTCGGGTTCAGCTCGCCGGTGCTGGGCCTTGCCGCAGGCCTGTTCGGCGCCTTGTTCGCCGGGGCTTTCCACAGCGCGGTGGGTGGACATTTCACCATTGGCCGCATCGCCAGCAACCAAGCGAGCCTGATCGCCACGGTCGGCCTGTCGCTCTTCCTTATGGAGTATCTGCGCATCGTCCAGAGCCCGGTGACCGTGTGGCTTCCCCCAATCTGGTCCGATCCCTGGCTGCTCGCCCGGGCGGGAGACTTCATCGTCAGCCTGACCCCTATCACCCTGATTACGGCCCTTATCGGGCTTTCGGTCTCGCTCGGCCTGCTGTGGCTGATGAAGGCCACTGCCTTCGGGCGCGCCTGGCGGGCCTATGCGGACGACGCGCGGGCGGCTGCCCTCTTCGGCGTCAACGGTCCGAGACTTCTGACGCAGACCCTCGCGCTGGCGGGAGCCATGGCGGCCTTGTCGGGCATGTTGATCGTGGCCCAGTACGGCGGCCTGGGCTTCGCTGGCGGGTTTCAATACGGCCTTAAGGCCCTCATCGCGGCAATCATCGGAGGGATCGGCTCGATCCCCGGCGCTCTCCTGGGAGGCTTTGCCGTGGGATTGTTCGAGACGGCCTGGTCGGCGTATTTACCCATCGAGGTCCGCGACATGGCGCTCTATGCTGCCCTGATCGTCTTCCTGATCTTCCGTCCGGGCGGGCTGCTCGGCACGAGGGATCCAACGCCAAGACCCGTCTAAGGGTCGATAACAAAGAACCGGAGGCAACATGGCCGACTACGCCATCAACATCGACGACGTGAACCGGGCAGCTGAGATCATTCAGGGGCAGGTCCTCCGGACTCCCCTTGTTCCGGCCCCGCGCCTTTCGCACCTGACCAGCGCCACCGTCTGCGTGAAGCACGAGAACATGCAGCCGACAGGCTCCTTCAAGGAGCGCGGGGCAGTCACGAAGCTGGAGAGCCTCACGGCGGAGGAGCGCAAGCGAGGCGTCATCGCCATGTCGGCCGGCAATCACGCGCAGGCGGTGGCTTATCACGCGCGGCGGCTCGGCCTTCCGGCCACCATCGTCATGCCGGAAAGCGCGCCTCTGGTGAAAGCGGAGAACACCCGCGCCTATGGAGCACGCGTGATCCTGCACGGCGAGACCCTCTACGAATCCGCCGACCACGCCCGGGCCATCGCCGCCCGGGAGGGCCTGGTCTTCGTTCACCCTTACGACGATCCCAAGGTCATGGCGGGCCAGGGCACCATCGCGCTCGAAATGCTCACCGATGCGCCCGAGCTCGACCAGATCGTAGTGCCCATCGGCGGCGGCGGGCTGATCTCCGGCATCGCGGTCGCCGCCAAGGCCCTCAAGCCCTCAATCGAAATCATCGGCGTTGAGGCCGCCCTCTACCCGTCCTTCCAGAACGCCATCCGGCACGAGGATCGCCCGATCGGGGGCGCCACCCTTGCCGAGGGCATCGCGGTGAAGACCGTGGGGCAGCTGCCGCTTCCCATCGTGCGCGACCTCGTCTCCGATATCATCCTGGTGGAGGAGCCTGTGATCGAGCGGGCTGTGAACGCTTATGCGACCCTCCAGCGGACCATGGCCGAGGGCGCGGGAGCGGCGGGCCTGGCCGCCATGATGGCCCAGCCGGAGCGCTTCAAGGGCAAGCGGGTTGGCTTGGTGCTCTGCGGCGGCAACATCGACGCCCGCATCCTGGCCTCCGTCATGGTGCGCGAGCTGGAGCGCGACGACCGGATCACCTCGTTCCGCATCACGTCGAACGACCGGCCAGGGTTTCTGGGCCAAGTAGCGAGCCGGCTCGGCGGCCTGGGAGCCAACATTCTCGAGGTATCGCACGGCCGCCTCTTCCTCGATGTGCCGGCCAAAGGAGTTTCCATCGACATCACCATCGAAACGCGGGACAGACAACATACATTAGAGGTGTTCGACGCTCTGGCGGCCGACGGCCTTGAGCCGAAGCGGATCGATTCGCACGGGTTGTCCGAAACCGCCTATTGATGGAGAAAGCCATGGCCAACCGGCCAGTCATGCCCCAGATCAACTACAATTCCCGCGCGGTCGACGAACGTCTGACCGAAGGCGTCATCAGCCGCCGGCTGTGGGCCTATCTCATCGATCTCTTCGTCATCGCGATTTGGGTCACGTTGATTTCGATCGCCATCTTCTTCTTGGGGCTTCTGACCCTCGGGCTCGGCTGGGGGCTGTTCTTCCTACTTCCGCTCACGGCGTTGACGTTCATCATCTACAACGCAGTGACGATCGGCGGATCGGCCCAGGCGACTGTGGGCATGCGCATGATGGGTCTTCGCGTCGTCGATCCCCATAACGGCGGGCCGGTTTCCCCATTGGCGGCGGCAGTGCATGCGCTGTTCTTCTACGTGGCGATCTCCACCTTCGTGCTGTGGGCCTGCGACGTGTTCATGGGCTTCGTCCGGGACGACCGCCGGTTCCTGCGCGACCTGCTGACGGGCATGATGGTGGTGCGCGCCTAAGCCGCCTGCGGCGTCCTAACCCTTTTGAGACCCTTTCCCTGGACGCCCCGGGCACCAATGTTATTCTTAAGCGTTGAGTCGACGCTCAAGGTCTCTCTCAAAGGCGATAAAGCGTGACGAGCCAGCCGCGCGATGCACCGCAGTTCTACCTCACCTCACCGTCAGTCTGTCCCTATCTGCCGGATCGGGAAGAACGCAAAGTTTTCACCCATATCGTCGGTCGGCGAGGGCGGGAGCTGAACGAGATCCTGACCCAAGGGGGCTTCCGGCGCTCGCAGACCATTGCGTACCGGCCCGCCTGCGACACCTGCCGCGCCTGCGTGTCGGTGCGGGTCTTGGCCAACGAGTTCGAGCCTTCGGGGAACCTGAGACGCGTCCTGAAGGCGAATGCGGACCTGATCGGCAACGAGACGCCGAACCGTCCCTCCTCCGAACAGTACTCCCTGTTCCGCCGCTACCTCGACTCACGTCATGCCGACGGCGGGATGGCCGACATGACGGTGCTCGACTATTCGATGATGGTCGAGGACAGCCATGTGGAGACGCGGGTGATCGAGTACCGCCGCCGCGGCATCGACAGCCACATCACCGGCAAGGGCGCGGGGGACCTGATCGCCGTATGCCTGACTGACCAGATGAGCGACGGCCTGTCGATGGTCTACTCGTTCTACGACCCGGAGCACCAGAACCGCAGCCTCGGCACCTTCATGATCCTCGACCACCTGCGCCGCGCCAAGGCCATGGGCCTGCCCTACCTCTATCTCGGCTACTGGGTCGATGGCTCGAAGAAGATGGCCTACAAGGCCCGCTTCACCCCCCAGGAGCGCCTGCTGGCGCCCGGCTGGGTGCGGGTGGATTGATTAGATGGATTTTAGCCGTCCTATAGCCCAGCCATTCCCATGCAGGACGAAATTTAGAACCCCACCCTCACGTCCTGTACAATTACCAAAGCTCATAGGAAAACGCTCAGCTGGTGCTGATTAAGCGAGAGTGTCTTTTTTGCGCGTTTCCAAACATTCTCCCATTGCACATAATCATCTCTTAGTATAACGTTGTAATATTACGAGTTTCTGCTATGTTGGTTTTCGAGGAACCCGCGAAATTCCCTCGCTGTTAATTAGGAATATTATCTGGGGACAAGTTATGACTACTTACAAAATCGGGTTTGAGTCTCGTGTCAATATCGACATAGAAGAGAGTCAGAGCATCCCAGCTATAGCGGCTCTTGCAGACGGTGGATGGGTTGTAACTTGGACGTCCGACGACACTGATCTTAGCGGCATTTTCCAGCAGCGCTTTGACCGCAACGGCATTGCATCCTCACCTGTTGATCTTTCCGTCAACACCACCACGGCAGGCGATCAGTATAACTCCAACGTGACGGCTCTTGCAGATGGCGGATGGGTCGTGACTTGGACTTCTACCGGCCCGGACAATAGGGGGATATCTTCCAGCGGCGTTTCGATCACAACGGCAATGCCACTTCGTCTGCTGATCGCATCGTGAACGCCGACACACATCGAAATCACAGCTTCGCAAGTGTGACAGCTTTGGCTGACGGTGGTTGGGTTGTCACATGGCTTTCAGGGGACGAAGACTCAACTGAGAGCTGGATCTATCAGCAAGCTTTTGACCGCAATGGCAATGCCGTCTCACCTGTTGATACCGTCGATATGGTATCAACCGGCTATGTTTATTCACCCAGCGTAACCGCCCTCGCAGATGGCGGTTGGATTGTGACCTGGAGCTCTACTGAAGACGGCACTTTTGATGTTTATCAGCAGCGTTTCATGCCGAACAAGGCTCCGAGCGAGCTGACGTTGAGCGCCGCCGCCGTGCAGGAAGCCGCAACCGCCGGCACGGTTGTGGGTACGCTTTCGGCGCAGGACGTGAACCTGTCCGGCGGCGACGCGCTGACCTTCACCCTCCTTGACAATGCCGGTGGCCGCTTTGCGCTCCAAGGCGACAAGGTCGTGGTGGCTAATGGCAGCCTGCTCAACTATGAGACCGCCCGCTCCCACAATGTCACTGTACAGGTGAAGGATAAAGACGGGCTGAATCTCGAACGCACCTTTGCCATCTCCCTGCTCGACGTCACCGGCCCAGTCGATCCGACACCGCCGAATCTAGTCCTGACAGGTACCAGCAAAGCCAATACGCTGATAGGCGACTTTGGTAACGACCGGCTCTATGGCAAGGGCGGCAAGGATATGCTGATCGGCGGAGCTGGTCAGGACACCTTCGTGTTCGACACCAAGCCGAACAAGAAAACGAACCTGGACAGGATCAGCGACTACTCGGTGGCTGACGACACGATCTGGCTGGAGAACCGGGTGTTCAAGAAGCTGGGCAAGAGCGGCAGCGAAGTCTCACCGGCGGCGCTCAAGAAGGCGTTCTTCAAGATGGGCAAGGCCAAGGATAAGAACGACTACGTGGTCTACAACAAGAAGACCGGCGTGCTGTCCTACGATGCCGATGGCTCAAACGCAGGAAAAGCCGTCGAGATCGCCAAGCTCGCCAGGAACCTCAAGCTCACCCAAGACGATTTCTTCATCGTCTGAGATCGGCCGCCCTCGCTGGCATCTAGAATGGAAAAAGCCCGCGCTTGCTGTCGGAAGCAAGCGCGGGCTTTTCGCTTGGTACAGTTCTTATTCCCCAAACTTGTTCGACTTGGGGAACCCCTTCGGCGGCAGGCGGCCGGCTTCGGTGCGGTCTCCCATCCAGTCGCGCAGGTCTTCCTTGGCGACGGTCCAGGTGCGGCCGGAGGTGTCCTTCCAGGTCAGGCCCTCCTTGAGCTTGAAGACCTTGGCGTCGGAAACGCCGCCGTCCTTGTAGCGCTGGAGGCGCACGCCCTTGCCGCGGGTCATTTCCGGCACCTGCTTGGCCGGGAAGATCAGCATCTTCCGGTTTTCGCCGATGATCGCCACATGGTCTCCCTCGGCTTCCGTGCAGACGACCATCTGGGTCGGCGCATCGAGGTTGAGGATCTGCTTGCCCTTGCGGGTGTTGGCGGTGATGTCGTCGGTCGGCGCCACGAAGCCGCGGCCGTCCGAGCCGACCACCAGCAGCTTCGATCCGGCCTTATACGGGAACGCCGAGATGAAATCGGCCCCCTCTTCCAGATCGACCATCAGCCGGATCGGATCACCGAAGCCGCGCCCGCCCGGAAGCTTGGAAGCTTCCAGGGTGAAGAAGCGTCCGTTGTTCGCCACCACGATGATCTTGGACGTGGTTTCGGCGAAGAACGCCGTCTTTAAGCTGTCATCGCCCTTGAATTGCACGGCCGAAAGATCGGCCTGATGGCCCTTCATGGCGCGGATCCAGCCCTTTTCCGACACGATAACCGTGATCGGCTCGCGCTCGACCATCGCCTCGGCGAAGTCGATGTCGGACGTATCCGGCGCTTCCGCGAAGGTGGTGCGGCGCTTGCCCAGTGCCGTCTCAGGCCCGAAGGTCTTGCGGACTTCGCGGATTTCCGCCGTCACGGCCTTCCACTGCGCCTTCTCGGAGCCAAGCAGGTTCTCGATAGAGGACTTCTCGTCCTGCAGGTTCTTCTGCTCGCGCTTGAGCTCCATCTCCTCGAGCTTGCGCAGCGAACGCAGGCGCGTGTCGAGGATGGCGTTCGCCTGGATCTCGGTGAGCTTGAAGACGCGCATCAGCTCCTGGCGCGGCTCATCCTCCTCGCGGATGATTTTGATCACCCGGTCGAGGTCGAGATAGACGATCAGGAGGCCGCCCAGGATTTCCAGGCGCCTGTCGATGGCGGCGAGCCGGAAGCCCGAGCGGCGGATCAGCACCTCACGGCGGTGGTCGAGCCATTCGCGCAGGCACTCGACCAGCCCCAGCACCTTCGGCACCTTGCCGCCGGCGAGCACGTTCACGTTCATGGGAATGCGGCTTTCAAGCTCGGTCAGCTTGAACAGCGATTCCATGAGAATGATCGGATCGACGGTCTTGGAGCGCGGCTCCAGCACGATGCGAATGTCCTCCGCCGACTCGTCGCGCACGTCCGCGAGCAGCGGCAGCTTCTTCTCCTGCAGCAGCTCCGCGATCTTCTCGATGAGGCGGGACTTCGGCACGGAATACGGAATTTCCGTGATGATGATGTTCCAGACCCCGCGACCGGCATCTTCCTTGTGCCAGCGCGCGCGCACCCGGAACGAGCCGCGGCCGGTGCGGTAGGTCTCGGCGATGGAGGATTGGCTGTCGACGATGATGCCGCCGGTCGGAAGATCGGGTCCCGGCACGAAGGTCATAAGCTGGTCGGACGTCGCCTTGGGGTGGCCGATGAGGTAGAGCGCCGCATCGCAAAGCTCCGCCGCGTTATGCGACGGGATCGAGGTCGCCATGCCGACCGCGATGCCCTGGGAGCCGTTCGCCAGCAGGTTCGGGAACGCCGCCGGCAGGACGATGGGCTCCTCGTTCGTCTGGTCGTAGGTCTCGCGGAAATCGACGGAGTTCTCGTCGATCCCGTCCAGCAGCAGGCGCGCCACCTCCGTCAGGCGGGCTTCCGTGTAGCGCATGGCGGCGGCGTTATCGCCGTCGATGTTGCCGAAATTGCCCTGTCCCTCGACGAGCGGGTAACGTTGGGCGAAATCCTGGGCCATGCGCACGAGGGCGTCGTAGATCGATTGGTCGCCGTGCGGATGGTACTGACCCATCACGTCGCCGACCACGCGGGCGCACTTCTTCGGGGCCGACCGGGGATCAAGCCTGAGAAGGCGCATGGCGTGCAGGATGCGGCGGTGAACCGGCTTCAGCCCGTCCCGCGCATCGGGCAGCGCCCGATGCATGATGGTGGAAAGGGCGTAAGCGAGATAGCGCTCTTCCAGCGCGTCCTTGAGATTGATGGACTCAATCTCGCCGCCTGACGGTGGATTGACCGGCTTACCCATGAATCAAAATCCCTAATTGCGAATCGGTTCTTATCACTTCACATGAGAACATAACAGAAACAAACTTCAGTCGTCCCCAGCTGTGGCGAGTGCGACGAAACGCGCCCGCTCCGCCGGGGCTGCCTGCCCCCGTGGCTCGAAGACATTCTGATGCAGGAAGAAATCCGTCAGAGCAAATCCATCCCGGATTTCCTCTTCCCTAGGACGATTGGCCTTCGATTGCCCGATCAGGAAGCCTGGGAGCTTGAGAAGCCGGTCTTTATAGGGCTCCCCGGCTGCGGTGCTGACGGCCCGGCCGCTTTTCGGCGAAACATAAGTTAGATCGTTCGGGCTTCCGGTGGCGGCGCAGGACGACAGATCCAGGCCGAAGCCGAACTCGGCCAGGATCGCCAGCTCGAAACGCACGAACAGGGCTGGCGCCAGGTCAGGGTCGTCCAGGTGATCGACCAGAACCTCCAGGGTTTCGTAGAGCGCCGGGTGAGGATCGCGCTCGGGCAGGTATCGCAGCAGGTGGGCCAGGGTTGCCAGGCCATAGAGCGCCAGCGGTGAACCCATGAGGTGGGCGGCCCGCAATCCGAGCCCCTCGACCTGATAGGTGCCAAGATGCTCATCAAGGCGAGCGCGCCAGGTCGCCTGCACGCTATTGCCAGGTTGCAGAACGGGCTGCAGCGTCTTGGAGCGGCCGCCATGGACCAGGCCCAGATGCCGGCCATGCTCGCGCGTCATCAGCTCGAGGATCACGCTCGATTCGCCGTGCTTGCGGACGCCGACCACGATGCCTTCATCGGTCCATTGCATTCGTTCAGGCTACTCTCAGGAACAGGGGTCTAATGGATACATGATGTAAGCATTCGGAGCGCAATTTTCCATATTTTCCAAGGGTATCGAGCACTTTTCAAGGAACATTCCGCGCTCTCGAAGCCTTCCTAGACGGAACCAACCACCGAGCTTGGCATTGTTGATGCTCATGTTCTCCAGAGGACGAATAGGAACCATGAAGATTACCTCGTTGCTTCTCGCCGGCACCGCATTGCCGCTGATGCTGCACTCGCCGCAAGCGTCCGCAGACCCACGGAATATCGCCGAGCCGTTCGTTCTCGCACAAGCCGGCCCGGCTTCCCCCGAGGAAGTGCCTCCGGGCACCCGCCCTGGCCGTCCTCAGAGACAGGACGGGGATGCGCCTCGCGGTCCGCGCAGCGACAGGCCGGATCGGCCCGATCGTCCAGACCGACCAACCGCTCAAGGGCAGGACGGGCAACCGCCCGAGGGCCGTGGCCCTCGTCGCGGCGGCGGAGCGCCAGGCGATGCGCCGGAGGCTCCGCGCCAGCGCACGGCCCCTGCTGCCCCCGCGGCCGAAAGGCCAGCCCCTCCTCCCGGCGCGGAACCGGCTCAACAGCCTGCACGTCCAACCCAGGCCCAGGAGCGCCCCCAGGCCCCCGAACGCGCTCAGCCGCGACCGGGCCGCCCCGATCAAGCTCCAGGCGAAGGCGCACCCGAACAGCGCCGCCCCCGGAATCCGGATGCGCAACAGCCAGCGACCAGGACGGCTCCTGACGGTGCCGGAGCTCCTCCTGCGGCCGCAAGGCCTATCCCAGCGGCTCCAACCGCCGAGCCGAGGACCCCGCCTCCCGGAGCGCCACAGCGGGCGGCTCCATCGGCTACCCAGGCTCCGCGTCCGGGTGAGGCTCCGCCTCGTCCCGCGACCGCGCAGCCACCCGCGCCAACCACAGCTCCTCCGGCCACGACCGCCCAGCCCCCGGCTCCCGCCGCCGCTCCTCCCGCGACGACCGCGCAGCCTCCAGCGCCGACCGCGGCTCCTCCGGCAGCTCCGCCTGCTCCGACCCAGGCTGCTCCGCAGCAACCCCGGCCCAGCTCGCCTGCTCAGGCGACTCCGCCCGCTCCCACAGCGGCACCCGGTGTTGCGCCGGGCGCCGCCCCAGGGGCAGCCACGACCCGTAGGGCGCCCGCCGGTGCTCCTGAGCCGCTCGAGGGCATCGCCAATGGTCGGATCGACGACCTCCGCGGAATGCGCCGTCAGCGCACCGAGGAAGGCGGGCGCCGGGTCATCATCGAGGAGCCGGGCGACCGGACCATCATCCGCGAAGGCGACCGGGTCATCATCCGCCACGACGAAACGGAGCGGTTCCGCCGCACCTATCGCGATGCGGATGTTCGCACCGAACGGCGCGGCGAAGAGAATATCACGATCGTGCGCCGGCCGGACGGCTCGGAAATCGTCACGATCCGGGATGAGGACGGCAACCTCATCCGGCGCGTGCGGCGAGAGTCCGCAGGTCGCGAGGTCGTTCTCATCGAGAACCGCCACGGCGATCGCCGCCTTAGCCGGGGCTCCACCTACATCGAGGAGGAGGTCGTGCGCCTTCCGCCGCCCGTCGTACGGATTCCGCGCGAGGAATACATCGTCGACGTGGAGGGCGCCTCTCAGGAGGACATCGTCGAGGCCTTCACGGCTCCGCCGGTGGAACGCATCGAGCGGGCCTATACCCTCGACGAGGTTCGCCAGAGCCAGCCGCTGCGCGAGCGCATGCGCCGGGTCGATCTCGATACGGTGAACTTCGATTTCGGCTCCTGGACCCTGCCCGAGGAGCAGATCGGCGCAATGACGGGTATCGCCCAGGCGATCCAGCGCACCCTGTCCGCCAACCCGAACGAGATTTACCTCGTAGAGGGCCATACGGACGCGGTGGGCGCTGACGACGATAACCTGACCCTGTCCGACAGACGCGCCGAGACGGTCGCCACCGCGCTGGCTCAGAGGTTCGGCATCCCGGCCGAAAACCTCACCACCCAGGGCTATGGCGAGCAATACCTGAAGGTGAACTCGCAAGCTCCCGAGCGAGCGAACCGCCGGGTAACGATCCGCCGGATCACGCCTCTCCTTCAGGGCCAGAACCAAGCCCCGCAATAGGCACTTGCACCCATGGCCCGGCGGTTCGAGATCGCCGGGCCGATCTTTGGACGATGCTCTATTCCGGAAGTCCGGCCATGCGCAGCCCTTCGGCGATACGGGCAAGCACGCCAGGGCTGAAAACCAGTGCGCGGGTGATGTCCGTGATCGTAATGCCGGGATAGCCTTTGAGCAGCTCGCGCACGCTCTCCTGAGCCTTGGAGGTCTGGCCGCTCAATGCATAGGCCGGGGCCAAATTGCGATGGATCCAGCTCGAACTTGGATGGGCCATCAGCGCCTTTTCCTGCCACAAGATCGACTGGTCGTAGCGCTCGGCGATGAAATGGGCGCAGCCGATTCCCATATCGCAGTTGAACGCCATGGGGTCGAATGGGCTCAACCGGAGCGACCTTTCAAAGCGCGGGATCGCAGCCTCCGGCTCGTCCTGGTAGTTGTGCAGCCATCCCCTCCGGTTCCAGGCCCAGGCTGAGTTCGGATCGAGCGCCAGGGCCCGATCGAGAAGCGATGCCGCCCGCTGAAAGTTGCGGGTGATCGTGAGCGCCGCCCCCAGCACCGCCAGGGTGAAGGAATCGTCCGCCGCCATGGTGGCAGCCAAGTGGGCCTTCCGCAGCGCCTCGCGCGTGTCTTTCTCGATGTCCTCGGACCAGTTGTAGATAAGCCTCTGCCCACTGCACCAAGCCGCAAGGGAGAGGGCGAGCGGATAATTAGGATCAAGCTGGAGCGCTTCGTCCAGCAGTCGCCCGGCCTCTAGATTGTTGTCCCGCTCGAGCGACCACACGAGTGGAAGCGCACGCATCACGAGATCGTACGCATCGAGGCTGTCTGGTCGCTTGCGCAATGCCCGTTCGATCTCGGCCGCCCGGATGGATGGCTGGATTGCGCCCACGACGCTGGCGGTGATCTGGTCCTGGAAATCGAACAGATCCTCGGCAACGCCGTCATAGTGCTCGGCCCAGAGATGGTTGCCATTCGTGCCGTCGATCAACTGGGCCGTGATGCGAAGGCGGTTGCCTGCGCGCCTCACGCTGCCTTCGAGCAGGTACCGGACGCCGAGCTCGCGGCTGATCTGCTGAACACTGACCGCCCGCCCCTTATAAGCGAAAGACGAGTTTCGGGCGATGACGAAGAAGGAACGCACCCGCGACAAGGCCGCAGTGATATCCTCGACGATGCCGTATGCAAAATGTTCCTGCTCGGGGTCGCCTCCGATATTGCTGAACGGCAGAACGACGATTGAAGGCCTGTCCGGCAACGGCAGGACGCGGTGATGCCGTGTTTGGGGCGTTTCATGGCAGGCCCCCAGGCAATAAACCCTTATCGGCCTTCTGATGTTTTTCACGGCCTGCTCGCCCAGGTCGATGAAGTCATAGGGCAGCTTGTCCCTGACCTCCTCATAGACCTTGGCCGACAGGCAGATCCCACCCGTCGTGGCGATTTGTTCGAGCCGGGACGCCACATTCACCCCGTCGCCATAGATATCGCCGTCCTCGTCGATGATGATGTCGCCCAGATTAATCCCGATACGGAGACGGAGGGGCGCCTCTCCGTCCGGATTTTCAGAGGATGCAATCACCGCTTGGATCTCGATGGCGCACCGCACGGCCTCTACAGGACTTGAAAACTCCATGAGGAACCCATCGCCGACGGTTTTCACCAGACGTCCCTGGTGAGCCAGCATCGTCGGAACGACCACATTTCCCCGTAAGTATCTCAGCCGCGCGAGGGTGCCCTCCTCATCGTCGGACATCAGCTCGGAATAGCCCGGCACATCGGCGGCAAGGATCGTCGCAAGACGTCTCTGGGATTTCTGGTCCGGAGGATTGGTCATGTCCATCTCCAGCCGACGCCATTGGGACAGACAACGCTACCCGGCAGGCGGCCACCGAGACCATCCGTCTACCGAAACCCTTACGGGGCAAAGGTTAAAACCCTTACCTAAAGGTTAGAACAAGCTTGGAGGGCGGGAGTTCACCCGCGCGGGAATTCAAGCCCCATTTCCCGGTAGCGTTCGGGGTCGTCGCTCCAGTTTTCGCGAACCTTCACGAACAGGAACAGATGAACCGGGGCTTCGGCGATCTCGGCGATCTCCTTGCGGGCGGCCTGTCCGATGGCCTTGATGGTCTGTCCGCCCTTGCCGAGCACGATCTTGCGCTGGCTGTCCCGCTCCACGAACACGGTCTGCTCGATGCGGATCGATCCGTCCGGCCTCGGTTGCCATTGATCGGTCTCGACCGTGGACTGGTAGGGCAACTCCTCGTGCAGGCGCTCGTAGATCTTCTCGCGGGTGATCTCGGCGGCCAGCATCCGCAGGGGCGCATCCGAGATCTGGTCTTCTGGATAAAGCCATGGGCCTTCCGGCATCATCTCGGCCAAGTGACGCTTCAGGGCTTCGAGACCGTCGCCCTTGAGGGCGGAGATCATGAAGGTGTGGGCGAAGGGCACCTTCTCGTTCAGGGTCGCGGCCATTTCGAGAAGCTTCGAACGCTCGATCAGGTCGATCTTGTTGAGGATTAGGATCTTGGGCCGCTTCAGCTCCGGCATCTTTTCAAGGATCGCCTCGGCCTCTTCGTCGATGCCTTTGCGCACGTCGAGCAGCAAGGCCACCACGTCCGCATCCGCCGCCCCGCCCCAGGCGGACGTCACCATGGCCCGGTCGAGCCGACGCTTGGGCTTGAAGATGCCGGGCGTATCGACGAACACGATCTGGGCTTTGCCCTCGATGGCGATGCCGCGCACCAGCGCGCGGGTGGTCTGCACCTTGCGCGACACGATGGAGACTTTTGAGCCGACGAGCGAGTTGAGCAGCGTGGACTTGCCCGCATTGGGCGCGCCGATCAGGGCGACGAAGCCGGCCTTTGTGTTGGTTTCCTCAGGCGACGCCATGCTCTTCCTCCGTCCATATGCCCTCTCGTAAGAGAAGGCTTCGGGCCGCGGCCTGTTCCGCAACGCGTTTCGATGGGCCGAGCCCGAAATCGCTCTCCTGGCCCTTCACCTTCACCATCACGCGGAACCGCGGGGCATGGTCCGGCCCTGTCTGCTCAACGATCGTATAGGTTGGCGGCGGGAGCCCCTGCGCTTGAGCCCATTCCTGCAAGGCGCTCTTCGGGTCGCGCAGCGGACGGCGTGGGGCAGCCAGCAGGTCCTTGAAGGAGCGCTCGATCAACTTCTGGGCGGCATCATAGCCCCCATCGAGAAAGACCGCACCGATGATCGCTTCGCAGACATCGGCAAGGATGGCCTCGTTTTTCCGCTCCCCGGACTGCGCCTCCCCAGCGCCGAGCTTCACATGGGGACCGACATCCCAGGACTGAGCAATCTCGGCGCAGCTCTCGCGCCGCACGAGTTCCGCCAGACGCCGGGAAAGTTCGCCCTCCGGCGCGCCCGGGAAGGCCCGGTAGAGCATTTCAGCTATGGCAAGCCCGAGAACACGGTCGCCGAGAAATTCCAGCCGTTGGTAGCTCTGCCCGCCCGCATTGGGGGCGCTGACATGGGTCAACGCCTCTTCGAGAAGTTCGGGACGCTCGAATTGGTACTCGAGCCTTGTGAGCAGTTCGTCGAGGTTTGGTTTACGTCTGGCCACGGGATTACTTGATCCGCTCGAACATGCGGTTCCAGCGGATATATTGCGGCCATTCCCACGGACGCCACAGGGACGCGCGCTCGTCGATCGAGAAGAAGATGATTTCGGCCCGCCCGACGAGGTTTTCCGCCGGAACCGCGCCGACGCTGGCCTCGTCCCGCGAGTCGGTGGAGTTGTCCCGGTTGTCCCCCATCATGAAATAATGACCGGGCTGGACCGTGTAGACGTTCGTGTTGTCCCAGTAGCCCCGGTCGTTGTCCCGTTCGATGACGAAGTGGGACGTACCTTCCGGGAAGGTCTCTTTGTACCGGGGCACCGAGATCGGGCGACCGTAGAGATCGGTTGTCTGGTAATCCGTCACGCGCTCGCGCTGTACGGGCTTGCCGTTGATCTGGACCACGCCCCCGATCACCTGGATCTTGTCACCCGGAAGCCCGACTACGCGCTTGATGTAGTCAGTGGAATTGTCCTTCGGCAGCTTGAAGACCACGATGTCGCCGCGCTTCGGCTCGGACCCGAAGATCCGGCCCGAGAAGACGGGTGGGCTGAAGGGGATCGAATGCTTCGAGTATCCGTAGGAGTATTTGGAGACGAACAGGTAATCGCCGATCAGCAATGTCGGGATGAGGGAGCCCGACGGGATGTTGAAAGGCTGGAACAGGACGGTGCGGACAACAACAGCAATCAGGAGGGCCTGGATGATGACCTTGACGGTCTCCCAAATCCCCCCCTCGTCCTTCCTGACGCCGTCGCCCACGTATTTCTTGGCGTTGTCGTTCACGTAAATCGATCCATGCTTGAGGGATGCGATGGCTTTGGAGCCGTCTCAAGTCGTTGCGGGGGTCTATCCCAACCCGAGGCCTGCCGCAACGCAGCCTTATTCACTTTTTGGGGCGAGCCTCGATTATGACGAAGGCCTGAGCCAGCGGCGGATCGTCCGTCAGGGAAACGTGGAGCACGGCCTCATGGCCGGCGGGCGTCATGCCCCGCAAACGCTCCAGCGCCCCTCCCGACAGGCGGAGGGTCGGCTGTCCGGTGGGAAGATTGACGACTTCCATATCCCGCCAGAAGACTCCATGACTGAGGCCCGTACCAAGGGCCTTCGCGCAGGCTTCCTTGGCGGCGAACCGTCGGGCATAGGACGGCGCCCGCGCGGCGCGCCGGTCGCTCCGGGCGCGTTCGCCCTCGGTGAAGATGCGATGGGTGAAGCGATCCCCGAAACGTTCGATGGAACGCTCGATGCGACGGATGTCGCAGAGATCCGACCCGATGCCGAGAATCATGGGAGGTCCTTGTTGGAGGCGATTTCGCTGTCGTTCCCGGCGAAGCGAGGCGTCGGAGACAACACGATTGTTTCCTAAGCTATTTGGGCGCGCCCCTCGTCCATCGCCACCCTCATGCAGCGCACCGCCTCCTCGAGCCCGAGGAAAATAGCCTCGCCGATGAGGAAATGGCCGATATTGAGCTCGACGATCTGAGGGATGGCGGCTACCGGGCGCACGTTGTCGAGGTTCAGGCCATGGCCTGCATGGATCTCGAGCCCGATCTTGGCCCCGTGCTCGGCGGCGCGGCGCAGGCGCTCGAGTTCGTGAGCCTGCTCCTCCTCGTCATTTGCCTCGCAATAGGTCCCCGTATGCAGCTCGACCACGGGCGCGCCGAGCTCGCAAGCAGCGTCCATCACCTCGGTCTCGGGCTCGACGAAGAGGGAGACGCGGATGCCTGCTTCTTTGAGCTCCCGGATGGCCGGGCGCAGAGCCCCATGCTGGCCGATGATATCCAAACCACCTTCCGTCGTCCGCTCCTCGCGCTTTTCAGGCACAAGGCACGCCGCATGAGGATGAAGGGCAATTGCGAGGGAGATCATCTCGGGCGTTGCGGCCATTTCGAAGTTGAGCGGCACGAAGAGCTGGCGCTTCAACCGCTCCATGTCCTGGTCCCGGATATGACGGCGATCCTCCCGCAGATGGGCCGTAATGCCGTCCGCGCCTGCCAGGACAGCAAGATGGGCTGCCCGGATCGGATCGGGATGAGGCCCGCCGCGGGCATTCCGGACGGTGGCGACGTGGTCGATGTTGACGCCGAGGCGCAGGGGTTGGGCTTTCATAGGCTTGTTTTAGCTTAAAGCCATGCTCTGACCAGCCTTCCCTGGTGCCGATCATACATATGCTCGGCGGCAATGCCGAGCTTTGACATCTTAAATGATACTTTATATCAATCACGACCGAACAGTCAGGGGCTTTCATGATCCAGATCATACTACGTGGACTGGCGGCGATTCTCGTTGGACTCGGGACCTTGTTGTGGCTTTGGCTGCTCGTGGCCGCCATCGCGACGTCGTCCGACGCCTTGGGAGAAGCACTGGCATTTGGATACGGTTTTACGGCGACGCTGTTCTTTTGCATCTTCACCTTACCGGCCGGAATCTTTGTCTACAGGGGGCGGTGGCTGCCGCTGGCCTTGGTCCTTGCGGTCATTCCAGTTTTCGTAGCCATAGGCTTTAGCTGACCCAAGGGGAGCGAACCAATCCCTTGCCTTCTCAAGCCGTCGTGCTCCCTCCGGCTGGGATGAAACATACGGCGTAGTCTTCCGTCCACGGTCTCGATTAGTCTCGTCGTTCGGTATCTAAGCCCTCGACAATCGCTCGGCCTCGCAGACTCGAAGGGCTAGGCGGCCTGTCGGATGGGCAAAACGAGCTCACCGCATTCCGCCCGAGCTTCAATCAAGAAAACTATCCAATAGTTCATCACGATAAATCGCGGCAGGACAATCAGCCCTGCCGCCAGTGATTGAGGCCTAAAACGACCCTAGCCTCAAACAATCCTTAATAGGCAAGTCCAGAGAAGATCTGAAAATCGTCCGCGGCTATTCGCGTTCCGTAGACAACCTGAGCAAACATCTCAGCGGCCAAACCGCCGGCTCCGTCAGTATCGTAAAGGAGTGCCCCCCGCTGCATATCATAGATGATCCCAGCCCCGTTCAGCTCATCCTCACTGCTGGCAAGAAACTGGAGTGCGCCCGGAGTCAGACTTGAGAACCGCGATGTATACAAACGGATGCTGTCTTCTGGGGAGTAGAAGTCGGCAATGACATCGGAGCTCGATCCGCCTACAGCGTCGAAAAAGAACGAATCCTGACCGGATCCACCGACCAAGGTGTCGTTTCCTATGCCGCCCATGAGGGAATCGTTCCCTTCACCGCCGTCGATTTTATAGCTGTATCCGGGGTCGTATAACTTGCCGTAGCAGCAGCAATATCATTGCCGCGACCGAGGAAGACCGTGGAGGTGCTGCGCCCTCCCTTCATGACGAACGTATCGTTGCCGTCCCTGAGATCGACGGTTCCGTTGATAACGCCGCCATCGTTCTCGACATAGTCGTATATGGAGCTGCCCCTGATAGCGAATGAAGTGCCGTTGATTTCGCCGGTGTTCACAAGGAGCTTGGGGCCATTATAAAAGGTTTGGGAAAATTGAACACCTATATCTCCAACAATAACACCATGGTTGGTGATAGTGCCAAAGGCATTCCTGACGCCGATCCCGCCGTTGGAAAGGTCCCCTTGGACGAAGCCGGTCGTTCCAACGGTTACATAATTCGTGCCCGGGCTTTCGTGAGGTGGAGCCAGGTCAATGCCATGCCCAAGGGCACTAACGACTGAGCCGTTAATGTACACCTCAATTCCCATGGGATTCCATGATGAGCTCACCGCAGGCGCATACTTTCCTCGGACCATGATGTAGCCATCGGCCTCAACGCGAAGGACATCGTACTGCTTCAGCGTCAAGCCTGGACTGCTGCCGGTCGAATACTTGTCGATCGAGTTGCCAGCATGAATTTTGTAGATCGTCATGAATGTTTTCCTATTGTGACTTACAGATTTGCACAACCTTGTTTGCAACAATGTATCATATAATTTGTGTCGGAGTGGTGCGTCCACCGCCCAATAGTTGTGGGCGAGCAGCGCACTAAATCAGCGCTCTCGAAACTTATCTTCGCGGAGCGCTTGCTCGTGAGCTTTCCTTGGAGCTCGTTATGTATTGCCCTTATGAGCGAAATCGACTATAGCCGCCGCTTCGCGTTCGCTCCGGCCGGGGGCTGAACGGACGGCATGTTCTCCATGCAGGGGCTTTTCGAAGTCCCGTCGTCCGGTGTCTCCGCCTTCGACAACCGCTCGGGCCTTGCAGGCTCGAAGGGCTTGGCGCCGATCGGACGCGCGAAACCGGCTCAAGGCATCCGTTGAGAAGCCAAAGCCTGAACCCAAACGTGAGAAAGGCCCACTATGCCTCTCTATGAGCATATCTTTATGGCTCGCCAGGACGTCACGTCCCAGCAGGTCGAAGCGATGGTCGACCAGTACAAGGGCGTTATCGAGCAGAACGGTGGCACGGTCGAGAAGACCGAGATGTGGGGCGTCAAGTCCCTCGCCTACCGCATCAAGAAGAACCGCAAGGCTCACTTCACGATGTTCAACATCAACGCTCCCGCCCCGGCTCTTGCCGAGATGGAGCGTCAGATGAGCATCAGCGAAGACATCCTGCGCTTCATGACCATCCGCGTCGAAGAGCTCGAGACCGAGCCGTCGGTGATGATGCAGAAGCGCGATCGTGACGAGCGCAAGGACCGTGAGCGTCGCGAACGCGACACCGGTTTTGACGGCAACGAAGGCGAGGAGGCTTAATCATGGCAGCTGGTGCTGGTGCAGGCGGCGGTCGCCGCCCCTTCTTCCGTCGTCGCAAGACCTGCCCGTTCTCGGGCCCGAACGCTCCGAAGATCGACTACAAGGACACGAAGCTTCTGTCCCGCTACATCTCGGAGCGCGGCAAGATCGTTCCTTCGCGCATCACGGCCGTGTCGGCCAAGAAGCAGCGTGAGCTCGCCCAGGCGATCAAGCGCGCGCGCTTCCTGGGCCTCCTGCCCTACGTGATCCGCTAAGACCAAGACCTCGGCGGGCCGCCTCGCGCGGCCCGTCCTCTACTTTTCGTCGCCCGGCGGTGAAATCCCGCCGAGTCAGTTGGGGCAAAAGCCCCTAACCCTGCGAAGAGCAGCGGGACAGCGGGACCATGAATTTTATTGTTTCAGGCATAGGCGCGGGCCTCGTCTCGGCCCTTCTCACGGCAGTGGTCGTCAAGGCGACTCCGCTGGCCGCCATCCTGTATCTGCTCGCCCCCATCCCGGTCCTCATCGTTTCGCTCGGCTGGAACCATCGTTCCGGCCTCGTGGCGGCAGTGGTGGGCGGCCTCGCGATTGCGGCCTTCATTTCACCCCTCAGCGGCTTGGCGTTCGCGGTGATCACCGCATTGCCGGCCTGGTGGCTCGCCTATCTGGCCCTGCTCGGACGCCCGGAGCCGGATGGGGCCATCGAATGGTATCCGACAGGACGGCTGCTGGCATGGGTGGCCGGAACGGCGGCGCTGACCATCATGGCCACCGCCATCATGTCCACGCGTGGCGACTACGCGGCGTATTACCAGAATGCCCGCGAGATCGCGGAAGCGTTCGTCAACCTGCAATTTCCCGCAAGCCAGAGCAGCCTCGACGCAGAGACCCGAAGCGGGTTCATCGATGTAGTTGCGAGCTTCACGCCCTTCCTGTCCGCCCAGGGGTTCACCACTGTCCTGGCGCTCTATCTATGGGCTGCGGCGAGAATCGTTTCCATTTCGAAGCGACTGCCCCGTCCCTGGCCCACAGTATCGGAACTCCAGATGCCGCGCTCGATCAGCGTTCTCCTGGTCGTCGCCGTTCTTCTGGCAGCGTTCTTCGACGGCTTCATCAGCGTTTTCGCCTCCGCACTTGCCGGAGCGCTTTTCACGGCCTTCGCCCTTCAGGGGCTGGCGGCCATTCACGATCGGACCCGGGGCAAGCCGGGACGGCCGTTCCTTCTGACGGGCGTGTACCTGCTCGTCCTCATGACTCAGGGCATCCTCGTGGTCGCCCTCTCGTTGTTCGGCATTGCCGACACGGTCTTTGGGCTGCGCCGCCGTTTTGGACGATCAGGCCCAAAACAACCTCCAACTCTTTCAACCTGATCACAAACATTAAAGGAGAAAACCAATGGAAGTGATCCTTCTCGAGCGCGTCGCGAAGCTCGGCCAAATGGGCGAAACCGTGAAGGTTCGTCCGGGCTACGCCCGCAACTTCCTTCTGTCCCGCGGTAAGGCGCTGCGCGCCACCAAGGCCAACAAGGAGCATTTCGAGACCCAGCGCGCCCAGCTCGAGGCCCGCAACCTCGAGCGCCGTAAGGAAGCGGAAGCGGTCGGCGAGAAGCTGAACGGCCAGAGCTTCAGCATCATCCGCCAGGCTGGCGAGTCCGGAGTGCTCTACGGTTCGGTCTCCACCCGCGACCTCGCCGAGATCATGACGGCTGGCGGCTTCACGGTCGACCGCAGCCAGGTCGTCCTCAACCAGCCGATCAAGACGCTCGGCCTGCACAATGTGCCGGTCTCGCTCCATCCGGAGGTCGAGGTTCAGGTGACGATCAACGTCGCCCGTAGCCCTGAAGAGGCTGAGCGTCAGGCGCGCGGCGAAGCCGTCACCACCCGCGAGGAGACCAACCTCGACGATCTCGGACTCGAGGTCGGCGCGGCTCTGGCTGAGGCAGGCGACGTCGAGCTCTAATCGGCAAAGCTTGTTTTAGTTCACGATTTGTTCTAAATTAGTGCCTCCTGACGATTCGTCGGGAGGCGCTTTTTCGTTGGGGATCGCGAGTCAAGCCGGGCCGTCTGCGAAAACGTGCATCGTGTGAGAATCGAGGACAGCGAGGACAAGGGAAGCCTATCGGCAAAGAGTCTTAATCTGTGCCCGGCTGGTCACCTTTCGGTAGCTGAATCCGGATAAGAGTACGGCAACCCCTCCCTCGTATACGGAGCGCCAGATGGCCACCGCCAACGCCCTGATCGCCCGCATTGAGGCTGCCGAGCCGCAATACCGCGCCCCGCCGAGCAACATCGACGCCGAACAGGCGCTGCTCGGGGCGATCCTCGTCAACAACGATGCGTATTACCGCGTGTCCGACTTCCTTGAAGCGGGCCATTTCCTCGAAGAACTGCACCGGCGCATTTTCGAGGTCGCCACCACCCTCATCAAAGCCGGCAAGGTCGCAACGCCCGTCACCATGAAAACCTTCCTGGGGGACCAGGATCTGGGCGGCGTCACAGTCTCACAATACCTTGCCCGCCTCGCGGCCGAGGCCACCACGGTCATCAACGCCGAGGATTACGGCCGCACGGTCTATGATCTCGCCATCCGCCGGCAGCTCATCGGCATCGGCGAGGACATGGTGAACGTCGCCTACGATTCGCCGGTAGACAGCGCCCCGCGCGAGCAGATCGAGGAGGCGGAACGGCGTCTCTATGAACTCGCCGAGACCGGACGTTACGATGGCGGCTTCCAGCGCTTCTCCGACGCACTGACGGCGGCCATCGACATGGCGGCCGCCGCCTACAAGCGCGAGGGCGCGCTTTCGGGCATCTCCACCGGCCTCATTGATATGGACCGGACGCTGGGCGGTCTTCAGCCCTCGGACTTGATCATCCTGGCAGGCCGACCGGCGATGGGTAAAACCTCGCTGGTGACCAATATCGCGTTCAATATCGCGAAGGCCTACGAGGCCGAGAAGCAGCAGGACGGCACCTTGAAGACCGTCAACGGCGGCATCGTGGGCTTCTTCTCCCTCGAAATGTCCGCCGAGCAGCTCGCCACTCGTATCATCGCCGAGCAGTCGGGCGTTCCGTCTTACAAGATTCGTCGCGGCGACATGCGGGAGGATGATTTCTACAAGATCACCGAAGCCGCCCGGGAGATGCAGTCGATCCCGTTCTACATCGACCAGACCGGCGGCATCTCGATCGCGCAGCTTGCCGCCCGCGCCCGTCGTCTCAAGCGCCAGCGCGGCCTCGACGTGCTGATCGTCGACTACCTTCAGCTTCTCTCGGGCTCGTCCAAGAAAGGCGAAAACCGGGTGCAGGAGCTGACCGAGATCACCACGGGCCTCAAGGCTCTCGCCAAAGAGCTTTCCGTTCCTCTGATTGCCCTCTCGCAGCTCTCCCGTCAGGTGGAATCGCGCGACGACAAGCGACCGCAGCTTTCGGACCTGCGTGAATCGGGCTCCATCGAGCAGGACGCCGACGTGGTCATGTTCGTTTACCGAGAGGAATACTATCTAAAGAACAAGGAGCCGAAACCCGGCACTGAGGAATACTTCAAGTGGCAGACTGAAATGGACCAGGTCCACGGCAAGGCTGAGGTGATCATCGGCAAGCAGCGTCACGGACCCACAGGCACCGTGCAGCTCGCCTTCCAGGCGGACATCACCCGCTTCACCAACCTGGCGGACGAAGACAAACTCCCTGATCGGATCGGCGATTGAACAAACTTCTACGACGAACCAGCGATCCCAGCCGCATTCCCGACAACGCGGCTGGCGGGTTGCTTCACATCGACCTCGACGTACTGGCGTCCAACTGGCGTAATCTGCGCGATCACGCAGGCGGCGCGGAGGCTGCGGCCGTCGTCAAGGCGAACGCCTATGGGACTGGAATCGAGCAGGCTGTCCCTGCCCTCCTCCGGGCAGGCTGCCGCACGTTCTTCGTGGCCCATCTGGACGAAGCGATCTGCACCCGCGCGGTCGCTGCGGACGCCGCAATCTACGTCCTCAACGGGCTCCTGACGGGCACAGGCCCGACCTATGCGGATTTCGACCTGCGGCCCGTCCTCGGCTCCTCGGAGGAAATCGACGAATGGGCTGCCTTCAGCCGCTCTGAGGGGCGCAGGTTCAAGGCGGCGGTCCATGTGGATACAGGCATGAACCGGCTTGGGCTGACCGTTCCAGAAGGGCTGGCCCTCAGGGACCGGACGGACCTACAAGACTTCGACCTCGCTCTCCTGATGAGCCATTTCGTCAGCGCCGAGGAGGGCGGCAATCCCCTCAACGGCCAGCAGATCGAAGCTTTTCAGGCCGTGCGGCAATCGCTGCCGGGCATTCCGGCCTCGCTGGCGAACTCGTCAGGCATCTATCTTGCCCAGAAGCCCCATTTCGATCTCGTCAGGCCCGGCTATGCTCTCTATGGGGGCAACCCGACGCCTGACCGGGACAATCCCATGAGCCCGGTCGTCGGGCTCGAAGGTCGCATCGTCCAGCTGCGCTGGATCGAGCCGGATCAGACCGTTGGTTACAATGGCCGCTGGACCGCCCTCGAACAACGCCGGGTTGCGACGATCTCTGTCGGTTACGCGGACGGCTATCCGCGCTCAGCAAGCGCAAGAGGCAATAGCAGCGAGACGGTGCTGGCCGGGATGGCGCTGGTGAACGGGCGCCGATGCCCGTTTGCCGGAAACATTTCCATGGATCTTATTGCGGTCGACGTGACTGAAGCGGCGGACCAGGTACAGCGCGGTGATACGGTCACGCTGATCGGCGGAGACTTGACGGTGGACGAGGTCGGCCGCCGCGCCGGCACTATTGGCTACGAGGTTCTGACCAGCCTGGGCTCCCGGTATGCCCGCACCTACCGCGGAGGCGAAGGCTGATGGCCAAGCGTCAACCCTCCTTCGCGTGCCAGAGCTGCGGCGCGGTCTACAACCGCTGGAAGGGCAAGTGCGAGGCCTGCGGCGGCTGGAACTGCATTGTTGAGGAAACGGGCTCGGCCAACCCCATGGTCGGGCCGGTAGCCACGCGCCCGTCACGCGCCAAAGGGCGGATCTTCCCGCTCGAGGGTCTGGCGGGCGAGGCCAAGGAAGCGCCGCGCACGCCGTCCGGAATTGCAGAGCTCGACCGGGTCACCGGCGGCGGCTTCGTGCACGGCTCCGTGATCTTGCTCGGCGGCGATCCCGGAATCGGAAAATCGACCCTGCTCATGCAGGCAACGGCGGCCCTCGCCAAGCGTGGCGAAAGGGTTGTTTATATCTCGGGCGAAGAGGCGGTAGCGCAAGTTCGCCTCCGGGCCGAGCGCCTCGGCCTTGCGAACTCTCCGGTCGAGCTCGCATCGGAGACGAATGTCGAGGATATTGTCGCGACCCTGACCCAGGGACCACGCCCGGCGCTCGCCATTATCGACTCGATCCAGACCATGTGGACCGAGACTGTGGAATCGGCACCAGGCACCGTGACGCAGGTGCGTGGCAGCGCCCAGGCGCTGATCCGCTTCGCCAAGACCTCCGGCACGGCGGTCATTCTTGTGGGCCACGTTACCAAGGACGGCCAGATCGCTGGCCCCCGCGTAGTCGAGCATATGGTTGACGCGGTCGTGTCGTTCGAAGGAGACACGGGCCACCACTTCCGCATCCTGCGCGCGGTCAAGAATCGCTTCGGCCCCACCGACGAGATCGGGGTGTTCGAAATGTCGGACCAGGGCCTACGCGAGGTGCCGAACCCGTCCGAACTTTTCCTGGCCGGACGCGACCTGGCAACGCCAGGCACCGCCGTGTTCGCCGGAATGGAGGGTACGCGTCCGTTGCTGGTGGAAATCCAGGCCCTCGTGGCTCCCACCTCCCTGGGCAATCCCCGCCGTGCCGTGGTCGGCTGGGATCAAAACCGGCTCTCAATGGTTCTTGCCGTCTTGGAGGCTCATGGAGGCCTGAAGCTCGGCATGCATGATGTCTACCTCAACGTGGCAGGCGGCCTGCGCATCACCGAGCCCGCCGCCGATCTTGCGGCCGCTGCCGCCCTTATATCCTCCCTGTCCGGCTCGCCGCTTCCGCCCGACACCGTCTATTTCGGCGAAATAGGGCTCTCAGGGGCGATCCGCCCCGTGGCTCAGGAGCAGGCGCGGTTGAAGGAAGCAGCCAAGCTGGGCTTCTCCAACGCCGTATCGCCGGCTCCCAGAGTAGACAAAAAGGCCAAAGAGCGCCTTCCCCTCCCGACATCAGCCATCGGCCACATTACCGATCTGGTCGCAGGCGTCGCAGCGCGCAGACGTAAGGCATCGTAACCAGCGTCGCCTGCGGCTGGCGTCTATGCCGTTCGGCCTAATTGACACATAGTTACGTTTGCGATTTGGTCACGGAGAGACAAATTATCCCATTGTGACTACCCTGATTGGGGATGCACTCTCCAGTCAGGGATTTATCACTTCCCTTTAAGAGGAACCACTATGGCTGCAACGATCTCTCTCACGGGTTTTACGACATTCAACGAGAACCCGGCAGACGGGACTGTCATCGGCACCCTGAGCGTTGAAGGCGGCCGCACCGGCGAAAACTTCGATTTTTCGATTGCAGCAAGCTGGGCGAATTACTTCCTGATCAGCGGCGATCAACTGATCGTCAAGAACGGCAACCTGTTCAACTTCGAGGCCTTTAGCGCTCTCGATTTTGTCATCTCGGTTACGAGCACGGAGACGACCGGCGGGACCAGCGTCAGGGACGGCTCCTTCAGGATCAACCTGAACGATGTGCCTGAGGCTCCGACCGATATTCTCCTGTCGAAGGCGACGGTCTTGGAGAATGCCGTTGCAGGCGCCGAAGTGGGTCTCCTGACGGCGGTCGATCCCGACAATCCGGAAGTGTCCGCCGCCGTGATGCCGACCTTCACCCTTGTGGACAACGCGGGCGGTCGCTTCAGCATTGTCGCCAACAAGCTGGTGGTAGCGGAAGGCGCCACGTTCGACTTCGAAACCGCGCCCTCGCATCAGGTCACCATCAAGGTCACGGATGTCAGCGGTCTGACCTTCCAGAAGACCATGACGGTCAGTGTCTCGGACGCGCTCGAGACTGTCAGCGGCACCGGCCGGAATGAGAAGCTCCGGGGAACCGACTTGGCCGAGTCGATCGATGGCGGCGCCGGAAACGACTGGATCTGGGGCATGGGTGGCGACGACGTCATCAATGGCGGCGCCGGCAAGGACATCCTCTATGGCGGCGAGGGTAAGGATACCTTCCTGTTCAACAGCCCCTTCAAGAAGGGTCATTTCGATCAGGTCAGGGACTTCAACTCTGCGGACGACTCCTTCCAGTTCGACCTGGCGGCCCTGAAAGCCTTCAAGGTCAAGGCTTCGAAGAAGGACCTGGTGTCGATCTTTTCCAAGGGAAAACCAGACGACAAGGGCAAGCCTGGAGACAAGGGCAAGGCCGACGATAAGAAGTCGCCCTTCAGCCTCGACAAGGTCTTCAAGGAAGGCAAGCTGGAGAAGAAGTTCTTCAGCATCACAAACCCGAAGGACTCTAACGACTACGTTTACTACAACAAGAAGAACGGCACCGTTTACCTCGACGCCGATGGCTCGGGCAAAGCCAAGGGCATCGAAATTCTCAAGGTGAAACCCGGCACAACTGTATTGGCAGACGACTTTCTGTTCATCTGAACAGGAACTCCATTGTCTCGTTCAGAAGCCTTGGCGGAACACGCCAAGGCTTTTTGTTTTCGTTTCCGGCCGGGACCGTCCGACCGATGCCCGGACCAGCCGGTTGCGGACCTCACACGGCCGCCTGCTTCGGCGGGGTGACTAAACGATTTCTTGAGGGTATACAGCCCAGGCTTTGAACCCGCGAATGCGGCACTCATCCTGTTTCTGCGTTAGGCTCGCCTCATGCCCTTTTCAGTCCTGGATCTCGTCGTCATCGGCGTTGTTCTGATCTCAGCTCTCCTGGCTGCCGTGCGCGGCTTTACGCGCGAGGTGCTCGCCATCGTCGCCTGGGTCCTCGCGGCCGCGGCTGCCTGGTACCTGCATCCGACCGCCCTGCCCCTAGCGAAGCAGTACATCAACAGCGATACCGTGGCGCTTGTGGCGTCCATCGGCGGCATCTTCGTCGTGACCCTGATCATCGTGTCGATCATCACGGTCCAGATATCCGACCTCATCCTCGATTCCCGGATCGGCGCCCTCGACCGGACGCTGGGCCTCGTCTTTGGGGCCGCCCGGGGCTTCCTGATCTGCGTGATCGGCTGGGCCTTCATGGGCTGGCTCCTGCAGGACAAGACCCCCGAACCGGGATGGGTCGCCAACTCCCGCACCCGCCCGGCCATGGAGAACACCCGCGACAGCATCATCGCCATGCTGCCGGAGAACGCCGAATCCCTGATCCAACGGCTGCGCGACCGCGACGCGGCGCCCGACCCGGCGGAGCCGGCGGAGCCCGATCCGCAGCGAGGCACCGCTCCAGCAACTCCAGGCGCGCCGGCCGCGCCGGCGGCTCAGCCCCCTCAACGGCGCAGTTAGGCCATTCGGCCAGCGCAATGAGGGGTGGCAGGAAGTGACATTGTGATCGGCGCGGGATTCCTTAAATAAGGCTCTCGCGCCTTTGGTTTAGCGCGCACCCCAAGGAAACGATGATGTCTGCTCGGTCTGAGACGTGGCAGGTCCAACCCAAGGCGGTAGACCTCGACCTCGATGGCGACACGCTGCGTGAGGAATGCGGCGTCTTCGGCATTTACGGCCATCCGGACTCGGCGGCCATTACGGCGCTGGGCCTTCATGCCCTCCAGCATCGCGGCCAGGAGGCGGCCGGCATCGTCTCCTTCGACGGCCACGTTTTCCACTCCGAGCGCAAGCTCGGCCTCGTGGGCGACAGCTTTTCGGACCGGGCCACCATCGAGCGCCTCGAAGGTCTGTCGGCCATCGGCCACGTTCGCTACTCGACCACTGGCGAGACGGTGCTGCGCAACGTGCAGCCGCTCTTTGCGGAGCTCGACGGCGGCGGCCTGGCCGTTGCCCATAACGGCAATCTCACCAACGGCCTCACGCTTCGCCGCAACCTCATTCGCGACGGCGCTATCTGCCAGTCCACGACCGACACCGAGGTGATCGTCCACTTGGTCGCCCGCAACCGCAGGGACAAGGTGGTCGACCGATTTCTGGAGGCGATCCAGAAGATCGAAGGGGCCTATGCCCTCGTGGCGCTGACCAACAAAAAGCTCATGGGCGCCCGCGACCCTCTGGGCATTCGTCCGCTCGTGCTTGGCGAGCTCGACGGCCGCTACATCCTGACCTCCGAGACCTGCGCCCTCGACATCATCGGCGCGCGCTTCATCCGCGATATCGAGAACGGCGAATGCGTCGTGATTTCGGACGAGGGGATCGAGTCCTATCGTTTCGCGCCTGAGCAGGCACCCCGCCCCTGCATCTTCGAATACATCTACTTCGCCCGTCCGGATTCTATCGTGAATGGACGCAGCGTTTATGACGTCCGCAAGGGCATGGGCCGCGAACTGGCCATGGAAGCCCCGGCAGACGCCGATGTGGTCATCCCAGTGCCGGATTCCGGCGTCCCGGCGGCTCTCGGTTACGCCCAGACCGCAGGGCTTCCCTACGAGCTTGGCATCATCCGCAACCACTATGTGGGCCGCACCTTCATCCAGCCGACCCAGTCCGTGCGCGAGCTCGGCGTACGCATGAAGCATTCCGCCAACCGCGCAGCAATCGCCGGCAAGCGGATCGTACTTGTGGACGACAGCCTGGTGCGCGGCACGACCTCTGTGAAGATCGTGCGCATGATGCGTGAGGCCGGCGCGAAGGAAGTGCACTTCCGCATCGCCAGTCCGCCGATCACCCATCCGGACTTCTACGGCATCGACACGCCCGAGAAGGAAAAGCTACTCGCCGCCACCCATGATCTAGAGCAGATGCGCCAGTACATTGGGGCCGACTCGCTGGCCTTCCTGTCCATCGAGGGCATCTACCGCTCCATGGGCGAGATCGGCCGCAATCCGGACCAACCGCAATTCACCGACCATTGCTTCACGGGCGACTACCCGACGCCGCTGACGGACCTCACCGTCGCCACCCCGCGTCGTCTCTCCCTGCTGGCCGAAGCTGACTGAGGATCCATGGACAAGCCTCTCTCGAACCGCGTCGCGGTCGTCACCGGCGCATCGCGCGGCATCGGCCGCGCCGCCGCCCTGGCTCTCGCGGAAGCAGGCGCGCACATCATCGCGCTAGCCAGGACGCAAGGGGCGCTCGAGTCCCTCGATGACGAAATCCGCGCCAAGGGCTCCTCGGCGACCCTGGTCCCGGTCAACCTTAAAGATCTGGATGCCCTCGACCGTTTGGGCGGCGCAATCTACGAGCGCTGGGGCAAGCTCGATATCCTGTTCGGCAATGCGGGTATCCTAGGCGAACTCGCACCCATCGCCCATATCGACCAGCCGGTCTGGGACGAGGTGATGGCCATAAACGTCACCGCCAATTACCGCCTCATCCGCTCCCTCGACCCGCTCCTGCGCGCCTCCGACGCCGGCCGGGCCATCTTCGTAACCTCTGGCGCCGCGCACAAATGCACCGCCTACTGGGGCGTCTATTCGGTCTCGAAGGCTGCCTTGGAAGCCCTCGTACGCACCTACGCGGCCGAAACGACGACGACACCCGTCAAGGCCATGCTGCTCAACCCCGGCCCCCTACGCACTGCCATGCGCCGCACCGCCATGCCGGGCGAAGACCCGCTGACTCTCAAGACACCGGAAGACCTCGCGCCCCACGTGGTGAAACTTGCCCTGCCCACCTGGGCCGAGACTGGTAAAATCTACGACTTTACTCAGGACGGAAAAGTCATCGAGCCGCAAAGACCGGCTTGACATTATCAAGCTCACGTCATGGCTGCCTTTCGGAGTTGGTTGGGGATTGATCCCGGCCGTCCGCACCCTGCCCACGCTACGCGTCAGGTCTCTAGTTATACCAAGTCCCGCTGATCAGAACCGGTGCGCCCACTCCCGCAGGCCGAGGGACATGATCGTCCAGGGTCGATCCGT
>NZ_QOIO01000042.1 GCF_003332305.1 Microvirga aerophila | reverse complement strand
AGATCACGCCGCGGGCAGCGGTGGGCGACAAGGGTTATGCCGCGAAGGTCAACCGACAGGCCGCTCGCGCCCGTGGCATCTGCCCGGCCATTCCGTATCGCACGACCACCAAAGAGAAGCCAAAGTTCTTTCCCAAGGCGCTCTATCGTGGGCGGGCTCGCATTGAGCAGACCATGGGAAAGCTCAAGCGGTTCAAGCGCGTTGCTTTACGCTGCGAGAAGACGGACGAGAACTACGGCTCTTTCGTTGCTCTTGCTCTGAGCTTCATCCTCATCAAATCCGTCCACACGACCTAGTTCCAACAGCCTGCTTGCTTGGCTGTTTATGGTCAAGAACAAGTACACCACGCCCACGCTAGACCGCGCGTGGATATTTCTTCCGGAGGCCTGGATGACCGAGAGGACCTACAGGAGCAACCGCCGCAAGATCGCCCGTAGCGGCGAGGCCACGGGCGCGTGGCTGAGCGAGTTCGATCTGGAGCATGGCGTTTGTGCCGTTCATGCCCATTGCATGAAAGCAGGCCCAGACCATCGCGTGCCACTGGCCACCCCGGCGCTGGCGATTGTCACAGCCATGGCGCCAGAGGACCGAGACGTTTTTGTTTTCCCCAGGCAAGGCCGGGCGCTCTCGGTGACCGCCGGAAATCGGGACCCGCTTGATTTCAGTAAAAATTTTTCGCGCTCTATGGCCTGAAGCACGTGAAATTCTATTCCGTGCTCAACAAGAGCGATCTCCGAGTGCTCAAGCTCGGTACCCACTCGATTGCTGACGTGGAAGAAGCCGAGCGTTGGAGAGCGTCGCTACATGCCTATCGAGGCAGCAAACTGGCGGCCGAGAACAAACGACGACGGAGCTTAGCTCACTTTCTCTGACGCACACAGCAGCAACTGATTTCGACCGCAGGTCTCAGGCGGAGTGTTGACTCATGTCCAAACGCAACTATGGCCGAGCCGAAGAATTCTTCGCTACCGTCGCCAAGGCGGCACTGGCCGCGCTTCCGACACTTCTCAAGCGCTGGCTGCCGGACGGTCACCGTGAGGGCTCCGAGTGGGTCGCGCTCAATCCGCGCCGCAAGGATCACGCGCGAGGATCGTTCAAGATCAACCTGAAGACTGGCCGGTGGGCCGATTTCGCCACGGGCGACCGGGGCGGTGATGCCATTAGTCTACTGGCTTATCTGCGGAACGTCTCCCAGCGTGACGCCGCCCACGACCTTAGTCGTGATCTTGGCATGCCGGCACCGGTAAAGCGCACCAGTGGTCGTACTTCACGGCCCCGGGCTGGGGGGAGGGTGCTGTCTCCCCTGATTCCCCTGCACACGTGCACACGCGGGGCTGCCGCCTCGAGGACTATGCGCGGGCGAAGCAACTGCCGCTGGAATTCCTCAAGGGTCTGCATCTGACCGAGATCAGCTATCATAGCGCCCCCGCAGTGAGGATTCCCTACCGAGACGCGAGCGGTCAGGAGGTTGCCGTGCGCTTTAGGACAGCTCTTTTTAAGGGCGAGAGTACGGATAATCGCTTTCGATGGAGACATGGGTCGACGCCTTGTCTCTATGGGCTTTGGGAGTTACGCGAACAGCGCGACGTCGTGCTTGTAGAAGGAGAAAGCGACACCCACACGCTCTGGTGGCACGGCATCCATGCTGTCGGCATACCGGGAGCAAGCGTCTGGAAGGAGGAGCGTGATGCTCCTCACCTGACCCGCTACGACGTCATTTACGTCGTCATCGAGCCCGACCAGGGCGGTGAGTCAATGTTGCAGTGGGTCAAGAAATCGGGTCTGCGGGATCGCGTCCGCATTATCCGTCTCGCCGGCTTCAAAGACGTAAGTGCGATGCACGTTGCCGGACCCGAGCATTTCGCAGCGCGCTGGCAGCAGGCTCTCCATACTAGCATCGCCTGGTCTGACGAGGTGAGCACACAGGCCGAGTCTGCCCGGGAGAATGCGTGGGGAAAGTGCGAAGAGCTCGCGCGTGACCCTGCCATCTTGGATCGGCTAGCCACCCATCTTCCACACGTCGGCCTAGTCGGAGTGGAGCGTGAGGCGAAATTGCTTTACTTGGCACTAACCAGCCGCGTGTTCGACCGGGTTATCTCTGTTGTGGTGAAAGGCCCCTCATCGGCCGGCAAAAGCTATCTCGTCGAAACGGTGCTGTCGTTCTCCTGCCCCACATCCTACTATTCTCTGACCGCCATGTCGGAGCTAGCGCTGGTCTACGGCCAAGAGCCGCTGCAGCACCGGATGCTGGTGCTCACCGAAGCTGACGCCATGGCCAGCGACATGGTCTCTTACTTGATCCGTTCGCTCCTCAGCGAAGGATACCTGCGCTATGAGACGGTGGTAAAGACCACTGAGGGATACGCGACTGTCTTCATCGAGCGTCCTGGTCCAAGCGGCCTTATCGTGACCACAACGCGCGATAGTCTGCACCCGGAGAACGAAACCCGCCTGATCTCGATTACATTGGCCGACAGCCAGGACCAGACCCGGGCCATTCTGGACGCCCTCGCCCGCGAAGATCAGGGAGATGATGTGGATCGGGCTCCCTGGATTGCCCTGCAGCAGTGGATCGCGGCCTCAGACGCGCAGGTTACTATTCCTTTCTCAGAAAATCTTGTCGGGCTCATCCCGCCAATTGCCGTGCGCCTGCGCCGAGACGCAAGGCTCCTCCTCCAACTCATTCGCGCTCATGCGCTTCTGCATCAAGCCAGCCGAAAGCGCGATGACCGAGGTCGAGTCGTGGCGACGCTTCAGGACTACGCCGTGGTCCGCGCGCTTGTGGCCGAGTTTATGTCAGAGGGCGTGCAGGCCACTGTCCCCGCAACGATGCGCGAGACCGTGACCGTTGTTGGCTTGATCCAGAAAAGGCATGGCAGCGCATCGGTCTCGGAAGTAGCAGTTCACCTCGGAATCGACCACTCATCGACGTCCCGACGCTGTGCGGCAGCGGCACGGCGTGGCTATCTCGGTAATGGAGAGATGTCACGTGGCAGACCTGCTCGTTATGTGCTCGCCGATCCACTGCCGCAGGAGCAGACGATTTTGCCCACAGTGGAAATGGTGGCGGCAAGCATAGGAAGAGCCGAGGCTGACGTCTGCACGTGTGCACCCGAAATCGCAGAACATGATACCCCCCTCCCTAACGAATCCAAAGCCAGGCGCCGGACGCACAAGATACCGGCGTGGTCTAGTCGAGCATGGCGACAGGACCTTCAGAGCCGCCAAGATAGCGCAACAGCAAGTGGTAGGCGGTGGCGAGTCCGGCGCTGGCAAGGGTGGAGGAGGTCACGCCGAGGGGATTGAGCCCCCGCCGGGCCAGACGACAAAGAGAGTGCCTAGAAAGCGCACCGCCCCATCAATCCAGCCTGCGGTGCGGACCTGTTCCCAGAAACGGGATCGCCAGCATCACAGCGAAAGGCGAAAAATAGACGGTTATGACCGTCTCACTTACCAGCGTCAGCCGCAGCGCCAGTCATCGGGTCAGCGAGGCTAGAGCATCGCACGGATAAACGGACGCATACCCGGCGGCCCTGAGGAAATTCCAGCATTCGTGTGGCTCGAAGAGATTGCAGATGTCACCGAGGGCGCGCCAGAGCGCGTCGAACGTTCGGGCCTCGGCTTTGCGCAGGTGTGCCTTGATCCTGGCGAAGGCCTGTTCAATGGGATTAGGATCAGGCGAATAAGCCGGTAGAAACAGGAACCAGACTCCGCGCTGTTTCAGGCACTGCACAGCCTTTTCGCTCTTGTGGACTAGCACAAGGCACAGGCCGCGGAGGAACACGAGCCACCGGCGGTCTGTCCGCCAGAGTCGAGAACCGAGTTACGGTCAGAGCAACAGGTTATAGACCGATGCTGGCAATGCCCCGTAGCGCGCCCCCGCGACGGAACCAGACAGGGCATTTGAAACCATGCCGCCATCGAGACGGAAGATTACGACGGCGATAATCTACCAAGTTACGGATCTCGACGCTGAAGGCCTAGAACTTGGGCGGTGCGGACGGATGGCAATGCTGATCGCGTAATGCGCATAGCCGTTGGGCGTACGAGCGGCTCGATCCCTTGTTATCCACGGATACCTCAATAAGAATTGCCGCTTGCACGGTGGTGCGCCAGTTTTAGATGACAAACACCCGCGGTGATGGCACCACGGGAACCTTCGCGCCGGTTATTGACCCCGACGCTGCGCGCCGCAGCCAACTTGGCCTGCATGATCCCGATCTCGCTGTCAAAGCTTCTAGAGCGCGCACTTGAGATTGCGTCCGACAGAGGCGACTGCAACCGCGAAAGACAGTGATACTTCCTGCGACACAGGACATCGGGAGATGGCGCATTGGACGGTCTATGCTTCAGCATTCTGGGTGTTGAAGGCAAGGAGCGTCATAACACAAATGCCTGCAGATATCGCGGACACGATCAGGTCGCTGGTCATAATGACCTCCTGAACCGAGGTGCCTTCGGTGATATTCTTTGATCGGTGCAGGAGCGATTGCTTCTCGATGCTCAGGCCCAGCGCAGCTTGAACAGAAGGGCGTCTGCCTCGTTTTTGAACCCGACGATGCACCCGTGATCGGCCCAGTCATAGACCTCCTGTGTAGACTCCCACGGACCGCCTGTGCCGACGTGTTCGCTCAGCCAACAACAGACATCGTCGGAAAGCATCTCATCATCGTCCCAGACTTTGTACTGACGCATGTCGAGGACGAACGGAAACGCTGCGATGAGTGCGTGGCGGTCCGCCTCGCAACGTGCCCATGTGGTCGCATCACGGATAATTTCGCTTCGAAACCATGGGGCGCCCGTTGCGTACGCAATCACCAGGGCGCGATCCTCGGTGCTGATGTCCGGAACATCCAGCACTTTCAGTTCCTCGCTCATGTCGCAATCCTTTCCAGGTGATGATCGATACGATCGTAAAGATCGGGGAAGTTGCAGTCGTAATGTGCGCGGCCTTTCACCCGAACATCGGAGCTGGTCTGCTGCTCGGAGCGAACCAGGATCCACACGATGTTGGTCGTGGCCACCTCGGTGCCCTCAACATCCTGGCAGACGAAAGCGAGCTTGGCCGGTGCCGTGGTCAAGTCAATGGGCCGACATTCGATCGAGAGAAAGTGGTACTTGCTCATGCCAGCAGCTCCGTCAGCGGTCCGGCTCCATCGCGCGCTATCACACCGGGGGTCAGCTTGATGACCTTGCCTTTCCGATTTCGCGTGATATCCATGGTCATGGTCGCGGTGCCGGTCATGTCCACTGCCGTGATCAGAAGAATTTCACGGCGATCCGCCTGCATGAATGGGGGCGTAGTCGAGCCCTTGCGCCCGGCCCAGGCCTCCGAGGCAACGACGTAGGATTCTACGCCGAGTTCCTTAAAAGCTTCCGAGAATGCGGCGTATGTTTCTTCGCGCCGGGTCACGTTAAAATGCGTCTGCAGAACATGACAGCCGGTCGGCGAGAATGCGAAGATGGTCATGGGCCAGTCTCCGTCCGGCTTCGCGTCATAAAAACTTTTGGCCTGCTTCGCCACGAAGGTGATCACCCCGGTAAGGGTGTCGGCTTGGTCGGTCCTTCCATTAACAGGTCGTTCAGCGGCGTTGGTCATAAAAATGTAGCTCCTTTGCAATGGAGCCAAGAATCCCATAGTCGGATTCGCGCCGTCAATATTCTCGTGATGCGGAAAATTAAGACGGTATCGACCGCGCTGTGTATTTACCAAACACGCATGTAATGACGCAGGCACCTGCTGTTTCTGCCTTTAACATTGCCCTCTGATGGCATGAGGCAAGCAACCTACATATGCGCTATCTTGGCTCTGTTCCGGGGACGATGCGCTTGACTTGAATGACCTGCCACTTGCTTTCGCCGCGCGGCGTGATGAACCTGCCCGTGGGAATGCGTTCGAGGTTTTTGTCGGTGGGTGATGCCCGCAGGCTGCCGCTTGGTGATCTCGCCGACCACCGACACCAAACAGGCATCGTTGTCCGGGCATTCAGTCACCTTTCGAATTTGCTCCACCGCGGCGTTGTTGGGATTACCTAGTTGGATTGGGTTGCCACTCTTGGGGATTCCACGCTCGTTAAGCACGATAAAACCGTCCCTGATCTCCAGCTGCGCAAGATAACGAGTGGTCAGAGGTGGCTCGGGATATTTGCCGAGGATTAGTGGAGTTTCTGCCTGACTACAGCCAGAATGGCTGCCGAACAGCAGAAGCTATGAGCAAGCGGCCGCGCCAGAACTACGGCGGCGAGGATCGGACCGGCTTTGCGGTGGAGAGCAGCGTCGGTGAAGCCGAGGCGATCCGTATCATAACCCCGACGTGAGCTGGTGCAGGATTTCGATGAGCATGGCCTGCATATGGTTGCGCTGCCGGCGCAGGCCACTGGCGCACTAGGCCGGCATGACGGGTAAAAACAGATGACCTATAATCGGGTGGATTGTCTGGAAGGGTTTCGCCCGTCGGCGGAACGAAGTTTTGAAGGCCTGAGTGGATGGGAGCTGAGATCACAACGGCGGCCATCGGCGGCGAAGTCTATGCCGATGGCCGGGTCGTAAGAGTCAAGATCAGGGGAGTCACTCGCTCACGCAAGGTCTGCGGTATCGGCAGGCAGCCCACTGCACGATAGAGGGACTGCGAGAGGCGTCAGGCCAGCGCTCGCATCTGGTCGGCACCATGAAGGCAAGGATCTTCAGGCATCTGACCGGCCCGGTCGATTCTGATCCGCACAACCCTGACGCAATCGGCGAGCCCCTGACCAACCTGATCAGGAGTTTTGGCCGACACGAACAAATGGACTGAAGCACCGTAGAGACTCTCGGCCGAGACGAAGTATAGAGTCCCGGTCACTGGTCTTCGGCTCTATCCGCAATGCTTGCCATGATCGCGTCAACCAACTCAACGAGACTGAACTCGCCATCAATGATCCCGATGAGATCGTCCTCGCCACGCATGGAATAGGTCCGAGGCGTGAAGGTGATCACCCGCTCCGTCAGAAAGTCGCGAATCGTCTCCATAAGGATCGCATGCAGATCATCGTCAACGCCGGAAGTCAGGCCGGCGTAAGTCAGTTCTCCAGGCGGCACAATGTTATTCATCATCTTCACCCCACCATCCTGATGTATCCGGCATTGTTACAACACACTCCTCGACCGGCATGGCGGTCCACTCGATGACTCCCTTGGTATCGGGGATCGACGGCACCTTAAAAGCAGAAATCACGCCGTCCGGATCAGGCGTGGCCTCCATCGTGGCCCAATAGTCTACGACGAGCTGCCCAGCCTCATGGACAGAGTCGGCCACCACCAGCATCGACAGGTCTTCCCTGTTGGGGTCCTTGGCGTTCACATAATAGGCATGTATTCACAACACCTCATAGGCGTCGGGGTCAGGCAAATAGACCTCAAAGTGGTTAAATTCGTCCAAGCAGAACGGGGCGTAGTTGTAGAAGTTCGGGTCCAGCGCAATGTCGTGAGCGTCCTCAATGGAGTCAGCGTCGATGATCACGACGGCCGTCTCGGTGACGTTGCAGGTGATGTGGAAGGAGAATTTCGGTATCATGCGGCCTCCCCATACCACCTCAGAATGAAGTGGATGGCCTGTGCGGCTGTTTTGAACCCAAGGCGCACCTCCACACGGTCGTGCGAGTACCGATCATCGACGCGTACGGAGCCGACAATGACCCGGTGAAGCTTGGCACCCGTACGGCGGTCCCGCGTCCACTGGATCATCTCGTCATAGGTCGGGATGTTGTAGCGCATGATCTCATTGATCCACATGACATCCTGATTGTGGCCGGCATCGAAGCGGCCACGGGACACGACCGTGCCGAGGCGAACGGTGACGTCGTCCACGCTGCCCATACCTTCGACGAGCCACTTGGCGTGATTGGTCACGAATACCATCACTCGTCCTCCCTAAGGAGCTGATGGATGATCGCGTTCAGGGCGATGTACTCTTCCTCCACCGTGCGCTCAAACCCACAGGCCAGGGTGAACGGCTTGGTCAGATCAATGGTATCCTCGTCTGTCAGAGTGGCGCCCAGCAGCATCCCCGTCGGGAATCCCTTGTTCTTGTGGAGCACGCTTGCGCAAGCAACAGCGGCGTGGTCCTCCCCGCTGAGAATGCCCAGGCAGAAAGTCGAGGCCAGCTTGGCGCACAAAAGGGCCTCATCGTCAGGGATCACCGCACGGGCGGCGGCCTCCATCCGAGCGGCATCCGCCGTCGCCGCGTCGTGGACGATCTTAACGACGCCGCTGACAGAGTTGTTGGCCCGGTGGAGGACGAAGCCGAGATATCCAATCGTCCCGTCCTCAGCCGGGGCAAAGTGAGAACGCGACAGCTTATTGCCCGCCAGCCTGGCGGACTCCGTTGAAATAAACATGTAAAAAGTTCCTAAAAATTGATTGGCTGACCATAAAACGCCCGATCAGTCAGCCCAACTTGCCTGAGCGGATCTCCAAACCTCAATATCTTTTTTCAACTTTATCCGCTGCGGTGAGCCAAGATCGGCGACGGCATCACCGACGCCCAATTCTGGCTGCGGCGGACATAGGCAGCGCTATGGGCGGCGGCACTGACGCGGCCGCTCCCGCGCCGAAGCGTTTCATCTCCATCACGGCGGGAACCACTCCGGAAATCGGAAGCAGGGTGGAATGGAGACAGTGGATGGCGGCCTCTCGGACCACTCTTCCGGCGCGGTTGCGTCACCCCACCCGCCATAGGCTCCGTAAAACCCGCAATGAAGAAGGCTGAACGGTGCTCACACGTTCGGAGCCGCCCTTGCATATCGTTACTGGCGCGGCAACGCGACAGGTTCTTGAAGCTTGGAACTGGACAGCCCGTGCCAACATCAATTTTTTGCCGCGCGAGGGGTCTCTGCCCTGTAACCTTCAATCCGTTCGAGTACACGCCGATCCTAGCGACCCTGCCGTCCGAACCAACTTCCGTTTCGGCCAAGCCACTGGAGCGCCTCGGAAGGCTCATGCCAGTTCTGGCGCATAATGCGTAGAAGAACCGCGAGATTGAACTGCTTCAACCAAGCTGCGCCTATTGAGCTGCTCGGGCCCGCAGGTCATAAACCCGCAGCCCGAGAATGTGCGAATTGAGCGGTTTCCAAGCGCAGGAGCAAACGATCGTTTGAACACGTCCCTTAAGCCATTCCGTTAACCAGCGGGAGAGGGGAGGGCTATCTCAGCGTCCAAGAAAATGCTTTCAAAACAAGGGGCCTCAACGGCTTAGCTGACGAGCAGAGGTCGACACAAGTCCCGCAATCAGCTCCCAAACGAAGCAGCTCACAATACCATCCGAGAAATAGTGCGCGCCTTAGGCCCAAGCCGTAGTCAATTCTATTTTCACTTCTATCGTCGCAGAAATGTCAAGACAAATCAATGGTTAAACCTCCGGCCGCAGCGTAGCTTTTGCGAGGAGCGGGGATCAAAAAGCCTCAACTGAGAGAACCTTCGCCTATCGAAGTCCTATGCCGCCTTCATAGACAGGATGAGGGCAGGAGCTCGGGAGTGCTGGCTGCTCGAATAAGTATTTACGGGATACGAGGAGAGGGCAGGGGAAGAGCAGAACGTCGGAGGGAGAGCAACCGCCACCTTCCCGTGCCTAGCAGGGCGGAATGCGCCGGTGCCAGCGACGGTTGGCCTAGCGGTCCCATAGCAAGCTCGGCGTTGAGATCCTTCGGAAGGCATGCTTCCCCCATGAACTGGAGTGAACAACTTGCGAGCCTAGGTGAACGGAACCGGGCCTGTGCCCGTTGTCCTGTATCCAAGCCACGCTCTTGGAGGGCATGGCCATGCCTCCCAAGTCAGAGCAGAACGGGATCCCAGCCATTCCCTCAGCTCAGGGCATTCTCGATGCTGTGGCTGCCCCTATCGCGGTTCTCGACCAGAGTGGAACGATTGTCGCCACCAACTGGGCGTGGCAGGACTTCGGCCAAGCCAATCAGGCCCGTGACAGCTCGCATATTGGCATCAACTACCTTGAGGTGTGCGCGCGTGCGACGGGAGGCGATGCTCCCTGCGCGAGAGCGGCTGCAGCCGGCGTCCGGTCGGTCCTGTCCGGCGACAGCACCTTTGTCCTGGAGTACCCGTGCCACTCCCCCGATGAGCAGAGGTGGTTCCAGCTTCGAGTGTCCCGCCTGAAGCATATGGGAGCCGTCTATGCAGTTGTGATCCACCATGACATCACGGAACGGATCCTGATTGAGCAGGAAAAGCAGGCCTATCTCGCCAGGGCCCAGTGGCACCAGGAGCAGCTCAAGGCCATGGCGGAGGTGTCGGCCCGGATTGCGGCGGTCGGCACGCCTGAGGCGACCTTGCAGGAGATCGCGGATCAGGCTCGTGGGATCATCGGAACGCATTGGGCTGCCGTTCAGACCGTCTCCTATGGCCTGTGGCCTCATACCTCGGTGGCCCTGTCGCTCTCCGAAGAGTGCCTCCAAGGGTCAGCTCTGGCGATCAGCATGGCCGCAGCCGCCATCTCCACGCAAGTCATTCGGTCTGGCGTACCGGTGCGGCTTCCAACCGCGGCATGGCCACCAGAACCAGACCCACATGGTGGGCAGGAGCCTACAGCATCGCCTAGGCCGCTCGTGGGTATGCTGGCTGTGCCACTCGTCGGGGCACAGGGTGGCGGCATGATGGGAGCGGTCATGCTGTCCGGCAAAGAGAGCGGAGAGTTTACACCCGACGATGAGGCCCTGCTCACTCAGCTAGGTCAGATTGCCTCCGTTGCGATGGAAAGCGCTGCCCAGGTCCACGCTATGCGGAATGCCAAGGAACGGCTCTTGGCCACGCAGGAGCATGCCGGCGTTGGCATTGGCGAGACGGACCTGACCGGGCGGCTTGTAATGGTCAATGCCAGGTTCTGTGCGCTGACCGGCTACTCGCGCAGCGAGTTGCTGACCCGGAGCATCTTTGATCTTACCGATCCGGAAAATTCGACAGATGAGCAGGCCTTGTATCAGCAGCATGTGGCCGGTGAACGGAAGGCCTATGCGCTCGAGCAGAGTTATGTTCGACAGGATGGCTCTGTGACACGGTTTGCCGCCACAGCAAATGCGGTGTTCGACGAGCAAGGGCAATTTCGGTACAGCGTGCGCGTGATCCAGCCCCTCGACCAGTCCACCACGCTTTGCCTTGTGCCTGCAAATGACACGCCGTGAACACACGGACTGCGGCGCAGGTCATCCGCCAGGCACTGGGAGCGCCAACTCGGAGGCTGCTTTGCAAACCGCATTGCTCAAACAAATTCAGGCCGATTTTAGAATGAAGCTGACAACCCTGTCATACAGGCTCGTGTCATGGAGAGCCCCTCAACTTGATGTCGTGGCCGCTCGGCTCAGGGACAAGGACAGGCACGGATGTACTGCCGGTCCTGTTGCTGCACCACCATGCTTTCCGGCTCCCCCAAGGCCACGCCAAGAAAGCTTTGGATCGGTTGTCGTCGAGCCGATTGCCGAAAGGAGAACATAGGGCTTCATGAGGATCGCTCCTCTGTGGAAAGACATCAAAACCCAAGCCGTACAGGAGGCGTCCTGCGGAATACAGGTTCAATCGTGATGCTGGTTCAAAACTTGATTTAACTCTGGGCAATAGGTCTTCGGGAACCAAGACGGGCCCGCCTCCCACGAGTGTGTAGCTCGTCCCATAAATCCGCTGACTTTTAATCAGAGGGTCATGGGTCCGAGTCCCAGCGCGCTCACCACCTAAAACATTTCACCGGAAAGGGTTTTTATCGCGTTCTTGTGTGTTCAGTCCTGCAGCTGTTTTTGCCCGGGTAACAGTGGACGAAACTCGCGTAATCCGCCCGAACTTCGACTCACTTACGCTGGATAGCCAAAGGTCCGCAATTTCGAGATGAGCGGACCTTTGCACGGCCGCTCTTACGGACGGCTTTTGGCCCTACGCGGCCTTTCCGCTTCGGACGATCCGTGACGAGATAGGCCCATGTCATTTCCAACATGAACATCATTCCCACACTTCGTGAGAGCTGACGGAACCCTGATAAGGGTTTCCTTGGCGGAGGTGCCGCGGGACGGTCAGATATTCAGATGATCCAGCGGCCAAGCTATCCTCGCGCCGCCCAAGCCACTCCCCTTGCTGTGCCACAAACGGGCACTATCTCGCCCAGTCCATGGCAAACCGCATCTCCCAGAATATCTCTCTCACGGCAGAGCTGAGCGCCTTCATCCAAGCGCGTGTCGCCTCGGGCGACTACCAAAGCGCCAGTGAGGTCGTACGAGCCGCGCTCCGCCTCCTCCAGCGAGAAGAGGCTCCCAAGCCGCCGGGCCCGCCATGCACGGTGACAATCCGAAGCCGTTGCCACCTCACAGGGCTGCTCCGACACCTCACACCGAAAGCTTGCGCCGGCAGCAGGCTCGACCTGGGACAGATGCCGTCCTTCTGGCCAGGGCTGCCGAGGAGGAGACACGCCTGAATGCGGCGCTCTCCATCGCCCGGCTCGGAACCTTCGACTGGAACGTGCGAACAAATGAGGTGTTCCTGGACGAGCGCAGCCACGAGATGTTCGGCTTGCCGTCGGGTCAGCCGGTCACAGCCTTCGACATCTTCGGGCGCATCGATCCGCGCGATCTGGAGCGCGTCTCAAGCGAGGTGCAGACCGCGCGGGAACAGCAGGCGAGCCTGGAAACCGAGTACCGCGTCAGACGTCCTGACGGAACGATCCGCACTCTCGTCAGCATCAGCAACGCCGTCGCAGGTGCCGAGGGCGAACTGGAGCGGATGATCGGCGTGTTCAACGACGTGACCGAGCGCCGCCGGGTTGAGGCCCTGCTCCGGGCCGAACGGGATCGCAGCCAGGACATTCTCGACAGCATGGGCGAAGGCTTCGTCCTGGTGGGTCCGGATTTCCAAGTGCTCGACATCAATGGTGCGGCGCTTCGGATCGAGGACCGGCCGCGCGAGGAGATTGTCGGAAAGAGCTTCTGGGAGGCGTGGCCCGGCAGCGCGGAGGCGGAACTCGGTCGCCTGTGCAAGCAAGCCATGGCCGAGCGCCTCCCGGGACGCCTTGTGCACGAGTATGTCTGGCCTGACGGCCACAAGGCCTGGCTGGAACTGCGGGTCTACCCGTCCCAGGACGGACTGGCTCTGTTCATGCGGGATGTGACGCAGCAGAAGCAGGCCCAAGAAGCCAATGCTCACCTGGCCGCCCTGGTGGTGGCCTCCGGTGATGCAATCATGAGCTTTGCGCCCGACGGTACCATCCTGACCTGGAACCCCTCAGCCGAGCAGGTCTTCGGTTATTCAGCCGCAGAGGCGATCGGCCGACCTGTGTCGATCCTGATGCCCGAGGACAGGGCTCATGAGCCGGCCTCGAACTTCGCGCGGGTCCGGCAAGGAGAGATGGTGAAGTTTGAGAGTGTCAGGCGCCGCAAGGACGGCAGCCTCTTCGACGCGGCACTCTCGCTCGCTCCGATGCGCAACCCCGACGGGGAGTTTTCAAAGTATGGCCTGTAGGAGGACTTCCGCTATCAGCCTTGAGGACAGGAGAGGAGAGCTTCCGTGTGGGACCTCGCTCGGCAACGAATGGCTGGTGTGCAAACCCGGATGTTGAAAGAACAGCCAGTCCATTTAGATAGGGCATCTGAACTGCAAAGCTCGCACCCCACCTTAGCGAGCGGCCCCTATCGGTTTAGGACTGCCCGGAGCGCCCATGTCTGCCGTTCTCGAACGAAACAATGTGAAGGTGTTCGGGCGCGGCCAGCAGCCCATGATCTTTGCCCATGGCTATGGCTGCGACCAGAACATGTGGCGTTTCATCACGCCGGCCTTCGAGGACCGCTACAAGATAGTCCTCTTCGATCATGTCGGGCACGGGCAGTCGGATGCCGCCGCCTTCGATTTGGCGAAATACGGCTCGCTCAACGGCTACGCCGACGACGTGCTGGCGATCTGCCGGGAGCTGGGCCTGAAGGACGTCATCTTCGTCGGCCATTCTGTCAGCGCTACGATCGGGGTCCTCACCGCCATCAGGGAGCCGGAGCGGTTCGACCGCCTGGTCCTGATCGGCCCCTCGCCAAGGTACATCAACGACGGCGATTATGTCGGTGGGTTCAAGCAGGAGGACATCGAGGGCCTGCTCGACTTCCTCGACAGCAACCATCTCGGCTGGTCGAGCACCATGGCCCCGGTGATCATGGGCAACCCGGATCGCCCTGAGCTCGGCGAGGAGCTCACCAACAGCTTCTGCCGCACCGATCCCGAGATCGCCAAGCACTTCGCTCGCGTGACCTTTCTCTCGGACAACCGGATTGATCTGCCCAGCGTGAAGACGAAGGCGCTCATCCTTCAGTGCTCTCAGGATGCAATTGCTCCCGAGGCCGTTGGGCGCTACATGCACCAGAACCTTGAGGGCAGTCAGTTCATTCAATTGAAAGCCACAGGGCACTGCCCGAACCTGAGTGCCCCTGAGGAGACGATTGCTGCCATGGAAGCCTTTCTGGACGATCCGACACCGGCAAAGGCCGTTGCGTAGTGAAAATGGACCAGGGCTCGTTGATCGAGACGGCCGAGGAACTCTACGAGAGCGCCCCCTGCGGCTACCTGTCGACCCTGCCCGACGGCACCATCATCCGAGCCAACCAGACGTTCCTCATTTGGATCGGCATGGAGCGGCAGGATGTCGTCGGCCACAGGTGCTTTCAGGAGCTGCTGAGCATCGGCGCCAAGATCTTCTATGACACGCATCTGACGCCGCTCCTGCGGATGCAGGGCTTTGTCAATGAGATCGCGTTTGATCTGACCTGTGCCGGCGGACGCTCCCTGCCGGTCTTAGCCAACATGCTCCAGAAGCGGGATGCGAATGGCCGGCCGATGGTTCATCGCATCACCCTCTTCAACGCTACCGACCGGCGCCAATACGAGCGGGAGCTGCTCCTTGCCCGGCAGAAGGCAGAGCACGCGACCGAGGAGCTCAAGCGCCTGAACGAGACCCTCGAGGAGCGGGTGACCCAGGAGGTGGCCGAGCGCCTGAAGGCTGAGGAGGCCCTGCGGCAGGCTCAAAAGATGGAGGCCATCGGACAGCTCACCGGCGGCATCGCTCACGACTTCAACAACCTGCTCACCATCATTGTCGGCAACATCGAGCTTCTCCAACGCCGCCTGCCCGAGGATGCCGACCGGCTCCAGCGCGCCGCCACTCACGCCATGGAGGCGACCCGACGCGCGGCGACCCTGACCCAGCGGCTCTTGGCCTTCTCCCGGCGTCAGCCGCTTGATCCCAAACCCATTGACGTGAACAAGCTGGTGGCCGGTATGTCCGATCTCCTGCGGCGGACGCTCGGCGAGGTCGTTGTTCTGGAGACCGTTCTCGGAGGCGGCCTCTGGCGCTCCCAGGCCGACCCGAACCAGCTGGAGAACGCCATCCTCAATCTGGCCGTGAATGCCCGCGATGCCATGCCAGATGGCGGCAAGCTCACCATCGAGACGGCCAATGCCCGTCTCGACGAAAACTATATCGAGGCTTTGGCCGAGCCTGTTCCGCCTGGGCAGTACGTGCTCGTGGCCGTCTCCGACACCGGTACCGGCATGGACAAGGCCACGATGGAGAAGGTGTTCGAGCCGTTCTTCACCACCAAGGAAGCCGGCAAGGGAACCGGCCTGGGCCTGAGCCAGGTGTACGGCTTCGTGCGGCAATCCAACGGCCATGTGCGGATCTACAGCGAGCTGGGTGAAGGGACGACGATCAAGATCTACCTGCCGCGCCTGATCGGCTCCGACGAGGAGCCTGCCGAGATGCCCGCAAAGAGCCCCGCGATGGTGAGAGGCACGGGCGAGACCATTCTGGTCGTTGAGGATGAGCCCGATCTGCGAACCTACACCGCCGAGGCACTGCGGGATCTCGGATACCGCATCCTCGAGGCCGGCGACGGTCGAGGGGCTCTGGAGATCGTCGAGCGGCAACCGGAGATCCAGCTCCTCTTCACCGATGTCGTTCTGGCCGGAGGGATGAACGGGCGTGCGCTCTCAGACGAGGTTTCCCGGCGCAGGCCAGGGCTGCCGGTTCTGTTCACCACGGGCTACACCTCGAACGCCATCGTCCACCATGGCCGTCTGGATCCCGGCATGCACCTGATCGGGAAACCCTTCACCTCGGCCGAACTGGCTTCCAAGGTAAGGCGCATGCTCGACGGAGGCTAAAGGCGGAAACCTCATCAATGACCATACTCACGCAGGAGGCCAGATTGATTGAGCGAAATGAGGTGCTGCGGGATGTGCTTGGCGGTCTGTCTCGTGCCCAGAAGACGCTTCCCGGCAAGTACCTGTGGGATGAGACGGGTTCGTCCCTGTTCGACCGCATCTGCCACACGCAGGATTACTACCTCACCCGCTGCGAGGGTGCTCTCCTGCGCTCGACGGTTGAGGAGATTGGCAGCCTGGTTGGGTTTGGAGCAACGATCGTCGAGTTTGGCAGCGGAGCAAGCCACAAGGTTCGCTTACTGCTCGATGCCTTCACTGCGCCGACGCGGTACGTCGCGCTCGACATCTCACGTGAGTATCTCGAAGCCGCCACACTGCGAATTGCAGAGGACTATCCGGGGATCGAGGTTTCTCCGGTTTGCGCGGATTACACCAAGCAGATCAGCCTTCCAATCCAGCGCGGGGCAGCTCCGATCCTTGGGTTCTTCCCAGGCTCTACAATCGGCAACTCCGATCCTGCAGGCGCCGTCGCCTTTCTGACGCGGGCACGCGAGACACTTGGGCCGAGCTGGTTTCTGGTTGGAGCCGATCCCAATCGTGATGAACAGAGCCTGTTTCGCGCTTACAGCCAGGCTGATGGTCTTATGGCTGATCTGCATAAGAACCTGCTGGTCCACCTCAATCGCCTTCTCGGCACTGCATTCGATCCCGGTGACTTCCGCCACGAGGCCCGCGTGCAGCATAACCCGTTCCGCGTTGAGGCTCATCTGGTTGCTACCAAACCACTGATGTATCAGGTTGGGGATGTCCCAATCACGTTCGAGATCGGTGAGAGCATCCACACGGACACTTCGTATAAGTATGATCCTGGTACATTCCAGAGCTTAGCAAGCCAAGCCGGGTGGCAACCTATGAAGTGCTGGTGCGATGAGCAGAACCGCTTCTGCCTTCACTTGCTACAATCGAGCTAAGACAGTGATGCCCAGCAGAGCGACAACAGCTAGCGTCAGTTGAACCCGCAGAGAAGCATACCATCGTGGTGCGAGGCCCTGACGGACAGTCGAAAGGTCGTAGGCCAGCAGCGCCAGGAAGCCGACGACGAGCCCAATCATGCCGGGCGTGCTCGGGATGAGCAGACATAGGAACGCGAGCAGCGCTGGGAGAACCGAGAACAGGTAACGCAAGTACGGCGCGCGACCGCCCTCCCGTGGCAGCAGCAAGCCCCATTGCGCTCCGCCCATAAACGACAGGATGCAGGTGCCATACGCGCGCAGGGCCATTGTCGGATCCCACGACCACAGGTGGATGTCCAGAACAGATCCCACCGCAAACAGGGCGAACGGCACGACACCGGCCCAGCCGAGGAACAAAGCAGGTCGCGGGATCGTATCTGTAGGCATCGGCAGTTCCTGATATTGAAGTGCGAGTGGGGAAATGTGCCATGCGACTGGCTAGTCAATCAGCCTGGCTTTCGTTCCCATATCGGTGCACCCAAGCTGAAACCGGCTTGTTGTCCACACGTTGCCTCACATCCCAGGCCATGCGGAGGCTGCCCCGATGATGTGCCCTTATTGCAAACACGACGTGGAGAACCCCTGCCATAGCTTGCAGGAGGTCCAGCAGCGGGCCTCTGCCCATGTTGAGCGCTGCGATAGAGCGTTCGACCGCCAGAAGGATGCAAGCCAGGGGCAAAGCGGCGGGAACATATGACAACCAAACTCCACAAGAACTTAAGGGCTGGCCGCCTTGTGCAGGGAGGATGACATGACGGACACAACCGTGACAAAGGTAAGCAGTGCCCACTCACCGACAGGTGATCAGGGTGAGGTCTACCTTGCCTCAGGCAAGAGGCTGTCGATGCGCATGTGGCGCGATGAACCACCAAGCCGAGACAAGCCGGCTCACCGGCAGGAGTACGAGGTGGTTGGCTACGTGATCTCGGGACGGGCTGAACTGGAGATCGAGGGCCAGACCGTACGGCTAGAGCCAGGCGACTCCTGGGTGGTGCCTGCGGGCTCGGAACATACCTACCGCATTCTGGAGACCTTCACTGCCGTTGAGGCAACAGCTCCACCTGCTCAGGTACATGGACGTGAACAGTCTTAGTCCTTTAGCAGCCCGATGGTGAAATGGCGATCGACGCCATTCCTTGTGACCGAAGGCGCACGGTCCGATCTAAGAAGGCGGTAAGTGATCCTCCACTGTGGTTCTAGGAACATGTCAGCCCCGTAGTGACGATTGGGGGAGTGGTTAGCAGTCCTGTTCACAAACACTCTGCGGCAGTCCGCCGCTGATAGCTGAATAAGCCGGACGCGGATTGCGCGCGTTGCCCAACTAAGCACAATCCTCTGAAGGGATCATCCCCATGCACCAGGTGAGGCCGGAGCAGCAACAAGCCCCTCGTCGCCAAGACCCATACCAACCTTATGGACGGCCCGGGCCGTATCGCATGGAGGAAGATCGCGAAACGGCGCAGCCCGAGCAGGGAAGCCGCGCCCGACCTGCCCGTGGGCTGCCGAGTACTGCTGCGGTCATGGGTCATCCTATTCACCCTATGTTGATCCCGTATCCGATCACTTTCCTAACTGCGGCGCTCGCCACCGACGTTGCGGCGCGTGCAACCCAGGATCCGTTCTGGTCACGCACATCCCGCTGGATGCTTGGCGCGGGTCTTGTCACAGGGCTCGTTGCAGGTGCGGTTGGGGCCATTGATTATTTCACCATCCGCCGCGCCCGCGAGAAGTCGGTCGGCAAACTTCACGCCTATGGCAACCCGCTTGCGCTCGGCCTTGCGGCTGCCAACCTCGCGCTGCGCCAAAAGCGCCAGGCAGGCGTCATGCCGGGCGCGGCTGAGATTGGACTGTCAACCGCAACAGTGGTAGTGCTCGGCGTAACGGGCTGGGCCGGTGCGGAACTGTCCTACCGCCACATGGTAGGTGTTGCTGGCCATGGCGATCAGCACACCGAGGAGGAGAAGCGCTACGTCCCGTGAATGAGCATCAGTTCACATCGTGGGCAGGGACGAATGTGCTGCTATGGGTGACTAGGGGAGCAACTCAGTCCGGGATCTCGTCAAGGCCGCGCGGCTCGACGCGCTGGCCGGCATTCAGCTCCGTTCGAAGCGCCGCGATGGCGCCGTAGGCCTTGAGACGCCCTCGCATGAGGGAACCGAGCGGACGATGATCTGCGAGGCTGTGAGCCGGTGTGAAGGAGAGCCTGTCATCGGCGAAGACCTGCCGTGCCGGGCTATAAGCATCCTGGGGCGGGAAGGCGACTTCGGCTACAGTTAAGAATGAGCTTTTATCTTCCGGCCATTCCACCGATGCGTCCTCGATAGGCATTGTCTCTGCGCTCGTGCGCAACTGGACGCGCAGTTCATACCTGGCCCGGTGCTTGGCAAAGTGAGCCACCACGGCGTCCTTCAGCACGGAAGAGCCGACAGACGGATCCAAGGTCGTGCCGACGAGCTTCTGCAGATTCTCCGATGCCGGAAACAAACCAAGCTTTGCCACATAGCGGCCATACCGCAGGGGTGCCTGACTGAAATAGCTCTCGCCCAAGGGATGGGTGTGGGGATGCCCGAAGAAGTCCAGCAGCACGCTGTCGGATCCGAGGAGATGCAGCGCTTTGTTTACAGCAAACCCGAGCGCCGTGCCGGCTTGCTTTGCTCCCTCAGGTAGGCCTGAGATCCCCTCAAGGAAATGCTGCACTCTGAGAAAACCTTTCAGGTCTGCCACTGCAAAGCGCCGGCCGGAGCTGAGCAGAAAGTCTTGCGTGATTTCCCCCTCGTGGCCGCTGAGCATCGGGCCTGATGCGCCGATTACCTTGAGGGCAATCCCCCGGGGCGTGTGGATGGTGTCCGCCAGAAGATCTCCCGGCTCGGTAGAGAGACGAGCGACTAAGGGATAGGTATCAGGTACGGCAAAGAGACCCTGTGCCAAAGGCTCCGGCAAGCCGCGGAGCACCGTTAGTGTCCCCTTCAGCAAACCATGGCTTTTTCCATGCGAGGGACGGACCGCATGTTCGTATCGCTTGGCGAGGGTCTGGCTCACCCGGGCAAGCGAGGCAATGATCTCCCGGACGGTGTGGTCCTCGTCAGGTGGGATCGTCTCTACAGCGTCATCGTAGGGTAGATAGTGAAGCGAGCTCTGCGCGGTCACATCATTCTCAATCAGGGGGTCAGAAGCTGCAATAAAAGCAAAGGTAGCGTGCCTACGGAAGTTGTAAGTCACGGTGTGCCACCCGGGCGAACGCCGAGCACAGGTCCGGCTGAGAGGAGAAAATAGCCGACGGGATCTGTTGACAATCCGACGTTGAAAGAGCGCGCACAACTTTCATAGTTCATCAGCCACGTGGGCATTCCGCTCCAGCGTAGCGCGCCTGGCAGCTCGGGTGGAAAGGCCCTTACGCTTTCTTGAGTCCACCAGGTTTGTGGGCTGCAGTCTTTCCCGACTTATCGCTCTTCACAATGTACTCGGGATTATCCTTTGAAGCCGCAACCTTGTGACCTTTGATCTGCGTTGGGGTAGTCTGCTTCTTCACCACCTTACCAGTGCTGTGACCACCCGAGGAGTCCCAAGACACCTTGTCGCCGGCTTTGAGTGACTTCGCCATGGTAGGTTCCTCGTGATGGCCTGTTCTCATGCAGCAACTCAGGTCTGATTGCCCCGTTCCACAAAGTGTCAACCTGACGCGGCTGGCTAGTGTTCAGCCCATGCAATGATGCAGCTTTGTGCGGGTAGGTTCTCCAATGTGCATCCCTTCAACTGCCTTATGCCCGAGCGTGCTGGCTTAGAGAGCTCTCCTCAGGGATCAAGCACTGCTGAAATGTAGGTACCTCGAAATGATAGCATCCAAGATGCGCGGGACTTAGAGGCGTCATGTGCATGCTTTTATAAGCTTTAAGTTTAGAAATCGCTTGGTTCTTTGCTCACTAGTTGCTTAGCCTCTTTGCCCTATCTGCTTACTGCCGGATTTGCGGCTCATCGCGCTCAAGGGGGTCTCCATGTCACCTGCCCCAGTCGGACTTTCGCTGAAAGTGGCCCTTCGTCTGCTAGCTACCAGTGGCTTGGCTGTTGCCGGTCTTAGTGGGCCAGTCTGGGCACAACAAAAAACGATCACGGTCGCAACACACTATACCGACGAGCAGATGCGGCCCCTGACAGCCTGCTTCCGGCGCTATGAGGCCGAGAACCCCAACATCAGGATTGTTCATCAACAGGCGACCTTCCGGGACTTCCTGCAAACGATCCTGACTTCACGCATCGGCGGCCGTTCGCCCGATATCTACAACGTCTACAGCATATGGGGGGTCCAGCTCGTCTCAAACGGCGTCCTCGCCGAATCGCCGGCCGACATCATCGATTTCGTCCGGCGCGAGTACGAGGCCCGCACTGTCGATGCGGCGACCGTCGACGGTAAGATCTGGGGCGTTCCGGCTGAGGTCAGCACCTATCTGCTCGTTTATAACAAGAACCTCTTAAAAGAAGCAGGTTATTCCGCGCCACCGAAGACGTGGGACGAGCTTGCCGCCATGGCAGCAAAAATCTCGAAGGCTGACGCGCAAGGCAAGCTCACAGTGGCCGGCTATGCGTTTGGCCCCACGCCGGCCAATGCGGTCCACCCTTTCCGCACACTGCTGTTCTCACGGGGACGTTCGCTGTTCACCGAAGACCTGCGCTCCACGAACCTGACCGCGCCCGAAGCCGTTGAGATTGTCACCAAACAGGCTGAGATGTTCCGCCAGAACATCACGAACGCATCCATCCAGGTGCGGGACTTCCCGAGCGGTTCTGTCGGCATGATGATCACAGCCAATTGGTTCAAAGACACGCTCCGCCAGGGGCTGGGAGACAAGTTCGAGAGCACGGTGGGGGTCGCCCCAATCCCAGGTGGAGATGATTGGCGCACCTATCAGTACTCCTTCTACTATGGGGTCGATGCACGCAGCCCTTCCAAGCCGGAAGCATGGCGCCTGGTGCGCTGGCTCAACACACCATCCGAGCCGGGCAAACGCTCATGCGTCGGCGACATGCTGATGACAATGGGAGGGCTGACTGCCAACAAAGCTGACATCATGGCGTCGCAAGCCGAAGTGAACGACCCCTTCACACGACCCTACGTGGAGGCGATCAGCTCGGGCCGGGCAATTTCGGAAAAGAACGTGCCGCAGGCCTCCGAGATTGAGGTCACCATCCGCGGCGCAATCGAGGAGGCGTGGCTCGGACGCCAGGACCCGCAGAGGGCTCTCAGCGCCGCCAATGCACAGATCGAGTCGATCCTGCGGGAGGCGCGGTGAATGCAGTAGGCAGGTGCCGCGGGAGCCTTGTTGACTGTGTCAGCACTCCGCCTCAACCCAGCGAAAATGGTGACCCAGAAGACGGCACCGTACCTGTTTCTGGTGCCTGTACTCCTGTTCGGTCTTGTCTTCTTCGCCTTGCCGCTGGTCGCCTCCCTTTACCTGAGCTTCACCAGCTGGAACTCCCTCGTGGCCCCGCGGTGGATAGGGCTGGCGAACTACGAGCACCTTTTCACACGCGACCCCCTGTTTCTGAAAACTCTCCTTAACACCCTTGTCTTCACGGTCGGCGTGGTCGGCATCGGTGTGCCAGCCTCGCTTCTTCTCGCTGGGGTGTTCTCGCGGAGCCGATATCAGGCGCTGTGGCGCTCGATCTACTCCCTGCCGATGGTCACCAACGTCGTCGCAGTGGGCTTCATCTGGTGGTTTGTCCTGGCGGACCCTTGGGGCGTTCTGAACCGTCTTTTGGCGCTCATCGGAATTGCCGGGCCGGCGTGGCTCAACGATCCGTCAACGGCCATGATCGCGGTTGTGATGGTGTTTGTCTGGATGCACCTTGGCCAGAATATGCTGCTATTCTCCGCCGGGCTCGGAGCCATCGACGAGTCCCTTCACGAGGCGGCGCGGATTGACGGCGCCAGCGAAGCCCGGATCTTCTGGAGCATCACCCTGCCGCTGCTGCGGCCCACCATCCTGTTTGTGCTCATCACCAGCGTCATCACCGCCATCAGCTATTTTGCCTTGATCCTTGTGCTGACGGAGGGCGGGCCCGTGAACAGCACGAACGTCACCGCACTCTACATCTATGGCATGGCGTTCACGGACTTGCGCCTAGGCCGCGCGTCGGCAGCCGCCTATGTGCTGCTTGTTGTCATCTTCCTCGTCTCTCTCCTTCAATTGCGTGTCCTGCGGCGCGGGGGTGTGGAGGCCTACTGATGCGGATGCTTTCGCACAAAGCCAAAACCGCTCAGGCAGACTTGCCCAAGCCCAGGGATGCAACGAATGCAGGGACAACAGCGGCGCATGCTCGAACGGGACGTAAATGGGCCGTCTGGATAGTCAAATACGGCATCCTGAGCCTCGGCGCCGTCATCATGATCCTGCCGTTTGCGGACATGCTGATTGGTGCGCTGCGCACGCCGGTTGAGCGATTAGCCCGGCCCCCCGTTTACTGGCCAGCAATCCCGCAATGGCACAACTTCATCCGGGCCTTCACTGATCTGCCGATGCTCGCCTGGCTAACGAACAGTGTTATCGTGACAGGAGCCATTACGGTGGTCCAGCTTGTCACGAGCGCGCTTGCCGGCTTCGCGCTCGCCAAGTACCGCTTCCGAGGCCAAAACCTGATTTTGCGCATTGTTCTCGTCGCGCAGATCTTTCCGTTCTTCCTTTTCATCATCCCAATGTTCTTTATCCTGCGCTACTGGCCGTTCGCGGGCGGCAACGACTGGCTGGGGCAAGGGGGGACAGGCCTGCTCGACAGCTATCTTGCTCTGATCCTACCCTTTGCGGTGTCCTGGTACGGCGTTTTCCTGATGCGTCAGTTTATGTTGACGGTGCCGGATGAGCTGCTCGATGCCGCACGGATCGATGGTGCCAGCGAGTTTGGCCTGTTCTGGCGCATAGCCCTGCCGCTGGTGCGTCCGGGGATGGTGACGCTCGGGCTTCTTGTCTGGATCTACCACTGGAACGAGGTGATCTGGACCATGACAGTCACGCGAGCGGCCCCCGAGCTTCAGACCGTCACTGTGGGGATTCAACTCCTGCGCAGCGAGTTTTTTGACGAGCGAAACCAATCATTGCAGCAGGCGGCACTCGCTGTATCCGTCATCCCAGTCATCGTGCTGTTTTTGTGCCTTCAGCGCTTCTACGTTCGTGGCCTCAGCATGGGCAGTCTCAAAGGGTAAGCCCATACTGTGATAGTAGATATTCCAAGAGGGACAATGACCGATGATCCAGACCACAATAGCCTCCAGGCTGCTCTCACTTTTCTGGCGGGTCGAAATTACGGCGAGGAAGGAATCCCGATGATCCTGATGCTTGAAAACGGGCCCAGCCTTGTTGCTGGAGTAGACCCGTCCTCGGGCTGTCTCGGACCATTGCTCCGCGAAGGTGTCAACGGTTCTGGTCCTCACAAGAGCGAGCACGGTGCTGGCGACCTCTCGCGCGTAATCGAGTGGATTGCAGACCGCACGTTCGGCTCGGCCGCGCTCGCCCAAGTTCGTGATGAGGCGCGTGATGCTTGAACTCGATGCCGTTGCAGCGGCCTTCGAGGCGGGAGCTGTTATCCGCACCGTTAATTTCCACCTCACGCCGGAACGGCGGAGAGCGGATTACGAACGGCAGTTCGCCCTTTATGCCCAGTACTTCGATCCGGTCACAGCTGAGGACCTCGACCGGGTGATGACAACAGGGCAATGGCATAAATCCAGGCCCGGTTTGATCCTCGCGTTTTACAATGGGTATCGTAACAACTTTGACGTGGCACGTCCGCTTCTTGATCGACACGGATTGGTTGGTTGGTTTTTCGTAATCACAGGCTTTGTCAGCGCAGCTGATCAGTGGAGCTTCGCTGCGGATCACAACATCACCTGCGAGAGTGATGAAACACTAGGGACTCGGATCGCACTCTCATGGGACGAAGTTGCAACTCTGGATGGTGCTCACGTCGTTGCGAGCCATACACGAACCCACAGCGCTGCGTCCGTTACCAGGGAAAAACTCTGGGACGAAGCCAGCGGCTCACAAGACGATTTCATACATAGGCTAGGACATCCTGTCCGCGCTATCGCCTGGAACGGAGGCGCAGCTTATGGCGAGCACCCGGAGGCTGATCAAGCCGTTGATGCGGCAGGCTTCCAGTTCGTCGTATCAAACCTTCGAATTCAGCGCCTGCGGGACTGGTGTGATCGACCATGAGAAGTGGTCAGACCCTGGAGCTTTCCAGGTTATGGGCCAACCATTGAGATTCCGCTCACGAGAACGGTACCCAGAAGGACGATGAAACCGATAAACACTGTCGGGAAGCCATCCTGCCTGTGGTGGGCGATGCCTGTCTTGAGGCCATTCCTCCAGCGGTGAAAGGTCTCCTGACGCCGGGCCCAGGCAAGCTGCGCCGGCGTTAATGGGGTTCCGGAGGCTTCCTCGCACGTGCCCAGCATGGCCATGCCAGGATCGAACACCTTCGTTTTGTCGCCGCTTGCCCCGCTATCGATATCGGCCTTGAGCATTGCGGCGGTTGGGGCATCCGAGTCCGGCGGCTGATTGATGGGATTGATCGTGTGGGTCGGAGGGATGTCAGACTGTGTCATGGATTGATCCTGACAGGGTGGAGCGAGCAGGGCCGCGGGCTCCCACACGCCAGTGATGTCCAACAACCCAGCTGATATGTGACGGTTCCGAACGTCAGTGCCTCAGAGACCTAGAACCTCCGCGACGTGGTGAGCCTCAGGCTCGCGATAGAGCGGGTAAAGGGGGCCGACCATCCGATCCACGGCGGCGGTGTCGAGCAGAGGCTGGCGACCACCCAGCCGGTCCAGAGCCTCAGGAGTCAGGCGAACAGGGCGAAGCGCATCTGCAGGCTCGCCGAACCGGATCAGGGGACTGTCACGTTCGATGAGCTTGCGCGTGTTCCGCTCTCCGATGCGGTAGTAACTCATCGTTTCCACCTCCAGCCCCGGAACGATGACCTTCACAACTGCAACGGAGTGGTTGGGAGGAGAACAGTCGACGTACAGCACGTCAAAGCCTGCCGCCTCCAGATGGTTGCGGGCGACGCGTCCGCGCTCGCGGGTATCAACGCAAGGGGTTGCAGGCAGCTCCCCAAAGCTCTTGACCGCTCTTGTGAAAAAGACGCTCCTTCGGAGTGTATCTTTGAGCTTGGATGAGTTCAGCCGAGCCCATCCAAGCATTTCGGTCAAAGCCCGGTTCTCGGCATTCTCCAAGCTTGGGCCAGCGGTCTGCAGGAAGGCCTCGATATGGCCCTGCGGCGCTACCCGTTCAGCCACGGCACGCGGGCCATGCGAGTAGGCCTTGCGCACACGCGATGAGCAGAATTCCAGCAGGGCTTTGCGAAGCGCACGCTCCCGGTCCGGGTCGCAGGCCTCTCCACAAGCCGACAGCATGATCGGCACGGGCGGCTCGTAACCGTCGCGCTCGAAGCCGACGACATAAAGATTGGCGAGGCCGAACTCATCGGTTGCGTACTTTGCCTGAACCTCTATGCCGAGACCATCAAGATGGTCGAGGAGCGCTCGGGTTCCCGGCTCCAGGTTTTGCGGCAGGTCGAGAAGAATGCCTTGGTCCAGGGCGCGGAAGAGAAGACCGTTGCCATCCCGCTGGAGACATTCCAGCAATCCATGACCAAGAGCCCAGTCAATGTCGGGGCCGGCACCGAGGCCATTGGTGATCAGGGTTGTGAATGGCTGGTAACCCGGTGGCAGCTCGAAGTAGTCTAAAGCACCCACATCCATGGGCACAAGGACCGGCTCGCCCGTCCTCGCTCGGACGGCCTTGATCCAGGCCAGTGGCGTGTCCCGGTCAACGGGGCTGCCTGCGGGCAGACACAAAGTCAGCGGGTCGGTGATGCGGGCCTTGCCGACCCTGAGGACCAGTTCGTTGTAAGACCCTGTCCAGTGGGGCTCGCCGACAAGCCGCAATGTCGGACAGATCATCTCCGCCATTTCGGCAATCGCGCCGATCAGTGCCTCTCCGTCCGTGGTGCCGTACCCGTACCCCGAGGGCATGGCGCCGGGAAAATCCGCAGCATTGTCGAGGAACAGCGCAACTTCCCAGACGGCGACGCCCGTCCGGTCAAGGGAAGTAAGGGGGAAGGCGGTATACCGCCCCTTAGGCAGCGCCTCAGCATAACGCCGGGCCGGATCAGGAAGATCATCGGGAAGACCAAGGATGGGCATGAGGGCTCATGTGATTTGGTGGCACGTGTCCTCTGAGTAAGCTCTTGCCCACCCGAACAGAGGAGTTAGTGCGCCGGTCTCCGCCGTAAAGGTACACTTGGTTTCAAAGCCGCTTCTGTGGGCCTTGCCTCGATCCAGTGGCTTTCGCTTCATGCGCCTAGATTACATTTGCCTTTAGAATGCGTAACGAACCCCGCAGTAGGGGAGCTTGTCTGCCAACAGGTCCTGAAAGCGCGTAAGCCACTTCTGCTTCCAGCCCACCTTGTAACGCAGGTTCAGCATGCCGCCCTCAGAGCGCTTCACCTGCTGCAGGTCAGGACGCCACAGGTACTCTTCCGCTTTTGGGTGCCAGCGCAGGTTCACCTCGTGCAACTGCTCATTATGCGTGAGGAAGATGATCTCCGCCCGCAGCTGCTCCTTCGCCTTGGGTGACAGCACGTGATCGATCTGCTCGAACAGCGGCTGGTAATCCTGCTCCCAACCTTCGTAGACAATGATGGGCGAGAAGTTCAGGTGGACCTCGTATCCAGCCCGCACGAAGTCGTTCACCGCTGCAATCCGCTCGGAGATGGACGAGGTGGGCACATCGACGACCTTGGCGATCTTCGCCGGCATGAGTGAGAAGCGGATGCGGGTCTTGCCCTGAGGATCGTACGACAGCAGGTCGCGGTTCACATACTTGGTCGCGAACGAGCCTTTGGCATTGGGCAGGCGCCGGAACAGGCCGACCAGATCTCGGACATTGTCACAAATCGATGCGTCAACCGAGAGATCGCCATTCTCGCCAATGTCATAGACCCAGTGCTGCGGATCGATCTGGTCGGGCGCGGGAAGGATGCCTTGCCGCCCCGCATGCCGCGCGATGGCCGCACAGGCCTCCTCGATGTTGACGAAGATCGAGATCGGATTGGCATAACCCTTGCGGCGCGGAACATAGCAGTATGCGCAGGCCATGGCGCAGCCGTTCGAAGTCGAGGGGGCGATGAAGTGGGCGCTGCGGCCGTTCGGACGCATCGTGAGACCCTTCTTCACGCCCAGCACGAGACTGCTGCGCTTGATCCTAAGCCAATCCTCGGCATTGCCCTCGTTGCCGTGCAGGGACGGGATCTTCCAGTGCGACTCAACGTAGGTGCGTTCGGCCTGCGGGTACTTGGCCAGGATCTCCTGGCCGCGCGCATAGGTCTCTGCCGCCGGTTCAAGATAGATCCGCTCAATGTCGATCAGTTGCTTCGGGAGTGCCATGTGGGTTCCAGCAACCCGCATCTTCGATGCGCAGTGCGCCACAAGAAGCGGATTCGTTTCGGTAGGTTCAGAACCTTATATGGTCATTCGCACCTGGAAATTCAGCTTTCTGCGAGCCTGCATCGCACGAAAAGAGACGAAGAATGAGCCCTATGATCGAAGGTTCGTCCTCATGGAGAATTACGCGCCGGCATCGGGCTCAGTTTGAAGCAACGCGGCCTCCTCCTGCTCCAGGAGGAGCGCTTCGGATGCACTCAGACCAAAGCGCGCCGCCACATCAGGAGCATAGCGTAGCAGATCAGGCCGTAACCGGATGAGTGCCAGATCCTTCACCTTGGCCTCAAGCATCACGTCAAACTCGAGCCCATCCACCGTGCGCATGAAAGTGATGAACTCGAACGGATTGCAGAAATCCGCATGGCCGGTCCACACGGGGGCGACGTTCACCATCGTGCTCTTGCGGGTTTTCCGGTCCGTGCGCTTGACCTGGCGGAGTTCGGTGCGGGGTGAGGAGAAGTAGATCTTGGGGCGCTCGTCCTGGGGCCATGTTCTGAGGAAAGCCTCCACCGTCGGCCTTAGCTCAAGCCCTTCCGGGTTCTGGCACCAGAAATGCTGATGGTCGAAGACCAGCCTCACCCCCGTGTGCTCGTGGATCCAGAGCACGTCGGCCGCACTGAAACGGATGTCGTCATGCTCCAGAACAAGCCGCCGGCGCACCGGTTCGGGCAGGATCTTCCAGGTCTCCACCCAGCGCGCGGCACTGGCCTGCCGGTCGCCATAGGTCCCGCCCACATGGATCACCAGCACCGCTTCCGGGCCGAGCTCCATGAGGTCCAGCATCTCGGCCTGGGACGACAGATCCCAAATCCCTTTCTCCACCAGCTTCGGGTCTGGGCTGTTGAGCACCACGAACTGCGAGGGATGGAAGGACAGGCGGATGTCGAGGCGCTTGGCTTTGGCCCCGAAAGCCCGCAGCTCGGCGGCGCTTTCCTATACCATGCTGTGGAACTGCGGCATGTCCGGGTGCGTGGCATAGGGAGCGATGTCCGACGACATCCGGTACATCCGGATATGATGCTGGTCCAGGTAGTCGAGAATCGCGTCGAGGTATTCAAGCGAGACCTTCAGATGCGGATTGCTGCCCGAGCGCCGGGCATCGTTGCTCTTGAGGTCCGGCTGGCCCATGATCTTGACGGGGAAGCCGAGGCGGGCAGGCCGGGCACTCATGGCTGCACCATCACGTCGGGTCCGAAGCCGAGCTTCTCGACGAACAGGTTCCAGGACTCGGGGCGCAGCGCACCGCCTGTCGCCTGCCTGTGACCGCTGCCGTAGTTCTGGTCGGCCCCTGGCGGGGCGTTGTCCCTGAGAAAAGCGATGAGATCCAGATCAAGGGCTGTGCGGGCGGCAAAGTGGATCCAGCCCGGCCGGTAGCCGGTGTTGACGGCAAGAACGATGCTGTTCCTGAGCCGACCACGCCAGGCTTGTGCCACCAGCGGGTGGATCTGGCACGGCGAGTGGAACCGGATCAGCGCCACGCTGCCTTTGACCTTCGGGGGCACGCGCTTGGCGGCCTCAAGCTCCTGCTTGACCTCCTCACGGGCGGCTTGGAGGAGGGCGGTCTCCGGGTGCTCGCCAGAGAGGATCTCCTTAGGGCCACCAGCTTTCATGAGAAGGTCAAGGGCGGGCTTTGCGTCCCCGCTGGCACTGCGTCGCGGCGCATTGAGCAGCGCGGTCGCTTCCCGCAGCACCGTGATCCCGTAGCGCTTGCGCGCGCCCTCCATTTCCTCGAAGCCCGCCTTCTCGGCCATGTCGCCGATGATGCCAAGCGCAGCGATCCAGAGCAGATCGTCAACCTCGGCCAATACGGCGGCGCACCAGTAGGCCAGCAGGCTGGATGTCGGCACCGGGTCCATGTGGAAGCCCGAGATCACGTTTGCCGATCCTGGGATGCCAGTGGGGACATGGTGGTCGATCACCATGGTTTCGGCTCCCGGCAGGATATCGCCCTCGCGCACTCCCAGATCGGTGATGATCAAGCCGCCGACTGGAGCGTTAGACAGTTCGGTGCGCATTGCCTCCGACCATGGGTTCTCGCCCCGTCCCACGATTCGGGTCTGAAGCGGAAGACCAGCCTGCCCGAGCGACCGTGCTAGCAGGGCCACGGCCGAGAGGCCGTCCGCATCGTTGTGCCCAAGGATCAGCACGGGAGCATCAACCCTGAACCTGTCTACGACCGTGCGGAAGGTTTGCTGAACAACTGGGATCGGGTTTTCAAAGGTCACGGCATCTCACCTGCGAAGGGATACACACTCCAACGACCAGTATGAGCCGGGGTTCGCCTCGGAGATCGCCGGCCATCAGCCTGATCGGCGGGGTTATGTTACGGCGCTTATCAATCCAGACGCCCTTAATTAGGCCCGGAACATCCCGCTCAGGCGTCGATTAGTTATGCGGCGGGCTGAGGCGAGACCTCCCGATTATTCCTAAGCTTCTATGGACTTCTGTTTTAAGGATGAGGTTGTCCATGACCAGACTGGAGATCGTTGGCGGCATCGGTGCTGGGAAGACAACACTTGCCCGTGTTCTGGCTGAGGCTTGGGACACGCAGGTAGTGCACGAGGATGTTCTCAACGTACCCTTCTTCAGTCAGTTCTACGCGGCTCCTCAGGTTTACGGTTTTGAGAAGAACATCAGCTTTCTTCTCTCGCACGCCGATCTCATCCGGAATGCCACAGGCAAGAGCAAGGATTTGATCGTCTGTGACTTCGCCCTATTCCAAGACCTGTCATACACCGACATCGGCTGCTCGCCAGCTGATGCAGATGCTGCGGAAGCCGTCTTTCATCGCCTCGTCGACCGTGTTGGTCATCCCGCTCTTGTGGTTCACCTGCAATGCACCCCTGATACCCAGCTACGGCGGATAGCGCTCCGCGGCAGGAGCCAGGAAGCAGGCATTGAACGCGCTTATCTCGTTGATCTCTGCGCAGCCATCGACCGGCGGCTGGAACAGCTGCGATCAGAGGCTCTGGGCCTGACTATGATCGAGGTTGATACGGATGAGGTCGACTTCGCCACAAATCCTGCGGCAGCCCATGCACTGGCAGGGGAGTTCATCGCTTCCCTGGGACCTGCGGCCCAGATGCTTCCTGGCCCTGTAGCCGCAGCGGGAAGGCAGGCCTGAGCATCTCGCGCCTATTGCGGCGTCACCGGCGCGCTCTGCTCGCCGCGGCAAGCCCAAGGGCCAAGCCGCAGAGGATCGCCGCTGTTGCGACTGGGTGCATTTGAGCTTTCAGATAGGGGCTGTTCCTGAGAACAACCGGGTACCCAAGACTGCTGCGCTCGGCTCCATCCTCGCGGGGGCTGTAAAGATTGTCCCGACGCACAGGAATCCCCGGGTTTCTAGTCTCCTGGGCCCAGTACCCGACAGCCTCCATCAGCCGGTCGGTCAAGCGCGGGAACAACCTGCCCATCAGAGGAGCCATCTTGCCGCCAAAGCCCACCGTCAGCTCGCGCCGAGGGGTCTGACAAGCAAAGAGGATTGCTTCCGCAACAAGAGCGGGAGAGTAGACAGGGGGCGGAACCTGAATGCCGGTGTTGAGATAATTGCGTGCATGCTCAGGAAAAGGCGTGTCGATGGAGCTTGGCTTGATGTGGGTGACGGAGACAGGCGCGCCTTCCCGTTCAAGCTCCATTCGAAGTCCGGTCGTGAAGGCTCGGACCGCGTGCTTGGCCGCGCAGTAGGGCCCCTGAAGAACGACGGTGCGCTCGCCCAACACGCTGCCGATGTTGATGATGGCTCCACCTCGTCCGCGGAGATGCTTGGCCGCTTCGAGGGAGCCGTATACCACGCCCCAGTAGTTGACCTCAAAGACCCGGCGATGATCCTTAAGCGTGACTTTGTCCAGCTCGCCGGCTGTTCCTACGGAAGCATTGTTCACCCAGCTATCAAAGCCGCCGAAGCGCTCGACCGCAGTTCGGGCGATTCGCTCATGGTCCTCGCTGCGGCTGACGTCAGCGGCAACATAGTCGACGCGGGCACCGTCCGCCTGCAGCCCCTCTGCAATCCGGCGTAGAGCCTCCTCGTTGCGGGCGACAAGCAGCACACCGGCTCCCGCTTTTGCGGCCATCCGCACCGTGACCAGGCCGATGCCGCTGGATGCGCCAGTGATCACGATCACCTGCTGGTGGAGGGGCTTCAAATCGGGATAGCTCATCGCCTGCCTGCCAGGATCACATGGAAGATGATCCCCAACGCGCGGCGAACACTTCAGTTCAGCATGTGACACATCGGTTTTACTTTCCCTCTTTGCTTACAATCGGCTGCTCCAAGATCCACATAAGATGTCAGCAGGGCGGGCGGCTGCAAGTCGCCTTTAGCCTGTCTTGCGAAGGCCGCATCCATCCCAAAGCACCCGAGTCCGCTGACCAGCGGACTTCCATCAGAGGCATGTTGTCGTGTTAACCGATCTCGTGAGGGCTGCCGCACAAAGTCCTGAACCACGAGCCGACCAGTCGTCACCCAAGCTCTGGCGTCCCAGGCGCGTGCTCGTTACCCCGGCCGCGCTGGAATGGGAACACGGGCGGGCCATTCTGGAGCGGGCCGCCGCTCTTGGATCTGAGATTGTGGAGCTCAAGAGCAATCGCCTGACCGGCCTTTCCGGCAAGAATAGCCGGCAGACTTATGTCAACGCCAAGACAACCCTTGCTGTTGTGGTTGCGCCTCCCAGCAAGCGCCGCCTGCAGCCGATCCCACCCAGCGCGGACTGGCGTGTGGATCTTGCGGAGGGTTGCCCGGCTCACTGCCATTACTGCTACCTGGCAGGCTCCCTTGCTGGTCCGCCGGTCACGCGGGTCTATGCCAACCTTCCTGAAATCCTCGACAGCCTGGCAGACTATGTAGGCAGAGGAGCGGTGACATCCCGCTCAATCGACAGGGCGCACGAGGGCACGACCTTCGAGGCGTCCTGCTACACAGATCCTCTTGGCATTGAGCACCTGACGGGCTCCCTGGCGGAGACGATTGCGCACTTTGGCTCCTGGCAGGCTCCTGTGCAGCTGCGCTTTACGACCAAATACGATGCGGTCCAGCCCCTGCTCAATCTCTCGCATCAACGACACACCCGGATCCGCTTCTCGGTCAACGCGCAACCGGTGGCGCGTTTCGAGGGGGGCACGGCACCTGTTGCAGCCCGCCTTCGTGCCCTGCGGCAGGTGGCTCTCGCAGGGTATCCGGTGGGTTTGACGATTGCTCCCATCATGCCGGTGGAAGGCTGGCGAGAGGCTTATAGCGCCCTTCTGCAGGAGGCGGCTCAGCAGGTCGCCGGCATTCCCAACCTGGATCTGACGGTGGAGCTGATCACGCATCGCTTCACGCCGGGTTCGAAGAGCGTGCTGACCGGGTGGTATCCCGGCTCAAATCTTGACATGGATGAAGCAACGCGGGCGCGTAAGACGACCAAGTTCAATACGGTCAAGTATGTGTACACGCCCAGTGTCATGAAGGAGATGCGCGTCTTCTTCGAAGAAGCAGTCAGCAAGCACCTTCCCGCAGCTCGAATCCTTTACTGGACCTGACCCGAGGTCGACCGAGGCGGCTGGAACCTGGCGGAAGGCTGTCTGTTACCGTTGACGAACACTTGGAGGAGCACGCTCATGGCCACCGATGCCCGCTCGATCTATGTCACAGCATTGCGCAACACTCATGCGATGGAGCAGCAAGGCCTGCAGCAGATGGAGGTTCAGGTCTCACGCCTGGAGAGATATCCGGACTACGCGGCGCTCCTTCAGCGTCATATCGGAACCACACGCCAGCAGCTGGCTCGCCTCGAACAGGCTCTTCAATCCGCAGGCGAGAGCATCTCCAGCATCAAGGAGACCGTCACCACGGTGGCCGGCACTGTCGGCGCGACCGTGCATGGGCTGTTTCAGGACGAGACCCTCAGGAACCTCTATGCGGGCTACGCTTATCAATATGAGCAGATTGGAGCCTACCGTTCTCTGATCACCATTGCAGAGACTGCCGGCGAGACGGCGCACATCTCGGCATTCCAACAATCGGTGCGGGAGGAGGAACAGGCGGCCCAGGAGGTCGCCGGCATTATCGAACCCGTCACCCGCCGCTATGTGGAACTGACCACCAGCGGGGATAAGGCCGACCGCTAAGCGACCTACTCCCCTTCGATCCTAGATGCCAGTCGTGTCGCCGCCCAAAAAGGGCGGCGACACGCAATTTTCTTTCTGGCGGCCAGCCTCAGTAGTAGCGCAGATCCGTCGCCTTGCCCCAGAAGATGCGATAGGCGAAGGCCGAATAGGCGGCGATGATCGGCAACACCAGCAGTGCACCCACAAACATGATCATCAGCGACTCGGGCGCGGCGGCCGCCTGCCACACGGTTAGCTTGTCCGGAACGATGTACGGGAAGAAGCTGTAGGCAAGGCCGTGGAAGCCGAGCATGAAGATGCCGACGGCTCCGACGAACGGCATCCAGCAGAAGCGGTCCGTGCGCGTAGGCAGGTGCGGCAGCACGATGCTGAGCCCCACGAAGAGGCCTGCGGTCACGAGGGGAATAGGTGCAAGGAGAACGAAGTTCGGCAAGCTCAGCCACTTGTCCCAGATGCGTTCCGATACAAGCGGCGTGACAACGGACACCGCCACCATGCCGATCCCCGACAGGAGAAGGGTGCCCCGAGCCCAAGCCACGGCCCGGCGCTGCAGCTCGCCTTCGGTCTTCATAATGAGCCAGGCCGCCCCGATGAAGGCGTAGCCGGCCACAAGGCAAAGGGCTGTCAGCAGGGCGAACGACACGTTGGCGGGGGTGCGCTCAAAGCCCACGATGTAGAGCCCGAGCATGTAGCCCTGCATGAGGGCAGCCAACGTGGAGCCCCCTACAAAGGCGCGGTCCCACCAGACCTTGTACCCCACAGCCGACTTGGCCCTGAACTCGAACGCGACGCCACGCAGGATGAGACCCAGCAGCAGGCCGGCGACCGGGAGGTAAAGTTCTCCCAGGATTGCGCCGTGAGCCTGCGGAAAGGCGACAAGGAGCAGGCCAACCGCGAGCACGAGCCAGGTTTCGTTCGCGTCCCAGAACGGGCCAATCGAGGCGATCATCCGGTCTCGGTGCTCTCCTCGTACGGTGCCGCTGAGAATGCCCACGCCAAGGTCATAGCCGTCGAGTACCACGTAGAGAAGGACGGACAAGCCCATGAGACCCGCAAAGGCCACGGGCAGCCAGGTCGCAGGAGTGAAATCCATGATGATGTTCCTTTACAGGGAGGCCGCCACCGCGTCGCCTGCAGCCGTCGCGCCTCCGGCGCCGACGGGCTCAGCAGGGCTGTGGTCGGCGGGCGCGGCAGACTTGCGCGCGAGGTAGAAGATCGTCGCGATGTAGGCTGCCAGGAGTCCAGCATAGACGAGCAGGTAGCCGATGAGCGTCGAGGCGATCATGGGGGCTGCGACGCTGGACGCAGCCTGCTTGGCGGTGAGGATGCCTGTCACGAGCCAGGGCTGACGGCCGATCTCGGTGACGTACCACCCGGACAGGGTGGCGATCCAGCCGGCAAAGGTCATCGCGACCAGCACCCGAGCGACATAATGGTGAACCTGACCGCTGCGGCGCACCTGCCAGGCGGCGAGCCAGGACATGGCGAGCATCAAAAGCCCAGTACCCACCATGATCCGGAACGCGAAGAACACGGGCGCGACGGGCGGACGGTGCTCGAAGCTGTTGATGCCCTTCACCTCGCCGTTCCAGTCGTGGGTGAGATAGAACGAGGCGATGTTCGGAATCGCGATCTCGAACCGGTTCGACTTCGTGACCTCGTCTGGCAGGCCGAAGACCACCATGGGAGCGCCGTTGCGGGTTTCCCAGATGCCCTCCATAGCGGCGATCTTGGCCGGCTGGTGCTCCAGGGTGTTGAGGCCATGCATGTCGCCGACGAAGATCTGGATCGGGATTAGGGCAGCAGCCAGGAAGACGCCTGTACGAAGCCCCGCCATGACGCCCGGCGAGCGGTCGCGCTGCAGCCAGCGGAAGGCCGAAACACCGGCCACGAGGAAGGCGGCCGTGAGACCGGACGCCAAAAGCATATGGGTGAGGCGGTAGGGCATGGACGGGTTGAACACGATGGCCCACCAGTCGGTCGCGTGAGCAACGCCGTCGCGCATCTCGAAGCCGGCCGGCGTCTGCATCCAGGAGTTAAGCACGAGGATCCAGAACGCCGAGATGGTGGTGCCAACGGCCACCAGAACCGTTGCCAGCGTGTGGATCCGGTTCGAGACCCGGTTCCAGCCGAACAGCATGATGCCAAGGAAGCCCGCCTCCAGGAAGAAGGCCGTCAGGATCTCGTAGGCCAGCAGCGGGCCGGCGATGTTGCCGACCGTGTTCATGAAGCCCGGCCAGTTGGTGCCGAACTGAAACGACATGGTGATGCCGGACACCACGCCGAGCGCAAAGCTGAGGGCGAAGATCTTCACCCAGAACCTGTAAGCATCCATCCAGGCGGCATTGCCCGTGCGGTTAAAGCGCAGCTTGAAAAACAGCAGCACCCAGCCGAGCGCGATGGTGATCGTCGGAAAGAGGATGTGGAAGGAGATGTTCGCGGCAAACTGGATGCGCGCGAGAAGGAGAGGGTCGTCCATGGTATCTACTTGTCCTTGCCGCTGCCGCGGCGGTTCTTGGAGCCTGATGTCGGAAAGAGGCGGTCCTTGACGTCGAGGATCTTCTGGACCTTTGTGCCGAGCTTCAGGAGCTGCACGAGGCGCTCCGTCTCAAGGCGCTGCATGTCAGCATACCAGTCGGTGAGGAGCTCGAAGAGATCGTGCATCTCCCGCATCCGGGCCTGCGCATGACGCTCCTCAGCGCTCGCTGGCTCCTGCATCAGAACTTCGCGGAGGAGAGTGAGCGTGGGATCGATCTCACGCTTCTTGCGCTCCTCCACCAGGGTGCGGACGATCTGCCAGATGTCGTCCGGCGTGGAGAAGTAATCCCGCCGGTCGCCTGGCACGTGCTGGAGACGCACAAGGTTCCAGGATTGGAGCTCCTTCAGGCCCATGCTCACGTTGGAGCGCGAGACCCCAAGCCTATCGACGATGTCCTCGGCGTTCAGAGGTTCGCTGGAGAGGAAGAGCAGGGCGTAGATCTGCCCGACGGTACGGTTGATGCCCCACCGCGATCCCATCTCGCCGAAGTGCAGCACGAAGGTTTGGATGAGGGGTGGGAGATTCACGGTCCATCCTGAAGTTTCAGTATTTTCTGAAATATCGGGATTGAGCACGTTGTCAACAAGGGGCAGGATGCCGCGTTTAGATGAGTTTTCGCGTAGCCTGAGACGCTAACCAAGCCCGCACGCTAGAAATAGCATCAGGCACTCCAAAGCACCCATAGACAGAGGCAGCACAGTAATCCTTGAATTTGAGGAACACCCGCATGAGCCTCTTTTTGTTAGCGCATGCGAGCGCGTGGCTCGCGGCCATGAGAGGTGCCATCATGCAAGTTGACAGTCTGGAGACCCTTTACACTGCCTGTATTGCCAAGCTTATGAATGCCGAGCAGCAGGGACTGCAAGCCTACGATGCCATGCTGCAGAAGGCTCGACACCCGAAACTGCGGCAGGTGCTTGAGCGGCATCGCGCCGAGACCGAACAACAGATCCAGCGCCTGGATCAGATCATCCAGCGTTCCGGTGGCGCGACCATGCAGGTTGAAGACGAGATCATGCCGGCCATCTTGCGCGAGAACCAGAAGATGCAGGCCATGATCGGCAGTGACGAGCTTTCAGACGTATCGCTGATTGCCGGTGCTCAGATTGGTGAGCACTACGAGATTGCAGCCTATGGCACCGCAGCGGCGCATGCCAAGCTGCTCGGACGCTAGGAGGATCTACAACTTCTTCTGCAAACATTGGAGGAGGAGAAGCGCACGGACGAGTTGCTGACCCAGATCGCTGAACGCTCGGTCAATCAACAAGCTCCAGCATAAACTCCTTCGAACCTCAGGCACGGCGGCGTGCCCGCCTGCTCATCAAACCCAGACAACCAGGACATCATGTTCTTTCAACGGGAGAGATCCGTTGCCATGGCATGCGGGCAGAGCGTCTGGGACTGGCGGCCAGGATCATCATCATCTCGGCAATGTTCTCGGGCGTCACCAGCCCCACAAGACGAGCCTCGCTGTTGGTGACGCCAATGGCCGGCAAGCGTCCGTTCTGCATGAGGCGCAAGGCGTCCTCAAGCGGCAGGCGGTGGTGGAGGACTGGGATGTCGGAGCGCATCACTTCCACCACAGGAGTCTGCGGACCCCGCTCCCGCAGGGCGCGGATCATGTCGTCACGCGTGAGCACGCCGCGCAGACCTCCTGCACCGTCAACAACCGGGAACTCGTGCTGGGTGGTCTTGATCAGGCACTGCACCGCGTCCTCGACGCGGCTGCCGGGTGTCAAGGTCTCAAACTGGGTGATCATTGCATCGGACACTAGCATACCACGTGACACCTGGCGCATCTGGACCGCATGGGCCTCCGAGGCCGCGCCCAGATAGACGAACACCGCAATGAAGATCAGAAGCGGGTTGCCCATCAGGCCGAGCAGGCCCAGTCCGAATGCCACCACCTGCCCGACTGTGGCGGCAATCTGTGTGCCCCGGCTGTAGCCGAGGCGGTAGGCCAGAACAGCCCGGAGCACGCGTCCGCCATCCATCGGAAAGGCAGGAATGAGGTTGAAGACGGCTAGAAAGATGTTCACAGACGCGAGACGGGCCAGAAGGCTGACCCCTGCGTTCTGCACCTCCATGCTTTCCCGCGGCAAGACACCCCCGAGCAGCAGATACAGGACAGCGGCAATCGCGAGATTGACCGCCGGGCCAGCCAAGGCGACGATTAACTCCTGGGAGGGCTCCTCGGGGATGCGCTCAAGCCTGGCCACGCCGCCAATCGGCAGGAGGGTGATGTCCGGGGTCTGTACGCCATAGCGTCTGGCCGCCAGAACATGGCCGAACTCGTGCAGCAGAACGCACAGGAAGAGCAGAAGAATGAAGATGACGCCCTGGAAGGCTGCATCGCGTCCCCCCTGCGCATAGTGCGTCACAGCAATCCAGACGAGGAAGAGGAGAAAGGTGAAGTGCACACGGATAACCGTGCCCTTCACGGAGCCGATAGGAATGGACCAGCCCATATCCTCTCCTTCCAAGGTGTTCCTGATGTGGGAACGTCTGACGTCAGGGACAGGTTCTCAAGCCATGTGGCGACCCGCTCCTCACCACGCCGACTTCATCTTGCTCGGTTGAAATCCCCGGGTCGAGCATCGGCCCGGCTAAGGCGAGCCACCGTTTCGGTCAGTTGCTCACGCGGAGCCGGCTTCTCCAGCCAGGGCACCCCTTGCAGCTCATCGGGCACACTAGGTGTGAACGGCAGCCCCGAGTAGATCGCGAAGGGCGTGTGGCGCTCTTTCAGCTCCTGAGCAACGAGCAGTGATGTGCCGTCCTGAAGCATCACGTCCAGTACTGCAACTTGCGGTGTGTGGTGCTCCAGCCATTGGAGAGCATCGGCACAGGACAGGAACGGACCGGCCACAGAGAACCCGGCGTCCTCCAGATACGCCTCCAGTGACAGGCCGATCAGCACTTGGTCTTCAACGATCATGCAACAGGGGCCAGTCATCTCATCAGATCTCCTGCTGTCCAGGGCGAAGGCACTGCCGGAGAACTAAACCGGTCGAGCCTTTGCGCGGGCAATTGGAAGGGGACGGTCACCCCTACGACAAGGCACCGACAGAGGATTGCCGTCGTATCACTCTGTCGGGGCCGAGGGGTGAACCAGAACACCAAATTGTCTCGATGGCTGCTGTCCTGAGGGCAGCACTCCGGTTTGCTGGATCAGTTGCCTGCCGGAAGAATGACGCTGTCAAGCACGTGGATGACGCCATTCGATGCAGCAATGTCGGTCGCGGTGACCTTGGCTTCGTTGATCATGACCCCACTGCCGCTGGTGCTGACCGTCAGTGCCTTGCCATTCACGGTCTTGGCCTCTCGGAGCTTGCCAACATCAGCCGCCGTCACGCGTCCAGGGACCACGTGGTAGGTTAGAATGGCCGTGAGCCTGTCCTTGTTCTCCGGCTTCAGAAGGCTCTCAACCGTTCCGGCCGGCAGCTTTGCGAAGGCGGCATCGGTCGGCGCGAAGACAGTGAATGGTCCCGGACCCTTGAGGGTGCTGGCGAGACCGGCTCCACTGAGCGCCGCCGTCAGGGTTTTGAACTGCCCGGCCGCGACGGCTGTGTCAACGATGTCCTGTTCGGCGGCGCGGGCACTTGTCCCGGCGCTCATTATGCTGAGCGCAGTTGCTGCGGCGACTATCACATTCGCATTTTGGAGTTTCATCGCTCGTGCTCCTTGCACGTGGGTTAGGACGGTGATCCTTGTCGGCCGTTGAGACCACTACGCCGGCCTAACTAATTGAATAATGCGAAAATCATATTTCTTGCTACTCAAATTATCGTGAGATGGATATCGGTTATCGTGTGATGAAAATTACGCTATCCTGAATTGATCCTCACGATAATGAAGGTGTGCGATGCTGTCAGAGACCCTGGTCACCGGGCTGGAGCAGTACAGGATTGGCGAAAAGATCCGATCCCTGCGCCTGAAGAAGAAGCTCGGTCTCGCGCAGCTTGGCGAGCACACCGGCCTTTCCCCCGCCATGCTCTCGAAGATCGAGCGCGGTCAGCTCTTCCCGACGCTACCGACGCTGCTGCGGATCGCTTTGGTGTTCGGCGTCGGGCTTGAGCATTTCTTCGTCGAGCCGTCTGAGCGGCCGACGATTGCTGTGGTTCGGCGGGAGGACCGCTTGCGCCTGCCGGACCGGCCAGGGGAGGAAACCCCATCCTACTACTTCGAGAGCCTCGATTTTCCGGTCACTGACCGCAAGCTGCAGGCGTTTTATGCAGAATTCCCGGCCCAGTCGAAAGTGTCCGAGCTCCACCAGCACGAGGGTGCGGAACTCATCTATGTGCTCAAAGGCCAGCTTGTTGTCAGCATCGCTGGTGACGACGTCGTTCTGAATGAAGGAGACGCGATGTACTTCGACTCGGGGGCACCGCACAGCTATCGACGGGAGGGGCGGTCGCCATGCTCGGCCATCGTCGTGACCGCGCCCAAGTGAGTGCGTGTTGCGGCACACCTATTGCGTGGAAGGAACTCGGGCTGTCCGTGCCGTCGAGGAGAAGGGTGGTCCAACCTAACGCGGCTATGAACGGAAGCTGATCGAGCGTGCGTTACAATCACCAACGCTCCCGCAGTGCCATGCCTGGCAACTAAATTTGCTGTCACGCTGAAACCAACCTGGTCTCCTCCAAGTTCGTCTGGAGCAGCAGCTGGGCGGTTTGGCAGCTTGAGCGAACCGCTCCCCAGCAAGCAGGAGCTACCCATGGATCGTCGCCTCCTTCTGGTCAGCCTGACAGCCGCCGTCGCTGCCCCGGCCTTCGCTCAGCAGAGTAACCCGGGTGCCGGAACGTCACCCAACACCACAGCACGCAGCGGACTGCTCGGACCAAACGAGATGCAACACATCCAGCAGACGCTTCAGCTCGGCATGGTGGCCTTGGAAACGTCGCGCATTGCTCTTCAGAAAGCCCGCAACGACAACCTGAAGCAGTTCGCTCAGTTTGAGACTGACGAACAGACAACACTTGCTCAGGTCCTGCACACCATGATGGACCCGACAGCGCCAGCAGCCACTGGTGCCACAACGCAGAGCCAGTCAGCGCAAACGGGTTCGTCCGCCTCCTCGACGCCAGCGACGGCAGCAAACTCTGCGGCTCGGGCGCCTGACTCCGTGCTCGATACCAAGGGGCGCGAGATGATCCAGAAGCTGCAGCAGGCGTCGGATGCTGAGTTCGATAAAGCCTACTTGGCGGGCCAGATTGAGGGCCATCGCGACCTGTTGCAGGTTCAGGAGCGGTATCTGTCATCAAACCCGCAGAACATCAATCACGTCAATGTGGTGAAGCTCGCTCGTGGACAGATCAAAGAGCATATCGCGCTTCTTACCAATATTCAGAACGTCGTCCGCTGACCGGCCAACACGGATACCGAAGTAGGGCTTCCTAGTCAGGCCGTGTCAGGCTGCCGACATCGGGCGAGCACGACCGTGTCGGCCCAAAACCTGGTACGGAGCCGTATTAAGCCAATTGTGCACATCATGCGATAGTTGAACGCTCGCAGAGGGCAGGGACTATCCTGTTTCAACTCATTGGACGGTAGCATTGACTCGCACACCGCAGGATGAGGAGACCTGCTCAAGAGCTTAGGCATTAAGCCTCCGATAGACACGCCTGACTTCATCGAGGATGCAGCTGCAGCTACATTCTGCAGGCTTTGGCTAGAGCGGTGTGATCCTAATTTGGCTCATAGAATATAGATAGCAATCCGCAACGGTGAGGGTGAGATTATCAACGCCATGAGGCAATCGGGTGTTGTCACATTAACCCGGGTTTGGCCGTGACTGTGTAGACAGACTGGCATGAGCAAGCCCATCAGCTACAAACGCCATCGCTTTCCGCCTGAGATTATTGCCTATGCGGTCTGGTTGTATTTTCGCTCTCCTCTGAGCTTGCGACTGGTCGAGGAGATGCTGCTCGAGCGCGGCATCGTCATCTCCTATGAGACTGTCCGCCGGTGGGCGCTGAAGTTCGGGCGGGCGTACGCACGCCGCCTCAGGCGCAAGACGCCAAGCCGCTACGACATCTGGCACTTGGATGAGGTCGTGGTCACGATCTCTGGCAAGAAACACTGGCTGTGGCGGGCGGTTGATCAGGACGGCTATGTGCTTGATGAGATCGTCCAGGATCGACGCGATACCAAGGCCGCCAAGCGCTTGCTGAAGCGTCTCTTGCGGAAGCAGGGCGGCCCACCCCGGCGAATGATCACCGACAAGCTCGGCTCTTACGCGGCTGCCCAGCGTCAGGTCATGCCAGAAGTCGAGCACCGCTCGCACAAAGGGCTCAACAACCGGGCCGAGAACTCGCACCTGCCGCTGCGAAGGCGAGAGCGGGCGATGCAGGGCTTTCGGTCACCCGGAGGCCTGCAGCGGTTTGCCAGCGTATTCTCGGCTACTCGCAATCTTTTCGTTCCACCCCACTCCCGCCGCTCCGCTCTTGCAACTCATCTTCACCGCCTCAATGCCATGGCGGCGTGGAACGCTGCAGCCTGCGTTGTCGCGTGAGCCGCTCAGGAAGCGAAGATTGCCTTAAATCGTCCGACCTCAGTTAATGTGACAAGACCCCCGGAAGGTATCCTGGTGGCACGATCTGGCCGTCCTGGGCTGGCAAGGTGCTCTGGTCGCAGGAGCTCGCAGCGCCCGTCGCTCAGCAGGCGATCTGGGCTCCTGTCATGTGAACGGGCGTGATGGGTTTCACGTCGCGACCATTCACGGCACAGGTGAGGCGTGCCTCGGACCGGCATTGAGGGCCCTTCGGCGGACCAACCCGTGGCCCTACGGCAAATTGCACGGTAACCTCTCCGGGGGCCGTCTTAAGGAAGCCCTCAATGGACGACAGCCAAGTTTCGGCTACGACGTCGTCCGTAGCGCGTGCTTCAGTCAGCGCCTGCTCAACACAGGCTGCTGCGGCATCTTTGGGACGGAGAGGCTCGGGTAAGGCGGGCTGCGCGATCGCTGCTGTCGTCTCAACATCAGGCACTTGCTTCACGTCGGACACTTGAAGCTCAGACGCCTCCGGATCCCCATGGAAGCCGTTGATCACCACGAGCGCCAGAGTGCCAAAGACCGAGATCGGCACCAGCAAGCGCTTCAGCTTGCTAAGCAGCGGACCGCGGTTGAAGAGCACGGGCTCGCACGCATAGACGAAGGCGGCACCGAGGGTAAGGAGGATGATGACTCGAAGCATGAACTCTGCTCGCGCGATAGCGTACGAAGGGACTGACCCGCGGTGGGAACTCCCTCAACTTAGGGCAGGATCCCCACTGGCGCTTGCGACACGCCTTGCTTCTCACTCTCACGGTTAAGGATGTTCTAAAAATCCCGTATCGCACTGTGAAGGATGCTGCCTACACTGGCCTGAGACTTGGATGGATCGGCCGCAGGCCTTCGCTTTGGTGTCCCTAAGGTTGATCAGCTGCTTGTTCGGAGAAGTTGTCGCATGAAGAAGTTGGTCACGAGAGCCGGTGCTGTCACAACCGCTCAGGTGGATGGTTATCACATCGAAGAACGGCTGCTTGACCGCATCCTGATCGAGGTCAGCGACAAGGGTGGCGGGAGCCTGGAGGTCGCCTTTCATGAAAAGGATCAGCGCTACCTGTCGCAGTTCTCCGCCGCGCAGCATGCTCATTGGCTGAATGTAGCGATGCTCCATGTCGAATCCGGATGTGCGCTCGAGACACTCCAGGGTGAACAGGCTTGGATCACTGACGAGGCTCCCACCAAGCCGATGTCTTACATCACAGCGATGAGGCCAGCTCGCCAGGAGTTTGAACTTCCACCCGAACTGGAGTTCCTGAGGCGCACCTCACCCAGCATTTAGCCTCCCATCAACATAGTCCTGAATGGAGGAGTGGAGCAGTCCCGGACTGATAGATGCTTGCATGGGAAGGCCTTCTAATGGCACTTCCAAGAAACAAGCTGAACGTCTGCTCAAAAAAGGACCACCGGACGTGCCTGAACGGCAGGGGATTGTCGCGGCCTGGCCCAGAGCTGACTCTAGCTGTTTCAACATAGTTTGCGTCTGCCACGGTTCCGTAACTCTCGTTCCCCGAATTTCGAGAGCACCCTGAAGTTGGATAATCAGGAATGGAGCCTGGGATTGGACGGCGTCTGCCCTGACATGGCCATGAGGGTCTTCGGCACCACATTCATCAGGTCCTAACAGTTTGTGAGCTTTTCGAGCCATGGCGTCCTCTGAATCGGCCGGATCGGCGAGAACATCATCACCAACTGGTTTCTCGCCCGTGGCTTCGTTCACTCGCAGACCATCGTCGCTCCGATGCCGCCCCGCCGGATGGGAACAAGGCAGATCCGGACGGCTTTCCGCCTCCATGATCTTGCTGCCGGACCGGGCCATCCTAGTTCCCCATGGTGATGGTCCAACCCGACCGGACGGCAGCAACAGGCAGCGTCCACGTCCGGTCTTTCCGAGCGTTTCCTGGCGTAACGACGTTCACGAACCCCAGCCGCGAGGACCGGTGCCATGCCCAACAAGCACTTCGTCATCGAACGCGAATCCGAAACCGCCGATGGCATCGAAGGGAACAATTCCAGCATTGCGCCCTACATTTCGGGCGATGGGCGTTACGTCGCGGCGTTCGGTAGCAAACGCCACCAATCTCCTTCGCTACAGCCTCCATCTCGACAAAGGCCATCTGCCACTGGTGGACGCATTCTGGTCAGTGACCCTGCATGATCGGCAGGTTTCCTCGGAACTTGGCGGTCATTGCTACCGAATAGCCCTTTATGGCACTCCTGAAAGGATTGTCCGGAGTAACGATAGGATTGATGCTCGGTGGCCCGGCGAAGGGACTGCACCCATGGTGTCCATGACTATCGAGCTGCGCAACGTCGAGGGAACGCAAGCCGCACTGGGTTGGGCGGGCGGGCACACCGTAGTGGTGGATCGACCGGACGGAAGGGCAGGAGGCAAGGGCCTTGGCTTCAATGGCGGCCAACTCCTGGCACTGGCGATCGGAGGGTGCTTCTGCAACGACTTGCGCTATGTCGCCGATGCGGCGGGAGTGTCTCTGGGAAGAATCGCTGTCAGCGTCACGATCGAACTCGAAGGCGACCCCTTGCTGACGACGGCTGCCACCATGACAGTCTCGTGTGAGACACTGGACGGCTCCGATCCTGAGGGGATGATAGAAAGAGCAAGGGCGACCTGTATGGTGAGCAACTCGCTTCGAGCTGGCATCCCGGTGACGATCCGATCGGTTTCATAACAAAGGGAGTGTCAGTCGTCCCAACTGAGAATATCCGGTTCCTCCATGCACTTACCCGCTCCCTGGTGGTCTTTGCTACCGAATGCCGTTACTTCGCCTACTCAAGCTTCGCCCCGAACCTCGTCCCCGGCGATACCAACAACATCGAGGACGTTTTCGTCTTCGACCGGAAACGAAGCACCACCGAACTCGTCTCGGTTGCCACCAACGGCGACCAGGGCAGTGATTTCAGCGTCCCGTCAGGGATGTCGGCCAACGGCCTTGGTCGTGTCAAAACGCTGACGTGTCGCTCGCTTGAGCAATTTCATGTCTTGCGAGGCCGTGCTAACCGGAGATTCCTCGGCGCATGAGGCCGAAATTGTACAGATAGTTCGCCGGGATCGGACCCGTTCGCGTTTTGACACACGCTGGGCCGATTCGTGGTTTTCTACAGCCTTGCCTCGAACCTCGTTTCGGGTGACGAAAACGGCTTCCTGGACGTCTTCGTCCATGATCGGAAGCTGGGTACCACCGAGCGGGTTTCCGTGGCCGGCGATGGCTCCTAGGGGAACGGCGACAGCTTTTCGGCCTCAATATCGGATGATGGCCGCTTCGTGACCTTCGCCAGCTACGCGACGAACCTCGTGCCCGGCGACGACAACGGCACGTCGGACGTCTTCGTTCATGACCGGAGGAAGGATACCACCACGCTCCTGTCCCAAGGCACCGACGGCACCTCCGGAAACGGTGATAGCGCCGACCCCTCGATCTCGGCCAATAGCAAGCACGTGGTCTTCACGAGCGCGGCCCCTGACCTCGTGCGGGGCGACGACAACGCGTTGCCTGATGTCTTCGTGTCATCACGGCTCGATTGGCTGGTCTAGGAGACAGGCTCGAGGCCACTCCTTCAATCAGGCCTTCCACGGTAAGGGCCACGCTCAGCACGGCCTCACCCTGCCCCGGATGGGGAGACTGTCTCTCCATCCGCGGTGAGGACCTCGAAACAGTAATGCTTGAACAGAACGGGCAGAAACGGGTCCAAGACAAAGAGCCCGGTGCCGAGCCGCGCGAGCTCGCGCGCAGCGGCATCATCGGGACAGTCATGGCCGACACCATTACGGGCGACAATTCGGGAGCCCGGTCTGAGATGGAAAAAGCAGCGGGGCATCATGCCCTCCTCATCCCACAGGCATGGGCGCAGACGCGAAGCCGCCTCACACACCGTCGGCGGTGTCGAGCCGGTCGCACGCCTCCCGCAGAATTTGCCACACCCGTGCGACATGCGCCTCGGTGGTGCGGATGTTGCCGACGGCGAGGCGCAGGGTGAAGCGGCCGTGGAGCTTCGTGTGCGAGAGGAACGCCTCGCCGGATGCATTGACGGCATGCATGATCTGCTCGTTCAGGCGGTCGAGGCGGGCGGCGCACTCGTCGGCGGTCTCGCCGTCGCGGGGCGGGCAGGCGCGGAAGCAGACGAGGCTCAAGGGGACGGGTGCGAGCAGCTCCCAGCCCGGCGCGGCTTCGACCCACGAGGCGAACAGGCGTGCTAAGCGGCAATGCTCGCGGATGCGCGCGGCGAGACCGTCGCGGCCGAAGTAGCGCAGGACCATCCAGAACTTGAGGGCGCGGAAGCGGCGCCCGAGCTGGATGCCGTACTCGGAGTGGTTGCGGACGGCCTCCTGCTCCCGGTCGAGCGTGCGCAGGTACTCGGGCACGAGCGAGAAGGCGCGGTGCAGCAGATCCATCCGCCGCGTGTAGAGGACGGACAGGTCGAAGGGCGTCATGAGCCACTTGTGCGGGTTGAGCACGAGCGAGCCCGCGCGCTCACTGCCGTCGAGGATGTGGCGCAGTTCGGACACGACCGCAGCCGAGCCTGCATAGGCGGCATCGACGTGCAGCCAGAGCCGTTCGCGCCCGCACAGCTCAGCGATGGCTGGCACCGGATCGATGCTCGATGTCGAGGTAGTCCCGACGGTGGCGATGACGCAGAAGGGCAGGTGGCCGGCGGCCCTGTCCTCTTCGATGGCCCGCGCGAGCGCGGCAGGATCCATGCGGAACTCGGCATCCGTGGGGACCTTGCGCAAGGCACGCTGGCCGAGGCCGAGCGTGATGACGCATTTCTCGACCGACGAGTGAGCCTGCTCGGATGCGTAGACGCGCAGCAGCGGCAGGTCCGCGCGCCCGCTCATGCCGTCCTCGCGCACGCGCAAATCGAGACCCTCGCGCGCAGCGGCGATGGCGTGGAGGGTCGAGACGGAGGCCGTGTCGTAGATGATCCCCGAGAAGGCCTCGGGCAAGCCGATCATCTGGCGCAGCCACGAGAGGGTGATTTCCTCGAGTTCCTGAGCGGCGGGAGCCGCCCGCCAGAGCAGCGCCTTCGTGTCGAAGGCGGCCGAGAGCATCTCCCCGAAAATGCCGGGCGCCGAGGTGGAGGTGGCGAAGTAGGCGAAGAATCCCGGATGGCCCCAGTGCGTGAGCGCCGGCACGATGAGGCGGTCGGCGTCCGCGATGATCGCCTCCATCGACTCGCCGGCTTCCGGCGGTTCGGCCGGTAGTCTCGCAATGAGGTCGCCCGGCTCGACCTGGGCGAGGACGGGAAGCCGTTCGACGCCCTCGAAGTAGTTGGCGATATAGTCGACGACGGAACGGCCGTAGTGCCGGAACCCTTCGGCACTCATGTCGCCGAGCGGTGGGGCGACCCCATCCGGAACTGCCACGTTCAAGGCTTCCGTTGTCGTCGCGCTCGGCAGCACACCCAGCGTTTGCTCCTGAAACTCGTCCTGAGGCATCGCCGGGCCTCCATCATGGCAGTACGGCACGGGTGCCGGGCAGGCGGATGAACGTCAACAGGATAGCGGAGAAACGCTGCGGGCAAAAGCGGTGGTCGGTCGTGGCAGTCCCATCGGTCCGGTGTCGAGGCAGGCCGCACCAGCCGGCGGGACGAGCACCGAAGGCGGCCCTAACCAGGATCGGGCGACTGCCGCCAGGGAAGTCCAAGCCGGCTTGGATGCGACGACGCCCGGGCGAGCGTCACTAGCCTCAAGCACTCCTGCGCATGCCGGAGGAAAGTACGTCGTCGCGGGAAAGGTGACCAAGTTCTCGCGGTGCGGACGACATATGGGCCATGTTGTCTCCATGACCTTTCCGCTCCTGAAGGTGACATGACGGCCCAAAATCGGGATAGTTGTCGTCGCGCATGTGGCAGGATCGAATGAAAAGGAGCCACACATGGCTGACGCCATTGTCCTGCGAGAGCACGGTGGGCCGACGTCCCTTGAGCTTGAAAGCATTGAGACTGGCCGCCCTGGCATCGGAGAGCTTCGGATCAGGCAGACGGCAATAGGCGTCAACTTCCATGACGTCTACGTGCGGTCTGGCCTGTATCAGACCCTTGCCTTGCCGGGCATTCCGGGCATCGAAGCTGCTGGCGTGGTCGAGGAGGTGGGCCCTGGCGTGTCTGGCTTTGCCGTCGGTGACCATATCGCGTACGTGACGGCCGGTTACGGTGCCTATGCTTCGGAGCGCATCCTGCCGGCGGATCTGGCGCTCCGGCTGCCGTCTGCAATCAGCGACGAGGTTGCGGCGACCGTGCTGCTGAGGGGCCTTACGGCAGATATGCTGATGCGTCAGGTGCACCGGGTGCAAGCCGGAGACGAGGTTCTGGTCCATGCCGCCGCCGGCGGTGTTGGGCGCCTGTTGTGCCAATGGATTAGCCACCTCGGCGCGACCGTCATCGGCACTGTCGGCAGCGCCGCCAAGGCTGAACTGGCCCGTAAGGCGGGGTGTCGGCACACGATCCTCTACCGCGAGGAAAACTTTGTCGAACGGGTGCGCGAGCTGACCGGCGGACACGGCGTTGGCGTGGTCTACGACTCGGTCGGCCGGGACACCTTCTTCGGTTCCCTCGACTGTTTAGCTGTTCGCGGGCATCTGGTGAACTTCGGTCAGTCATCGGGGAGCGTCGCTCCCTTCGAGGTGTCCCGGCTGGCCGCCCGGTCGAACAGCGTGACGCGGCCCATCCTGTTCCACTACATTGCCCTGCGGGAGGCCCGTGAACGCATGGCGGCGGACCTGTTCGATCTCCTGGCCCAAGGCGTGCTGTCGGCCGAGCCCGGCAAAGCCTTTCCGCTTGCCCAAGCGGCTACCGCTCATGCCGAACTGGAATCCCGGCTGGCACCAGGTCCGCTCCTGCTGATCCCTTGAGGCAGGTTATTCCTTGAGACAGGCGCCAATCCGGGGTTGGGGACGGATGTGGGACTGGGGCGGACAGCTTCACCGAAGCATGCATCGCCACACCTATGCACATGGACGCTATAGGCAAGCCTGGTAGTGCACCCGTCAGCCGAGATGGTGCAGATCTTCCCAGCGTCAGGGAAGGTCAGGACCTGGCGCATCCCGGAAGTAGGCCCAGAGTCCGCTCTCACGACGAACATCGGACGCTCCTGGAGGTCGAGAGATCGGCAGAGGATGGCCCACAGGAGACTTTCGCTTCTGGTGAGTTTATCGAGACACGGGTGCTTCACTCCGCCAGCTCCACCGCATCTGCAACTTAAGGCGATCTTGCACAATCAAGCGGATCGCCGACAGATTAGCTTGACCGCAACGGCAGCCGTGAGGTCATGGGCTTGAAGATCGAGATCGACTTGTCCGATGCAGGCACCATGGGAGCGCGGATCCAAGCGCACGATTGGTCTGGTTCACCGCCTGGCCCGCCCGAGATCTGGTCCGCCTCGCTCCTGGTCACACTCAGCAACATGCTCCGCTCCAAATTTCCCACCTGCGTGGCCTGGGGACCAGAGCTGATCATCTTCTACAACGATGCTTACCTGGCGCTGCGTGGCACACGACCAGAGGCGCTCGGACGCCCTCTGCCGCAGGCGTGGGCGGAGTTCTGGAACCCCGTGTCTGCTTTCGCGACGCACGCCCTCCGGGGAGAGGCAGCCTACGTTGAGGACGTACCGGTCGGCGTCGTGCAACGCCACGGTTATCCTGAGGAGACCTGGTGGACCGCCTCGTTCAGCCCAATCATGGAAGATAGCCGCACGGTCGGTGGCATCCTTATCACCTTGCAGGAAACGACTGAGCGGGTGCGCACCGAGCAGCGCCTGCGGTTCCTGGTCGATCTGAGCACCCGCCTACGCGGGGTCGCGCAGGCACAGGATGTCATGACCACAGCAGCCGAGATGCTAGGCTCACACCTGAAGGCGAGCCGCGTCGGCTATGCCGAGCACGGCGAGAGCGGCAGGGCCCTGGCAGTCGAATGCGATTGGACCGATGCGGGGATTCCAGCCTCTGCCGAACAGCACCGTGTCAGCGATTTCGGCCAGCTCATCGAAAGCGAGCTGAGGGCAGGGCGCACCATCCGCATCGACGATGTTCTGGCCGATCCGCTCACCGCGGAGGAGACGATCGCGGCCGAGTTTCTGCGCACCAACCGACGCGCCAGCATCATCGCGCCGCTGATCCGCGACGGGCGGTTCGTGGCGGCGCTCTATGTTCATCAAGCCGAGCCGCGCCACTGGCGTGAGGATGAGGTGGCGCTCGTGCAGGAGGTGGCGGAGCGCACCTGGACTTCGGTCCTGCGAGCCCGGGCCGAGACAGCCCGGCGGGAGAGCGAAGAGCGTTTCCGGCAGTTCGCCGAACACTCGACTGACGTGCTCTGGATCCTCGATGTCGAAACCAAACAGATGGAATACGTCAGCCCAGCGTACGAGCGGGTCTGGGGGCGCTCTGCGGACGCGCTCCATAACCGCGACCAGTGGCTTGAA
>NZ_QOIO01000041.1 GCF_003332305.1 Microvirga aerophila | reverse complement strand
TGAAAACCCCTGTGCGCCAATAGCGTCAGGGGTTTTTTGCTGTTCAGAATACAGAGCAAGGATGCGAGCAGGCCGACAGGCGCACGCCTAAGCTGGAGACGCTTTCGTCGGGATGATCTGTTGAAGGACCTCGGTCAGGGTCGCGGACCGCACGGGTTTGTGCAGGAAATGCGCGCCTTGCGGTAGATCGCCAGGACCGGGTGACGTTTTCCCTGAGATGACAAGGACGGCGACTTCCGGCCAGCCCTGCCGGACGAGGCGGGCGAATTCGAAACCGTCTATGGAGCCCGGCATGTCGACGTCCGTGAGGACGACATTGATCTCGGGTCTTGCCTTCAAGATGTCGAATGCTTCATCGGCGTCCTGGGCCTCGAGAACCCAGAATTCCGCCTCTCGCAGGATGTCGACTTGGGTGAGACGCACGAGCGGCTCGTCCTCGACTAGGAGGACGACAGGACGGTTCAATATCTCGCCGCGTGGTTTCATCCAGCGGAAAACGAGCGGAGCCTTTGCTGGTTCCATTGAGCGCAGCCATCCTCACAAACCGGTGAAGAGTGCACCGATTGCGGCCACTCGGTAAACGGATAAGCTTGCCCGAGCAGCGAACACCATGAGGGCGTCCCCAATGAAGAGCTTCGACACCATCGTCATCGGCGTAGGCGGCATGGGCTCGGCGACGCTGTGGCACCTGGCGCGGCAAGGCCAAAAGGTTTTGGGGATCGAACGGTTCGATCTCGGGCACGGCATGGGCTCGTCCCATGGAGTCAACAGGATCATCCGCCTCGCCTACTTCGAGCATCCGAACTACGTCCCGCTCCTCCGCCGCGCTTATGAACTTTGGCGGGAAACCGAGCGGCTTTGGGGGGAGCAACTTCTTTTCGTCACGGGTGGGATCGATGCGAGCCTCGAGGGCAGCAGGATCGTCCAGGGCGCTTTGGCTGCGTGCAGAGAGCACGATCTGCCGCACGAAGTGCTCACAGCGCGCGAAACGAACCGGCGTTTTCCAGGCTACCAATTAGCGGATGACTACGCGGTCGTTTACCAGCCGGATGCCGGCTTCGTGGCGTCGGAGCGGGCGATCCTGGCGCACACGTCATTGGCCATAGGAGCCGGCGCGCAAGTTCACGCAAGAGAACAAGTGATTGCCATAGAGCCTGCCAACGGGCGCGTCGTGGTGGTGACGGACAGGGATCGCTACGAAGCCGGAAGAGTCGTGGTCTCTGCGGGGTCGTGGATCTCCGATCTGGTTCCCGCTCTCAAGACCAAGGCTGTACCGGAGCGCCAGGTGCTCGGTTGGTTCTTGCCCCAGAAGCCGGAGCACTTTCGGCCGGATGTCTTTCCCGTCTCCAACATCGAAAGCACTGTGGGACACTTCTACCAGTTTCCGACCTGGGGCATCCCAGGATTCAAGATCGGGCTCTATCATCATCTCCATGAAACAGGGCATGCGGACACCCTGTCCCGTGAGCCGACGGAGGCTGACGAGGAAGTGTTGCGCAGGGGCATCCGACACATGTTCCCAGATGCGGACGGCCCGACATTGCGGCTTGCGGCCTGCCTCTTCACCAATACGCCGGACGAGCATTTCGTCATAGACACCCTGCCGGGTGTGCCGGAGGTCATTGTTGCATCACCCTGCTCGGGACATGGCTTCAAATTCGCCAGCGTGATTGGCGAGGTCCTGGCCGACCTTGCCATAAAAGGGAGTAGCCGGCTGGACCTGTCGTTGTTTGGAATCGAACGGTTTGAAGGGGCTTAGGCTTAGCGGAATCCGGCCCTCAAATCAGCTTAATGCTGCTCTTCCCATGGCACTGAGCCGATCAGGGTCCGATGCAAGACGCTCCACAGTGAGCCAGCGCGCCCAGTCGGGCATGATGCTCCAGTTGGGATCACTCAGGTGAGCCTGCGGGAGCCGGTAGTGAAACACAGGCCGTGGGCCGATCTTCTCGCGAGGGAGCACCGAGCGTACGCGTTCTTCGTCGAGATGCGCGAGGAGCGGCAAGAGATCGAGGGCCCGCTTTCGGGTGGGATTGGCCGCAAGGTAGTCATCCGACAGGGTCGCCAAGTCAGGCCAGTAATCCGGCGCCAGCACGTGCCGGATATAGGTCCTTGGATAGTCGGGTGGAAGGACCAACGCCAAGCGGGAGTCCCCGCGCGCGATATCACGACGGAAACCTTCGCCCAGGAGGAGGAATGCCTTCAGGTAGGCTGTAATCGTCTCAGCATCGAGACGTGGTGGGTCGATGTTAAAATGCAGGCCGAGCGAGTCCAGGAGCACCGCCCCACATCCCCGTGCCCCCGCCGCCCTCAGGATTGCAACGATCTCGTCCACCTCAGGAAGGCGCGCGATCGAGATCGGATCCGTGATGAGTTCTCTTGGTACGAACGAGGAGACCATTGCGCCCAGCCAGTCAGCCGCTCGGTCGCCCAATCTCAGGCCGAGGCTGGGGTATCGCCTGGGATGGACATAACGCAGATCCGTTTCGATCGACATGCTCCCAAGTCGGGTGCTGCGGATCCTAAACGCATGCGGATCTTCCGCCTCGAGATCACCCCCGAGGTGACGAACGACGGCTTCGGCGGCAATGCGAGCGCTTAGACCCAGAAATTCGATCTCGACCCCCACTCGCCGCAATGCGCCATTTGCTGCAACCAGGACAGGAGGGCCAAGCGCCTCGCAAGGGACGGGAATATCATGCATCGCCCTTGAGATAGGAACGAGCGGGGCCAATAACAATGAAGACGGTATCCCCTCCCCGGCAGGTTCTGCCCAGGGTGACAGATCATTTGACCTTCGATCGCAGCGCTGATCCGGCAGGGGGCGCTGGTTCTCCGGTCTAACCTCTTTGCCCCAAAACCGCCGAGGCGATTGCTATGTCCTGGACGGCAAGGCCCGAGAATGTTGCCACGGTCACCTCATGTGCTGCAGATCGGGCTCTTGCAGCGCCAGACACGATTTCACCAATCTCGGCCACTTGATCGATGGCGGACGCGTCGTTTGCGAAAGCATGTCCGAGTTCCCCCCGGGACGCGGCTTGGCTCCGGCTGTCCGTCACCACCAGATCCGCGTTGTGAATGATCTCCTCATGCAGCTCCTGCTTGTCGGCGCTGTCGGCGCCGATGGCCGTGATGTGAGTGCCCGGCCGGATATCCGCCCATTGAAGAAGCGGGGTCGAGCTCGCGGTTGCGGTGATGATCAGCCGGCTACGTTCGGCAACTTCGGAAGGCGACTGCGCGACTTGGACCCTGAAGCCCTTTCCTTCCATGCGGCGCGCATAGGCCGCCACATGATCCTCATTGCGGCCCCAAACGACAATGTTGCGGCACGGGCGGACATCTTGCAGCAATTGAACCTGAAGGTCCGCCTGTATGCCCGTTCCGATCACTCCAATTGTGTCCACATCCGCAGGGGCGAGGTGCTTGGCCGCGACAGCTCCCGCAGCAGCGGTTCTAAGGTCGGTCAGGCGCCCCCGGTCGTTGAGCACGGCCGCAAGTTCCCCGGTGTCCTTTTTGAACACGAGCAGGAGCCCGTCGCTGCTGCTGAGGCCTTTAGCTGGGTTGTTCCAGAACCCGGATGCGATCTTGATGACGTATGTGTCGCCCCTGGTGAAGTAGCCAGACTTGATATGGACCTCGCCAGGAGGATCCTGAAAAAGCAGTTCCCCGGGAACCGGCACAACCGCCTCGCGCCGGGAAAAGGCCGCGAACGCGTCCTCCATCAACCTGACCAGATCAAGCCCTTGAAGGCGCTGCTCGATTTGTTGAATGTCTAGGATCGTCGTGGTCACAATCTTATTCCGATCTGGACTTGGTGGAGGTTGGAAACGGCGATGCCGTCACGGGATGTAATCCGTCGCGATAACAACCAGTGTGTCGTTGCGATGGACAAGTCCCTGGCCATGCAAACAGAGCAGCAGCCCTGATTGAGGGGACGGGACGGGTATAGGCGCTCTCTCGACCCGGTCGATCGCGTGCATGTATCCGATCACGGTTCCCCGCTCGACCGAAGATCCAAGTTCCACAATCGGCTCGAACAGGGCGGTGTCGTCCGCGTGGACATAGTAATCGGGCCCCGGCACCGAGACGATGCGCGAGGGACGATCCCGGCCAGCAACCGTATCGGGAGCCGTGAGATTGCCCAGATGGCGCAGAACGCGCAGCAAGCCATCATAGCTGACGCGGACGGATTCAGGCGTGACGATGCCGCTTCCGCCGAGTTCGCTGGAGAGCATCAGCTTTCCCGATTTCTCCACGACGTCGTCGAGCATGACGTCCGCATGCGGCTCGCGAATCACCACCGTCAGCGGCGCGGCGAATGCCTCCGCGGCCGCAAGGAAGCTCAAGGTGCGTTCGCGCTCCGGCTGTTCATGAAGGAAAGTGCAGAGCTGAAACCGGAGGGACCGCCCGCCAGAGTGAAGATCGATCACGTTGTCGGCTCGTGGCACGAGTTCCGTGGTGATGAAATGCGCGATCCGCTGGGTCACGGATCCGTGCTGCGCGCCCGGAAATTCCCGATTGAGATTGCGTCCATCGAGCGGGGATAAGCGTGTCCCGGCCAGCACGGCCGGCAGATTGATGGCCGGGATGACGATCAACGTTCCCTTGACTTCGCCCAAATCGACCGAATGAACGAATTTCGAGAGAGCAATCGGCCCCTCGTACTCGTCCCCATGGCTCCCTCCGAGAAGCAGCGTCGTCGGGCCGACGCCGTTCTTCAAGACGAAGACTGAGACGCGCAGGTTCTGCCAGGCGCTTATATTGGTGGAACTCGGAACTTGGATGTAGGAGGCCTGTCGGCCTTTCAAGTTCCAATCGATGTTTAGGGTTGCCATAATCGTCAGCGCCTTGGTCAGAAGATGGACAGGGCTTAGCCGTTCACAACCGCCATGATCTTGGTGTGATCGAAATTAGCGCCGCAGAGCACGACCATGTTGTTCTGGCCGCGGCAGCGATCCGCGACCTTGTAGAAGCCGGCAAGCGCAAGGGCCGCCGCACCCTCGACCAGCTGGTTCTCCTTGAACGCGAGATCCTTCAGCGCGCCGGCGATTTCCAGTTCCGTACAGGTGACGACCTCGTCGATGACCGAAAGCGCGAGGGGTAGGGTCATGCTGTCTTCGTCCACGCCCCCGGCTACCCCATCGGCAAGCGTGTCGAGGTGCTCGGTTTCGACGATGCGGCCCGCTACCATGGATGCCGCGAGAGCTGCCGAATTCTGTGCCGATACGCCGAATACCCGCGTGTTGGGGCTGAAGCATTTGAGCACGGAGCCGATTCCGCTGATCAGACCGCCGCCGCCCATGGAGATGAACACGTTGTCGATCTTGTCCGCCTGTTCGAGCATCTCGAGCCCGATGGTGCCCTGCCCTGCCACGATTTCGGGATCGTTGTAGGGAGAGACATAAACCAGGCCACGGGCGGCTGCTTCCTTCTGGGCATGTAGTTCCGCGAGCCCGCTCTCGGCCCCGTGGAGGATCACGTCCACGTTGAAGGAGCGGATCCTTTGCAGCTTCGCCTGCGAGACGGATTCCGGCAGCACGACGGTCAATTTCTGGCCGATCAATGCCGCGGCCTGCGCGGAGCCGATGCCGTGATTTCCCGACGACGCAGTGATGACGCCCCGGTCAATGCCGAGCGAGGTCATCTTGCTGGCTGCGCCACGGATCTTGAACGAACCGGTGAGCTGAAAGTTTTCAGCCTTGAAGAACACCGACGACCCATGATCGCCGCCGGTCTGGCGGGAAGGCAGCAGCGGCGTCTGATAGATATAGTCACGAATGCGCCGGCGGGCCTGAACGGAACGGGCGGCGGATTCAAGAACGCTGTTGTTCATAGTGACGAGTCCGTCTTCAGGAATCGAGAAATATTGGAACGTGGTAGAACAGGAAATCTTCACGACCGTCATGCGCCTGATGATCGTTCGAATTTGGAATGTCGCCTCCCGGACCCCGTCTCGGCGATCTGCATCAGCCTTTCGAATATGGACGCAGAGCACTCGATCATCATCTCGAATTGTTCGGGAATGATGTTTTCATTTGGAGAGTGGAGCATGGCACCATGGTGGGTGAGACCGACCCCGATGATTTCCGCGCCAAGCTGCTCGACGAACGGATGCGCCGTGCCGGATGCGGGAGAGCTCGGCTGAACGATCGCCTGCTGCCCGAAATGGGCCTGCAACAGCTCTCTGGCGGATTGCACGAACCAGTGTTCGGCCGATGATCTGACAGGCTTGACGTTCGCGTCGTGGACGATGATTTCGATGTCTTCGAAGCCTTGCCGGTCCAGGTGAGCGCGAAGGAAACCGACAACCTGCTGAGGATCCTGATCGGGAACGAGCCGGAAATCGATCTTCACGAAGCCTTCGGCTGGCAGCACCGTCTTCACCCCCTCGCCCGCATAGCCGCCGGAAAAGCCGTTGACGTTCATGCAGGGCTCGAAATTCATCGCGTGATAGAAATTTTTCTCGTGGACGCCCGTCAGCGGGCGCTGCGCGCCAGTCGCTTGCATCAGGCTCTCGAACGAGAATGGTGGCTCCTTCACGAGGTCGTTTTCCTCGTCCGTCGACACTCGGACTGAATCGTAAAAGCCCTCGATTGCTACCCGACCCGAGCGATCACGGAGGGACGCCGTGGCCGCGGCGAGGCGCCAGAGCGCATTGTCGAAAACAGCGCCCAAACTTGAATGAAGATCGGCTTTCGCGGCCTTGCAGCGAAGCTCGATCCCCAAAACGCCCTTGAAGCCGCACAAGATGATCGGCCGCCCGTTGGAGTCGATCTCGCCGTATTCCCACCAGCAGACCTCGACGTTTTCGCCGTCAAAGCGCTTCTTCAGGAAGCCTTCCAGGGACGGACTTCCGATCTCTTCCTCGCCATCGACCAGCCAAATGAGCCTGAACGGCAGAGGCCCCGGATGACGCTGGCGGAACATGCGCCAACCGGCCAGCCTGCTGACGAACTCTCCCTTGTCGTCCGCAACCCCGCGCCCATACCAACGACCGTCGCGCTCCGACAGCTCGAAGGGAGGACTGCGCCACAAGGATACAGGATCCTCGGGCTGCACATCGTAATGGTTGTAGATCATGATCGTCAGCGAACCGCTGCCGCATTCCCCGACCACAAAGGGCCCCACCTCACCCGGATGAAGCTCGGTCCGAAATCCGGCCTCGGCCAGCAATTCGCGAGCCGCATCCGCGCATTCCGACAGCTTCTCGCCTCTGGCGCTCACCGATGGAATGGCGAGGAGCCGCCGAAGGTCTTCCTTTGCGCGCAGGAAATGATCTCGGGACGTCATGGTTCTTCCGGAAAGACCGATCAAGCCAGCCCGTGACGGGACAGGAATCGATCGAGCCGCGCTAAGCCCTCAACAAGCTGCTCCGTCTTCACGCCGATCCCGACACGAATGTGGTTCTCGATGCCGAACCAGCTTCCGGCGACAACGAAGACGCTTTCCTCTTCCCTCAGAACCTCCGAGAGCTTTTCCGACGGCATGTCGAAATCATAGCGCAGGAAAGCCATGCCGCCCGCCGCCGGACGCTCCCAAGACCAGCGGTTCCGCTTCTCGACCCAGCGCCCGACAATGTCCGCGTTCTCGCGCAGCAATGTCCTCCCCCTTGCCAGGATACGCTCGCGGTTCCTCTCCTCCATGACGGAAGCGCCAAGAACCTGGCTCAGGATGCCGCTGCCGATCGTCGTGTAATCCTGCCGCTCGGCGGCCTTTTCGACAACCTCCTCCGGCGCGACGATCCATCCGAGACGAAGGCCCGGGCAGGCGAAGGATTTGGACAGGCTGCTCGTGATGATGACCCGAGGATACTCCCCGTAGAACGTTTCCGTCTCGGCCCCGTCGATCTCGCCGCCGCGATAGATCTCGTCCACCAACAGCCAAGCGCCGACTTCCTGCGCGGCGGCTATGAGCGCCTCGCGGCTCTTGCGCGACAGGACCGCTCCCGTCGGGTTACCGGGATTGGTCACCGAGATGAGCTTCACGCCGCCGGATACGGCATTTCGAAGCGCGTCCGGATCGACCTGCCATCCGTGATCCTCCATTAAGGAAAGCCGACGGACATCCATTCCCAGCGCCCGTCCGAGACCATCCACCTGCATGAAGTTTGGGACCGCGAACACGACCTTGTCGCCAGGGTCGGCGAGCGCCATGAGGGTGATCATCGTCGCCTCGGACGAGCCGTTGGTCACCAGCACGTTGGCGGGCGACGCCCCCGGATACCAACTCGCGATGGCTGATCTGAGATTGGGTCTCCCATCCGTCCAGCCGTAGCCGAGCGGAAGGCTCAGCAAGGCGTGGGCGTCGTCCGGCGGCAGGATTTCCTCGATGGTGCAGGGATGGACACCGCTTTCCGTGAGATTGATCTCAACGCCGTTTTCGAACAGCGTCTGGTTCCGCTCCATGAGGAATGTGTCGAACTGCACCCGATCGCTCCGATTCACAAAATAAAAACCGCGATGGGCCGCTCAAGGCAGCCCATCGCTTGATCAGTTCGCCTCCTTGGATGGAGGCGCAGCATCAGCCTTGCGGGGTCACGTCGAGCTTGAACCATTTCTCGGACAGGCGCTTCACAGTGCCGTCGGAAATCGCAGCGCTGATTGCCGTATCGAACATACCCTTGAGATCCTGGGCGTCCTTGCGGATGCCGACACCGACTCCCCTGCCGAGAACGCCGCCCGAGAAGCTCGGACCCGCGATGGCGTAGTCCTTGAACTCCGGCTTGCTCAGGGTGCCCTGCAGCGCCGTGGCATCGCCGAGGACCGCATCCACCCGGCCAGCCACGAGATCGAGATCATATTGCTCGGTGGTCTTATACTCGCGGATATCCACCGCACCCTTCAGGTACTGGTCGGCGAAGTTCCCGTGCGTTGACGAGACCTGCACGCCGATGGTCTTGCCCTTCAGCGCCGTCCGGACCTTTTCGAGAGCCTTCTGGGCTTCGGCAGCCTGGGTGGTGAGATTGACGCGCACGACCGGCCCCAGGGCCTTTTCGGCGTCGGAATTCTTCTCGACCACCACCCCGTTTCCGGCATCCGCATAGGCGCGGGAGAAGTCGATGACCTCGAGGCGCTTGTCGGTGATGCTCATGCCGGCCATGATGGCGTCGTACTTCTTGGCCTGCAGGGCCGGGATGATGCCGTCCCAATCCTGAGCCACGATCTCGCACTTCACCTTCATGCGGCCGCACAGGTCGTTGGCCAAATCGATCTCGAACCCTTCGAGCTTGCCGCCCGCGCCGGTGAAGTTCCAAGGAACGTAAGCGCCCTCGGTGGCAATTCGAACCGTGCTCCACTTGCCCTCCTGGGCATGGACCAGAGCGGGTGCCAGCGCAATGCCGATTGCCGCGAATGCAAGATGGCCGAACCTTTTCATCTGCTGAGCTTCCCTTTGGGTATCCATGAATGCAAACCATGACAGGAGACAATTTGCACCGTCAAGTCCAATTTGGACTTTTTCGTCTAGTTTCCTGATGGTACAAGATCTGGCCTTTTGCCAGTCGGGGTTTCCATGAAAATCGAAGAATTCACCCTTGAGCGGATTCAATCGCTGTATGAGAACACCGTCGAGTACAATCTCTCCGACAGCGGCGTGCATCCCTACTCCCTCAGGGAGCTTCTGACCCCGGAGCAGCAGAATGCCGTGCTCGATGTGGAGCTCGGCTATGGCTGGACGAACGGCCGCGTGGAACTGCGGCAGGCAATCGCCAATCTTCACCCGGGCCGCACCGCCAATCATGTGATGGTGACGAACGGATCGGCCGAAGCGAATTTCCTTCTTGTCATGTCGTTGTTGGAGCCGGGCGACGAACTCGTGGTGTTTGTCCCCAATTATCTCCAGATCTGGGGTTGGGCGCGCGCCATCGGAGTTGAGGTTAAAGAGGTTCTTCTACGCGAGGAACTGGGCTGGACGCCGGATCTCGACGACGTGCGGAAGGCCGTTTCCAGCCGCACGAAGATGATGACCATCTGCCATCCCAACAACCCGACCGGCAGCATTCTGTCACGGGACATCATGGACGGCCTTGTGGAGATCGCTCGCCAGTATGGGATCTACCTCCACGCCGACGAGGTTTACAAGGGAGCGGAGCTGGACGCGGACGAACCTCCGAGTTTCGCGGACCTGTACGAGAAGGCCATCATCACGAACGGCTTGTCGAAGGCCATGGCTCTTCCTGGCCTGCGCATCGGCTGGCTGGTCGGGCCTGTGCAGGAAATCTATACGTCCTGGCAGCGCAAGGATTACACGTCGATCACGACAGGCGCTGTGAGCGAGTTCGTTGCGGAGATCGCCATTCAGCCGGCGAAACGGCGGGAAATCCTCTCTCGCAGCAAGCAGATCCTTCGTGGGAACCTGGCGCTCCTCCAGCGGTGGGTCGATCAAAACATCGACCTGTTCTCGTTCGTGCCGCCCAAGGCCGGCGGCATGGCGTTCCTGCGCTACGCGATGCCGATCAATTCGACGAAGCTGGTTCATCGCCTGCGCGAGGAACGCGGCATCATGCTGCTTCCTGGCGATGTCTATGGGCTCGACCAACATATCAGGATCGGCATCGGAGCGCCGGCCGAGCACCTTGAGGTCGGACTGCAGCGGTTGTCCGATTTCATCCGCACAGAGCTGTCATGAGCAAGAGACGCGGGCCCTCCCTCAAGACCGCGACGGCGCCTGAGCTGGGTGCCTATACCCACATCTGTGATGCAATCGCGCTGCTCTTCCGGCCCTATGCGGAAGTGGTCCTGCACGACCTCACGACGGAGACGGTGGTCTACCTCGCCAACCCCTTTTCCAAGCGGGAGCTTGGCGAGCCGTCGCTCCTGCACGAAATCGATTTCAAGCCGTCCGATATTATCATCGGCCCGTACGAAAAAGTGAACTGGGATGGCCGCCGCATCAAATCGGTCAGCGCGGTGCTCCGCTCCGACGATAAGGCCATCGGCATTCTTTGCATCAATGTGGACGTCTCGCACTTCCACGCGGTGATGCAGACGCTGAACGCCCTCGTGTCCGTCCCTCAGATCGCCGAAAAGCCCGTGTCCCTTTTCAAGGAAGACTGGCATGAGCGTATCAACGAGTACATCCAGTCCTGGACCCGCGAGCGCGGCCTCTCCATCTCGGAGATGAACCGTGTCCAGAAGCAGCAGCTCGTCACGGACCTCGCAGGCGACGGCGCGTTCGGCGGGCGCAATGCCGCAGCCTACATCTCACGCGTATTGGGATTGGGCCGCGCGACCGTCTACAACTACCTCAAGCGAAAGGACCCTGTCTGACCGAGCCTCGCCTGGAAGCGATAGCCGCTATCGCCCTCCATGGAAGAACGGCGAGTCCCGCCCGCAGCGGTTAATGACAATGGTGCTGATCGTTGTAAACATTCCGCGCACCTGATTTGAGAGGAGGCGCAGCATGGACCGATTCACCGGCGGTTGCCTGTGCGGCAACGTCCGAATTGTGGCGTCGGGGCGTCCATACCGGGTCGGCCTTTGTCACTGTCTCGACTGCCGCAAGCATCATGGGACCCTCTTTCACGCTTCCGCAGTCTTCCCTCAGGACGCGGTGATGATCGATGGCGAAACGCGCGACTACGCCGGGCGGTTTTTCTGTCCCGGCTGCGGCTCGTCCATTTTCTCACGCAGCGCAGACGAGATCGAAGTGAACCTAGGATCTCTGGATTCCCCTGACCAACTGATGCCAACCTACGAACTATGGACTGTCCGTCGCGAGTCCTGGTTGCCGCCGTTTCCGCTCAAGAGGCGATACGAGGGAGACCGGGACCCTTCGAGCCGCTTCGAGGAGTAGGTCGCACTTACAGCGGGCTTCATCTTGGCCAAACCCGTCACACCGCCTAGGTCCCTTTGCCGCCTGCTTTGATTAGCGTCGGTCCAGCCCACAACTCCTTACGAAACCCGGGAACCCCAGCAAACGGACATGCGTTAATAAGAACAAATCATGAACAATCAGGAGATTCGCCATGAAATCGAGCCACGGTCAGCAGGCCCAGGGAAGAAACGGGAATATGGCCCGCAATGAGAACCCTAAGGCTAACCCGGATGGGAACTCAAACCAGATCAAGAATCCGGAAGACTGGGTCACCGGAGACGAGCCGATGACGGGGGCTCAAGCTTCGTACTTGAAGACCCTATCCGAGCAGGCTGACAACCCGGACGCTTTCGACCCGGAGCTCGACAAGGCCGAGGCATCTAAGCGTATCGATCAGCTCAAGCATGAACGGGACGACGGCTAAGCCTCTTCAGTGAAGAACCCATCGGCGCAACCGAAAGCCGGGTGCACCGCCTCAGCCACTCCTCTGAAATCGAGCGCGGGCAGGAAAACATCCCCGCCCGTTCTCTCCTCACATCTCGAACGATCCGCCTGCTAGCAGCGGAAAGTTACAGGCGCCTGGGCAACCCCGTCGGAACAGGTCGAAGGTGATATCGTTGGATGGTATCGCTCCTGAACGGGACCCCCGTTATGAAAGCAGTCATTTTGGCCCTCTTCGTCCACGGCGCTGGATCGGCGGCGCTGGCGCAATCGGCTGGCTCGACCCGAGGACTGACCTGCGGCCAAGCTGCCGGAACCGTAAGGGCCAGAGGGGCTGTCGTGCTTCATACGGGCCCAACGACCTATAACCGGTTTGTCAGCGGTCCAGGCTACTGCACCCATGAAGAGACCACGGAGCCTGCCTGGGTCCAGACGGCTGACAGCGCCCAATGCTTCATCGGATATCGCTGCCGGCAGTCCGATCTCGATAATGGTCGCTAATCCAGGCGGATCATATGCTGATCGCCGTGTCAGCTCGAAGCGTCGGCAGTTTGATGAATGGAGGGATTGATGGCGGTATTCAGGAGGGAGTTGGCCTTTGCGCCTCGTGGGTCAGGGGTAAACACGGGCGACTGGTGGCACCTCATACTGGATCCTGATGCGCCTGGGCTATACGTCGAGCATACCTGGAAGCACATGAGCAGCGTCGTCGACGAGCAGACAGCAAGCGGGTCCGAGCGGTATGGAATCAACGACTTCCTGACGCTGGCCTCTAATCAGCCGGCGCGCTCGGCCCTTTTGGTGGCCCTGAACGACATGTTTAGCGATGCCGGATCAACCGGGCAAGAAGCAGACCTCTAGGAGCGCCGGCTCGACGTGAGAGGGTGCTAAAGCCGTTTCATCAGCCTATACTGAGCCGGCGGGGGCGACTGGAGGGCGTGATGCAGCTTTACGGCTTTTGGCGTTCACTCGCGACGCTCAGGGTCAGGATCGCTCTGAACCTGAAACGGATCGACCGCAAGGAGGTCATGATCGACCTCGTCTCGGGCGCCCAGCATGCCACGGATTTCCGCGACATCAATCCGCAAGGCGTCGTGCCGGTGCTGATCGATGGCGATGGCCCGGCCCTTTTTCAGTCCCTCGCCATTCTCGAGTATCTGGAAGAACTCTTTCCTCAGGTTCCGCTTTTGCCAACAGACCCACGCGGGCGCGCCAGAGTGCGTGGACTCGCCCAGATCGTTGCCTGCGACTCGCACCCTCTCATCGTGCCGCGGGTGCGCGAGTTCCTGGAGCGCGAATTTCATTTGAGCGAGGCCCAGCGCCTCACGTGGATTCGCCACTGGATGAGAGAAGGATTGCGCGCCGTCGAGGCGCATCTGGCGCACGATTCCGACAGCGGTGACTACTGCCATGGCGACACCGTCTCGATGGCAGATATCTGCCTGGTCAGTCTCGCAGTCGGGTACAAGCTCTTTGACGGCCGCGTCGAGGATTTTCCAAGAGTTGCGAAAGTTGTGGAGCGTTGCATGGCGCAGGAGGCTTTTGCGAAAGCGCACCCGTTGCGCCAGCCGGGCGCACCTCAGGCGGCCTAGGCCTTGGCGCTCCAAGGCGTCAGGCGATGCCTTTCATTTTTTGATCGGGGCTCTGATTGGTCTCGCCATTGTCACGCCGAATGATGCTGATGGACCCGTCGCCCTCGATATAGGCTGTCTTGACCTCCGAGCAGTTCTCGACCCCCTGTTGGCGAAGCTGACTGTTCAGTTCCTCGGCGGTGATCATTTCCCGGCGCATGTTCTGGGGAAGCATCTTGCCATCTTTGATCAGCAACAGCGGCGGCGGCCTGGTCAGGCGCTGAAGGGCAGGAAAACGAAATCCCAGCCAATCGATCGCGTAGTTCCAGAACACGATGGTGAGCACCAGGATCGCGCCTTCTGTAATGGATTTGTACTCATGGGCCATCGCATTCTGGGCCGCGTCCGCGATGAGCACGATGACGAGAAGATCAGCGATCCCGATGACCCCCGACTGACGCTTGAGCAGAAACCTCAAGATCAAGAACAGCATGATATAAGTGAGCGTCCCGCGAAGGATGACGGCAGGGATCGGATTTGTCGGGACGAACAACTCGTGCCAATCGATCATCGTGGGTGCTGCCTTCTCGTCTGTGTCATGTGAGGATGTCGCGTTCAGGCGCAGGCCGGGAGGATCAGAGCCGGCACGCCGTGCCAGATAATGACAACCAAGGACAGGCCACTGATCAGAATTGCGGCCTGGTTCATGAAAGTATCGACGGCGGATGCTGTTCCATGTTGCAGGCTTCTGTATTCTTTGAGGGACAGGAGAAGCATGGCGGCCCCGATGGCAAGTGCCGCAAGGGTCGACAGCAGGATCGTCACTGGGACGACCCCTCCTCCAAACAAGGTTTTATCCGCCCAGCCTCGCCCGCAGAGCGTTGAGGTGACGCCATAAATCAAGGTGAACTGCAGCGCCCATGCGATGAGTCCCCCGAGCATCACGAGAACCTGAAGCGTCCTTCGGCCGGCCATGGCTAGACGCCTCCCCCAAGCCGAGGAAAGCCGTACACGACCAGGAGACCCACGAGGCCCTGCCCTGTGGTGTAGATCCAAAACAGCATGGTGTTGTCGAAGGTCGTCCGGCGCACGCTGTCGAGTCGGCCCGCAACCCACCGGGCTATAGTGTAAAGGCCCATCACAAGGGTTGTGAGCACGAAGAAGATCTGCAGGGACAGGATCGCATAAACCGCCGCCCCATAGGCATGAGCCGAGGGACTTAAACCACTCCGCCACTGCGCCCAAAGGTCCACCGCCGACGCCCCCGAGACAAGAACGAGTGCGACGCCGATCAAGATTGGCACGGAGCGGGGAGCCCGGCGGTCATCGCCCTTCAGCACGCGGCTTGCCCAGAGGATCAGCGCAGCGCTGACCACATAGAGGAAGGCTGCAGCCAACGGCCATGCGACCGAAGGCAGAACAGTCTCCTGCGGCGGCCAAGCCATAGGATTGACCAGCCACAGGAAAAGATACGAAAAGATGAGGCAGGTGAACACCATCCCGCTCACGATCATGAGGACGATCATGGCCCACCAGGAATGGTTCATCGGCCCGGTGACATAGACCGGCACCACCACGCCTCCGCCGATATCGGCCGGCGGGCGAACCGGTCCGGGATCCGTTTCCCACAACCACCAGATCACGCATCCGACCGCCAGAACTCCGCAGATGACCGACAGGAAGATCAGCTTCACGGTCAAAAGAAGGAAGAACGCGGCCGTGAACACAGCCGACAGAACCGGCTGCCATCCCGGTCCGGGTATCTGCAGAATGTATTGCGGACGCGCATCGAACGGGCTTGTCACCAATGCCTCGCGGCCCCCTGTGGCTGTTCCGGGGAGATAGTACCGCCCATCTTCGACATTCTTGGCCAGGTCCGGTTGGTCCCATAGCGGTTCACGGCTATTCACGGACGGGATGCTGCGCGTCGCGTAGTTGCCGTTGGGAAGCCATTCGAGGGTGCCGGCGTTCCAGACGTTGCCCGCGTTGTCCTCGCCGGCGAAACGGAAATTGCGCGCCATGTCCACGAGAAAGATCGCGACCCCGATGGCGATCATGAACGCGCCGACCGTGGAAACAAGGTTCAGGGCGTCCCATCCCATTCCGACCGGATAAGTATAGACCCGCCGGGGCATGCCGATGAGCCCGGTGATGTGCATCGGCAGAAAGGTCACGTTGACCCCCAGGAACATGAGCCCGAACACCCAGCGCCCGAGGCGCTCCGACAGCGCGCGCTTACTGGCGACCGGCACCCAGTAGTAGAAGGCCGCAAAAAGCGGAAAAACCATTCCGCCAATGAGCACGTAATGAAGGTGCGCCACCACAAAGTAACTGTCGTGGGCCTGCCAGTCGAAAGGCGCCATGGCGACCATCACGCCGGTGAGGCCACCGAGGGTGAAGATGAACAGGAATCCGATGACGAAGAGCGAAGGCGTCGTGAGCTTCATGCGCCCCGACGCAATGGTGGCGATCCAGGCAAAGACCTGAATCCCGCTCGGCACCGCCACCGCGGTGCTGGCGGCCGAGAAGAAGCTCAGGGACATCTTCGGCAGGCCTGTGGCGAACATGTGGTGCACCCAGAGCCCGAAGGACAGGAACCCGGTGGCGATGAGGGCGAGCACAACGAGCCGATACCCGACGAGGGGCGTCTGCGCCATCGCGGGCACGATCATGGACACCATGCCGGTGGCCGGCAGGAAGATGATGTAGACTTCCGGGTGGCCGAAAAACCAGAACAGGTGCTGCCACAGGAGCGGGTCTCCGCCCCTCTCGGCGATGAAGAACGGCCAGTCGAATGCCCGCTCCAGCTCGAGCAAGAGCGTACCCAGGATGATCGCCGGAAAGCCGATGACGATCATCGCAGCGAAGACCAGCATGGCCCAGGAATAGACCGGGAGTTTGTCCAGGCTCATTCCCACGGCGCGGGTCTTCATGACCCCGACGATGATTTCGATCGCGCCGGCGATGGCCGAAATCTCGATGAACCCAATCCCGAGAAGCCACCAATCCGCATTGTCGGCAGGTGAATATTTGGTGCTGGTGAGGGGCGGATACATGAACCAGCCGCCATTGGGTGCGAGACCAAAGAAGATGGTGCAGAAGAACACCAACCCGCCGACGAAATAAGCCCAGAAGGCATAGGCCGAGAGGCGCGGGAACGGCAGGTCCCTGGCGGCCTGCATGTTCGGCAGAAGATATACGCTCGCAGCCTCCACGGCCGGAACCGCGAAGAGGAACATCATCACCGTGCCGTGCATGGTAAAGAGTTGGTTGTAGAGGTCATGCCCCACAAGATCGCTCTCAGGCGACGCCAGCTGGGCGCGCATGATGAGCGCCAGGATTCCTGCCAGGATGAAGAACAGGAAAGCCGTTCCCACGTACCAGAGGCCCACATAGGTATTGTTGACGGCCGTGATGAAGCTGATGCCCTTCGGCGGCTCCCATGCCTTTTTGAGCCCTTCGAACTCCCCCTCGGGACGGGGGAGCGGATTCGGGAGCTCGGACCTGTCGCGCTCGAACGATTTCGGGAGCCCGGGCGCGTTCATCTCAAGCTCTCCAGATAGCCCGCGAGGGCACGAAGATCCTCGCCCGAAAGCGTGCCGTAGGAGGGCATCCGCGCTCCTGGCTTGATGTGCTGCGTGTTGGCGATCCAGCCCGCGAGGGTGCCGACATTGTTCGGGAACTGTCCAGCCCCGATGGTGCGACGGCTTCCCACATGGGACAAATCAGGGCCGAACTGTCCATTGGCGTCCGTTCCCCGCACCGCGTGGCACGACCCGCAGCCGCCTGTGCGAAAGAGGTCCCGGCCACGCTCCAGAAACGGTGTCGGGGGAGCCGGAGCGGGCTGCGACTGACCTGTGCGCCAAACGGCGAAAGCATCGGGTTCCAATGCCACGACGTCGAACGCCATGCGGGCATGCTGGTCGCCGCAGAACTCCGCGCAGACCCCGCGATAGATGCCTGGACGCTCCGCCGTGAAATTGAGACGGTTGATGCGTCCTGGGATCATATCGATCTTCCCGCCGAAATTCGGGATCCAGAAACTGTGAATGACGTCGGCCGAGGTCACGGATATGGAAATCGGCCGTCCGACCGGAATCACGACCTCGTTGGCCGTCGAGAATTCGTTCTGTGCCTCAGCGGCGGGATAGCGCACGCGCCACCAATACTGCTCGCCGATCACCTCGATCGGCAGCGCGCCCGGCGCCGGAGCATCCGTGTCCCGCATGACGATCAGGCCGTAGGGCAGAAGCGCGGACAGGACCACGACCGGAAACGCCAAGCCGCCATATAGAACCGTGCGACGGCTGCCCAGCCAGGCCCGACGGGAAGGCTCCGCGTAGATGGCGTAGAGCAGCAGCGCCGTGACGCCGAGAAAGATGAGAGCGCCGCCGGCGGTCATAACAAGGGTCAGCACATAAATGCGCTGTGCATCGAACCCTGCCGGATCAAGAGCCGACTGGATGCCGCTGCAGCCTGCGGCGGCAGCCAGAGGACCGGATATAAGCAGCAGCCGTCCCGCACGCCTCACGCAGGCCCGGACCTCCCCGAGGAGGCGATGCCGAGTCGTTTCCAGGTTCATCCGCCCTACATCAGTCCTGCATGCGTTGAAAAGACAAGCTTGGCCGTGAGAGTTGGTTCCGTCAAAAGCCTCCCGAACAGTCGGAAGGATTCATGGCTGAAGATGGTCGCGGGACTACCCGCGCTCATGGCCAGCCACCCCGCCCGGGCTCACGGGAGCATCCCACACGATTTAGGCGGCCTCTGGAGCGCGTGGTCGGCCGACCCCTTGGTGACGGTCCCTTTGAGCCTGTCCGGCATCCTTTTCGGGCGCGGCGTCTGGCGCCTGCGGCAAAGACTGGGCCGTTTTCCGCCCGGATTTGGTCCGAGACAGATCCTCTGCTTCGGCGCCGGAATGCTCCTCCTCATCGTGGCACTTCTGTCTCCCCTGGAAGGGCTCGCCAAGCCCCTGCTGTCGGCTCATATGGTGCAGCACATTCTGTTAATTACGGTTGCTCCGCCACTTCTCGTTCTCGGCAAGCCGGAGGTCGCATGGCTTTGGGGGCTTCCCGAGGGCTGGCGACGCAGTCTTCCGCGCCAGCGAAGGATGAGGCGGGGGTTTGCCTTCCTGTCTCCATTGGCAAAACCCATTCCCGCTGCCGTCATTCACATGGCGGCGCTTTGGATCTGGCATAACCCGGCGCTCTTCGATGCGGCTGTCGCGGCAGATTGGCTGCATTGGCTCGAGCACATGCTGTTCTTCGGCACTGCCCTCCTTTTCTGGCGCGCGGTCATCAAGGCGGTCTCGGGCCGTGAAGCCGCAGCGGCGGCGCTTATCGCGTGCTTCATGACGCTGCTGCAGAGCGGCCTGCTGAGCGCTCTCCTCAGCTTCGCCCGTCAGGCGCTGTATCGCTCGCCGGAGCCTCTCTCCTGGGGAATGAGCCCGTTGGAGGATCAGCAGCTCGCCGGGGCGATCATGTCCCTTCCCATGTGCGCCATCTACCTCCTGGCAGGCCTCGCCATGGCCTTTCGGCTGCTTACGCCGCCCCGATCGGAACGGGTCCCGCGGCCGAAGGTTGGCGCTTCGGAGGCACTGGATACGAATTGATGAGCGTGCGGCCCTTGATTCTGATCATGACGATCGTCGGCCTCAACGGCATGGCGGCGTGTAGCGACGCGCCGGATGACCGGGTTTCTCCTCTCAGGATCGCGGATAGCGACCCTGAACAGGGACGCGGCCTCATCCAGGCTTTCGGTTGCGGCGCCTGTCATACGATTGACGGAGTTCGGGGAGCGCGAGGCAAAGTCGGACCTGAGCTGCGCAACTATGCCCAGCAGCACCTCCTCGCGGGCTTTCTGCCCAACACCCCACAGCATCTGGTTGCATGGCTCTTGGACCCGGTGGCGCTCAAACTCGGCACCGGGATGCCGGCCCAAGGCCTCACAGAGGCCGAGGCTCGCCATGTCGCCGCTTATCTTTACACCCTCGGCCGCGAGGACTTGCGGGTCTACCCGCCGGATCCGCCGCTTCCCTTGCGGGAACCGGACAAGGCAATGACCGATCTGGATGCCCCAGCCACCGACGCATCGGAGACGACGCCTCGTACGCGCCGGATCGCCCCCGACCTGTCCAAGGAGCCGAAAAGCTAAGGCGCTTCGGCCGCCTCTTCCGCATAGGTGGGCCGAGATCGCATGACGGCCGAGAAGACCGCGATCCAGATGCCTGCTGCTCCAAAGGCCAGTCCGAGACCGGGCCAAGAGGTTCCACCCTCCGGACGAAGGATCCAGATCATATGAGCCCCGTGATGCAGGAGGACGAGCGCGCTGCCCAGGATCATTCCGATGCGGCTGACACCTGATGGCACCAGCACGACGATCGCCGTAAACATCGTGATGACCGCGAAGCCCAAGACTCCGAGGCTCCACTGGTCCGCGCGCCGCACATACCATGCGGCCTCGTGCGGCAGGTTTGTGAGCCACACGATGAGGAACTGGCTGAACCATGTCCAGACCGTCAGCAGAGCCAAGGTCAGCAACGCCCTCTCCAGACTCACCATTCGCTTCGGGGAGGCGGGTTCGGTTTTCAGCAGGGTGATCAGGATTGCACCTGCGAGTGCCGCGAGAAGCTGGCTGGTCGCGAAGGCGAAGCCGAACAGGCTGGACCACCATTGAGGCTCCCGGGACAGAACCCAGTCATAAGCCGCGAACGTCATGACGGGCGCCAGCAGTGCCAAGCCGATTGCGCTTGTCCGGCGCACGCTTCGGGTGTGGATCAACCAAAGGGCAATTCCGGTTGAGACAGCGAGATAGAAGGCGCTTCTGAGAATGAAGAAGCCCGGGCTGAGAAAGGTCGCGCGCGCCGCTGGCAAATCGAGATCCTGCCCTGCCCACGGAAAAAGCTGCTCCAAGCTAAAAGCAAGGGGGATTCCGACGAGCAGCAGGACAGGCATCGTGAGCGCGGCGGCTTCCGCTTCAGCGCGCACAGGGGCAAGCCAGTGCTTGCTCATTAGGTGCCCGAGCATCAGCAGGCCCAGGCTGCCCATCGCCACACCCGCCAGACCCACGAAGGCGACGTAAAGGGCCTGCACCGTGCTCATGGAGTTGGGGCCTCTTGGCTGGATGCTGGGTCCACCTCGCGCGCCTGAAGCGTTTTCACGTAATGCGCGATGGCCCAGCGGTCCTCGGGCAGAACGCGATCCGCATAGGGGAACATCCTGCCTTTGCCATGGGTGATCACCGACACGATGTGTTCCGGCGAGAGTTCACGGATGCGTTCCTCGTGATAGGACGGCGGCGGTGGAAAACCGCGGGACACGACCGTGCCGTCGCCGCGTCCGCTCATGCCGTGGCATGGCGAACAGAACGCCCGAAAGCGCTTCTCGCCCCTGGCCACAAAGGCTGGCGTGACCTCCGGCCCAGGCGGCGCGAGGGCGGCCGCCTGTGCGGCAGAACCCCTGGGGACCGTGCCCGGAGGAGCAGGCAGATAGGCGCGCTGCACGGCGCGCGTCGAGGCAATGGACGCCCTTTCCTCGGTGCCGGAATCACACCCTGCCAGGAGAGCCGCACCGACGGCGACGACAGCTATCCGCATGCCGGAACCTCTCGAACTCTCTGGGGCGAAAGGGTTTGTAGAAAATCCCAGGCAGCGCCAGGTTCAAAAAGCGGATCATCGCTCGAGATGCAAAGGAAGAACCGATCCCCCGAGGCGCGCTCGAAACCCGGCACCGCGAAGACCGGATGATGCAGCCGGGGCAACCGCAGAATGAGAAGGAGGCCGAGGAGCGTCGCAAGACCGGCCCATAGAATAGCGACGATCAGCGTCGACGGAATGAAGGCGGGCCAGCTGTCGAGGGGCCGGCCGCCGACATTGATCGGGTAGTCAACGGCGTTCATCCAATACTGCGAGCCATACTGAATGGCGGCCCCGACGAGCCCCGCCACGAAAGCGATCCACGGGATCGCCCTCGTGCGAACGTCGAGTACCTTGGCTACGTCCGAAAGCGGGAAGGGACTGAACGCGTCCAGCTTCGTGTAGCCGGCGAGCTTCGATGCCTTGACGGCATTCTCCAGGGCCTTGGGCGTCCCGAATTCCGCCATGATGCCGTAGAGCGGTTCCGTCATGAGGACTTCTCCTCATGTTCGTCGTGCCGCGACTCGAACATGGAGACCACAGGCAGGAAGCGCACGAAGAGCAGCAAAAGGGCCGCAAAAAGCCCAATGGTGCCCAGGAAAAGTCCGGTCTCGGAAAGGGTCGGGCTGTAGGTGCGCCACACAGACGGGAGGTAGTCCGTCTGAAGTCCGCCGATGATGATCGAGAAGCGATCAAACCAGACGCCGACGCCGATTGAGATACCGACGAACACTCCCGCAATGACGCTTTGCCGGGCGAGCTTCAACCAGAACAGCTGCGGGATCAGAACGCTGTAGACGATCGCGGTCCAATAAAGACCAGAATAGTCGCCGGTCATCCGGTGATAGATGGCCTCCCAGGCCTTTCCGCCTGTCAGGAGAGCCGCGGCAATCTCATCCAGGTAGAGGTAGCCCGACACGAGCGCGGTTGCGAGGACGAGCTTGCCCAGCAGATCGATGTCCTCGTCGTCGATGTAGCGTTCGAGACGCAGGCTCCACCGCAGCAGGACAGCCACGAGAAGCACGATGGACAATCCCTGCGCCAGACCCGTCGCCACGAAATGAAGCGGCTGGCGCGTCTCGTGCCAGTCGGGAACAAGTGTCACGGCAAACTCGAACGCGACGGTGCTCTGCATGATCAGGATCAAAGGCAAGACCAGGATGGCGACGAGGCGATAGGCACGCTGGTGATAAGCCCAATGCCATACGGAGCCGCGCCAGCCGAGGGCGAATACCCCATAAATTCGCTGCGCCAACTTTGTCCTGGCGCGGTCGCGCAAGGTCGCGAGATCCGGGATCAGACCCACATACCAGAGAAGACTGGTGACGATGGCGTGGGTGCTGATCGCCCAGAAATCCCAGGTCAGAGTGCTGCGGAACTGCGGCCAGACCTCGAAGGTCGCCGGGTAAGGGAATACCCAGTAAAACAGCCAGGGGCGACCCAGATGGAAGATCGGGAAGATCCCCGCGCAGATGACGGCAAAGAACGCGACGCCTTCGGCAAAGCGGTTGACTGCTGTTCGCAAATCGTGGCGGCGCAGAACGAGAGTGGCTGCAAAGAGGCTCGCGCCATTGGCGATGCCGATCCACCAGGCATAGTTGATCAGATCGAAGCCCCAGACGAACGGGATGTTGACGCCCCAGACGCCGACCCCGATGAACGTGACAGCCGCCAGGGTATAGCCGAGCAGCAGCACGAGACCGGTTGATATCAGGAGCGCGATCCACCATTTCCATCCGAAATGACCGGAGAGAGGAATCTCCGCAATCCGCCGCGTGACCGCGTGTGTTGGGGCTTCCATCCGGTCACCCCTCATCAGCCGGGTTTTCCACCCGGGCCAGGTATGTGGTTCGGGGCTGAGTGTTCAGCGCTCCGAGCAGGGCGTAGTTGCGGGGGCTGCGCTTGAGACGGCTGACGGAACTCTCGGGGTCGTTGATGTCCCCGAACACGATGGCTTGAGTTGGGCAAGCCTGCTGGCAGGCAGTTGCGACCTCGCCGTCGCGCAGACGCCGCTCGTCGATGCGGGCATCGGCGCGGGCGGCGCCTATCCGCTGGACGCAGTAGGTGCACTTTTCCATGACGCCGCGGTCCCGGACCGTCACATGAGGGTTGGCGGCCTCCGGAGAGGTGGCGTACTCGGCGCCCTGATAGTCGACGAAGTTGAAACGGCGAACCTTGTACGGACAGTTGTTCGAGCAGGTTCGCGTTCCGATGCAGCGGTTATAGACCATGTCATTGAGGCCTTCGGACGAGTGCACCGTCGCGTTGACGGGACAAACCACCTCGCAAGGAGCCTTCTCGCAGTGCATACAGGGGACGGGTTGGAAATAGGTGCTCGGATCAGCCGGGTCTCCAGCATAGTAGCGGTCCACGCGCAGCCAGTGCATCTCCCTGCCCTTCGCCACCTCCTCCGGGCCGACGACCGCGATGTTGTTCTCCGCCTGACAGGCGATCACGCAGGCATTGCAGCCGATGCACGCATCGAGGTCGATGGCCATGCCCCAGGCATGATCGGGATAGGACCATTCCGGATAAAGGGATGGCTGCGCCACATCGGCCGGCTCGAGCGCCCGACCCGGCGCGACGATGCGGACGATATCCTGTGTCTGAAGCGCATGGTGGTGCTGCGTCGTCACCAACCCGATATGCTCACCCACCACCTTTATCTCGCCCGTGGCAGCCCACGGTCGATCAGAGGTGCGCAGCGCATAAGCGTCGAATCCGACCTCATTGCCGATGCGTCCGGCCCGCAAACGGCCGTAGCCCAGGGGAAGCGTCACGGAGCCGGGCGCGTGGCCGGGCTGCACCCACACGGGGGCCCGCATCACACGGCCATTAACGGAAAGATCGATTGCATCGCCCGATGAGAGTCCGAACAGCTCCGCGGTGTCAGGCGCCATCAACGCCGCATTGCCCCAAACCTGCTTCGTCAGAGGTTTTGGAAGTTCCTGCAGCCAACCGTTATTGGCATAGCGTCCATCCCAGACCGATGGGTCGGGTGCGAAGACCACGTCGATGCCGGCTGATGCAATGGGTTCTTTGGATCCCGCATCCCAATCGGTGCGAGCGGATATCTCGACCGGCGGCAGTGCGGAATTCTCCACGACGCCGTCCTCTAACACCCGGTTCCAACGCTCCTCGAAAGCGCCGCCCCAAGCCTCGCGCCATGTGGCTTGAACGAGAGCGCGCCCGTCGGCCACCTGCCCGGCCATAAGTCCGAGGAATTCCTCCGCGCTGAGGCCCGGCTTCAACGGCTGAGCGGCCGGCTGGCGCAGTCCGATCGTGCCGTAGAACGCTCGCAGATCACCCCAGCTTTCGAGAGCATGGGTCTCTGGGATGTGCCATTGGCAGGCTGCGGCCGTCTCGTCGTGATGCTGGCCGAGATGCAGGGACAGCGGCACGCGCCGTATCAGATCAGCAATCTGGAGATCGGCGGGAGCGCTATAAGCAGGATTGCCTCCCAGAATGATCAACCGGGAGACGCGACCCGCCGCGATTGCACCTGCGAGTTCGGCGATCGGCTGCCCGAATGTTGGCCGCACGGGATCTATGGCCATGATCGTCGTCCCGAAGGCCCCGAGCCGTGCGTTGATTTCAAAGGCGAGCGCGTGAACGCGGGGCGGCTGCTCGCGGCCCGCGGCAACGAGCCCGCGCGGGCCGGTCTTGCGCAACTCCCTCGCCACCCGGGCTACGCCCGGATGAACGTCCGATGGCGAGGGGGCATCCGTAGCGAGCGCCGCCGCAAGCGCTTGCACGAAAGCCGCGATATCCCTGGGCCGAAGTGCGAAGCGCTCGTCGGCCCGGGCTCCAACGAGGCTTGGGCGGGTCTCAATGGCGAAGAGGCGTGGAAGCGAGCGGTCCTGCGCCCTGCGGCGCTGCTGATAATCGGCTGCGTAACGAATATGCCCGGGCTCCTCGGCAAAGAGGTCGCCGCCGAAGGTTACGACCACATCAGCCTGCGTCAGGTCGTAGACCGGCTCGATCTCGCGCCCGAACACCGCCATTGCGCCGGCGCGGCGGTTGTCGTCGTCGATCGGCAGGTAGGAATACCACTGGGCGTGGGGAAAGAGCTGCTGCGCCTGACTGACCAGCCGGCGCAGGGTCGGCGACGAAGTCGGCGGCATCAGGACGTGCAGTCCCCGTCCCTCCTCGACCACGAGCTCGTTGCGAACCGGACGGATGAACTGCGTGACCTCCTCCCAGCCTCGGGAAACGCCGTTCTGGAGCGGGGTTCCGGACCGGTCAGGATCGTAGAGCGACAGGATCTCGGCTTGGGCGAATACGTCCGTTGCGCCAAGGCTTGCGGGATGGAGGGGATTGCCCTCGATCTTGATCGGACGCCCTTCCTGCACCTTGACGAGGACGCCGCGGCCATAGCCGTTCAATTCTACAGAGGTCGCGATAGTGAGTGGGACGCCTGGCGTATAGCCCGGCATGTTGCGGCTCTGGGAGAAAAGCGGCGCGGCTGCGTTCTGAACATCGGAGCAAGCAGCTAGTCCTCCAAGGGCCAGGGAAGCCCCCATCAGGCGCAGCAGGGTGCGTCGATCGACAGACGAGACCTGCATGATGTCCGGGAACTCCGCCTCCAGGTATCGCTGAATCTCGGGCCGATCCGCCAGCTCCTCCAGGCTGCGCCAGAGGCGCGGACCCTGTTCCGCAGAGAGGCGGTTTTTCAAGGCTTCGAGATCAGGGAGGGGATGTTGGCTCATCACTTCTACCGATGACAGGTGCTGCAGCTGGTGAGACGCCGGGACGCCTCGCGGTAGAAGACCCGCACATCCTCCGGCAGATCATTGCCGTGAGGTTCGTAGCCCATGGAGAAGACCGCCTGCCGCGGCCGCAAATGAGCGGCTGGATCTCGGTGACAGTCCAGGCACCAGCCCATCGACAGGGTCTGGGTCTTGACCGTCTTCGGCATCTGATCGACGCGCCCATGGCAGGTTTCGCAGGCCACGCCCTTGGTCACATGAGCCGCATGGTTGAAGTAGACATAGTCCGGCAGGCGATGGACGGAGGTCCATTCGATAGGCTGGCCAAGGGCGAAGCTGGAGCGGACCGGCTCGAGAACGCTCGCTCCCGTCCAGACCTGGGAATGGCACGACATGCACGTCTGGGCGGACGGCATGCCCGCATCCGCCGCTCTTTCCACAGTCGAATGGCAATAGCGGCAGTCGATTCCAAGCGCGCCGTTGTGAAGATCATGCCGGAAGGGAACAGGCTGCTCTGCTGGTTTCCCGATATTCCATGTGCTGTCGGCGCGTGCCCAGAAATAGGCCATCACTCCCGTCGCCACCGCCCCCAGGAGAGCGAGAACGATAAGCACTCGAAAAGCCGTGCTGGCCGCGGGTGTGAAGAGCTGCGCCATCGACCGTGCCGCGCATCCCTCTCTAGGCCGGATTTTGGGTCCGGCGTGAAGCTTCGCTGTTTACACAATCAGCTCGGCGCAGCTTCGTTCCCTGGTCGTGATGCGCCCAGGATGGGTGAACACTTCGAACGCATCCTCGCGCGCAACCGCCGCGAGTGTAATCCCGCAACGTTCCGCAACCCGCACAGCCAGGGCGGTCGGCGCGGAAACCGCCACGAGGATCGGCGCGCCCATCCGGGAGGTTTTCTGCACCATCTCCACGGAGACCCGGCTCGTGAGCAGTACGGCTCCGTCAGTGCCTGGCTCCCCTGCCCTGGCAAGGGCTCCGGCCAGCTTGTCGAGGGCATTGTGACGGCCCACATCCTCGCGCAGCGCGACGAGCCCCCGGTTGGGATGCCAGAAGGCCGCGGCATGGATGGCCCTCACCTCCCGATTCAGACGCTGAGCTCCGGACAAGTCCGCCATGGCGGATATGATCATGTCCGGCTGCAGCTGCAGGCTGCCGGTCACCACTTGTGCAGGTCGTGCCGCTTCGGCAAGGGACTCGATCCCGCAGAGACCGCAACCGACAGGGCCCGCAAGCGCCCGCCGCCGCGACCGGTAGGATCCTCCGCGCGCTTCCGACAGCCACATCCTGACTTCGCACCCGAGTTCATGCTCAATGATCTCGGTTGAAACGAGGTCCGCAGAGGATGCGATGATCCCCTCGGACAGGCTGAAACCAACTGCAAAATCCTCGAGATCCGCAGGTGTCGCCATCATGACCGCATGAGTGGATCCGTTATAGGTCAAGGCGATAGGTGTTTCCTCCGGCACCACCCGCTCTCCGGCGGAAGATGCGTCTTTCGTGACGCTCATCCGCGGAAGGCTGATGACCGGGGACGAATGGATCGTCATTCCGCAGCCTCAGGCTGTCTGGCCGCCATCCGGGCGATGCGGACCGGGATCGACTTGGCGGCTGGGACCTTGCTGCGGTCCGCATGATGCCAGACCGGGAGCAGGGGGTTGCATTCGGGATAGTAGGAGGCGCAGCAGCCGTCGGGAATGTCGTAGGGCGTCACGCGCAGACCAGCCACCTGACGAACGATCCCGTCATCGACGGCCGTCGTGAGAACGACCATGCCGCCCTCCTCCAGGTTCAGGCGAACGATGTCGTTGCGGTTCATGAACAGGATCATTCGGGTGCCCTTCACACCCCTGAACCGGTCGTGGAAGCCATAGACCGTGGTGTTGAACTGATCGTTGGAGCGCACCGTCATCAGTTTGAGAACGTCGCGGTCGTTCTCAATATCGGGCAGGTTCTCCTCGATGCTGCGGGGAACGATGAAATTGGCTTTTTCGGTCTTCGTCTTCCATTGGCGGTGGCGTGCCGCGTTGGGGCGATGGAATCCGCCCGGCTGCCACATGCGCTCGTTGAAGCCGCGGAAGTCCTGCGGATAGGTCTCCTCGATCGCGTCACGAACGAGGACATAGTCGGAAACCCATTCGTCCCATGGGATTTTAGGATTCGCCGGCAGCGTCGCCTTCGCAAGTTCGGCAACGATCCGGGGCTCCGAGAGCAGATCGGGACTGGCGGGCTTTGCAATCCCCTTCGAGCCGTGGATGCAGGCGGTGGAATCCTCCACGGCGACGGCCTGCGGGCCTGTCGCCTGCTCGTCGATCTCGATTCGTCCAAGGCAGGGAAGGATGTAGGAGATCTCGCCGTGGACGAGATGGTTCCGGTTGAGCTTGGTGGATATCTGCACCGTCAGGCGAAGATGTTTCCAGGCCTCCTCGAGCGCCTCCGTTTCCGGAGCCGCGCGCACGAAGTTCCCGCCAAGCGCCACGAAGGCCTTGACCTCGCGTTTCAGAATGGCTTCGCATGCCTCGACCGTGTTCATCCCGGTCCAGCGCGGCGGCTCGAAACCGTACTGCTCCTTCAGCTTGTCGAGGGGAACCAGTTCGGGTTTTTCCGAAATGCCGACAGTCCGCTGCCCCTGGACGTTGGAATGGCCCCGCACGGGACAGATGCCGGCGCCGGGCTTGCCGATGTTGCCGCGCAGGAGAAGCAGATTGGCGACCATCTGCACGTTCTCGACGCCCGTTTTGTGCTGGGTCAACCCCATGCCGTAAATCCCGATCACGGCTTTCGCGCGGGCGTAGGTTGCAGCAACGGCCTCAAGGGCGGCCTGCGGCAGTCCCGAGCGATGTTCCAGTTCAGACCATGTGAGCCGCCGGGCCGCTGCGGCAAACTCTTCGAAGCCGTGGGTATGCTCGGCGATGAAGGCGTGATCGAGAACGGGCTCCCGTCCTTCCGCGCGCGCCCGGTCGTCGGTCTCGATCAGGATTTTGGCGATTCCCATGATCGCCGCAATGTCTCCGCCGGTCTTGAGCTGATGGTACTGGGACGAGATGCGGGTCTCAGACCCGGTCAGCATTTCGGTCGGCGCCTGTGGATTGGTGAACCGCTCGAGCCCTCTTTCGCGCAAAGGATTGAAGGTGATGATCGGCACGCCGCGCTTCGACGCTTCCTGGAGGGGATGAAGCATGCGCGGGCTGTTGGTGCCGACATTCTGGCCGAAGAACAGAATGCAGTCGGTCTTCTCGAAATCATCGAGGACGACAGTTCCCACGGAGACGCCGATGCTGTCGGGCAAGGCCACGGACGTACTCTCGTGACACATGTTCGACGAGTCCGGCAGGTTGTTCGTGCCGTAGAGCCGGGCAAAGAGTGCCCACATGTAAGATGTTTCAAGGGATGCCCTGCCGGAGCAGTAGAGCACCACCTCACGAGGATCGAATCCCTGTAGTTCCCGCCCGATCTCCCTGAACGCCTCCTCCCAGCTCACTGGCAGGTATCGGTCCGAGGCCTTGTCCCACCGCATGGGATGGGTCAGGCGTCCTGCCTCCTCAAGCTCGTAGTCGGACCATGTTCTCAGCTCGGCTACTCTGTGCTGGGCAAAGAACTCGGGCGTCACCCGTTTGGTGGTCAGCTCCCAGGCCGTAGCCTTTGCGCCGTTCTCGCAATACTCGAAGGGATGCGGCTCTGCGGGCTTGGCCCAAGCGCAGCTCACGCAGGCATAGCCATCCGGCTTGTTCTGTTTGAGAAGCACGGCGTTGCCGCTGATGAGCCGCCCTTCGCGCGTCAGAATGCTCTCGACGGATTTGACGGAACCCCAACCGCCCGCAGGCCCTTTATAAGGTTTGATTTCGGGCTCATCGCTCATGCGCCGCCGCTCCAGCTGGCCGCCTTGGCGGCGGCGTGATTCCCCAACCTATGTTAATGATCGGCAACCCTGACCGTTCCAGCAGGCTGCGCCATCTGATGGAGAAGAGGGCTTCCGGATATCAGCCGAGCAGACGAGAGACCTCCGGCGAACAAGTCGCCTCCTCCAGGGCGCTGCGCAAGGTTGTCTCCAGGTTATTGTAGGAAAAGGGCTTCGATAGGGTCAGGCTGCTCCGGAAGCGCTCGGGCAGCGAGCGGGCGTCATAGCCGGTGGAGAAAACGAAGGGGATACCGCGGAAGCGCAGCACGTCCGCGACGGGAAAAACCACGGACCCGTCTACGTTGATGTCAAGCATCCCGATATCGATTTCGGCTTGCAGGGCCAGGGTGAGTGCGTGGTCCAGCCTCGCTGCGGGGCCGACGACTTCGTAGCCGAGATCGACAACCATGTCCTCGATCAGCATGGAGATCATCGCCTCGTCCTCGACGATCAGGACACGGCACTTGCCACCCTTACCCATCTCATCCCCCGCCAGGCGCGTTCAATAGCCGTTTCCACGGGCTTCAGTGTCGCCGTAAAGACTTATGGCAATCGTGGCTGTTCAAACGGGAGGTTGCAAGTAAAAAAGCTCGGAAAACCAGGCGCCTTCGGCGTCTCTCAGCCCGGGTTGAGGAGCGGGGCCGTCAGATTTCCGAAATCGATGCCCGTAAGGCCAGGTCTGGCCGCCAAGCGCAGCACGAATCATCAAAAGGCTTTGACGCCTATGGCTGGCGTGACCGCATGATCCCGATCGGAAGCCCCCAGGATCAGGCGGCCCTGCGCCTATCAGGGTCCTGTGTGAACCCGGATGTTGTTTTGCACATGCGCGATGCCGGAGGCCATCTCGGCAAGGTCCTCGGCCCGACGGCGAAGGCCTCGCGAGGCGACGGTGCCCGACAGGATGACTTCACGCTCCCGCACCTCAACCTCGATATTTGACGCATCGATGAACGGATCGTCGGTAAGGCGCTCGCAGACGTCCTCACGGATCCGCTCGTCAGACCGCTGGTACCCCTTTGGGCCTCGGCCCCGATGCGGGCCCGCATTGTAACGCCGGTCCTCGTCCTGCTCGGGTCCACGCCGGTCGTCCCTGTCGGTGGATCCGAAGGCTCCATAGCCGGAACTGCGACCGCGAGGGGGCGCATAGCCTGCATCGTCCCGCGGGCCGCCACGTCCATCGTCGACGAATCCCCCACTGAACTCGTTCGTGTCCTTACCGTAGCCGCCCGTATATTCGCGGCCACGCAGCCCCCTCGAACCGACAGCGCCGGAGGGGACGTCACCGTAACCGTTATCGTCGTCGAATGGATCTCTCGATCTTTGGCGATTGTCCACCATGGTTGTTCTCCTGTCGCTGACAGTAACAACCCCATATCGGCGTGGTTCCACTCCGCTTCGGTCAGAGCTCCGGGCCGAATGCCAATGCGATTGCGCCTCAGTCTTCGCTCAACAGTTCGACGTATCGGGCCACTGAATCCCGGATGACATTCTTCGCATTTCGAGGGACGTCCTTGCCATGGAATGCGCCATAGATGCGCTCGAACCTCCATAGATCGAGCAAGTCCCGTATTCGCAGAACTTCCTTCGCCGACAGGGGCATCATGTTGGGATAGCTCCAAAGGAACGAGACCCGGCGAACATCGCTTGCAACCTGCACGATATCCCCGGACAGGAGCACCCCTGCTCCATCCTCCGGATGGGCCCAGTGCAGAACCGTGCCCCCGGCAAAGTGACCGCCTGCCCGGATGAGTGTAGCGCCGGGGGCGATTTCCAGCGTCTCGCCATCCCACAGCTCGATACAGGGATCGGGCCTCATGATCCATTGCCGGTCCGCGGCGTGGAGGTAGACCGGGATGTTGCCGAAGGCGCGGCTCCAGTCCTGCACTCTGGTGTAGTAGTGGGGGTGAGATATCGCGATGGCGCTCAGGCCGCCCAACCCCTGCACCAGCTCCCTCGTGGCATCGTCGATCAAGGCAACGCAATCCCAGAGGATGTTGCCGCTTCCGGTTTGGAGCAGGAAGGCCCGCTGGCCGATGGCGAAGGCTGGCTGCGTGTAGAGGCTGAAAAGCCCTTTCTCATGCATGCGCCAAGCATTTGCGTGCTGCGCCGCGAGCCGGTCCGGCGTGGTCCATTCCTGACCGGATGTCGGAACGTATTGGCGCTCGTCTTCGCAGATCGGGCAGTGGGCCGGAGGTGTGTCGGCAGATGGGTACGAGGTGCCGCAAGCCGTACAAATGAAGGTCGTCACGTCGGAAATACCTCGGCGATGTCGAGATCAGCTCGCGACCTTTGCAAAGCGGAGGAGCCGACCGATGCGATTTCATCGCATATGGCCGTGCTGCTGTCATGCCTGGCGGCATAGGGCGCCTGCGCGAGCCGCTGTGATAGTGTGGCTCAGCGCATCTTGCGGTTCTATAATCCCAACCAGTCGGGCTCTAGGACGTCAGACCGAGCGCATAGGCTCGCGGAAAGGTCAGATCGGCCCTCGCGGGAGATCCTGCCAATAGTTCCTCATATCCCGCTCGCGGCTGCGATCCGGCCAGACCTGATCGTCGCCGTAAAAAGCAGGCGCGCCCTGGACCTGGGATTCCGTGATGTCGGTGCGATAGCCCTCCAGTTCCGTATCGTAGGCGAGCTTTTCCCACGGGATCGTGTGGTGATGGACGCCGATTCCCAGGAAGCCTCCGAACGTGACATCCACATAGAGCACGCGGCCGCTCACCTTCTCGATCAGCAGCCGCCTGATCGTACCGATCTGTACGCCGTTTCCGTCGAACACGGCTGTTCCCTCAACGCGGTCGCTCTCGATGACGGGCTTCGACGAAGTTCGATGTTGAACAGGCCCCCAGAGAAAAAAGCCGTTCTCCAAGATACCAGCCGCGACGACAGCTCGGCTTACGTCGAGGTTCCATTCCTCCTCCGGGCCAACTTCCCTCACAAGGGTCCAGGGCCCATCGTCCGCAGGCAACGCAGCGCCCGTGGGATCATCCGTAAAGCCGCGCAGTTCGGGAGAGTTCGTGGCTTGGAACACGTAATACGTTCTCATGACGGCCTCCGTCCGGAGTAGGTTCACCTATCGGTCGGGTTGCGATCACCCTGGCAGTGCCATCAGAGATTATCGGGCGATCGACCTCTGCCAGGTTACAGATAGCAATGCTTCACGTCGGGATGATGGCGCAGGTTCGCGGGCCGGTACGGGCGCATCACGTCGTAGTGGAGCACTTTAGGGTACGTGAAACGTTCGTGGACGGACGGATGAAGAACCGCGGTTTCAGGCACATTCCTGGGGGCCTTCTTCCAGAAACGCCCGAACCGGCCGGATTTGCATTCGTCGTGCTGCGGCCCGGCAGAGGCTGGGTAGAGGTGGAGAACGTCCCGGTCGATCTTGATCCCATGAGGAACGGCGGTGGCCTCGTCCACCATCCATTGGAACGCGATGTCGGATAACCTCGCGTCGTTCTCTGGGTAGCCGCCGCCGACATCCCCGTGGTTCCCGGCGAACCAGATCTGCTCGAAACGCCTGCCCTGGCTGTTCATTTCCTCGTTGGTCCACGGCTCCTGCTTGAAATCGGCCCTGTTCTCGTCGATGGACAGGGCGTGCTTTGCATATGGCACCGCCGGATTGAGCTCGTTATCGTAGAATTTCATCCTGAGATGGGTGAAATGCAAAGTTTCGAGAAAGGAATAGCCTTCGAGGTCCGTGGCGAATTTCAGGTAAGTTCGCAGAAACCCGATCACGCCCGCCCCTATTGCGGCGACCCCGAGGATTGCGAACCATCTCACGAACGACAGGCCAAGGAGCGAGAGCAGCCAGCTCGCCAGCGCCGCGAAACCTAACGCCAGGATGCCCAGCACCATGAGCAGGCCAAGGCTCCCCAGTGCGGCGACGGTGTCGAATACCCCGATGAAGTAAGGCACTTCGTTGGCGGCTCCGTCGACGTTCGAGTGGTGCCGGGCGCGAAAGCGCGCCGCGAGCGCCCTCCTCTGCCCCAGATACTTCGTATCCTTCGGGGAGCTCACATGTTGATAGACCTTCTTCACAGCCTCTGACGCGATGGCTCTGGTCGTTTTCGGGTCCCGTCGCAACGGGGTGCCGTCCTTCATCGTCGTGGGGATTCCGCACAAGGCCATGACGCCTGCAACGCAGCGGACCGTGTAGGCGCCGCGACTGAAGCCGAACAGGAAGATCCGGTCGCCCGGCTCCCACATCGACAGGATCGCCGCATAACAATCGATGATATTGGCCGTGATCCCGAGCCCCAGCGCCTGGCTGGCCTTGTTGTAGGTCCATCTCCAGATCCAGTTGAGCAATCCGATCCCACGCAGTTGCGTGCCGAGGCCAGGGTCGTAGAAGGTCAGCTGCTCGGAAGGATCGACCGAGGAATCGGGGCCGCAGCGGGTGGCGCGAAAAAGCTTGTAGATGTTGCTGCGGCGCTCGTCCGGAAGCAGGCCGCCGGCCTGCCCCGTACCGTCGGAGAAGATGAGGATGTTCCTGCCGCCCATATCCAACCCTCGCCGATGGCCAAGGGTCTATCGTAACATCCTTCGACGAAAGCAGAAGCGTTACGCCAGGCCCCCATCCAGGTACCGCTGCAGGGTGGCGCGGACACCGTCCCGCCACAACGCCCTGAGGGCAGTGTCGAACGCAGCCCGGAAGGCTGGGGCATCGGCCACGTCGCCGAAAATATCCCGAAGGCCTAGGAACGCCCCGGGATCGTCCTTTGCCGCCCGGGCGGCGGCCATCAGGCGGCTGGCATTGGGATCATCCACGGGGATCGGCTCGCCTGCGTCGGTGCTCCCTGCGCAGTAACGGCACCATAAGGCGGATTCGAGCGCCAAACCGGTTATGTCGCCTCCTGCCTTGAGGCGGTCGCGGGTCGAGGGGAGAATGAACTTCGGCTGCCGGTTCGAGCCATCCTGAGCCAGGCGCGGAATCGTATCGCCGATATCGGGATTGGCGAACCGGTTCGCGATCAGTTCGTAATACACGTGCAGGTCAACGCCTGGCACCCGGGGCACACACGGGATGATCTCACTGGTTTCGAGCTTGTCGAGGAAGCCGCGCACCAAGGGATCGGCCATGCCGTCGTGCACGAAGTGAATACCCAGCAGCGCCGCCGGATAGGCGATGGCCGCGTGTCCGCCATTCAGGATACGAAGCTTCATCAACTCGAAGGCCGCTACATGGGGCGTGAAGGTCACCCCCACCTCCTCCAGAGCCGGACGACCGGCCAGGAAGTTGTCCTCCAGCACCCATTGCCGGAACGGCTCGCAGAAGACCGGCCAGTTGTCCTTAATGCCGAAGCGCTCAGCCAGGATGGCGCGCTCCCGGTCCGTGGTCGCAGGCGTGATGCGGTCGACCATGCTGTTGGGGAAGGCCACCTGTTCGCGCACGTAGGCAGCGAGCCCTGGATCGATGAGTTCCGCCGTGCCCGCCACGGCGTCCCTGGTGACCTGTCCATTATGAGGGATGTTGTCGCAGGACATGACCGTGAACGGCGTGATCCCCCGCTCGCGGCGGCGTTTCAGGGCAGCCACCAGCACGCCAAACACGCCTCTCGGCGCATCCAAATGAGCGGCGTCATATTGGATCTCTGGATGTTCGGGATTAAAGGCTCCCGTCGCCGGATCGATGCAGTAGCCGCCCTCGGTGACGGTCAAAGACACGACCCTGATGGCAGGGTCGTCCAGCGCCTCGACAATAGCTCGTGCGTCGTCTCCCACCGGCACGAACCCGACCATGGAAGCGCACACCCTAGCTGAATTCGCGCCAGGCTCCAGTTCAACCACCGTGGTGAGCCAGTCCTGACGTTCCAGTGCCGCCCGCATGGCTTTGTCGCCCGGCCTCACCCCTGCGCCGAGCAGCGCCCAGTCCAAATCCTTGCCGGCGTTGAAAAGGTCGTCCAGGTAGACGGCTTGATGGGCGCGGTGGAAGTTTCCGACCCCAACATGCAGGATGCCAGCACGAAGTTGCTCGCGGGCGTATGTCGGCCGGGATACCGAAGGCGCAAGGGATGAGAGGGTTTCAAGGTTCAGGGACTGGGCCATGGAGCGGGTGATCTCGAACGAAGCGCGGTTGAGGGTGCTTATAAGCCCTTTGGCAGGAATGCGAACTCAGTTCATCCGGTTGCCCACCGGCGTTAGCGGTCAGGCCGGGACAGCTTCCAGCTCGGCGGGCGGTTGCGAAGCTTTGCGCCCTCTCAAGGCTTTCAGGCGCCAGACCCGAGCTCGAACTCGGGCTTCAGAGCCTGATAGAGGCGACGGAAAGCTTTGATGCGTGGTCCATAGGCCTCGACGAGACGCGGGTCGGGCGCGACCACGTCCTGAACGGGCGGCGCCGTACAGACGGCCTCCACCGCCTCTCCGGTCACGGCTAAGCGGGCAAGCCGCGCCGCCCCGAAAGCCGGTCCTTTGTCGCTCCCGGCATAGCGGGTCAGCGGAATGTTCAGGGCGCTCGCAAGGATCCTGGTCCAAAGCCCGCTGCGCGACCCGCCGCCGATGACGCTCGCCTGGCTGACGGATGTACCGGCCATCTCCAGGGATTCCTTTGCGTCCGCGAAGCTGAAGGCCACGCCTTCCAGAACGGACTGCACCAGCTCCGCCCGCCCGACCCTAGGAGTCATGCCGAAGAACACGCCCCTTGCATGGGGATCGTTATGGGGCGTGCGCTCTCCCATGAGATAAGGCAGGAACAGGCACGAGGCCGGCTGGTCGAACCGGTTCTCGGCCTCCTGGAGGAGGCTTGCGATATCGCCCCCGAGGAGTTCGGCCGCCCAGGCGAGGCAGCTCGCCGCATTGAGCATCGCGGCCATCTGAAACCACCGGCCGGGCACCGCATGGCTGAAGGCATGGATCAACGTTTCGGGAGCGGCGCGAAACTGGCTGGTCGTGACGAAAAGCTGGCCTGACGTCCCCAATGACAGAAAAGCCGCCCCATGATCCACGGCCCCCAACCCGACGGCACCCGCCGCCGCATCGCCTGCGCCGCCGGCAACGACGACGCGGCCGGAAAGACCCCATGCCTGGGCGATCTCCGGCCTCAACGTACCCGATGGATCCGACCCTTCGCACAGGCGCGGCATGCGGCTGCGATCGAGCCCAGTCGCCGCAAGGGCATCGTCCGACCAGTCTCGGCGCGCCTCGTCGAGCCACCAGGTTCCGGCAGCGTCGGACATCTCAGTGACTTTCTCGCCTGTTAGCTTCAGCCGGACATAGTCCTTGGGAAGCATGATCGTTCGCACCGCCTCGACAATCTCGGGCCGATGTCGCGCCAGCCAGAGCAGCTTCGGAGCCGTGAAGCCCGGCATCGGCAGCACGCCTGTCACATGTGAAAGCTGCGGATGAGTTTCGTTCAATTCCGCCGCTTCCCGAAATGAGCGTCCATCGTTCCAGAGGATTGCCGGGCACAGGGGCTGATCCCGGTCCCCCAGAACCACCGCGCCATGCATCTGGCCGGAGAGGCCAATTCCGAGAACGGCGGCGAAAGGTGCGGGTGCTCGCTTCCTGAGGGCAGTGACCGCTCCCTCAACGGCAGCCCACCAGGCCTCCGGCTCCTGTTCCGACCAAAGAGGTTGCGGGCGCGAGACGCTCAGGGCAACGCTGCTCTCCGCGAGCACAGCCTGCCTTTCATCCACCAGCACGGCCTTGATGGCGGATGTGCCCACATCGATGCCCAAATAGGTCGTCACGCCTGCATCTCCCGCCGCATGTTGCTACGCAGGACGCAATGAAGCCACGCCCGGGCGCTGGTCTGTGAATGCGCTCTGGACTTCGTCGGCTGTAGGCACATCCGCGCCCTGGCGGGTGCAGGTGATGGAGGATGCCGTCACGGCGTATTCGAGCGCCTGCTGCAATTCGGGCTGGATGAGGTTCGAGAGAGCGGAACGCTCCAGCCGCCCGATCTTCGACAGATAAGCCAGCACGGCGGCATGAAACGTGTCGCCCGCCCCCACCGTATCGATGACGTTCACGGAACGCCCCGGCACAGAGACGGGCGGTTGCCCGCGCAGATACCCGGTGCTCCCTTTAGGCCCCTGGGTGAGTAGGATCAGCGACGGGCCGGCCGCATGCCAGTGTTCGACGATCTGAGAGATATCGGCGTCCGGTCCGTACCCGAGGGCCAGATCCTCGTCGCTCGCCTTGACGATGTCCGCATAGGGCAGGAAGGCTTCGAAGCGGCGACGCCACTCGTTCATGTCAGGCGTCACGGTTGGACGCACGTTCGGGTCGATCGAGATCGCGCGCCTCCCCGCCTCCCTCTTGGCTAACGCCAGATAGGTCTCGGCCACGGGAGAGACGGCGATCGTGTAGGAGCCGAAGGTGATCGCCTCGATGTCATCGGAGAGAGCAGGCAGGAGGTCGTAGGTCTCGACGTGCCGGTCCGCCTTGCCTTCGCCATGGAACGAGTAGCTGGGATGTCCGGCCGAATCTGTCGCCACGACGCTGATGGTGGTCAAACGCTCCGAGCGGACCACATAGGCGAGATCGACGCCCTCCGCCGCGAGCTTATCCGCAAGGCGGCGTCCGAAATGATCGGTCGAGACGCCCCCGTAGAAGGCCGAGGCAAGTCCAAGACGCGAGAGAGCTATCGCGACGTTGAACGGGGAGCCTCCAAGCGCCGCCTCGGTCCTGAGGGCGCCGGAGGAGGGATCCTCTGAGACGAAAAGGTCGATGAGAGCTTCACCACAGACAAGGATCATGCCCGGGTTCCAGCCATATGGATGGCGGCACGCCATAAGGGTGAAATCCAAGTGAAGTCCCAGGGCATCGGCGTCTTCCTCAACGGCCTTGTATTGCATCGATCGGACAGCCTGTCCAAGCGCCTGCCCGCAAGTCAAGCCCGATGATGGATGTGCGTTTCCCCAATCACAGCTGTGAAATTTCGTAGTCTATCCGGCGCATCAGGACGCGGGCGGCGTGTTTCCCACCCCGCCTTCAAATCATGCGTCATTTCTTCTTGTAATAGACGTCCAGGAACACGGCGATCAGGAGCACGAGGCCCTTGATGACCTGTTGATAGTCGATCCCGATGCCGAGGATCGACATGCCGTTATTCATGACGCCCATGACGAAAGCGCCGATGACTGCGCCGGTCACCTTGCCGACGCCGCCCGTGGCGGAAGCGCCGCCGATGAACACGGCCGCGATGACGTCGAGCTCGAACCCAAGGCCTGCCTTCGGCGTCGCCGTATTCAGGCGGGCCGCAAAAATAAGGCCGGCCAGTCCTGCCAGAACTCCCATATTGACGAAGGTCAGGAAGGTGAGCCTCTCGGTCTTGATGCCGGAGAGCCTCGCTGCCTTCTCATTGCCGCCCAATGCATAGATCCGGCGGCCGATCGTGGTCCGGTTGGTCACGAACGCATAGAGGGCGATCAGGACCGCCATGATGATGAGGACGTTCGGCAATCCGCGATAGGTCGCCATGAGGTAGCAGAACGAGATGATGAGAACGGCCAGGAGCGCGTTCTTGAAGACGAACAATCCGAAGGGCGCTGTCTCGACGTCGTGCTTGAGCTGGTTGGCTCGGCTGCGGAAGCTGAAATAGACCAGGGCAAGGACGCTGGCGACGCCGAGAAAGAGCGACGTGTAGTTGAACCCCTCACCTCCGAACACGTCCGGGATGAAGCCGGAGCTGAGCCGCTGGAACACGGTCGGGAAAGGTCCCACCGACATGCCGCCGAGAAGAGCAAGCGTCAGGCCCTTGAAGACGAGCATGCCCGCGAGCGTCACGATGAAGGACGGCACCTTGAAGAAGGCGACCCAATAGCCCTGCGCGGCCCCGATCAACCCGCCCACAATCAGACAGGCGATGGTGGTCGTCACGGGATCGATGCCGTAGCGCACCATCATCACGGCCGCCAAGCCGCCGACGAAGCCCACGATGGAGCCCACTGAGAGGTCGATGTGCCCGGCGACGATGACGAGCAGCATCCCCAGAGCCATGATGACGATGTAGCTGTTCTGGAGAACTAGATTGGTCAGGTTCAAGGGCCTCAGGAGGGTGCCGTTGGTCACCACCTGGAAAAAAAGCATGATCGCCAGGAGCGACAGCAGCATTCCGTAGTCGCGGAAATGGGTCTTTGCAAAGTCCAGCCACGATGTTTGCCGGGGAGCATGAATGTCGTCGGCTACTCTGGTGTCCATGTTAACGTCTCCCGCCCTTGACGATGGCGTGCATGATCTTTTCCTGGGACGCCTCTCCGGCGTCGAGTTCAGCAATGAGAGCGCCCTCGTTCATCACGTAGATGCGGTCGCACATGCCGAGCAGCTCCGGCATTTCCGACGAGATGACGAGAACGCCCTTACCGGCGTCGGCCAGCTGGTTGATGATCGTGTAGATTTCGTACTTCGCGCCGACATCGATGCCGCGGGTCGGCTCGTCCAGGATCAGGATCTCGGGATCGGCGAAGAGCCACTTGCTCAGGACGACCTTCTGTTGGTTCCCGCCGGACAGGTTCACCGTCTGCTGGAAGACGTTCGAGCTTCTGATGTTGAGCCGGCGGCGGTAATCGTTGGCCACCTTCATCTCACGAATGTCGTCGATGACCAGCCGTTCCGAGACCCCGTTGAGGTGAGCCAGGGTCACGTTCTTGCGGATGTCCTCGTCCAGGATCAGGCCGTAGGTTTTTCGGTCCTCGGTCACGTAGGCGATCCCGTTGGACACGGCCTTTCCCACCGTGCTGACGTCGATCTCCTTGCCGTGCAGGAGAACCCGGCCGGATATGTTCTGACCGTAGGATCGGCCGAAGAGGCTCATGGCGAACTCGGTGCGCCCTGCCCCCATCAGCCCGGCGATGCCCACGATCTCGCCGCGCCTGATGTGGAGATTGATGCCTTTGACAACCTGCACATTCGTGTGGATGGGGTGGTAGGCGGACCAGTTCTCGACCTGGAAGATGGTTTCGCCGATCTTGGGCTCGTGCTTCGGATACCTGTCGGCCATCGTGCGGCCGACCATGCCGCGGATGATGCGGTCCTCGCTGATGGCTTCCAGCCGGCAATCTAGGGTTTCGACCGTACTCCCGTCCCTGAGGACGGTGATGGAATCCGCCACCTTCGAGATCTCGTTGAGTTTATGGGAGATCAGGATCGACGAGATGCCCTGCGCCTTGAAACGCAGGAGCAGAGCCAAGAGCGCGTCGCTGTCTTTCTCGTTGAGGCTCGCCGTGGGCTCGTCGAGAATGAGAAGCTTGACCTTTTTCGAAAGAGCCTTGGCAATCTCGACGAGTTGCTGCTTTCCAACCCCGAGGTTGGTCACAAGGGTATCGGGCGACTCGTTGAGTCCGACGGTCTTCAACAGCTCCTTCGTGCGAGCGAAAGCCGCCGACCAGTCGATGATGCCGTATTCGGCCTGTTCATTTCCCAGAAAAATGTTCTCGGCAATAGAGAGGAGCGGCACCAGGGCCAGCTCCTGGTGGATGATGATGATGCCGAGTTCTTCGCTGTCTGCGATGCCTTTGAAGCGGCGCTCCTGTCCGTCGTAATAGATGTCGCCGGAATAGGAGCCGTGCGGGTAGACACCGCTCAGCACCTTCATCAGCGTAGACTTGCCGGCGCCGTTTTCCCCGACCAGCGCGTGAATTTCACCGGCTTTGACGGTGATGTTGACGTTGTCCAGCGCCTTGACGCCCGGAAACGTCTTGGTGATCCCCTGCATTTCAAGGATCGCGTTCATTCGAAAACCTCAGATCAACGCAGGAAACGAGCCGGCAAGGCTGCAAATGCAAGCAAGAAACCCTGCGCGCATGCGCAGGGTTTGTCATTGTTTGAAGGCTTACTTGATCTGGTCTTCCTTGTAGTAGCCGCTGGTGACCAGCGCGTCCTTCCAGTTGGACGCATCGACGTTGACCGGCTTGAGAAGGTAGGACGGAACCGTCTTGACGCCGTTCTCATAGGTCTTGGTGTCGTTGACCTCGACGGTCTTGCCCGTGAGCAGCGCATCGACCATGTTGGCCGTGACCTTGGCAAGTTCGCGGGTGTCCTTGAACACCGTCTGGGTCTGCTCCTTGGCCAGGATCGACTTGACCGACGGCACCTCCGCATCCTGTCCGGTGATCACGGGCATCGGCTGCTTCGGCGTTCCGTATCCCACGCCCTTGAGGGACGAGATGATGCCGATGCTCAGGCCATCATAGGGCGACAGAACGGCATCGACCCGCTTGTCGGTGTAGAAGGCGCTCAGCAGGTTATCCATGCGGGATTGGGCCACCGCACCGTCCCAGCGCAGGGTCGAGACCTTTTCCATGCCAGTCTGGCCGCTCGCTACCTTGAGCTTGCCGCTCTTGATGTAAGGCTCAAGGACCGACATGGCGCCGTTGTAGAAGAAGTAGGCGTTGTTGTCGTCCGGCGACCCGCCGAAAAGCTCGATATTGAAGGGGCCCTTGCCCTCCTTCAGGCCAAGCGCCTTCTCGATGTAACCGCCCTGGAGCACACCGACCTGGAAGTTGTCGAAGGTGGCGTAGTAGTCGACATTTTTCGAATTGCGGATCAGACGGTCATAGGCGATGACTTTGATGCCTTTGTCGGCGGCCTGCTGGAGCGCATCGGACAGGGTCGTGCCGTCGATCGCGGCGATCACCAGGACCTTGGAGCCCTTCGTGATCATGTTCTCGATCTGGGCGAGCTGGTTGGGGATGTCGTCGTCCGCATATTGCAGGTCGACCGTATAGCCCTTCTCCTTCAAGGCTTTGACCATGTTGTTGCCATCGTCGATCCAACGGGCGGACGACTTCGTCGGCATGGACACGGCGACAAGGCCTTTATCCTGAGCCTGGGCGGATTGCAGCAACGCGAAGGCTCCAAGGGCCAGTGCCGCAAAAGCTGTGCTGATCTTCCTCAAGGTATTTCTCCCTACGATTATGCTGTTATGACCCGGACCTTTGTGCGCCCGGTGTGCTATGGCGATTTTGCTCGATACCCCTCGCTGGGCTGCACTCCGAAAGCCAACCATCCAGACGCCGCATCTCAAGCTCAGGATGCGAACCACCACTCGGTGGTTGTGACACGCTATTTCAGGCGATTTTAGAGAGAATGTCACGCCCGCTTTCATTAAATAATACTATAATACTATTGGGCCCGTACCTGTACATAAAGGCGGCCCCATCCCAAAGGCTAGCTAGCGTTCAGGTCTCCGAGAACTCGTGGACATGGATCATCGCGATGGAGCTGCCCGCATGCTTGATCTTCACCCGCTCCGCAGCACGCAGGATCAGCGCCGACATGGCATCGCTCGCTGCGGGCGAATTTCGCTGCTCGATGGCGTCGAAGACGGCCTGATGCTGTTCCATGACTCGCTTGAACTGGTCGTCGCTCGAAACAGGGGAGCTGATCGTGAAGGAAGTTCCGAGCGCAGCGCCGATGACCGAGCCGATGGACTGCAAAAAGGGATTTCCCGAAGCTTCGAGGATCGCTTGGTGGAAAGCCAGATCGGCTTTGGTGAAGCCTTGCCGGCTTTTCTCGCAACGATACATGGCCAGCAGAGCCTCGTGCATGTTCCGCAGTTGCTCGGGCGTTCGCCTTATAGCGGCTGTCGCGCAGGCCAGCGGCTCGAGCGATTGCCGGATCTCAAACAGCCAGCCCAGGAACTGGGCATCGACGCCGAGCTGAAGGTGCCACTCGAGAATGTCGGCATCGAACATGTTCCAGCTCTCGCGGCCGAGAACCCTGGTGCCGACTTTTGTCTTCGATTCGATCAATCCCTTGGCGGCCAGCGTTTTCAAAGCCTCGCGCAGAGCCGTGCGCGATACGCCGAAAAATTCCATCAGTTCTGCGTCGCCCGGGAGCGTGCTGCCGATGGGAAACTGGCCCTGCATGATGCTTTGCCCGATTCCTGTCGCAACCAGATCGTGAGCCGAACGCGCTTTCGGGGGCATTTTGAAGTCGCGTCCTAAAGCCATGCTGCTCTCGTTCATTGTTCGGCAACCCGGTTGATATCAGCGACCACCGGATAAGTGAAACACGGTTCGCCCGGCAGGTGGATCGGCAGCACGCAAGGATACCTTTTCCGGTTCATCATTCAGCTTTTTTGCCTACTCAATCTTAACAGGGACCAATTAATCATATTATATGCACAAACAAACGCATCCATCAAACGATAGACTCAGGCCCGCCAGCTCCATAGGCGGAGTCTCCAGAACACGGATCAAGAAGCACCATGAACGACGAGAAGAAACGAGAGCTCCGGAGCCAGGCCTGGTTCGGCCGTCAGGACAAGATGGGGTTCTATTATCGCTCGTTTCTTAAGAACAGCGGCTTTCCTCAGGACCAGTTCGAGGGACGCCCCGTCATCGGCATTTGCAACACTTGGTCCGAGCTCAATCCCTGCAATTCGCATTTCCGCACCATCGCGGAGCATGTGCGCTACGGGGTATTGGACGCGGGCGGCTTCCCGCTTGAATTCCCGGTATCCTCGCTTGGCGAGGTCACGATGCGTCCGACCGCCATGCTCTTCCGCAACCTTGCGGCCATGGACGTCGAGGAAGCGATCCGGGCCCATCCTCTCGACGGTGTCGTGCTTCTCATGGGCTGCGACAAGACAACCCCTGCCCTGCTCATGGGAGCGGCGTCGGCGGACCTCCCTACGATCGGAGTGTCGGGTGGCCCCCAGCTCCGGGGCGTGTATCGCGGCCAGATGATCGGATCGGGCACGAACATCATTTCCATGAGCGAGCAGCTGCGGGCTGGTGAAGTAACATTGCAGGAGTTCCACGAGGCCGAAGGCGCGATGAATCGGTCGCACGGTCACTGCATGACCATGGGCACCGCCTCCACCATGGCGTCGCTCGTCGAGGCTCTAGGCGTAGGCCTACCCGAGAACGCCGCGATTCCGGCGGCGGATGCTCGGCGCAATCATCTCGCCCGCATGGCAGGGCGTCGCATCGTCGAGGTGGTGAACGAGGACCTCGTCCTGTCCAAGATCCTGACCCGTCAGGCCTTTGAGAACGCTATTCGCACCCTCGCGGCCATCGGAGGATCGACGAATGCAGTCGTGCACCTTCTTGCCATCGCGGGCCGTGTCGGAATCGAGCTCACTCTCGACGATTTCGACCGTCTGGGCCGGGACGTGCACTGCCTGGTGGACCTCATGCCGTCCGGCCGTTTCCTCATGGAAGATTTCTATTATGCAGGCGGCCTTCCGGTCGTTCTACGGACGCTCGGCGAGCGTGGGCTCCTGAACAAGGACGCTCTGACGGTGAACGGCCGTCCCCTTTGGGAGAACGTGAAGGATGCGCCGTGCTGGAACCGGGACGTCATCACCAGCTTCGAAGAACCGTTCAAGCCCGAAGCCGGCATCGCGATTCTGCGTGGAAACCTGGCTCCGGACGGGGCTGTCATCAAGCCCTCGGCGGCCTCCCCAGAACTCATGCGGCACACTGGCCGGGCCGTCGTCTTCGAATCCATCGAGGACCTCCATCACCGCATCGACGATGAAGACCTCGACATCGACGAAACCTGCATCATGGTGCTGAAGCATTGCGGACCCAAGGGGTATCCGGGAATGGCGGAGGTCGGGAACATGCCCCTTCCCCAGAAGGTGCTCAAGAAGGGGGTCCGCGACATGGTCCGCATTTCGGATGCGCGTATGTCGGGAACGGCCTATGGCACCGTGGTTCTGCACGTCGCCCCCGAAGCGACCGCCGGCGGCCCGCTGGCCCTGGTGCAGAACGGCGACCTGATCACCCTCGATGTCCAGGCCCGAAGCCTGCATCTTCATGTGGACGACGTGGCGTTGGCCGAAAGGCGCGCCGCGTGGCAACCGCCCACGCCTCACGCAACGCGCGGCTACGCGAAACTTTATGTCGATCACGTTCTGCAAGCCGATAAGGGCGCGGATCTGGATTTTCTCGTCGGACGCACCGGCTCGCCGGTCCCCCGCGACAACCACTGACATTACACAGAACCAACATTTGAAAGGGAGAGAAAATGGCTATGTCTGGAACAGCCTCGGCACGCCGCTACCAGGGCGTTTTTCCTGTCGCCCCAACTGTATTCGACGAGAACGGACAGCTCGACCTAGAAGGGCAGAAGCGGGCCGTGGACTTCATGATCGATGCGGGCTCCGACGGCATCTGCATCCTGGCCAACTTCTCGGAGCAGTTCGTCCTGAGCGACGATGAGCGCGAGACCGTCATGAAAGCGGTGCTCGAGCACGTGGCAGGCCGTATTCCGGTCATCGTCACGACCACGCATTTCTCATCGGATATCTGCGCCGCGCGCAGCCGTTGTGCGCAAGACCTCGGCGCCGCCATGGTGATGGTCATGCCGCCCTATCATGGCGCGACGATCCGGGTTCCAGAGATTGGCATCTATGATTTCTTCCGGAGAGTTTCGGACGCCATCGACATCCCGATCATGATTCAGGACGCCCCGGTCGCCGGGACCCCCTTGTCCGCGCCCTTCTTGGCCCGGATGGCGCGGGAAATCCCGAACGTTGCCTATTTCAAGATCGAAGTGGCAAACGCCGCGGCGAAGCTAAGAGATCTGCTCGCCCTCGGCGGAGACGCGATCGAGGGACCGTGGGACGGCGAGGAGGCGATCACCCTCATGGCGGATCTGGACGCCGGCGCGACGGGCGCAATGACCGGTGGAGGCTACCCGGATGGGATCCGTCAGATCATCGATCCCTACAATGCAGGCCAACGCGAAGACGCGGCCGCCGCATACGAACGATGGCTTCCCCTCATCAATTACGAGAACCGGCAATGCGGCCTCATCGCATGCAAGGTCCTGATGAAGGAGGGTGGCGTCATCGCGTCCGAAGCGGTCCGCCACCCGATTCAGCCCCTGCATCCCGAAACGCGAAAAGGCCTGATCGAGATCGCGCGGCGCCTTGACCCCGTCGTGCTGCGCTGGGGTCGATAACCTGTGGGCCGGCATCCATTGGCAACTCCAAAGAGGAGCGGTGCTCCTCTTTGGGAACAAACCGGTCGGGACGTTATTGCCTAGGTAAACCCCAGGAGGTTCTCATGCCCGACGAGAAAATCGACCAAAAGCGCCCGGTTCAAGCCGAAAGCGAATTGAAGAAGATGCAGCAGCGGCTCATCGACGACACCGTCGACGACAGCTTCCCGGCCAGCGACCCACCCGCATGGACGACAACGGGAAGCAAGAGTGTTGCGGCCAAATCTGAGACCGATGACGAGACGCAAACCTCGAACGAAGGCGCAAGCCGCATTCTTGGCCAAGCGGAGGACATGGTGCGGCACGTAGCGGACCAAGCCTCGTCGTTTGCACGTGACACCTACCGGCGGGGCGAGCAGTACATCCAAGAAGGCAGCCGTCGTTTTCCTGAAACGGAGCGCTACTATCGGGATGCGCGCAACACCATTGCGCAGCCTGTCGAGACCCACCCGATTTCTGCTCTAATCATTGCGGGAGCAATTGGCTACGGCTTGGCCTGGTTCATCCATGGGCGCATGGGATCGAGCAGATCAAACCATGGGATGCATCGCTCGCATCGGGGCCGCCGCGTCACGGAGGCAGAGCGGCGTTCTATGGCCCGCAGAGAGCAGGCCGCCAGGTCGGTTGGCTGAAGGGCTCTGCCTGAAGTTTTCATCTGTCTCGAGAGAGGCCCGTCTCATGGGCCTCTCATAATGGCGCCGTTGTTTAGGAGACGGGCGCTCCTTTGGCTGCCTGCCGGTTCAGGCCTGCGCTCCGGCCTCAACGATTCCATTGCTTCTCTGCTCGACAGCATGATCGGCAGACAAGCGACCCGAGCGCTTTCTCGCTCGTCTGAGGCGCTTCATCATCGCGATGGAAGCCAACATGGTTCGCTCGAGTTGATCGAGGACTGCGTCCGTTTCTACTGCCGACACGAAATTCTTCCTCTCCAACTTCATCAAATGTACGCCTCCGCGTTCTCATTCACTTTGAGATATTGATTAGTGGTTAAGAGTTAAGCGATGCAGTAAGGCCGCGTTGTGGCACAGCCGACGGGCCTTACCACAGGCACTTGCCAACATAGTTTATAATATCGGCGGACAAGAACTTCAGCCATGTCTATATATCATTACCACCTTTGATCCGGGCATACTGCAATCACCCTGAAAGCAAGAGCCCACCAATCTTGAATTCAACATTGTTGCTGGCAGGCCAGCGGTGTGATGCTTGGGGTGCGTTCGTGTTTGGCGTCTCTTGCTAACAGGGTCGTTCCTTTGCAGGTTAAACCAACTGATTCAGGAGCGCCCAATGCTGGATTTTCCCGCCGCCTATCAGGCCACCGAAGGCTCTGCGCTCGACGTGGATAAAGCGTTCTACAAGAGGGTCATCGAGAAACCGGAAACGCGCACCCTCGTCGAGTCGCTTGTGGTCCCGATCCGCTCCGGCAGATCCTGGACCGTACCCGCAGGACACGTTTTTCGCATCGTCACGATGGAAGGTCCGCAGGTTGGCGACCTGAACATCTGGAACCTTCATAACCCTCGCGAGAGGCTGTGGGCTTCGCGGACGCGTCAATTGCAGGCGGCTCATGTGACCACATTTGACCGGCTGTGGTCGAACCTCCCCTACCTTCGACCTCTTGTGACCATCACGGACGACAGCCTCGCCAACTATGGGGTCGATGAATATGGCGGGCGAGTGCATGATCTGCTCGGCACCCGATGCGACCCTTATGTGAACAAGATGCTGACAGGCGAGGATTTCGATTTCTGCTGCCACTCGAATTTAACACGCGCCATTGCGCCGCGCGGTCTGACCGAGGCCGATGTCCATGACGTGCTCAATGTCTTCCAGTGCACGGGCCTGAATCAGCAGGATCAGTACTTCATGCGCGACTGCCCGGCAAAGCCGGGCGATTACATCGAGTTCTTCGCCGAGATCGATCTGCTTTGCGCCCTTTCCACCTGTCCTGGCGGGGATCTCTCCGTCCCGCTCTGGGGGCCTGATGCACGCGACCCCCTCGACGTCTGCCGTCCGTTGCGAGTGGAGATCTACAAGCTCGAGGAAAGCCGCCTGGAAGGGTGGCATCAGCCGGAGGTGGCTTACGCCAAGTATAAGGGCGCGCACGGCATGCGGCTCGAGAAGCCTGATTGGGAAAAATAGATCTGAAGATACGAAAGGCTCCCGTTCGACATGGGCGCGGAACTGTGCAACGAAAACTCAAACCAAGCCCGGGAGAGAGCATGACCTACCAACCTGCTGAAAACCGCTATGATAGGATGATCTACAATCGGTGCGGCCGGAGCGGGCTCTTGCTTCCGGCGATCTCTCTCGGCCTCTGGCACAATTTCGGCGAGGACAAGCCTTCTTCCATGGCGCGGGAGATTTGCAGGACGGCTTTCGATCTCGGCATCACCCACTTCGACTTGGCCAATAATTACGGTCCCCCTCCCGGGTCGGCCGAGACGCTTTTCGGCGAGATCCTGCGGACGGATTTCCGTGGATTGCGGGACGAGTTGGTGATCTCCACCAAAGCCGGATACCGCATGTGGCCTGGACCTTATGGCGAGTGGGGCAGCCGGAAGTATCTCCTCTCCAGCCTTGACCAGAGTCTGCGCCGGATGGGTCTCGACTATGTCGATATCTTCTATTCCCACCGTTTCGATCCGGAAACGCCGCTTGAGGAAACTATGCTGGCCCTGGACTCGGCTGTGCGGCAGGGCAAGGCGCTGTATGCGGGTCTCTCCTCCTACAACACGCGGCGCACTCAAGAAGCCGTGGCGATCCTGCGCGATCTGGGCACGCCGTGCATCATCCACCAGCCAAGCTATTCCATGATCAACCGCTGGGTCGAGGAGGACGGCCTTCTCGACACGCTGGAGGATCAGGGGCTTGGCTCGATCGTGTTCTCGCCCCTCGCCCAGGGCATGTTGACCACCAAGTATCTTGCAGGGGTGCCCGACGAGAGCCGGGCCGCCGCAGGCAAGTCCCTGCGCCCCGCATTCCTGAGCGAAGAGAACCTGTCTCGGATCCGCAGTCTCAACAGCATCGCCGAGCGCCGTGGCCAGACGCTGGCTCAGATGGCGCTTGCATGGGTTCTGCGCGGCGGAAGGGTTACCTCTGCCCTTATCGGCGCCAGCCGCCCGGAGCAGGTGATCGATTGCGTGGCGGCGCTCCAAAACCTGACATTCACATCCGACGAGCTCGCCGAGATTGACCGCTTTGCGATTGATGCCGGAGTGAATCTATGGGCCGCGTCGGCGGAGCGGACGGGGCCATCCCGCTAGAACGTAATGTCGTTCCGAAATGCGGCCTGGCGTCGTCTCTCCCGTGTGAGACGACGCAATGGGCGGGGCGGTATCGTGCGCCCGAAAAGATGTTGATTGCGCGCCCGGTGTTTCCTAAATAGCAGGCTTGATTCCGTACCGCCTTGTCTGCGATGGACCATTCCCTCGACACCATGAAGCCGCAACTGACCAACGATGTCCTCGTGAGCAGCGCCCTTGGCCGCGGCTGCGTATTGGTTGGGCAGGTTTCGTGGAGCGACGGTTACATGGCTGCGTGGACGAGGTCTCTGAGACCAGACGCCCTTAGCGCTTCCCATCAAGTGCTCCTCCACTGACCGGCGGCCTGCCGGCGATCCCGGCGACCTAATCTCACGTCCGTTCCAGACCGTGATGCAGGCTCACCGGGGCTTACCCGTTGAGAAGAAGGAATACCCTGCAATGAACAGGGAATGGACCGAAGAAGAACTCGAAATCCTGCGACGCGACCGCGAAGCGAAGGTTCCAGTTCCGATAACGGCCGCGAAGCTGAACAGGCCTGTTCCTGCAACGTATCTGCGCGCCCGCATGATCGGCACTCAGGTGCAGACGCATCAGGCCTGGGAGGAAGCGACTGTCGCGAGGCTACGTGAGCTCGTGAGGGCCGATCCGCCCATGACGGATAAACAGATTGCTGCTGAACTCTGCCGAACCATCACGCAGGTCCGTTGGAAGCTGAAGGATCTGAACCTGATCGGCGTCAGAGATCTTTCGAAGCTCGCGAAGGCCACGGCGTCGAGCACGGTTCGCCCAGCGGTGGCCAAGCCCGCCGTGGTCCTTAAGCAAGCATCGGCCCATCCGCCGCAGCCCTCCCGTATTCCCTCCCCGCGCCAGCCCGAGAAGCCGATGGTGAAGGCACCGGTGATCGACGCGCGCACGCTTCTGAATGTGGCGCTGCGCCGGCTGGAGCGGGACCTCGAGACCCGCCTGAAGACCGTTGTGGCCGAAACTGAAGCCGGGATGATGCAGGCCGCGGTAGCAGCGATCGCGGCAAAGCGCGCGATCGACAACCGCTTGGCCGAGCTTCGGGCGCGCCCGATCGAAGAAGCCAAACCGGAGCCATCTCGACCGTCCAAGTCAACAGCCGAAACAGCCCAAGCAGAATCCAGTCCGCAGAAAAGACGTCCGCCGTCGTCCAAGCCCGCACCCAAGCCGGCAGTCAGAACCATGGTGCCCGCCGCGCCGCGCGGCCCAGTTGCACGCGAGGTCCAGGCTCCGCCTGAACCCACGAAGATCATCGTCCTCGATGTTCCCGCCCCATCCCGCGCAGCCCCACAGGACGCTGGCCCAGCACAGACATCAGGCCGGGGCGGTTGGAAATCGGTGCGACGAGATCCAGCGCGTGTTGCCGCCCAGGCTCGTGGCAAAGCCACCAGCCGCGCGGACGCAGTGGATCTTGCGCAAGCCGCGCAAGTGGCGATCGAGCAGTTCATCTCGCAGCGTGGAGTCACCAAGGCGGAAGCCGCTGCCTCGCAGTCCCTGGTTACACGCCTTCAGGCTCGTGGTTACATCGTCGTGCGCGAAGGCGACGGCTGGGTCATCGACCAGCGACATCAGATTGCCAATGAAGCCGAACTGACTGCCTTCGCGGAAGCCCGAGGCATCAGCCTCGGCATGGCGGCATAAGGCTAAAATCCCCAAGGATTACTATCCTTCAATCCTTGTGAATTCGCCTATAAGCCACCATATCCAGTTGACCGGCGCGGGCACCCAAGGCACCCACGCCGTACAGAGATCATGCGCCACCTTCGGCGGTTCGCGGGCTCTCTTCGAAGCTTCATTTTTTGCAACAACATTCCTGTTGCAATGTGTGTGGGAACGCTTATGTGTCCCCTCCCCGGCGCTGCTGCGCAAGCTAGCAAGCGCCGATTTCCAGACACCGCGATCATTGGCACCCGGGCGCGAGCCAGGGGCTGGCGTTTGCGTCTTCCAAGGCCCGTTTGTCGAACCATAGCGGTTCGAAGGCGTGTCCAACGTGGCGTGTCTGCGATAGTCACGAGCTGTTGTTCCTGTAGTGTTACGGGTTTTACGAGCTCCTCTGGCGAGATTTCGGCAGGATGGCTGAAGGGTTTGGTCCCTTTGGCGCGGTGGGCG
>NZ_QOIO01000040.1 GCF_003332305.1 Microvirga aerophila | reverse complement strand
CGAAGTCAGAACGGAGTGGGATCGGCATGGCGAACCTCCATGGCTCGCCAAGTTGAATCACACCCACCCCGACGCAGGAAATCACGAACGAGTCAGCCCTTCAGGGACTTAGTATTACAGGCCCGTTCTTAGAGAAACTGGAACAAAATATGGTCTGGACGATCCGAATAACAATTCTTCTGTTCCTGGCTTGGCTCGCCTTCCTCGTCTCGCCCTTCTGGTCGCTGTACAACCTGGCGAGGGCCGTGGAGGCCCGCGACATCCAGGAGATCACCGAACGGGTGAATTTCCGGGCTCTGCGCATCTCCCTCACCCGGCAGCTTGTGGGCGAATACCTGAATTCTCCCGGGGGAAAGCAGGAATTCGGCGGGATTGACCGGCCGATGGCCATGAACGCAGGGTCGGCCCTCCTCAATCCGGTGGTGGAACAGCTTGTCACGCCCGAGGCCGTGCTCGACCTGCTCGAGGACGGATGGCCTCAGCAGGCGGTTACCGGAAACCGGCCACCGCCGCCCCAGGTTACGCCGGTCAAGCTTGACGTCGGATCCCTGGGCCAGGCCTGGAGGCTCTTCATCTCGTCGGAAACACAGGGCTTCCGGAGCATCACGATCCCGTATCCGGACGATGCGCCGAAGGACAGGCAGTTCAGAATCACCTTGCGCCTCAGCGGCCTGACCTGGCGGCTCACCGGGGTTGAGCTCCCAAGGGTCCTGAGCCGGGAACTGTCGAGGCGGGCGTCGCGGGCTGCGCGCACGAAAGAACAGCCTTAGCGCGCCCGGAGGAAAATCGATCCGGCTTTTCGCACTGAAAGCTGGGCAACAAGCAAGCTTTGCATTGGAACCCGCCACGCTCCGGAACGTTCGTCTTCCGAACTGTTCGAGATAAAGTATTTCAACATGCGTAAGCTAATCCTGGCCGTTTCTGCGTCTGCCCAGGAAGGCACTGCCGCTGGCGTGGCCACCGGTGCTGTGACCGGCGCAATCGTCGGCGGTCCGGTCGGCGCTGCCATCGGCGCGGGTGTCGGCGGCGTGGCCGGCGGTATCGCCGAGCAGAACGCCAAGACGCAGGCCCCGGCAGGCGTGGTCGTGGTGCCGGAGGCGAGCACCACCGGAACGATCAGCCGGCGCACCTGCGTCCAGGACGCTTACGGCAACCAGAGCTGTCGCGAAGTCATCCAATAAGCTTCCGGTTCCATAGTAAAGCCCGCCCAAGTAATCTTGGGCGGGCTTTACTATGGCCTATACACGCAACTAACGCACACTCTTACGCAACATCTATTCGATACATAGGTCATGACAAATAAATTTATAAACGATCTAGCCCTGCATGATCAGCCAACCCACGGTGGCTAGCGGGAAGACAGTACCAAGAACGAAGCAAATTGCGCTCGAAGTCATATCAACCACTCCTTTACCAAATTAACCAACCAGGAAAAGAAGCGTTCCTTGAATTCATATTCTCATATTAAAGTGAATACTTTTTAGCTTTGCCATTCGTCTTAAGAGTCAAGCAGCCGAGCTTCCATGCCTCTAAGGAACCAAGCTTCGCGGTTGGGATTGTTCCGCCAGATATCGAGGTGTGAGTGATGGATGAGCCGAGGCGGTCTTCTCAAAGAATGCTGGACGATGTGGAATTCATCCGAAAGATCCTCATCGCCCTGGGCATCATCCTTCTAGCGCTGATCTTCTGGAAGCTGTCTGGCGTCCTCCTCCTGGCCTTCGGCGCGATCCTGACGGCCATCATCTTTCATAGCGCAGCCGAGGCTCTCGAACGCTATGCCCGTGTGCCGAGCCGCTGGAGCCTCGCCACGGCGGCCTTTATCTTTCTCGTCATCCTGGTCGGCCTCGTGCTCCTCTTCGGGGCGCAGATCCGCACCCAGTTGTCCGGCGTCATCCAGGGCCTGCCGGCTGCCATCAACGATTTCAGCAAGAGCCTTGGCTTGGGCGACGTCACGGACGAAATCTCGCAGGCGTTCAACGATCAGGGATCGGGCGGCCTCGCGGCGCGCCTTGCCGGCATCGGCGGAACCATCCTGGGCGGTCTCGGCGACTTCTTCCTGGTGATCGTGGCGGGCCTCTACATCGCGGCCGCGCCGAAGACCCACGTGGACGGCCTCGTCAAGCTCTTTCCCGTCAACCAGCACCGGCGCGTGAGAAGCTCCCTCCACGCCTCCGGCGAGGCGTTGAAGCTCTGGCTCGTGTCCCAGCTCATCGCCATGACCTGCGTGGGCGTTCTGTCGACGATCGCTTATTGGCTGATCGGCCTGCCCTCCCCGTTCGCCCTCGGCCTCATCGCGGGCCTCGTGGACTTCATCCCGTTCCTCGGCCCCATTCTCGGCGCGCTCCCGGCCGTCTTGATGGGCTTTACGGTCAGCTCCGAGGTGGCGATCTGGACGATCGTGGCCGCCTTCGTCATCCAGCAGATCGAAGGCAACATCATCTTTCCGCTCGTGGCCAGGAAAGTCGTAACGGTGCCGCCGGCCCTCGCCCTCTTCGCCATTGTGGCGGGCAGCGTGCTGTTCGGGACCTACGGGCTCATCTTCGGCTTCCCACTCGCGGTGGTTGCCTACGTGCTGGTCAAGAAGCTCTACGTGAAGGAAACCTTGGGCGAGGAAACGCCCGTGCCCGGAGAAACGCCGGCGGAGAGCCACTGATCGGCCTTTGCCGGGACGCAAGAGGATGGGGGCCGAAGCCAGGCTTCAGCCTCCGATGACCCATACGGGATTTTGCAATTGCTAATGATCCGGCCAATGCCGGCAAGTCGATTCTGATTGTCTGATAAGCGGTCTTTCGCGCGGGGCCACGCCTGGCTTACGAGAGACCCAGTGAACTGCTCTGCGGCGGCGTCATTATCGTAGCCTCCGTGGTTCGACATCTCACGCTGGGCCTATTTCCTCACCGCGTCAAGGCTGATCGATGCTCGTCTGACGCCAGAAACCATAGCCCGCCCGAGAACAGGCTGAGATGGCCTGTGGGTGCGATTGGCTGTTACCCTTCCCGGTATGGATCGTCCTTCGGCCAGTCGGTCAACCGCTCAAGCAATTCCCGGACCGTAAAGTCCTCCTCGGGGCCCGCCACCCGGTCACGCACCGAGATCCCGGCCGCATGAACGGTCTCTGGATCGCCCGAGACGAGCGGATGCCACCAGTAGAGGTCCCGGCCCTCGGCCACGAGCCGGTAGCCGCAGGTATCCGGCAGCCAGGAGAGGCTTCGCACCGCGTCGGGCGAGAGGCGCACGCAGTCGGGAACCTTGGCCTGGCGGTTGGGGTAGTCGCGGCAGCGGCAGGCCTGACCGTCCAGCAGGGTGCAGCCCACATCCGTGTACAGGACCTCCGCCGTATCCTCATCCTCGAGCTTGACGAGACAGCAGCGCCCGCAGCCGTCGCACAGGCTCTCCCATTCGTCGGAGCTCATGGCCTCGAGTGATTTCAGACGCCAGAACGGCAGTTCCTCGGGCTCCGGGGGCATGACAGGCAAAGAGTTTTCCATCAGCAGAGTCTTGGGACTGTTTTTGCGGCGATTTCTAGGATAATTAAACGATAGGCGGTGCGGCGTTATGGCCCTGCAACGCTTCTCCTCTAAAGAGGTAGAAGCCATTTGAACCGATAAACCTGTTTGCGAGTTGTTGATAGAAGGTTTCGGCGGCGTTCAGACGTTGCCGCAGCGAAAATCAACGATCATAACGGGCACTCTTGGTTGCCTGGCCTGCCCCGAGGACCACCGTGCGCTCCCATCCCCCCACCCCGTTTACGACCCGGCTCAAGCGCGCGGCGCTGGCGTTCGACGCTTGGCTGAACTCATTCCTGTTCCAGGGTGGGCGAGGCTTGGCCCAGGCCTGGGATTCCTATTCGGAAAAGGCCAAATGCCTGCGGTTCCGCGGCGCGTCCCGGGTCGTGCTGGATCTGACCAGCGAGGCGACGACCCTTGGCCTCGTGGGCGGCGTGGTCATGCTCGCCCTCGCGCTCCCGGCCTTCCGGGAGACGGAGGATGACTGGCTCAAGACCCAGGATCTCGCCGTGACCTTCCTGGACCGGTACGGTCAGGAGGCCGGGCGGCGCGGCCTGCATCTCGACGATTCCTACAAGCTCGAGGACTTCCCGGACTATCTCGTCAAGGCCGCTCTCGCGACCGAGGACCGGCGCTTCTACGAGCACTGGGGCATCGACCCCATCGGCACGTTCCGGGCGCTTATGGTCAACGCCAAGGGCGGCGGCGTGGTGCAGGGCGGCTCGTCCATCACCCAGCAGCTCGCTAAGAACCTCTTCCTGACCAACGAGCGCTCCCTCGAGCGCAAGATCAAGGAAGCCTTCCTGGCGCTCTGGCTCGAGTTCCACCTGACCAAGGACGAAATCCTCAAGCTCTATCTCGACCGCGCCTATATGGGCGGCGGCGCTCACGGAGCCGTGGCGGCGGCCGAGTATTACTTCGGCAAGCCGGCCAAGGATCTCACCCTGGCCGAAGCCGCCATGCTGGCGGGCCTGTTCAAGGCTCCCACCAAATACGCCCCCCACGTCAACCTCCCGGCGGCCCGCGCCCGCGCCAACGAGGTGTTGCGCAACATGGTGGAGGCAGGCTTTCTGACCGAAGGCCAGATCCAGATTGCGCGCCGCAACCCGGCGACCCCGGTCAACCGCAGCCGCGAGACGACTCCCGACTTCTATCTCGACTGGGCCTTCGAGCAGGTGAAGCAGCTTGCAACCGCGAAGAAGCTCGGCAGTGACCGCGTGCTCATCGTCAAGACGCCCCTGGACACCAACCTCCAGCAGCATGCGGAGCAGACCCTCGAGAACATGCTTCGCCAGCACGGACGGCAGTATAAGGCGGGACAAGGCGCGATCGTGGTGCTCGATTCCGACGGGGCCGTCAGAGCCATCGTGGGCGGGCGCGACTACGGCCAGAGCCAGTTCAACCGCGCGACCGGAGCCCTGCGCCAGCCCGGCTCATCCTTCAAGCCGTTCGTCTATGCGGCCGCCATGACGGTCAACCCGAAGCTGCGGCCGAATTCGAATGTGGTCGACCAGCCCATCTGCCTCGGCAACTGGTGCCCGCAGAACTATGGCCGGTCGTTCTCGGGCTCGATGTCCCTCACCTCGGCCATCGCCCGCTCGATCAACTCCATCCCGGTGCGCATGTCCCTTGAGATCGGCAAAAGCAACGCCAAGGCGGGCCGTGCGGTCATCATGGACACGGCCAAGCGCATGGGCCTGTCCCACCCGCTGACGGATTCGAGCTCGCTGCCCATCGGCGCCGCCGAGGTGACGGTCATCGACATGGCGGCGTCCTATGCGGTCTTCGCCAATGGCGGCAAGCGGGCCGATCCCTATGCGGCCTGGGAGGTGCGCAACTCGTCCGGCGAGGTCATCTATCGCCGCGACCAGGCCGTCCAGCCCAAGCAGGTCCTCGAAACCCGCGTGGTCAACGACATGAACTTCATGCTGAACAAGGTGGTGGAGGAAGGCACGGGCAAGCGCGCCGCCCTGGACGGCATCAAGACGGCCGGCAAGACCGGCACCACCAACGCCTACCGCGACGCCTGGTTCGTGGGGTACACGGGCAATCTCGCGGCGGCAGTCTGGTACGGCAACGACGATCACAGCACCATGAACGACATGACCGGCGGCACCCTCCCAGCCATGACCTGGAAAGAGGTGATGACAGTCGCCCATCAGAACCTCGAGATCCGCCCCCTCCCGGGTGTGGACGCCGCAGCTCCGACCGTGGCGGCGAAACCGGGTAGCCCGGCCGAGCAACAGGCGACCGCGCAGGCCTATCTGGCGGGCACGCTTTCGCGCCGTTCGTTCGATGTGCTGGGTGATATCGGCAACCTGTTCAAATCGGCCGAGCGGCCGGCAGCGGCCGCAAGGGAAGCCGAGGCCGCGCGCAACCAAGCTGCCGCTCGGCCGGCCGCCAGCGCCGCCCGCCAAGTTGCAATGCCGTAACGGGTTGCGCACAAAAGTGGATTGCACTTTTGGGGATTCGTCCGGTGCGCACGTCTATGAGCTGCGCATCGTTCGGTGCCGACAACCGGAACCACTTTTCAACACGATGCGCTAGTCGGATGAACGTCCAGCCTGTATTGACCAAAACTCCGGCGCCCGCCTTCGTGCGGGCCTCCTCCATTTCGTCGTTGCCCGTGACCTCCAGATTCAATCCAACGGTCCTCCTCATCATCTACGCCCTGCTGCTCGCGCTGGCGCTGGGCCTGGGCTCGGCCTACCTTGCCTTGAAGGGCGATCCGCCTTTCGGCGGCGTCAGGATCGGGCCGTGGCAGACCTGGCCGAAGCTCGGCTCTCCCGAGGCCGATCCCTATATGCGGGCGATCGTCGCGTATGGAGGGGACGTGCCCCTCGCCACGGGCGAGGGTCTGGCCGTGACGGCCAGGACCGATAATGAGGGTCGCGAGCTCGATTCCGGCTGCTCCTACCGGATTGGGGCGGTCATGCCCGCCGCGCGCATCTGGACGCTAACGCTCTACGACCGGGATGGACGCCTCCCCGCCTCCGGCTCGGCGCGAAGCAGCTTCACCTCGTCGGAAATCGTGCGGAACACGGACAATCTCTTCTTCCTGAACCTGTCGCGGGATCTCAGTGCGGGCAACTGGCTGCAGCTTCCCCCATCGGGATCGTTCAGCTTGGTGCTCCGTCTCTACGACATGGCCGGCGCGGGCGGCGCGAACCTCAAGGCGGAGGATCTTCCCACCATCGAACGCCTGGGATGCGGGTCATGAGCTTCCTCAACCGTCTCCTGCTTGCCACCTTCGTGGGCGTCGTCCTGGCGGCCGGGGTCCACATTGCGGCGATCCTCACCGCCCCGCGCTACGCGGAGCAGGATGCGTTCGGCCGGATCCAGCCGACCCTTGCGGCCGAACACGCCCAGATCATCAGCGCGCCCGGTGGAGCCAACACCTGGCTGCCGATGCCCGATCCGGCGGCCGCCGTCGCGGCCTGCGCGTTCAATCTGAGCGACGGACCCGCACGCATCGCGGCCAAGACCGGCGCGCTCTTCCTGTCGTTCTCCTTCCACACGAAGACCGGGGGCGTGTTCTTCGCCGTGACCGACCGCGCCGCTGTGCGGGGTGAACTCGAGATCGTCGTCATGACCGCCCGGCAGCTGGACGAGGCCCGCGCCGGCGAGGACGTGAACGAGCCCTCGCGAGATGTTCGGATCGTCGCCCCAGAGTCGCGGGGCTTCATGATCGTTCGGGTCGTGGCCCCCACCTCAAGCCTGCACGCGCAGGCCCAACAGGCCGCCGAGGCGGTCTCCTGCACGGTGGACGAGCAGGTCTGATGTCCTGGCGCCCCATGGTGTCCCAGGACGTCGATGCCGTGCAGGCCCTTGCGGACCGCATCCACGTGGATCACCCGGAAGATAGGTCGGTATTCGTCGAGCGCCTGCATCTCTACCCGCAGGGGTGCCACGTGCTCGTTGGAAACGGCCGCCCCATCGGTTACGCGCTCACGCATCCATGGCGACTGGCGGAGCCGCCGCCATTGAATTCACCATTGGGGGAGATTCCCCGCGACGCGAACACCTACTACGTCCACGATGTGGCGCTGCTGCCGGAAGGGCGCGGGAGGGGCTATGCGGGACAGATCATCGACCGGCTGACCGATCATGCCGGGAAGGCGGGGTACGGCGCCATGTCGTTGGTGGCCGTGAACAAATCACAGAGATTCTGGGAAAAGCTGGATTTCCGCGCGCAGGATATTCCGGGCCTGAAGACCAAGCTCTCGAGCTATGGGCCGGACGCGGCACTCATGGTGCGCGAACTGAAAACACGAAACAACTGACGTCAGGACTGCACACAAAACCCTTGGCGGGGCAGCACTCCGAAAATCAGAAGCGGCGGCGACGTCCAGGACCATCCGAAATGAACGGGCGCGAAGGACCCGGGTTCGGAGAGGGCCTCTCGTAACGGACACCCGTGAAGAGCAGGATCTCTCCCCTTGGCTCATCGGCGGATAGCGGGCGTTGCGGGCGCGATGTCGCGTCGGGAAAAGCGACGACGACACCAGGCGATCTTATCAGGACCTCTTGCATTTGAATGTCCTCCCTTTCAACCGGACTCGGCTGGTTAGACTACCCTCACAAAAAAGACCCTATGGTTAACAGACCGTTTCCAGATTGCTGAGCCAGACCCGAAAAACGCCGCCTGTTGCAAATCCAACAATACAGCTGCGCTTAATGTTCCGGACGGCCACGATCACAATCTGTTTTCCCCAAAGGGATGTTTAATGATCCGCTAAGAGCGATTGCGTAGGGTCATGGAGTCAGTTGCGTTGCCGAGAGTATCAAGCCCGTGGCGTCCCTTGCATGGCCGGATCTATCGAGCCTGAGCTCGACGGAGACCAGTGGGTTCGATCCCCGCGCAGCTCTCCTGCGGGTCAACGCGGAGATGTTCGTTGCTGCGCCTGCGCGCGACCGGGAGATCATCGCGACCTTCGAGGCCTTGGCGCTCGGCTTCCTGCCGATGGTCGACGCCGCGACGCTCGCCGACATCGCGCGCATCCTTACCCCTTGCGCGGATACGCCGGCTTCCGTTCTCGAGCATCTGGCGCGCCTCTGCCCACAGGCGCGCGACATCCTGCGAACGGGCCCTTCGCATCCTCCGGGTTCGGCCAATGTCAGGCATTTCGCCACGCCCGAGGGACGGTTGCAGCTCGCAGGCAGGCCTGATCTCGACGCCTGGACGCTGGACCGCCTTCTCGTCCTGCGCGAAAGTCGAATCGAAATCGCGCTTGCGGCCAATCCCGCCCTTGCGCCCTCGGACGCGGCCTTCAGGGAGCTGATCCGGCGAGCCAAGGAGCGACCAGCCGTCGCGCTTGTCCTTCTCGACCGGTCCGACCTGACGGTTGCGGACGAAGCCGCCCTGTACATCGCCGCGCCGCCGGAACGCCGGGTCCGCATCCGCGACAGGGTCGCGGCCGCAACCGCGCTTCAGCGCGCGACGCTCACGTTCAACCTGACGGAGCACGAGGTAGGAGAGCTGTTCACTGCGGCGTCCCGGAGCGATGACCGGCAGTTGGAAAAGCTGTTCAATGCGGCGTTCGAGTTCCCGCCCTCGACCGACTGGCGCATTCTCCAATGGGACCGCCACGTGCTTCTCGCGCTGGCCCTCAAGGCGCTGGGGCTCATCGACAAGGAAGCCACGCGGATCTTCCTGACCCTCCACCCGGCGCTGTCCCAGTCCCTGTCGACCGTCAAGGAACTGGCGCGGGTGGTGCGCGATACTCCAAGCCCTGTCGCGCTGGCACTCGTCGAAGCAATCCTCGGCGTGCAGGCGCTATCGGGCCGTCCCGCCGCGCCGATCCTGAAGTAGCGACGCAAGCCGATGCGTCATCCCGGACGCCGAAGGCGATCCGGGATCGCATGCCGGATAGAGCGTCATTCTCGCCGGGTGGCCTCGAGATGAGAGCAGAAGATAAGCGGCGACGCGTGCTCTAACGACCGCCCGACACGTCCAGAAAAGCGCCAGTCGAATAGGATGCCGCATCGCTCAGGAGCCAGACGATCGCTTCCGCGACTTCTTCCGGCTGGCCGGCGCGGCCCATGGGCGTGGTTACCCCGAGCCTCTCGGCGCGGTCGGGCTGCCCCCCGCTTGCATGAATGTCGGTATCGATCAGGCCGGGACGCACGGCGTTCACCCGCACGCCCTCCTGGCCCATCTCTTTGGCGAGGCCGATCGTCAGGGAATCGACCGCCCCCTTGGCGCCTGCGTAGTCCACATACTCCGAGGGCGACCCGAGCCTTGCGGCCATGGACGACACCAGGACAATGGACCCGCCGCGGCCGCCGCGGCTTTTCGCCAGACGCCGCGCGCCTTCACGGGCGCACAGATAGGCCCCGATTGTGTTGATCTCGAAGACCCGCCGGATGCGTTCGGCCTCCATGTCCATCAGCCGCGACGGCATGGCGACCGCCCCCGCATTGACCACCACACCGTCCAAAGGCCCGAGCTGAGCGACCGCGTCGAACATGGCGAGCACGTCGGCCTCGCTCGTCACGTCGCCTTTGATCGCAACCGCCTTCCCGCCTGCCGCGCCGATGGCCCCGACCACGGCTTCGGCGGCGGACTGGTTGCCGACATAGTTCACGCCGACAGACCATCCGCGCCGGCCCGCGAGGAGCGCCGTCGCCCGGCCGATGCCCCGGCTTCCCCCGGTAATCAGAATCGTTTTCGTCATTCGTCACCTGCCTGTCGACTCACTGCATGAGCCGAGTGTCGCAAAGTTTTCGGCTTTGGCGAATTGCCGCGCCGAAGTTTGCCGCCTGCCTATTCTTCCGGCGCGAGATCGAGGAAATGGCGACCGGCCCGGTCGTCGACTTCGACCAGCCACAGATCCGAGTCGAACCGCAGTTCCCGCGTGACCCTCTCCTCCACGTCGAGCGGCGTGACCGCGTGCAGCACCCGGGCGAAGAGGCGCTCGCCCGCATCCGTGACGAAGAGCTGCGGCGCAGGGCCATAGAGGCTTGCCGTGCCGTCGAGGTGGTCCACCTTCACGAAGATCGAGCCGGCCTCCGCCGAGCCGCGCCGGCGCAACACCGCCTCCACCCCCTCGACGCCACAGCGTCGAAGGTAGGCCGAAACCCAGAAATCGGACCGGAGCCTCGCCACTAGTGGATGGCGACGCCGGACGCGGCCGACAATTCGCGAACGGTGCGGGCCGTGAAGTCGCCTGTCACCGGCAGCTTCCGCTCCCGCTCGAAGCGCTCGATGGCCTGACGCGTCCCGGAGCCCATGATGCCGTCCGCCTTGATGTCGTAACCGAGCTTGGCGAGGGCGCGCTGGCCTGACAGAACGGTGTCGCCGGGCTCCGCACGTCCCACATTGGCGGGCGGCGTCGGCACCGGACCGCCCATGCGAATGATCTCGCCAATCGCGTCGCGCGCGGCGGGCGGCCTCGTGGGCGTGGACACGACCGCAGGACCCGGCGCAGGCGCGGCGCGGGCGGCGGGCGGAACCTCGCCGCCGTTGCGGATCATATACCCGATCGCACTGCGCGCCGGAACCTTGGGCGGAGCCGGTGGAGCGGCGGCTGCGGGCGGAACGGCAGGCGTCGGCGCCAGGATGGAGGATTCGTGGGCAGCGCCGGCCTCCGCCTCCGGCAGTGGGGCGCTCGGCCGCGCCGGTGGAACCGGAAGCGCCGACGGGGCCGCAACCGCGTCCTTGTGGTTGAAGAGCGGCGCCGGATGGTGCGCCGTCTGAAGAAACAGTGCGTTCCAGGCAATCATGCCGCCGCAGCCCCCTAGGAGCAGGGTCATGGCGATCGCGCGCGGGCGCTGCAGGACGAGCATCAGCAGCCGCGTCCCGGCCCCGACCTTTTTCTTGCGGGCGGGCACTCTGCGTCGCGCCGGGGCGTCGACAACGAAATCTCCATCGTGGCGGGCAGCTAGGGCTTCACGCAAAGGGGTCATCCCGTCTTGAGAACAATAACGTCGTGTCTGTCATGGTCGTGGCGCCGGGCTGCCGGGACAAGTCCCTTGGCGGCCGCCGCCACACGGGCATCGACCGGAAGGCTGATCCTGACGCAGGTGCCGTTGCCGGGCGTGCTCGAAATCCGGAAAGCCCCTTGGTGCAGGGTCACGAGGCCGCGCACCACCGAGAGGCCGAGGCCGTTGCCCTTCTCGATCCTGCCCCGGCCCGATCCCTGATAGAACGGCATGCCGAGCCGCGGCAGGTCCGCCTCCGCAACGCCAATTCCGGTGTCGCGGATCGCAAGGCTCACGAAGCCGCCCTCGTGGCGGGCTTCCACGGCGACTTCACCACCCTTCGGCGTGAACTTCACCGCATTGGACAGAAGATTGAGCAGGATCTGTCGGCAGGCGCGCCGGTCGGCCACGAGGTCCGGCAGGCCGGGCGCGAGATCCCGCCGCAGGACGATGTCGCCCTGCTCCGCTGGAAGCGCGATGACGGAGCAGCATTCCTCGATCAGTTCGGCCACGTCGATGGTCTCGAACGCGAGATTGTAGTGGCCTGCTTCGATGGCCGACAAATCGAGCAGCGTGTTGACCACGCCGAGCATGTGCTGGCCCGAATGGTTGATGATCTGCGCGTAGCTTTCCCGCCGCTCGAGCAGGCCAGGTCCGCCCTTGCCCATCAGGATTTCGGAATAGCCCACGATGGCGTTGAGCGGGGTGCGAAGCTCATGGCTGACCGTGGCGAGAAGCTGCGCCCGGCCCTCGCTCGCACTGACCGCCGCGCGCCTCGTCGCATCAAGTTCTTCAGCGCGAATCTGATGATCGCTGATGTCGCGCGTCACCGCCACGGCGGCGCAGCGATCGTCACCGGCAAGCCTGAGACGATGCACACGCATCTCGACCCAAACCACCGGATGTGACCCCGCATCGCCGCTCTGAACCCGAAACCGGGCGAGCGCCGATTCGGCCCCGTTGATGGCGTCGCTGACCGCCTTCAGGAAGACCGGGCGGTCGGCCACGTGGATGCGCGTGAACAGGCCGTTTCCGTGGATCGACGAGGGCGGCGCGCCGAGCAGCCGCGTGGAGGCCCCGTTGGAGCGCAGGATAATGCCATTGCCGTCATGCCAGGTGACGAGATCGTCGAAGGCGCTAAGAGTCTCCGCCTCCGGATCCTGGCCGGAGCGGGCACGAGCGCCGAGGATTTGGTCAAGCCTCCGGTCCATCACCGCGCGGGACGCCATGTGGCCTAGCAGGATAGCGCCCGCGATGGCGACTCCAGCGCCTGGAGCAAGACCATGTTCGGCCACTCCATTGGCCTGAAGCATGTAAGTCAGTGGAACACCCAGGATGGCGAGAAGGCAGGCGGCCGCGAGGCCGCGACGGGATCCGTTCAGCAGGGCTTCGAGCGGCACAGCCAGCAGGACGAGCCAAGCGAGCCCGCCGCCGCCTGCCGCAGCAGTCGCGGCGAAGAGGGTGAGCGCCGCCGAGATCAGAGCCTGCGCGGGAGCAAGCCGACCCCAACGGGACAGGATGAAGACGGACGCCAGCGGGGCCAGGGTGAGCGCCGCCCAGGACTCGAGAAGGCTTGGTCCCGTCTGCGCGAGCAGGGACAGGGGCAATCCCACGAGGGCAAAGAGCGACGTGACGGTGCGGCTGATGATGAAGCGCTCCTGCCGGGCGCACTCGGCAGGGTCGGCCAGCGTCGAACGATGGAGAAGCCCGGAGAGCCACTCGTCGATCCAGTGCCTGGTGGAATCTGTCTGCAAGTCGCCCTCGCGACGGTTGTCCGTCGCTCCCCGTCTTCCGTGATAGACCCTCGCAGAGGCGGCCTAAACGAACCCTAAAAGCACGGAAGCCGGATAAGCCCCGACCGGCGCAGGCGCAGCCGCGGGCGGGACCGTGACGCGAATTTTTTCTTGTTCCGGCAATAGGTTAACGCGACCTCAGCTGCGTCAATGGTTTGTTAATCCTGTTTGCAGTTTGCCGCCCGGGCTCCTACGCGAAGACGGGCCCGCACGTTATGATGGAGCAAATTCGATCAGAAGAGCAAAGACAGCCGCCGATGTTTTCGATCCTGCGAACCATTCTGATCATCGGGGCGATCTTCTACTACTCGCCGGTCCGACAGGGCAGCGCCGCGCCCCCTTCCCTGGACGGCCTCCTGAGCGCGTCGAAGGACGCCGCCGGAGAGCCCTCTTCGGGGCGGCTGGAAACCGTGTGGCAGGCTCTGCCCGACCAGGCCAAGCAGGCGGTGGTCGACAGGATTCTCGGCACCTCGGCCCTTGGCGGACCGACCCCGAAATCGACCGACACCCTGCTACCCACGGACCGCCAGCTGGCCTCGCACGGAAAGGGCCAATAAGCAGCGATTGCGCAATTCGCCGCCATCGCCAAAACAACTGCGAACACCTATATGGACGGCAGATACCATAGGGATGCCATGCTGCCGTCAATTGACGAGATCGTCTCGAACTTCGAGCTGCTCGACGAGTGGGAAGAGCGCTACCGCTATGTCATCGAGCTAGGTCGCCTGATGGAGCCCCTGCCCGAGGAGGCTCATACGGACGCCAACAAGGTCCGGGGCTGCGCCAGCCAGGTCTGGCTCGTGACCAAGCTCGACCCCGAGAAGGGCGAGCCCGTCCTGCGCCTAGTCGGCGACAGCGACGCTCATATCGTGCGCGGGCTCGTGGCGCTTCTGATCTCCCTCTACAGCGGCAAGACCGCCTCGGAAGCCCTGTCGACCGACGCGCTTGGCTTGTTCAAGGAACTCGGCCTGTCGGAGCATCTGACGCCGCAACGGTCGAACGGCGTCAGATCCATGGTCGAGCGCATTCGCCAGGATGCCCAGGCGGCGCTGGCGTCGTCTTAAATTGAGGTCCCGTCTACTGCCTCATACCAAGCATTCCACCTCCAGCTCTGGCCTCATCCTGAGAAGCGGCGAAGCCGCGTCTCGAAGGAGGTTCCAGTGGTCTCCGGAGACGCCCTCGTGCTTCAAGACGGTGCTGCGCATCTCCTCAGCATGAAGGCTATGGTCTCTCCCCCGGGACCGCTTAAACCAGACCGCCCGCGATCACGACCGCCTTCCAGGTCCGGATGCCCCGCGAGGCGGCGGGCCCCTGCGCTGCGGCCTCGATGCCGTAATGTTCGGCCAGCCGCGCCAGGGCGAGCCGCACGACAACCTTTCCCGAGCGAGGCGGCCAATGCCTCTCGCGCTCGATCAACTCGAGCCCCTTCAGGAAGCCGCATAGATCCATGAGCAGGTCGCTGAAGTCAGACCCGATCGCATCAAAGGCGTGCCGGATCCGCTGCCGCGCGGCAATCATCCGGTCGGTTGCATCCGAGGGCGATGCGGGACCACTGCTCCGGGGCGATGCGTCCCACCGGGCGGTCACGCTGGGCAGCAATCCTGCCAGCATGATGTCCGTTCGCAACCTCTCGCCCGCCTGATAGGACGCCTCGTCGATCAGCGGCTGACCATCGCGGCCCTTTCGGCGGCGAAGCCAGTCGAGGGGACTCTCGTCCATATCGACCCGCACCCGCTTAATGCCCTCGCCGGTCTCAACGGCGATCTCGGCCGTTTCCCGGTGCTGGCGGAAGAACGGGGCATCCTGCTCCGTCGCCTCAGCCCGGCGCAGATGGGCCCGCCCCGCATCCGTAAGGCACAGGGTCTTCTGCCCGGTTCCCGCCTGCTGCCAGCAGGCGAGATCCTGCCGTCCGAGTGCCTCAGCGGCATCGCGCGAGAAGCGCCCTGCCCCAACGGAGACGCCGGACTTCCTTTTCTGCAAAATCACCTCGCTCTCATCGGTCGGATCGACGAGAGCCCGCGCCTCCGGAAAGCCCAACGCGGACAAAAGGCGTTGCGCCTCCGCGGTGAGCTGATCGTTCCGGCGCAGGTTCGATTCCTGGGGCAAGGCTGTGCCGGATAACGGCCTGCCGGTGCTGCGCTTGCGCGGCTTCGCGGCTCGGTTCGGCCGTTTCAAAGGTTTTGGTTCTGAACAATCACTTTTATCAATGTTCATGTTTTGTTCCTAATACAACAGAAGGAAGGGACGAGTCCCTCCCGTCATGATTGTGGGCGCTCATTCCTACCTGTCAACGAGGATTCAAAGCTGTTGATAAGTATGAGGATAACTGCGCTGAGTCGTAGGGTTGAAAACCCCAAGCAACGGAAGCAACGGGCTCACGCCGCCGAAGCATTCGCCATCGCTCCCGGCTCGCTGCCGTGTGCGAACCGGAAGCCTTCGTCCGTCCATCCTGTGACACCGCCGAGCATCAGTTTGACCGGTCTGCCGAGTTGCGCCAGCTTGAGCGCGGCGCGATCGGCGCCGTTGCAATGGGGACCTGCGCAGTAAACCACGAACAGCGTGTCCTGCTCCCACTCCGCCATACGCTCCACGGTAATCTCGCGATGAGGCAGGTTGAGCGCGCCCGGCACATGGGCGCGGGCGTAAGCATTTGGGCCGCGAACATCGAGCAGCACGAAGTCATGCGACCCCTCGCGCAGGGATCCGTGCACATCGGCGCAGTCCGTCTCGAGGGCGAGGCGGGCGGCAAAATGTGCGACAGCCTCCTCGGCCGGAGCTGGGGGGATCGACGCGACTGAACTTGGCGACATCTGGAAACTCCTGTGGAAAAGCTTCAATGGGCGTGTGATCGACGAAGGCGCTCGCTTCGGCGAACGGGAGTTCGCCGCGACGATGCCTGCGAGCCGAAAGAAAGCGTCCCTATCGATCGCGCTCTAGACTTCGGTATTGCGGCCATGCTGAAAAGTGGCGCTACCGCCAATCACCGCGCAGATCATGCCAAACCACCTCGTCGTCGCCCTCGCCTATGATCGGCTCTGCACTTTTGAGTTCGGCATCGCGGTCGAAGTCTTCGGCTTGCCGCGGCCGGAGATGGGACAGGACTGGTATCGGTTCGCCGTCTGCGCCGTCGATCCGGGCCCGTTGCAGGCGACCGGAGGCTTTCATGTGGTGGCGGATGGCGGACTCGAACTCCTCCCCGAGGCTGGAACGATCATCGTTCCAGGCTGGCGCGGCGCGCTGAGCGAGCCCGTTCCTCCGGCCCTCATAGAGGGTCTGCGGCGCGCCCATGAGCGTGGCGCACGGATCATGTCAATCTGCTCCGGAGTTTTCGTGCTTGCCGCAGCGGGCCTGCTTTCAGGCCGCAGGACAACGACGCATTGGCATCATGTCGACCAGCTTGCGGAAGCCTATCCGGACATTCGGGTCGCGCCGGATGTTCTGTACGTGGACGAAGGCTCCGTTTTGACATCCGCCGGAAGCGCAGCGGGAATCGATCTCTGCCTGCATGTGGTCCGTCACGATTACGGATCCGAGATCGCCAACCGCTTGGCCCGCCGTCTGGTCGTTCCGCCGCACCGAGAGGGCGGTCAGGCCCAGTTCGTGGAGCGTCCGGTGCCGCCGATTCGCGAAGGTGCGCGGTTGGGACCGCTCTTCGACCGCATGCGGTCCCGCCTCGCCGAGGATCAGCCTGTCGCCGAACTGGCCGCCGAAGCGGGCATGAGCGTCCGCACCTTCCTCCGGCGCTTCAAGTCCGCGACCGGAATGCCGCCGGGCGAATGGCTGCTGGCGGAGCGCCTGCTTCGCGCCCGTGAATTGTTGGAGACCACGACGCATTCCATCGAGGATATCGCGGCCGCCTCGGGCTTCGGATCGCCCGCAACCTTGCGCCACCACTTCCGCTCAAGGCTCGGAACGAGCCCGGCCGCCTATCGGATACACTTCACCCGTGAGCTAACGGCTCCTTGAATACTTAATAGTCCGCAAAAGCAAAGAGCCGCCCCGAAGGACGGCTCTTCTTTGACAAGAGAGCTGAAGACTTAGCCGCGGGACGAACGGCGCTTGCGGCGCTGCTGGCCGAGACCCATTTCCTTCGCGAGCTCGGAGCGGGCCTTCGCGTAGTTGGGAGCAACCATCGGATAGTCGACCGGCAGGCCCCACTTCTCGCGATACTGCTCGGGAGTCATGTTGTACTGCGTGCGCAGGTGGCGCTTCAAAGACTTGAACTTCTTTCCGTCTTCCAAGCAGACGATGTAGTCGGGCGTCACGGACTTCTTCAGGGGAACCGCAGGCTTGGGAGCCTCGATCGGCGCTTCCACCGTGCCGCCCCCGACACGCAGCAGAGCCGTATGAATTTCGTTGATCAGGGCCGGAAGGTCGCCAGACGGAACGGAATTGTTGCTCACGTAAGCCGATACGATATCCGCAGCCAGCTCAATATAATTGGACGCAGCGATGTTGTCGCTCATTTTGATTTTCTTCCTTTCCGGTTCTTTAGAACAACTCAAATAAGCTTTTCAGCACATTCTTTGAGCAGTCTTGTCAGAAGCAATGCTTGCTTCATCCTCGAACCGCACCGTAATCACACAGAAATCGTGCCTAACTGTCCACGTATGGCAAATTCGTACCGATTACAAGATGTGCAAAAGGAAAACTTTGGAAAACTGTGTATCATCTTCCCTGTTGCAATAAAACGGCGCAATTAAAGAATAGGCTCTTAACCATAGGTCACAGGTCCTTGAGCGAATTCCACGCTCCTCCGTCAGAAGAAGTAGCTAGAAAGTGTTCTATTGCGAGGCTTGCCTTGTAACCGGCCCGGCGGGCGGACCTGTCGCGGCGAATACGAGTTATATATGAGTCGTCATTCCCGTTACCCGAACGTTACCATCCGGAAGTTTTCATGAAGATCGAGCGCCTTCCCTCTCCGCAGCTTCCCGCTGCGCCTGTCGTGCCCGCGAAGCCGCACGTCTTCGAAGTCCATGGGGTTCGGATCCAGGACGACTATGCCTGGCTCAAGGCCGAGAATTGGAAGGAGGTTCTGAAGGAGCCGTCTGCCCTCGACCCCTCCATCCGAGTCTGCCTGGAGCAGGAAAACGCCTATACGGCCGCGGCCTTCGCCGGGTCGGAAGCGTTTCAGGCGCGGCTCGTGAGCGAAATGCGCGGCCGGATCAAGGAGGACGATTCGTCCGTGCCCGACCCGGATGGGCCCTTCGCGTATTTCACCCGATACCGGGAGGGCGGCCAGCACCCCCTGGTTTGCCGGATGCCCCGCAAGGGCGGGGACGAAACCATTATGCTCGACGGAGACAAGGAGGCAGGCGGCCATGCCTTCTTCGACCTGGGCGGAGCCGACCATTCGCCGGATCACCGCCTCATGTCCTGGGGCGCGGATATCAAAGGCTCCGAATACTTCACGATTCGCGTTCGAGACCTTCAAACCGGGGCCGAACTGCAGGACGAAATCCCCCACGCGTCGGGAGGCGTGGTCTGGCTGAAGGATTCGTCAGGCTTCTATTATGTCGAGCTCGACGAAAATCACCGGCCGGTGCGGGTCAAGCGTCATATCCTGGGCGCACCGGCCTCCCAGGACGACGTCGTCTACGAGGAAAGCGACCCCGGTTTTTTCGTAAAGCTTGGCGTCACCCAGTCAGACGCCTTTGTGCTGATCGAATCGAGTGACCACGAGACGTCTGAGGTCCGGCTTCTCGACCGGGCGGACCCGGCGGCTACCCCTCGCCTTGTGGAAGCCCGCACGCCTCAGTTGCAGTACGACGTAGAGCATCACGGGGACAGCCTGATCATCCTGACCAATGCAGACGGCGCCGAAGACTTCAAGATCGTGACCGCGCCTGTTGCCAATCCGGGCCGCGCCCATTGGCAGGATCTCGTGCCCTATCGGCCCGGCGTCATGATCCTCTTCGTCATGGCGCTTGCCCGCTATCTGGTGCGGCTCGAGCGCGAGGACGCCAAGCCGCGCATCGTGCTGCGCGAGATCGCGACGGGTCGTGAGGAGACCATCTCGTTCGAGGAGGACACATATTCGCTTGGGGTCGATCCCGGCTACGAGTTCGACACGGACGTGATCCGCTACCGCTACTCGTCTCTGACGACGCCGAGCGAAGTCTACGATTACAACTTGGTCACGGGCGAGCGGGTCCTGCGCAAGCGGCAGGAGGTTCCCAGCGGCCACAACCCGGCCGACTACGTGACCCGCCGCCTCTTCGCAACCGCGCCCGACGGCGAGCAGGTTCCTGTCTCCATCGTGCATCGGCGTGAGATCGCCCTCGACGGATCGGCTCCCTGTCTGCTGTACGGCTATGGCTCCTACGGCATGTCCATGCCCGCAAGCTTCCGCACCGGCATCCTGTCCCTCGTGGATCGTGGCTTCGTCTATGCCATCGCGCATGTCCGCGGCGGAACCGAGAAAGGCTGGCGCTGGTATCTCGACGGCAAGCGCGAGAAGAAGCCCAACACCTTCACGGATTTCATCGCCTGCGGGGAAGCCCTGATCGCCCAGGGCTACACGTCCCGCGGCCGCATTGTCGCGCATGGCGGCAGCGCGGGCGGCATGCTCATGGGCGCGGTGGCCAACCTGGCGCCGGACCTCTTCGCCGGCATCATATCCGAGGTGCCGTTCGTGGATGTGCTCAACACCATGCTCGACGCGGAGCTGCCGCTCACACCCCCCGAATGGCCGGAATGGGGCAACCCGGGCGCGGACGAGGCGGCCTTCCGGACGATCCTGTCCTACTCGCCCTACGACAACGTGAAGCCCCAGGCCTATCCGGCCATCCTGGCCCTGGCGGGGCTGACGGACCCCCGCGTTACCTATTGGGAGCCCGCCAAATGGGTCGCACGACTCAGGGCCACCATGACGGGCGGAGGGCCCATTCTGCTGCGGCTCAACATGGATGCCGGCCATGGCGGGGCCGCAGGCCGATTCGACCGGCTGGAGGAGGTCGCCCTGGCGTACACTTTCGCAATTAAATCGGTTGACGGTTTCCAGAGCTGATCGCAGCCCTATGTGACGGGCTCCTGGCAGGCGGATAGAGATCGCGAGGCAGGGTGGGTAAGCATAAGAGCGTTCGAAGGTCGGGGTTGATGAGTGAGCAGAGCGAAGTCTCGGCCGTGGAGGATGTCGCGTCATCCCAAAGCGATGCGGAGCAACGCCTTGCGGAGCTCGAGGCCAGGCTGAGCGAGACCGAAAAGCAGCTTCGCTGGAGCAACGGGAAACTGCGCATGGCGCTCGAGGTCGGCAAGCTCGGCGCGTGGGAACGCGACATCGAGACCAACGAACTGACCATCAATGCCGCCTGCAAGGCCAATCTGGGCGTTCCCGTGGACGAGGCGCTGACGCACGAGGAACTGGAAAAACTCTACCACCCGGGCGACGTGGAGCGAATTCAGCAAGCCATATCCTATGCGCTGGCCACGAAGACCGACTTCAACATCGAGCACCGGATCATCCGCCGGGACGGGCGGATCGGGCGAATCCTCGTCAGAGGCGGCGCCGTCTATGAGAACGGCAAGCCTGTCCGCATGATCGGCGTGACCCAGGACGTCACGGAGCGGGAGAAGATCAGGGAGGAGTTTCATCTGGCGCAGCGCCGCCAGGATTTCCTGCTCACGCTTAATGATCAGCTCAGGAGCTTTGAGGATCCGTACTCGATCATGGAGGCAACGTCCCAGAGCCTCGGGTCCCTCCTGAAGGTCGACAGCGCCGGGTACGGCGAGGTCGACCAGGATCGCGGCATCGTTCTCGTGGAACGGGAATGGTCGAAAGGCGCGATCAGCAACGAGGGGCGGCACTACCGGCTCCAGGAGTTCCTGCCCGGGATGCTCGACGAACTCAACCAGGGTCGAACCCTTGCGATCGCGGATGTCAGAATAGATCCGCGCATGGGCGATCCTGCGATCCAGTCGTTCTACAACACCATCAACGCCCGGACGCTGCTCGTCGTCCCCCTGCTCAAGAACGATCGGCTGACGGCGGTGGTTTATGCGAATTCATCCGAGCCGAGAGCTTGGACCACCGACGACCTGGCCCTGGTCGAGGATGTGGCGGAGCGCACCTGGACGGCGGTCGAGAAGGCCCGCGCCGAGATGCGACTGCGCGAAGCCGAGTCGCAATTCCGCATCATCGCGGAATCGCTTCCGGCCCTGGTGTGGATCATCGACACCGATTTGCGGCTGACCTACGCCAATGCCCGCTGGCTCGATTTCTCCGGGCTCCCTGTGGAGGATTCCTTAGGGGAAAGCTGGATGCGGTGGATTCATCCGGATGACCTCACCCGCGTGCTGAAGAAAATGGAAGTCCATCGTCGCGACGAGTCCTCTCACACCACAGAGATGCGCTACCGTACGAGGGAAGGCGTCTATCGCTGGCACATGATCCAGGCGGCTCCTGTTCATAGCGCCAGGGGTGAATTCAAGGGCTGGTGCGGCACGAGCGTCGACATCCACGACATCAAGGAAACCGAAGAGGCGCTTCGCCGGAGCGAGGAGCAACTGCGCATCGCCCTGCGGGCCGCCAAAATGGGAGACTGGAGCTGGGACCTTGCGACCGACCGACTGAACCTTTCCGATCGTGCTGCCGAAATCTTTGGCCTGCCTCCAGGAACAGCCTTGAGCGGCCTCGATCTGCAAAAGCAGCTGCATCCGGCGGATGTGGCCCGGGCGGTGGACGCCATGGAGAAATCGGTCGGGAAGCTTGCTCCCTACGACGTGGAATACCGGATCAGCCGGGCCAATGACGGCGCGCGCGTATGGGTTGCATCGCAAGGGCAAACCACCCTCAACGACGACGGCAGCCCCAGCGGGATTGCCGGCGTGGTGCAGGATATCACGGACCGCAAGCACGCCGAGGAGCGCCAGCAGCTCCTGATCCGCGAGCTGCATCACCGGGTCAAGAATACCCTTGCGACGGTCCAGGCCATCGTCGGGTCGACCGCGCGCACCGCGTCCAGCATCGACGAATTCTATCATGGCTTCGTGGGACGCATCGTTTCCCTGGCGCGCACCCACAACCTCCTGACGGAGGATCTTTGGCAGAAAGCCTCCCTCGAAGAGTTGATCGGGACCGAACTCGGTCCCTACGAGGATGAGGCCAGGAACCGGATTCTCGTCGACGGCCCATCCGTCGAGCTGCCCTCCGAAGCCGCCGTGCCGGTCGGAATGGCAATACACGAACTCACCACCAACGCGGCCAAGCACGGTGCGCTGTCCACATTTGGTGGCCAGGTGGAGGTGAAGTGGCGGGTCGAGCCGGGAGACACACGGCCCATTCTGAACTTCGTCTGGACCGAGCGAGGCGGCCCTCGCGTCATGACGCCGACCCGGCAGGGATTCGGCTCCCGTCTGCTGCAGCGGGTCCTGGCGACGCAGCTTCAGGCCGACGTGCACATGGACTTCCAGGAGGATGGCCTGCGCTTCACGATGGTGATGCCCATCCCGGGCGATCCACCGCTGTTTAATCCCGACAAGTAATCGAATAATCCGAACTGCGCAGAGGAGACGCGGGTGGTCAGCCCGCGTCGCAACCGATCACGCGGTTTGATCGCCCTTGGGGCTTTCGCCGCCCGACGCAATGAACCCCTTCAATTCGTCGAGGGAGTCAAAGTTGAAGACGCCCCGAGGCGTTTGCGCCTCGATGGAGCCGTTGGAAAACATCACATAGGTGTTGTCGCCGGACGTATAGGTTCCGACGATCGCCAAGGCGGAGCGCTGCTCATCCGCAGGCACTTCGGCCGGTTGTTCCACGGCAGGCTCTTCGATCGGCTCTGTGGTGTGCGTCGCCGCTTGCACCGGCTCTTCGGCTGCCTCGTCAGCAGCATCAGGGACAGGCTCCTTGGCCAGGGAGGCGGCCTCGACGGGGGTCTCCAGGACAAGCTCGTCGGGACGGGCCTCTTCGGCCATTTCGATGGGCTCGGGCGGCTCCTCTGGAACAATATCCGATCCCTGCTCTTCGGCTGGATCGCGCGCGTAGAGGGCTTCGTCCAGTTCGGGAGGACGCACGGGTGGGTATGTGTCGTCGCTGTACCGCTCTTCGTTGTAGCGCTCCGCGAACAGGAACTCGGGCACCTTCGCTTCCGATAGGTCATCGTCCGCTGCGGGCTCCGGCTCGCGCGTGGCCTGCGGCTCCGAATAGGCTCTCGGCCCCAGCGGCACGGTCGGCTCGGGCGCCTCTTCCACGGGCTCGGAGACGAGCGCAGGCTCGACGTCATTGGCCGGCGCATCCCTTCCTGGGAAGAGCGGAAGCGTCGGTTGCTCCTCGTCCTCCTTCGCCTTGCCGGCGGCCGCTCCGCCGAACAAGCCTCCTGCGAGGGCCGCGACGGACAACTCGGAAGACGATGGCAACTGGGCGGCTTCCGGCTCATTCAGGCCCGCGTGCAGGCGCATCAGCTCGGCCTGGATGTTCACGAGTTTCGATACCGCCGCCGTGATGCCGATCAGGAGCGCGCCGCTTGCCGCCATGATGCTGCCGGCGATCACCATGGTCCACCCGCGCTCGACCAGTACGATGTCCCACCCGAGGACGGCCGACAGCAATCCGCCAAGAATCATCGCAACGGCAAGGGCGAAAAGGGCGATGATCATACAGTCTCCGATACGCAAACTTTTAAGGCCGTGAAGGAAAAGCTATGTTTCTATAGGCGAAAGGCAAGGCCGTGGAAAGCTTGAGCCGAAAAAGTCGGAAGCCTGGCCGTTGCTCTTGGGCGTGTGGCGCTTTAACTAAGCCCCTGAAGCATTTTCAGGCGAAGTGTATCCGTTCGTCGTCGAAAATGCGGCACGAGAAAGAACAGAGACGATTTCACACCCGTGAAAGCACCTCTTGTGGCTCAACCCTCGAAGGAGACTCCGATGTCGTTCACCCTGCCCGAACTGCCCTACGCTTATGATGCGTTGCAGCCTTACATGTCGAAGGAAACGCTCGAGTTCCACCACGACAAGCATCACGCCGCCTATGTGAACACCGGCAACAACCTGCTGAAGGGCACGGACCTCGAGGGCAAGAGCGTCGAGGAAGTGGTGAAGGCCTCCTACGGCACGAACCAGGCGCTCTTCAACAACGCGGGCCAGCACTACAACCACATCCATTTCTGGCTCTGGATGAAGCCCAACGGCGGCGGCGCAATTCCCGGCAGCCTTGAGAAGAAGATCATCGAGGACATCGGCTCCGTCGACAAGATGAAGGAAGACTTCATCCAGGCGGGCGTCGGCCAGTTCGGCTCCGGCTGGGCGTGGCTTGCGGTCAAGGACGGCAAGATCTCCGTCATGAAGACCCCCAATGGCGAGAACCCGCTCGTCCACGGCGCACAGCCGATCCTGGGCTGCGACGTGTGGGAGCACTCCTACTACATCGACTACCGCAACCGCCGTCCCGACTACCTCAAGGCCTTCCTCGACAACCTAGTGAACTGGGAGCACGTCGACGAAATGTACCAGGCCGCGACGCGCTGATCGCCACCGGATTTTATAACGATGCGGGCCTCTTCGGAGGCCCGTTTCTTTTTGGTCGGGCGTTCCCTTCGTTGAAGGCGGTGCTATGCGTCCTTTGGGACGGGGGCGTATCTCCGCTCTCTCAGCCGTCCCCAGGCCCCGTCACCAACCTGATCCCGCGCCCCTCCAGCAGGCGTCCGAACGCGTCGGACCCGAGATAGGTCAGTTCCGCCACGCGGCTTTCCACGGCCGGGTCGAGCTTGCGCAACTCCACATCCACGTACCCTGGGTGGCACATGATGACGGGCCTCGGCCCCAGCCCCGTCAGCGCGTCCTCGAAGATCCGGTAGGGCGCAACCGACAGATCAAACGGTGCGAAACCGGAAAAGCCTTCGTTGGTCTCAAACCCCGATTTTCGGGCGCTCTTGCGGAATCCCATCGCCAGCGCGCCGACGACGAGCGCCTTGCGGCGTCCAATCCGGCGGCTCAGGATCGACGCGGCTCGGTCGGAAGGATCCCGCAGCCATAGGCGCCCGGCATAGCCCCTGGCTTCAAGCTCTCGCAGCAGCGCATGCCGCACCACGGGAAGCACATGAACATGCTGATGTCCGTCCACAAAGGCCGGAGCTTCTCCGTATATCTCCACGAAGGCATCGATCTGCCGGGCGATCTCGGCCCTCACCTCACTGGCCGGCAGCCGCCCGGACAAAGCCCTGGCAAGCAACCCCTTGAGAGGTGTAAACACTCCGTCAGGAGCCAGATTCGGCATGGAGCCCAATGGTCTCCCGGTGGTGAGATTGAGATGCAGGCCGACCCCGAGTCGCCCGGTCAAGGGTCTCAAAGCCGGCGCAAAACTCCGCCAGCCGGGCATGTTGGTCATGGCTCCGGTGGCCGAAAGCCGCCCCGCCTCCGCCAGTTCGACAATTCCCCGGCTCACCCCGTCGGTGAGGCCGAAATCATCGGCGCACAGTACGACGGAACGCGGCATGGTCATGATTTACCCCCGAAAATCGGCGTGGCGCCACCCTAGAGCGTGATCGGCAATAGAGGGTATCCGGTGCTTCGTTGTCGTGCGCAAGCAGCACATGATCTCTTCCCCAAAGACACGGTTGTTATGCCGCATTCACACGGTCGAAACCCGATTTCCACCTTTTCGGAAAATGCTCTAAGGCACTTGAGCAAAGCCGCAAACTCGGCTCTCAATGCGCGCGACAATGAAGGATTATTGCGTGGCGTCCCCCAAGCTCAGCGTCGTCATTCCGGTTCACAACGAGAGCGCCAACATCGCGCCCCTGTGCGAGCGGCTTTTGCCGGTCTTGAACAGGATCACGTCGATCTGGGAGATCATCTTCGTCGATGACGGCAGCCAGGACGATACCCTGCTTCGCGTCAGGGACATGAGCCTCAGGGAGCCTCGGATCGGCGCGGTATCGCTCAGCCGCAACTTTGGCAAGGAGATCGCCATCGCGGCCGGTCTCGACCACACCCGGGGGGACGCGGTGGTGATCATGGATGCGGATCTGCAGCATCCGCCTGAAATGATCGAGGCGTTCGTGGAGCGCTGGAACGCGGGCTACGAGATGGTCTATGGCCAGCGCACGGACCGTTCGGACGAGACCAGGGTCAAGCGCGGCTTCGCCCATCTGTTCTACCGCCTGTTCTCGCGCTTCGGCGAGATCGATTTGCCGGAGGGCGCGGGCGATTTTCGGCTTATCGACCGCAAGGGCGTCGAGGTGCTGCGGACACTGGGCGAGAAGGCTCGGTTCTCGAAGGGCCTCTACGCCTGGGTGGGCTTCAAGGGAACGGGGGTGCCCTTCGTCGTGGAAGAGCGCCGATTCGGCGACACGAAATGGAGCTTTCGCAAGCTCTTCCGCTTCGCCTTCGACGGCATCGCGGCGTTCTCGACCGCGCCCTTGCGGGTCTGGACCTATCTGGGTTTCGTGATCTCGTTCCTGTCGATTGCCACCGCCCTCTACTTCGCCATCAGGACGCTGCTGTTCGGCACGGACCTTCCCGGCTTTCCGAGCCTGATCGTGTCGGTCATGTTCTTCTCGGGCATTCAGCTCATGTCGCTCGGCATCATCGGCGAGTATGTGGGGCGCATCTTCGCCGAGGTGAAACGGCGGCCGCTCTATGTGGTGGCGGAACGGATCGGCGGCGCGGCCGAAGTCAGCTCCAGCCTCGTCCGCGACGAATTCCGGCGTCGGGCCTGATCGATGTTCAGGAAAATCCTTTCCGTCGGCGGATGGACGCTGGTCTCCCGCCTGACAGGCTTCGTCCGCGACGTGGTGCTGGCGGCCGTAATGGGCATCGGTCCCGTAGCCGACGCCTTCCTGGTGGCCCTCCGCATCCCCAATCACTTCCGGGCCATCTTCAGCGAGGGCGCGTTCAACAGCGCCTTCCTGCCCACCTATGCGCAGGTGCTGGAGCAGGACGGAGCGGCCCAGGCCCGCTCTTTCGCCAGCCGGATTACCACCCTGATGCTGCTGGTGCAAACGGTTCTGCTCGTGGCAGCCTTCGTGGCGATGCCCGTGGTGGTGACGCTGCTGGCTCCAGGCTTCACGGACGATCCGACGAAATTCAGCCTCGCCGTCACTCTGACCCGGATCACCTTCCCGTATCTGCTCTTCATCACCCTGGTGACGATCCTCTCAGGCATCCTCAATGCCCATGAGAAATTTGCCGCCGCCGCGGCAGCGCCGGTGTTGCTCAACGTGGCCATCGTGGCGGCTCTCGGTCTCGCGTTCCTGTTTCCCAGCGCGGGCCACGCGGCGGCCTGGGGCGTGGTGGTGGCGGGCGTGCTCGAACTGCTTTTGGTCTGGGTGGCGGCGCGACGCCTGAAGGCGACGCCGACCGTCGAGAGGCCCCGCCTCGACCCGCCCATGCGGCGCTTCTTCAAGACCCTGGGCCCCGCCGTCATCGGTTCGGCCGGCGTTCAGCTCGCCATGTTCGCCGACACGATCATCGCGTCCTTCCTGCCCACCGGCGCGGTGGCGTCGCTCTATTATGCGGACCGCCTCTATCAGCTGCCCCTCGGCGTCATCGGCATCGCGGCCGGCACGGTGGTGCTGCCGGAGATGAGCCGGCGCATCGCGGCAGGCGATCCCGGGGCTGCCCACAACGCCCAAAACCGGGCCATCGGCATGACGCTGGCGCTGGCCGCCCCGTTCCTCGTTGCCTTCGTGACCATGCCGGACCTGATCATGTCGGCCCTCTTCCAGCGTGGAGCCTTCGACGCGGCGGCCGCCCAACGCTCCGGCGCCGTCCTGGCAGCCTACGCCATCGGCCTTCCGGCGGCGGTGCTGATCCGCTCGGCGGTGGCGAGCTTCTATTCCCGCTCCGATACGCTGACGCCGCTCATCGCATCCCTCTCGGCGGTGGCCGTCAACGTGATCCTGAAGATCCTGCTGATGGACACCTATGGGGTCGTCGGGCTGGCGCTGGGCACGGCCATCGGAATCTGGGTCAATCTCGGCTTGCTGGTCTTCCTGGCCCTGCGCCGGGACTGGATGGCCCCGAGCGGCGCTCTCGGGCGCACCTTCGTGGCGGTGTTCGTGGCAAGCATCCTGCTTGCGGCCTTCGCGTGGTTCGCTCCCGCTCCCTTGAGCCAATGGATAGCCGCACTGCCGCAATGGCACAGCGAGATCCTGCTTGGCGTCCTCGGCGCGTGCGGGGCGCTCCTCTATGGCGCGGTGCTGCTCGTGTCCCTCAAGGCTCTTGGGGTTAGGCTCTCGCGGCGTCGAATGCGCCTCACTCCGCCAGGGTGAACAGCTCGCGCGGCTCGCTGAGGCCGCGCAGGGTGTGGCGGCCCAGCGACCGGACAGGCGACGGGCTCGAATCCGCGATAGTCTGCGACATTACGACAGAGCATCCAAGCGGGCCGCACATGGCCTCCATGCGGCTCGCCTCGTTTACGGCGGGGCCGATGACCGTGAAGTCGAGGCGGTTCGCGGCGCCGATATTGCCGTAGAACACGTCTCCGCAATGGAGCGCGATGTCGAGGCTGAGGGACGGCTCTCCGGACAGAGAACGATTGACGGCCTCGTTGCGGGCGAGCGCCTCACGAGCCGCCCGCACGGCAGCCGCGCTCGCCTCCCCCTGCGAGCTCTCGTGGTTGATCGGAAAGACAGCCAAAAGACCGTCGCCGAGGAACTTCAACACCTCGCCGCCATGCTCCACCACCGGCTCCGCCATGGCCTCGAGATGCCGGTCGAGCCGGCCGATAATCGACGCACCGGCTGTGTCGGCGAGGGTCGTGAAGCCTCTCAGGTCCGCGAACAGCAGGGCCGCCGTGACGGTGGCTCCCAGACCGCGCTGGATCTCGCCGTTCAACACCCGCCGGCCGGCGGACAGGCCCACATAGGTGTCAAGCATGGCGACTGTCAGGTCGAACAGGGTCATGCGATAGGCGGCAAGCCCAAGCGCCGGCATGAGGGCGTCGATGGTAGCGATCTCGTCAGGCCTCAGCCCCCCGTCGCGACCGCATGAGAACGCCACCGCGAAGCCGCGCAGGGCCGGTGCGGTGGGTTGCTCGAAGGTGATGAGGCGGGCGAGATAGTCCTTGCCGCCCAGACGGCGCACGTCCTCGAACACGCTATAGGCGTTCGCGTCCGGTCCATCCAACCGCCAGTGGCAACTGGTCATGCCGTTCCTCAGCATGTACCCGATGGGGCTCACTTCGAGAGCCCCATCGTTGCGCTCGTGTGAGACGACTTCGACCTTCGTTCCGGTGGCAGGCGTCCAGGCATGGGTGTGGACGCGAAAGTTCGGGTTGACGGTGGGCATGGCCAGATAGGATCGCGCCAGCGGAATGCCGTGCGCGACAAGCCGCTCGGAAAAGCCCGACAGAAGCGAGCCGATATCGGAGCCGCGCAGGCCCTGGTCGATGATCCAGCGTTCGAGATTCGTCATGGGCGCATCTTAGCATTCCGCGCGGGAATGCGCGCCCGGCTCGATTTAGCGGCTGGCGTGCCGGGTCGCGCCGCCCGTGCCGGCGATTTCTGTCAGCAGCTTGCGCCGCGCCGCGACTGCGAATGGACGCATTTCGTCCGCGATCTCCACGAAGGAGCCTGGCCCGCCGATGACGCTCTGGCCGTAATAATCCTCCAGCGACATGCCACCCGGGCCGCCGGGCCGGCCGCTGCCGGGACGGCGGATCGCGAGAGCGTTGATGGTGAAGCCCTTCGCAAGCGCTTCCGCCCGCGCGGCTTCGAGGGAACGGCCGTTCATGTTGGGGCCGTCGCCGGAGACGTCGATCACCTTGCGGGTGCCCTCATGGGCGTTCTGCTCCACGAGACGCACGGAGAAGTCGATGGCATTGGAAATGGAGTTGTAGCCCGTCGCACCACGTGGCGTGCTCGTGAGCTTGTCGGCGAAAATCCGTGCGCTCGCTTCGTCCCGGATCACATGCCAATCGACGATGAGCACCTGCGAGCTCGGCCCGCCCCACTCCATGAACGCGACCGCAATGGCTCCCACCGGCCCGTCCTTGATGCCGTCGAGCACGTCTTTGCTGGTAAGCGCATCGGCCCAGCCCTGGCGCTGCAGGCGCAGTTCGTCGTTGTCGATGGACCCGGAGCCATCGGCCGCGAAGACGAGTTCGAGATCCACCGACTCGGCCCGGGCGGCTCCCGTCAGGAGCCCGAGGACAACGAGGCTTTTCAGGAAAAGGCGCATCGACGGCTCCATCGGATAAGGCATTGCTGGAGCCATCTAGGGCGCAGCGTTGCGAAGGCCGCCTTATGGCAGGATCACAACTTCGTTGAGGGGGCCGCTACCTCGTTTGGGCCGCCTCATCATCCCCGGACTTGTTCCGGGGATGATGACCAAGCGGGCAAATCAAGCCGCCTTGCTGACGCCCTTGTCGTGGGCGAAGGCCCAGTAGAGTTCCCGCGCCCTGCGGTAGAACGGACCAGGCTGCAATTCGCGGCTGTCGATGCGCAGCACCGGCATGACCTTGGAGTAGTTGCCCGAGATGAAGATTTCGTCGGCGTTCGCGAAATCCTCGTACCGGAGCGTCGCTTCCACGACAGAGACGCCGTTGTCGCGCAGGAGCTGCATCACGCGCTGACGGGTGATGCCATTGAGGAAGGTGCCGTTCGGGGCTGGCGTGAAGACCACGCCGTCCTTGGCCATGAACACGTTGGAGGTGCCCGTCTCGGCCACGTTGCCGAGCGCATCGCACACTAGGGCGTTGTCGAAGCCCTTTTCCCGCGCCTCGCGGATCACTCGAGCGTTGTTGGGATAGAGGCAGCCGGCCTTGGAATCGGTCGGCATGGATTCCAGCGTCGGACGGCGGAAGCTCGACTTCATGACCGACAGGCCACCCGGCACCGGCATCGGGGCCTCGAAGAGCGACAGGCAGAACTGGGTCGAATCGGGATCGGGCGCGATGGTGGCAAGGCCCTCGGCCTCGCCCCAGTACATGGGCTTCACGTAAAGGGCCGTGTTGGGGGCGAATTTCTTCACGCCCTCGCGGACGAGGTCGACGATCGCCTGCGGGTCCATGGTGGGCTCGAGGCCGATCGTACGGGCCGAGCGGTTCACGCGGGCGCAATGCAGGTCGATGTCCGGCGTGACGCCCTCAAAGACCCGCGCGCCGTCGAACACGGACGAGCCGAGCCAGGAGACATGCGAACGGGGGCCGATGAGCGGCGGGTTGCCCTCATGCCAGGCGCCGTTGAACCAGTTCCATGTCTGTGAATACCAAGCCACTTGTTTCATCCTTATCGTCAGTATGACTATCTCATCGAATCCCTTGCGTAGGGATGCGTCAATCTTTTGGCATGGCTTGGGACATAAAGACTTGTGATGGATTTCATGAGACCGGTTGATCCATTGTCTGTTGCAACTTTTGATATGTGACGCCACACTCAAGAATGCCTTCGTCCCACCCCATCGCTTTGCAGGTCAAAGCCGTCATCTTCGACGCCTATGGCACCTTGTTCGACGTGCATTCCGCCGTGGGGCGGCACATGGGGCGCGTGGGCGCGGCCGCCGCGGCGTTCTCGGACATCTGGCGGGCGAAGCAGCTGGAATACTCGTGGGTGCTGTCTCTGGCGGAAACCTACCGGCCGTTCTGGGAACTCACCGAGCGGGCCCTCGACTATGCCTTCGCGCGCTTTCCCAACGTGGACCGCTCCCTCAGGCCCCTGCTCCTGGAGGCTTATCGCAGTCTCACAGCCTATCCGGAGGTGCCGGCGACCCTTCACACCTTGCGTGAGCGGGGCCTTAAGACCGGCATCCTGTCCAACGGCGATCCGGGCATGCTGAGCGAGGCGGTCTCCTCGGCGGGACTTGCCGATTACCTCGATGCCGTCCTGTCGGTGGACGCCGCGAAGGTGTTCAAGACCAGTCCGCGCACCTACGAGCTCGTGCTCTCGGCTTTGCCGTATTCCGGACAGGATATCGCTTTCGTGTCATCGAACCGCTGGGACGTAGCGGGCGCGGCCGCGTTCGGGTTCAAGGCCGTATGGGTGAACCGGCTCGGGATGCCCGACGAGTATCCCGATCTGGCTCCCAGCCTGGTGATTCCAACGCTGAAAGGCCTGCTTGAGGGAGCGCCTGCATCGGCGCAGTCCTCACTCTAAAAGGTCAATCTTCTGCCTCTGGCCTCATCCTGAGAAGCAGCCGTAAGGCTGCGTCTCGAAGGAGGCTCCAGTGCTTTCTGGAGACGCCCTCGTGCTTCGAGACGCTACACCCCTCAGCAGGAGGGTTGCGGTGGCAGTCGCTCCTACTTCGCCAGGGCTGCGAGAATGCGCGCCCAGGAGCGCGTGCCCTTGTGGAAGCTCGTGAGATCGTACTTCTCGTTGGGCGAGTGGATGCGGTCGTCATCGAGCCCGAAGCCGACGAAGAGCGTGTCGAGGCCCAGGGTGCGCTTGAAGTCGCCGCCCACCGGGATCGATCCGCCCATGCCGATGACGATGGGGTCCGCCTGCCATTCGTCGTGGAGCGCCGCCTTGGCGGCGGTGAGCGCCGGGAAGTCGTGCGGCAGGGCCAGAGCGCGGGAGCCCTTGTGCTTGATGAACTCCACCGAGCAATCGGCCGGAATGCGCTCGCGCACGAAGGCGTGGAAGCTGTCGGAAATCTTCTCGGGATCCTGATCGCCCACGAGCCGGAACGAGACTTTGCACCGCGCTTCCGCGGCGATCACCGTCTTGGTGCCCTCGCCCGTGTAGCCGCCGATGATGCCGTTCACGTCGCAGGTCGGGCGCGACTGGATCTGCTCGATGAGCATGCGGCCCTTCTCGCCGGCGGAATGCTTCAGGCCCACCTGACCGAGATACTCTTCTTCGGTCAGGTTCAGCTTCTTCCACTGCTCCAGCACCTGCGTGGGCGTTTCGGGCACGCCGTCGTAGAAATCCTTGACGGTGATGCGGCCGTTCTCATCGTGGATCGCCGCGATGATCTTCGACAACACGTGAATGGGATTGCGCGCTGCGCCCCCGAACTGGCCCGAATGGAGATCGCGGTCGGCGCAGCGCACGATCACTTCCTCGTAGACCATGCCCCGCAACGACGACGTGATTGCGGGCGTTTTCTGATCCCACATGCCGGTGTCGCACACGAGCGCCACGTCGGCCTTGAGCTCGTCCTTGTTGGCCTCGATGAACTCCGGCAGGAACTTCGAGCCGTCCTCCTCGGCGCCCTCGACCAGGAACGTGACGTTGATGGGCAGCGAGCCGGTGACGGCCTTCCAGGCCCGGCAGGCCTCTACGAAGGTGAGCACCTGCCCCTTGTCGTCGGAGGACCCACGGGCGCTGATGACCTTCCGGCTATCGGGAAGCGTCGCAATCTTGGGCTCAAACGGCGGCGTGTCCCACAGCTCCAGCGGATCGACCGGCTGCACGTCGTAATGCCCGTAGAACAACACATGCGGCTTCGCCTGACCATTGGCATGGCCCACCACAGCCGGGTGTCCGCCGGTCTCCCTCAAGCGTGCATCCACGCCAATGCCGTTCAACTCGTCCACGAGCCACTGGCCGGCGACGCGGCAATGGTCCTTGTAGGCGGGATCGGTAGAGATGGACGGAACCTTCAGCCACTGGAACAGCCGCTCCAGGGACCTGTCGAGATCGGCGTCGATACGGCTCAGGACTTGGTCGAGTTGGGACATGACAGGATGCTGCTCACTTCGAAAGACAGCGCCTCAATGCTCCCGATCCACCGGCTTGGCAAGGTCCCGTGCTCACCCCGGAGCCGGCATTCGGGCGTGGAACTGTCATAGGCCTGTCACTCAAGATCCATATTTCCGGAAATATGGATAAGACAGAGAGCATCATGGCGCTTGCGGCGCTGGCGCAGCCGACACGCCTCGACATCTTCCGGCTGCTGGTCGGCGGGGAACCGCTCGGCTTTCCCGCGGGCGAACTGGCGCGTCGGCTGACTGTCCCTCAGAACACGCTGTCCGGCCATCTCGGAATCCTGTCGCGGGCGGGCCTCGTAACTAGCCAGCGACTATCCCGCTCCATCGTCTACAGGGCGAATGTCGAACGTCTCCAGGCTACGATCCTGTTTCTCCTCAAGGATTGCTGCGGCGGATCGACGGAAATCTGCGCTCCGCTCATTGCCGATCTGACACCCTGCCGCACCCAGAAGGCTCACGCTCATGACTGAACGCACGCTCAACGTCTTGTTCCTCTGCACGGGCAATACCGCCCGTTCGATCCTGGCGGAAGGCATTCTGCGCAAGGACGGGCAGGGTCGCTTCAACGTCTTCTCGGCGGGAAGCCTGCCCAAAGGCACGGTTAATCCCTTGGCCCTGAAGGTCCTGGAGAGCTTTGGTTACCCGACCGACGGCATGCGGTCGAAAAGCTGGGAGGAATTCGACCGGCCTGACGCTCCACAGATGGATTTCATCTTTACGGTTTGCGACAGCGCAGCCGGCGAGGCGTGCCCTGTTTGGCCCGGCCATCCGATGACGGCGCATTGGGGTATCGAGGATCCCGCCGCCGCCACGGGAACGGAGATCGAGAAGGAGCGCGCCGTCGTGACGGCGTTCAAGTACCTGCGGAACCGTATCCAGGCCTTCGTGGCGCTACCGATGGCCACTTTAGACGACCGGTCCATGCGCACACAGCTCAAGGAAATCGGCGAGATGGAAGGCGCGACGCAGCCTCCGCCGGGGAACCTCCCGTGAGCGAACCCCTGTCACGACGCCTCCTTGCCGAAGCACTCGGGACGGCTTTTCTCCTTGCGACCGTCGTGGGCTCGGGCATCATGGGCGCGAAGCTGGCCGGCGGGAACATCGCGCTCGCCCTTCTGGGCAATACCCTGCCGACCGGGGCGGTCCTTGTCGTCCTGATCCTGATCTTCGGTCCCGTCTCGGGTGCGCATTTCAACCCTGCCGTGACCCTTGGGTTTGCGTTGAAGCGGACCTTTCCCTGGAAGGAGGCTGGCCTCTATGCGGGCGCGCAGATCCTTGGCGCTGTCATCGGCGTCTGGACGGCGCATTTGATGTTCGAGCTGCCCCTCTGGCAGCTCTCCGTCACGGCTCGGACAGGTTCGGGCCAGTGGCTGGCGGAATTCATCGCGACATTCGGTCTGTTGCTGACGATCTTCGGATGCGTGGCGCGGGCGCCGATGGCGGTGCCTCATGCGGTTGGCCTGTACATCACGGCGGCTTACTGGTTCACGGCCTCCACGTCGTTCGCCAACCCCGCCGTGACCATCGCCCGCGCCTTGTCGAATACATTCGCGGGAATCGCGCCTGCAGACGCGCCGGGCTTCATCCTGGCGCAAGCGGCGGGAATGCTTGCAGCCGTCCTTCTGCAAAGCGTGGTCTGGCCGGCGAAACGGGCGTCGGCCTAGGGGAGAATCTTTTAGCGCCGCAGCAGCCCGCCCAAGGTTCCGCGCACAATAGCGCGGCCGATAGAGCTGCCCTGGCGGCCGCCGATGGATTTGCCGATCTCGGCCGCGATATTGCCCACGGTCTGGTTGACGATGGTGCGGGTGACTTCCCGGGTGACGCGCTGCCCCACCGTCATGGAACCCTTGCGTGATCCCGTCGTGCCGAAAAGCCCCCCGAGCATGTCTAAGATGCCTCCGCCGCCTGCGGCGGCCTGCGCCTCGGTGGCAGCCTTCTCGGCTCGCTGCGCCAGCATCTCGTAGGCGGATTCGGAATCGATCGGCTGATCGTATTTCCCGCGCATCGGGCTGCCGGCGATGATCCGCTGCCGTTCCGCGAGCTCGATCGGCCCGACCTGCGCCATGGGCGGCGCGATCAAGGTACGCTCCACCATGGAGGGCGAGCCCTTGCCTTCCAGGGTCGAGACCAGCGCCTCGCCGACGCCGAGTTCCGTAATGGCTTTCTCGGTGTCGAAAGCCGGGTTCTGGCGGAAGGTCTGAGCTGCGACGCGCACCGCCTTCTGCTCGCGCGGCGTGTAGGCGCGCAGCGCGTGCTGCACCCGGTTGCCAAGCTGAGCGAGCACGGTTTCCGGAATGTCCACAGGGTTCTGCGTGATGAAATAGACGCCCACGCCCTTGGAGCGGATGAGGCGCACGACCCGCTCCACCGTCTCGGTCAGGGCCTTGGGCGCGTCCGCGAAAAGCAGATGCGCCTCGTCGAAGAAGAACACGAGCTTGGGCTGATCGAGATCGCCCACTTCGGGCAGTTCCTCGAACAGCTCCGACATGAGCCAGAGCAGGAAAGTGGCGTAGAGCCGCGGGTTGTTCATGAGCTTGTCGGCCGCCAGGATGTTGACGATTCCGCGCCCATCCCGATCGGTGCGCATCAGGTCCCTGATGTCGAGCGCGGGCTCGCCGAGGAACTCGTCGCCCTGCTGGTTCTCCAGCACGAGGAGCTGGCGCATGATCGTGCCTACGGTGGCTTTCGAGACGTTGCCGTAGGTGGTGGTGAGCTCCTGCGCGTTCTCGGAAATGAGCTGCAGCAGCGCCCGCAGATCCTTCAGGTCGAGAAGCAGCAGACCCTGCTCGTCGGCGATGCGGAACGCGATGTTGAGCACACCCTCCTGCGTGTCGTTGAGGTCGAGAAGGCGCGAAAGCAACAGCGGTCCCATCTCGGACACGGTTGCGCGCACTCGGTGGCCCTGCTCGCCGAACAGGTCCCAGAACACCACCGGAAACTGGTCTGGCGCGTAGTCGACGCCGATGTCTTTGGCGCGCTTGACCAGAGGCTCCTTGCCGTTGCCGGGCGCCGCCAGTCCCGAGAGATCGCCCTTGATGTCGGCGGCGAAGACCGGAACGCCGGCTTGAGAGAAACCTTCCGCCAGCACCTGCAGCGATACGGTCTTGCCGGTGCCCGTGGCGCCCGTGATCAGCCCGTGCCGGTTGGCGAGCCGCAAATCCAGCGTTTCCGGCTTGGCGCTCTTGCCGATGAAGATTTTTCCGTCCTGGAGCATCGTGTCTCTCCCGAGTGCCCCATTGTCATAGGCAATCCATCCTCCGGTTTCCACTCTCACGCTTCTTGATTTCACGCCTTAGTCGCCCGAAGTACCGCCTCACACCAGTTTTAGGAGAATCACATGGATGAGCTGATCGCTCGCGTGACGGAAAAGACGGGACTTGAGGCCTCGGTGGCCAGAAAGGCGATCGGCCTCATTCTCGCGTATCTCCAGAAAGAGGGTCCGGCGAACGAAGTCGGCCAGCTCGTCGCGGCCTTGCCGGGAGCCGAGGATGCGATCAGCAGCGCCCAGGGCGACAGCTCGGGCGGCGGCATCATGGGCATGATGGGCGCCATGGGTGGCGGCGTCATGGCGCTGGGCGGCCAGCTCATGGGCGTGGGCGTCTCCATGGGTCAGATGCAGCCCCTAGGCAAGGAACTCTTCGCCTACGGCCGCGAGAAGGCCGGTGAGGACGTGATGGGCCCCATCGTCGGCTCGATCCCCGGGCTGTCGCAGTTCGTCTGATCACCCGCTACCCCATACGCCGCTGTTTCCGTCCTGGCCGGGCTTGTCCCGGCCATCCACGTCTTCAGCCGCATCAGGGCGTGGATTCCCGGAACAGGCCCGGGGATGACGGAGGTGGAGCGGCGGCCGCTTGACCATCGTAGCGTTCCCTCAGCCCGCCGGACCCGATATACCGCTCCCTACGATACAGGCTGCTTCGGACGAGGCGTGACCCGTGGACGATCTGAACTTTGCCGCCGACTTCCCCATTCCCACCCGCGAGCAATGGCTCGGTCTGGTCGAGGGGGTGCTGAAGGGCGCGGATTTCCAGAAAAAGCTCGTGGGCCGCACCCATGACGGCATCGAGATCCAGCCGCTTTACCCAAAGGCCGAGGGCACTTCGCGCATCAGCCGCGCCGAGCCTGGGCGGTGGCGCGTGTCCCAAAGGACCGATCATCCAGACCCGGCCAAGGCTAATGAACTCGCCCTTGTCGATCTCGACGGCGGTGCGGATGCGCTGACGCTGGTCACCCGCAAGGCCCCGGCGGCGCGGGGTTTCGGCGTCGGCGCAAGGAGTGTCGAGGACCTCGACCGCACCCTGTCGGGCGTCATGCTCGACCTCATCCACCTGCGCCTCGACGCGGGCGGCAAGGGCCGCAAGATGGCCGGCCTGCTGATCGAGCTGGCGGAACGGCGCGGCCACAGGCTTGGAGACCTCTCTCTCGATCTCGGCATGGACCCGATCGGAGCCATGGCGGCCCTCGGGCACCTGTCCGTTCCCTGGGAGGAGGTAACTCGTCGCATGGGCGCCGTTCTCGCAGATCTCGACGGGCGCGGGTTCAGGGGCCGAGCGTTTCTGGCCGATGGGCGGCCTTATCACGAAGGCGGCGGCAGCGAAGCGCAGGAGCTTGCGGCCGTGCTCACCACGGGCGTTGCCTATTTGCGGGCGCTCGAGGCCAACGGCCATTCCGTCGAGGCAGCGCGGGACACCCTCGCGTTCCTGCTCGTGGCGGATGCGGATGAGTTCCTGACCGTTGCCAAGTTCCGGGCCCTGCGGCGGCTATGGGCGCGCATCGAGGAGGCCTCCGGCCTCTCCTCCAAACCCATCCGCCTCCACGCCGAAACCGCCTGGCGCATGACCACCCGGCGCGACCCATGGGTGAACATGCTGCGGGCCACTGTCGCGGCCTTCTCGGCAGGCATCGGTGGAGCGGATGCGATCACCGTGCTGCCCTTCACGTCCGCGCTTGGCCTGCCGGATGCCTTTGCGCGACGGGTCGCGCGCAATACGCAGCTGATCCTGCTCGACGAGGCCAATCTCTGGCGGGTAGCCGATCCTGTCGCCGGAGCCGGCGGCTTCGAGGCGCTGACAGATGCACTCTGCGAAAAGGCCTGGGGGCTTTTCCAGGAGATCGAGCGCGAGGGCGGAATCGTAGAAAGCCTCGCCCGCGGAGCCCTTCAGCAGCGCATCGCGGCTGTACGGGCGCAGCGCGAGAAGGCGGTGGCCACCCGTAGAGAGCCGATCACCGGCACGAGCGAGTTTCCGAACATCCGGGAAGCGGACGTTTCCGTCCTAGCCCTTATCCCACAGGCGCAAGACGAGCAAACCGGCGCAGCAGTCGAAATCGCACCCCTGCCCTCCACCCGCGCTTCAGAGCCCTTTGAGCGCCTGCGCGATCTGTCCGACGCCTATCTGGCTAAGACCGGGTCGCGGCCGAAAGTGTTCCTGGCCAATCTCGGCCCGGCTTCCGCCTTCACGGCTCGCGCGACCTTCGCCAAGAACTTCTTCGAGGCCGGTGGAATAGAAACTGTCATGAGCGACGGGTTTTCAGATAGTGATAAGCTTCTACAAGCTTACCGTGAAAGCAAAGCCAAGCTTTCATGCATCTGCTCGACGGACGAAATTTACGAAAATCACGCAAAACAGACGGCCGATACCTTGCGGTCTGCCGGATCAGGACCCATTTATCTAGCAGGCCGACCGGGAAAAGATGAAGATGAGCTTGCCCGCTCCGGCATTACCACATTCATTTACGCCGGGTGCGACACCCTCAAGGTCTTGAGCGAGGCTCTGGAAGCAGCCTGCGCCTGAACCGTGAGGTTTTCCGTCCCGGGCTCGCAACCGGGAGAAGCACGGCAATGACCTTTGCGAAGAGATCCGCTCTGGCCCTCGGCCTCGGTTTGACCCTGATCGGCGGCGCCTTCGCCGCCTCGTCCGACCGAAACGACGGCACCTGGAGCGTCCAGATGGTGACGGATTCCGGCCTGTGCGACCGCACCTACGGCTATTCGATCGCCATTGAGAACGGGAACGTCCGCTACCTTCTCGCGCCGGGCGACTCGCCGACCACCGTCTCGGGCCGTATCGGCCCCGACGGCGCTGTGGACCTCGATATCCGCCGCAGCATCGCCAAGGTCGATGCCACCGGCCGACTCAACGGCAAATCGGGGTCCGGCACTTGGACCCTCGGCATGCTCGGCTGCACGGGCCGCTGGACGGCCCAGAAGCGCTCCAATATCGTCCAGTCTTAACGGACGACCTGACCAGGACCATCAACAATAACAATACACTTCACGCCGCCGCGTCCCTCGATGCGGCGGCTTTTTCTTTTCCATCACGGGAAGCTGACAGACCGCCCGGGAACCGCCCTGAAAGACCCTTCGTTACCTAACCTCTTCAATGAGGATAGTGGAGTTCTCGATGCGGATTTTTGCATGGCTCGGTGCGGCGACTGTGATGAGCTGCATGCTCGCCCCGCCTGTTCTCGCGCAGACAACCCGGTTCGACGGCAACTGGAGCGTCGAGGTCGTGACGCAGCAGGGTGCTTGCGACCGCGCCTATCGCTACTCGGTGATCATCCAGAACGGCCAGGCCCGCTACGGTGGACCGGAGCAATTCAACGTCAACGGCCGGGTTCAGCCCAACGGCTCCGTCTCGGCCAGCATCTCGCGCGGGCAGGACCGCGCCAACGTGACAGGCCGCCTCTCGGGCAACAACGGAACCGGCACCTGGTCGACCTCTGGCGGGCGTGTCTGCTCGGGCAACTGGAACGCCGAGAAGCGGGGGTAAATCAATCTCCACGGTCTTCCGGGGCCGCTTCGTCCGCCCCCGGAAGACCGTGGAGGCCCCCGACGATGCTCCGATAGCCTAGCGCAGCCGGATGCCCTAGAATAAGGCACATTTCGGCATCGCGACTTCTGAGAGTATTCGTTCCGACCATGACCCGCATCCCGGACTTTTCAGGCGTCAGCTGGGCTGACGCACAAGCGTCGTCCCCGGCCTCCGGCTTGCCGGAAACGACGGGCGAGCCCTGGCTCACCCCGGAAGGCATTGCGGTCAAGAATGCGTATGGGCCCGAGGATCGCGCTGGCCTCGGCTTCGTGGACACCTATCCGGGCATCGCGCCTTACCTGCGCGGCCCCTACCCGACCATGTACGTCAACCAGCCCTGGACCGTGCGTCAGTATGCGGGCTTCTCCACGGCTGAGGATTCCAACGCCTTCTACCGCCGCAATCTGGCGGCAGGTCAAAAAGGCCTGTCGGTCGCGTTCGATCTCGCAACTCACCGGGGCTACGATTCCGACCATCCCCGCGTCTCCGGCGACGTGGGCATGGCAGGCGTCGCCATCGACTCGATCTACGACATGCGCACGCTCTTCGCAGGGATTCCCCTCGACCAGATGAGCGTATCGATGACCATGAACGGCGCGGTGCTGCCCGTGCTCGCGCTCTACATCGTGGCTGCCGAGGAACAGGGCGTTCCGGCCGATAAGCTCTCGGGCACGATCCAGAACGACATTCTGAAAGAGTTCATGGTGCGCAACACCTACATCTACCCGCCCAAGGGGTCGATGCGCATCATCTCTGACATCTTCGCCTACACGTCGGCAAATATGCCGAAGTTCAATTCGATTTCGATCTCCGGCTATCACATGCAGGAGGCGGGAGCCACGCAGGACCTCGAGCTTGCCTACACCCTCGCGGACGGCGTCGAGTACATCCGCGCCGGCATCGCCGCAGGCCTCACCATCGACCAGTTCGCGCCGCGCCTGTCGTTCTTCTGGGCGGTGGGCATGAACTTCTTCATAGAGGTGGCCAAGATGCGCGCCGCCCGCCTGCTCTGGGCGAAGCTCGTGAAGGGGTTCGATCCCAAGAGCGAGAAGTCCCTGCCGCTTCGCACCCACAGCCAGACGTCCGGTTGGTCTCTTACTGCCCAGGACGTGTTCAACAACGTGGCGCGCACCTGCATCGAAGCCATGGCGGCAACCCAAGGGCATACGCAGTCGCTGCACACCAACGCCCTCGACGAGGCGCTCGCCCTGCCCACCGATTTCTCCGCCCGCATCGCCCGCAACACGCAGCTCTTCCTCCAGCAGGAAAGCGGCATCACGCGCATCATCGATCCATGGGGCGGCTCGTACTATGTCGAGCGCCTGACGCAGGAACTTGCGGCGAAAGCCTGGAGCCATATTCAGGAAGTGGAATCCCTCGGCGGCATGGCCAAGGCCATCGAGGCAGGCATTCCCAAGCTCAAGATCGAGGAAGCCGCGGCCCGCACCCAAGCGCGCATCGATTCAGGCCATCAGAAGATCATCGGCGTGAATGCCTTCCGGCCGAACGACGAGGCGACCATCGACATCCTCAAGGTCGACAACGCGGCGGTGCGCGCGCAGCAGATCGAGAAGCTCCAGCGCCTGCGCGCCGAGCGCAATCAGAACGACGTTGATGCCGCGCTCGCAGCCCTTTCGAAGGGCGCCGCCACGAATGAGGGCAACCTGCTCGATCTGGCCGTGAAGGCCGCGCGGGCGAAGGCCACCGTGGGCGAGATTTCCGACGCCCTGGAGAAGGTCTGGGGCCGTCACAGGGCCGAGATCAAGGCGATCTCCGGCGTCTATAAGCGGGAGGTCGGCATGGCGTCGCCTGCGGTCGAACGGGTCCGGCACCTGGTCGAAGATTTCGAGACCAACGACGGGCGCCGCCCGCGCATCCTTGTGGCCAAGATGGGCCAGGACGGGCACGATCGCGGCCAGAAGGTGATCGCGTCCGCGTTTGCCGATCTCGGGTTCGACGTGGATATCGGTCCCCTCTTCGCCACTCCCGGCGAGGCTGCCCGTCAGGCCATCGAAAACGACGTGCACATCATCGGCGTATCGTCGCTCGCGGCCGGCCACCTCACCCTCGTGCCGGAGTTGCGCGCCGAACTCGCGAAGTATGGCCGCGAGGACATCATGATCGTGGTGGGCGGGGTGATCCCGCCGCAGGATTTCGATGCGCTCGTCAAGGCCGGCGCCTCGGCGATCTTCCCGCCCGGCACGGTGATCGCAGACGCGGCCGTCAACCTGATCGAAGATCTCAACCGCCGCCTCGGCTACGGCCCCAAGCAGGCGGCGGAGTAAATCGCTCACCCTTGCGGCGGCTGGCGGTTATAAACGTAGTCGCCCTTCTCCAGATAGGCCAGTTCCTCGGGCGTGGACTCGCGCCCAAGCAATGCGTTGCGGTGCGGAAAGCGGCCGAAGCGGCCGATCACGCCGCGGTGGCCGCGGGCCTGGCTCAAAGAAAACTCGTAGATTGGCCGAAGGTGCGCAGGCGCCTCCTCCAATGCCGTCTCCGAGATCGCGACGATCCGGTCCAAACGCTCCAGGTGATCCGGCCCTTCCGCATGAGCGGTGGGAAGCAGGAAGAAGAACTTCTCCCAGTTGCTCCCAAGCGCATCGTAGTGTCCGTTCCTCAACCCCTCCTCGGCGAGGCGTAGCGCCTCGGGATCGGATGCGTAAGCCTCAGGCGTCCCAGCCAGGAGGCCGCGCGTGAACTGGTCGAGCACGATGATGAGGGACAGCCGTCCCCAGGGGTTATCGGCCCAATTGTCCAGGTGACCGGATCGGGCTGCGTCCAGGATCGGCGCGAGCGGTCCGAGTTCCGCACTCGCGCCGCCGCGCATCCACCATGTCAGCATGCGCCAGTGGGTCGCCGTATCCGCACCGTCCAGTTCGATCGGAAACCAGAAATCGTAAACCGTTCGCCAGTCCAGAGCCTCAGTCATCCAAGCCCCCTGCAACAGGACGTGGAGGCGGGATTTTAGCACGCAACTCGACGATGGGCGCGGCTCTTAAGATGGGCAGCCCCTTTGCGCTTTCGCCGTAGCCGCCTTGGCAGAGCGAGGGTGCGACGTTCAGACCTTCCATCCTATGTCAGGCCTTAACCAGCCCCAACGTATGCTGCCCTGAGACAATGAGCGTGAAACGCGCAGGGGGCGCATATGTCACTTAATCTCGACAGCTATACACTGACGTTTTCGGACGAATTCACCGGCAGCTATCTCGACACATCGGTCTGGGGCACGAAGTACTGGTGGGGCGGACGCACCCTCTCGACCAATGGCGAGATGCAGTATTTCGCGGATCGCTCGACGGCCGTCGTACAGAAATATCCACACCTCGATCCGTTTCGGATCGATCAGGACCAGAACCAAGCCGGCGACGGCATTCTCACCATCAGGGCGAGCGTTTCGCCGGAAACTGGATTAACCGAGAACCTTCCTTACGTGTCAGGGCTCATCACCACGCATGGCACGTTCTCGCAGACCTACGGCTATTTCGAGATTTCCGCCCAGGTGCCTTCGGGCCAGGGCTTGTGGCCCGCCTTCTGGATGCTGCCGCAAAGCGGAAACTGGCCGCCGGAAATCGACGTGCTCGAACTGCTCGGACATGACCCGACCACATACTATGTCGGGTCCCATTGGAAGGACGCGTCCGGCCAGCATGTCTACGACACCCAGTCCTATGCGGCTGGCGTCGATCTCTCGCAAGGCTTCCACTCCTACGGCACCCTTTGGACCGCGGACGCGATCACCTTCTACCTCGACGGGCAGGAGGTTTACACGATGCAGACCCCTGCAGGAATGGACGAGCCGATGTATCTGCTGGCCGGGCTGGCCGTGGGCGGCAACTGGCCGGGCGCACCGGATGCGTCAACACAGTTTCCGGCCGAGTTCCAGATCGACTACATCCGCGCCTGGGCCCTGTCCGCCACAACCCCGGAGCCCACCATAGTGGGCGGCTCCGGGGCCGACACCCTTTCCGGCAGCCAGCAGGACGACGTGATCTTCGGCTATGGCGGCAACGATTGGCTGGAAGGTCTCAGAGGGAACGACACGCTCAATGGGGGCAGTGGCATAGACAAATTCGTTTACCGGACAGCTTCGTCCGGGCACGACATCATCCTGGATTTCGAGCCGAACGGCGGCAACTTGGTGCAGGTGTCCAAATTGGCCGCGGGCGTGAAGAACTTCTCCCAACTCTACCGTAACATCAATGATGTATCCGGAGAGGCGGTTCTCAAGCTCGCCGATGGCGGCACCGTCACGTTCGTCGGTGTCAGGAAAGCGCAGCTGGCCTACGACGATTTCCTGATCCTTTGAGACCCGCGCCTGGAAACGGCAGAGCAGCCCTGAGGGCTGCTCTGTCTTCGAGGCTACCGTGAGGGTGAGCCAGGCTCGATGATCATTCGAGCGTGATGCCGGCGGTCTTGATGACCTGCTCCCACTTGGACCCTTCGGCCTGCATGTAGGCGGCCATCTGGTTCGGGGAGCTATGGAGCACATCGACGCCCGCGCCGGTCAGCTTCTCGCGGATCTCCGGTTGGTTCACAACCTTCCGATAGGTCTCGTTGAGCTTGTTGATGATTTCGGGCGGAGTGCCCTCCGGAGCCACGATCCCCTGCCAAGCCCAGGCTTCAAAGCCCGGATGGTCGGCCGCCACGGGCGGCACGCCCGGAAGGCCGTAGAACTCGCCCGGCGAGGCAACTGCGATAGCCTTGATGGGGCCTGAAAGCTGCGAGCGTGCGGTCGCGAAGTCGATGAACATCATGCTGATGTTGCCGGCAACAAGGTCCTGCACGGCGGGAGCCGCGCCCCGGTACGGCACATGCGTGAACTTGACGCCCGCTCGCTGGGACAGCAGTTCCGTCGCCAGGTGAAACGGGCTCCCGAGCCCCGGGGTGCCATAGTTGATCTCGCCGGGCCTCTTCTTGGCCTCCTCGATCAGCTCCTGCACCGAGTTCACCTTGAGCTTGTCCGTGTTGACGAGAAGCACGAGGGCAAACCGACCGCTGAGTGAGATCGGGCTGAAATCCTTAAATGGGTCGAAGTTCAGCTTGCGGTACAGGGTGCGGTTCGTCGCAAAGGTCGCGCTGTCGCCGAGAAGAAGCGTGTAACCGTCCGGCTCTGCGCGCGCGACCGATTCCGCCCCAAGGTTGGTGCCTGCCCCGGCCTTGTTCTCGATGACGAATTGCTGGCCGAGCTGCTTGCCGATCTCCGCAAAGACCAGGCGGGCGAAGAAATCCGTTCCGCCACCCGCCGCATACGGCACGACCACGCGCACCGGACGGGTCGGGTAGTCGGCCTGTGCGAAAGCCGCCGATGTGGCGAGGCTCGAAGCTGCGGCGGCAGCCGCGACGCCTATGAGAATGCTGCGGCGGGTCCAGGTCATCGTTTCCTCCGGTGGGTTCTCGTTTTGACAAGAACCTAGTCCCGGACCCTGCGAGGACAAGCGAGACTTCCGTGCAAGCTCGATTGGATCAATCCGCCCGGTCGATCGCCCGCTTCACCACCTGCTGCACTTCCGGATTGGACAGGAAGAGGTCGTGGTTGATGTTGATGAAGCTGCCGCCGAACTCGGTGGCGTCGGCCACCCTGACGCCGAGGGATTCCAGCCGCTCCCGATCGGCCGCGCCGGCCCGCACGATGCCGCCCGCCAGGCGGCTCGACACCGCAAGCGCCCGGTCGTTGGTGGAGCTGATGACGGTGATCTTCTTGGCGTCCGTGCCAAGCCGTTCAAGCCCGCGGGCGAAAAGATCGATGTCGATGTCGGGAGCAGCGAGCACCACGGCGCCGATGCGCGACATGGCGTCGTCGCCACCCGAGCCGCGCAGCATCCGCAAGGTCTCGAGGGTCAGCAGCGTGCCCATGCTGTGCGCCACGATGTGGATGCGCCCGCCGCTCGGGGTCTTGGCGATGGCCGTGAGCAGATCCTCCAGGGCATCGCGGGACCACATGGCGCTCTCGCGATCGCTCACGTAGCTGAAGGTGGAGCCGGCAGACGGCCAGGTGAAAAGGCCGGTCGCGCCCCGGAACTTGATGCCCTCGGACAGATGCACGGTGGATGTAGCGGCGGTCTCGAAGCTTTCTCGGTACCCGTGGATGTACAGGAGCAGGTCACGGCCGAACGCCGCCTGGGCGAAGGCCTGAGCTGCGCCCTTGCGAACCGGCGGCTCGACCGACGCGATGGCCCAGTCCGACGATCCGATGAGCGAGTTGGCCGGGGGCGTCAGGCGCGCCTCGGCGAAAACCAGGTCCGGCGAGCGCTGGCTGTTGAACCATGGCTTGCGCAGGGGCTCGCCCACCGGCATGCGCGTGGTCGCCACCAGGAGCTTGGGGTCGTTCGAAAGACTGGCGCGGGACGCCAGCGACGCATCCGTCAGGGCCGATTCGTCTCCGAGGCAGCCCGACAGGGTAAGAGCAGCGATGGCCATGAGAGCAAGGCGGGGAAGCGGAAAGAGCATGAAGGCCGAGGACCCAGGAAATTAATCGGAATGCTGTTTCGCGCCCGATCATGGCGGGCGCAAGGCGGCGACAGAGAATGGCCCCAATGCTTGCCAAGGATGGTAAACCCTTGGTGAACGAGCCGAGCCAGAAGGCCGCAGCGCCTTGATGCGTCAGGAATCCAAGCATACCTCTGCAACCATGTTCATGCTCGTTCTCGCCCGCCTCCTCCTCGTGGTTCTCGGCCTTTTCCTTTTTCCTCTCGGGGCGCATGCGGTCTGGTGGGCCATGCGCGACGATGTGGCGCCGAGCTGGCGCGCCGCCGATTGGTCGAGCGCGAGGCTCCTGCCGCAGCCCTCCGCCGCGCCGCAGGCCATTGTGGCCGTCTATGCCGCGCGGGTGGGCCGTTGGCGCGGGATCTTCGCTCATCATACCTGGGTGGTGGTGAAGGAAGCCGACGCACGCCAGTACACCCGCTACGACAAGGTCGGCTGGGGCAGCCCGGTGCGCACCAACGGATGGGTCGCCGATGGGCGCTGGTTCGGTAATGCGCCGCAACCCATCGTGCTGATCGAAGGCGAGGCCGCGCAGCGGCTGATCCCGCAGATCCAGCAGGCGGTCACCTCCTACCCATACCGGAGCGCGGGCGACTACAATGCGTGGCCTGGCCCGAACTCCAATACGTTCGTGGCCCACGTGATGCGCCAGGTGCCGGAGCTGGGAGCAGCGCTTCCGCCCACCGCCATTGGGAAGGATTGGCAGCCCTTTCGCGACATTGTCGGCCTGACCCCGAGCCGCACGGGCGTGCAGGTCTCCCTCGGCGGCTATGCGGGTCTCACCATCGGCTGGGTCGAAGGGTTCGAGGTCGATTTCCTGGGCCTCATCGCCGGGCTCGATGTCCGCCGCCCGGCGATCAAGCTTCCCGGCTGGGGACGGATCGGCATGAACCCGGTTACTTGGTGAAAGTCGCACAGGAACGATGCGCATCCTCTCGACGTAGGCGTCGGAAGGGTTCCAAAAGTGGAGTCCACTTTTAGGGTTTGATGCTCTAAGCCTGTCCTCATGAACGGGGGCTCACACACACGACAGCCGGTGACGGCTCAGGCCGTTGCGCGCGGCGACCGCGCGGCGTTGGCGCGCGCGATCACGCTGATGGAATCGCGCCGGGCCGACCACCGGGAGACCGCGCGGGCGCTCCTGCAGGAGCTGATGCCCCGCACCGGACAGGCTGTGCGCGTCGGCATCACGGGCGTTCCGGGCGTCGGCAAGTCGACGACCATCGATGCACTCGGCTCCGCGCTCACCGAGAAGGGCCACAGGGTGGCGGTGCTCGCGGTCGATCCCAGCTCCACCCGAACGGGCGGCGCGATCCTGGGTGACAAGACCCGGATGGCGCGGCTTGCCAGTGACCCGAACGCCTTCATCCGCCCCTCCCCGTCCTCCGGCACCCTCGGCGGTGTCGCGGCCAAGACCCGCGAGACGATGCTGCTGTGCGAGGCGGCGGGCTTCGACGTGATCCTTGTGGAAACGGTCGGCGTCGGACAATCGGAGACGGCGGTCGCCGAGCTGACAGATTTCTTCCTCGTGCTGATGCTGCCCGGCGCCGGCGACGAGTTGCAGGGCATCAAGAAGGGCATTCTGGAACTGGCCGACATGATCGCCGTCAACAAGGCGGATGACGCCGGCATGAAGGCGAAGGCGGCGGCAGCGGAATACAAGGCGGCGCTCCACATCCTCACCCCCGCCTCAAGCACCTGGACGCCGCCGGTGCTCACGGTCTCCGGGTTGACCGGCCAAGGGCTCGACGAGCTGTGGACCAAGGTTCTCGAACACCGCAAGCGCCTGGAGGCGACAGGGGAACTGGCCGCCAAGCGACAGGCGCAGGATACCAAATGGATGTGGGCGCTGGTCCATGAGCGGCTACATGACCGCCTCGCACATGATCCCGGCTTGCGCAGGCGCGTTCCCGAAATCGAGAAGGCGATCGGCGACGGGGCGCTGTCTCCCGATGCGGGCGCGAGCGAGATCATCCGGCTGCTCGGGCTCTGACCCCAAGAGCGTATATCCCGAATTGCCCCTGATCGTTGCCGACGAATCCGTTTCTATGGAAGGAACCAGTTTGCCTGCAGCCAAACGTGGGGCCGCTCTCCAACGCGTTCATGCTTTCCTGGGTCGTGCGACTTGCGATCCCGCCCGGTGCAAGTCCCATTTCTCGGTCGACGGGGCGTCAGGGACATTTCGTCAAGATACCGATTCTTCACCCTGTCAGGAGATCCTAACTCCGGTACATGATTTTGGAATTTTTTGGCCGGCATCCGACGATCCGTTGCCCGGCCGGACGCGTTGAATACCAATAGACGAGGAGGAACGGCGTGTGAGCACTTCCGACTTCCTGACCGACGTGGGCGTCATGGGCGCCCGTATCAAAGCGCATGACTGGTCGACCTCGTCACTCGGCCCGATCGACACCTGGCCGCAGCCGTTGCGCATCATGCTCGACACTCTGCTCGCTTCGAAGTTTCCCGGCTACATTGCCTGGGGGCCGGAACTCATCAGCTTCTACAACGACGCCTATCTGCCGATGCTCGGGGAGAAGCACGACGCCCTCGGAAAACCCCTGCGAGAGGTCTGGCCTGAAATCTGGGACGAGATCCTGCCCATTGCCGAAGGTGCGCTCAGGGGTGTGGCGAGCTATCTTGAGGACCTGCCCTATACCTTGCTGCGCAACGGCTATCCGGAACAGACTTGGTTCACGTTTTCCTACAGCCCCATCCGCATCGAGGACGGCAAGGTCGGCGGCGTCTTTTGCATCATTCAGGAGACGACCAAGCGGGTACAGACCGAACAGCGGCTTCAGTTCCTGGTCGATCTCGGCAACCGCCTGCGCACGTTGAGCAATCCACGAGACGCCATGGCGGCCGCGGCAGAGATGTTGGGCCGGCACTTGGCGGCGAGCCGCGCTGGCTATGTGGAAATGGGCGCGACCGGGGAAACCATGTCGGTGGATAGCGACTGGACCGACGGCGTCACGCCCACCTTCGCCGGGCGTTACCGCATCGAGGATTTCGGCAGCCCGATCCATGAGGAACTCGCGGCCGGGCAAACCGTCCGCCTGGACGACGCCCTCACCGACTCGCGTACGGCCCAAAAGGATGTTGCCGAGGCGTTCATCGCCAATGGCAAGCGTGCGAGCCTCATCGTTCCGATCATCAAGGCCGGTGTGCTGGCAGCAACGCTCTACATCCATCAGACCGAACCCCGTCAGTGGCGCGACGACGAGGTGGCGCTGGCGCAGGAAGTCGCTGAGCGCACCTGGGAGGCGGCGGCGCGGATGCGCGCCGAGAAGGCCCTGAAGGAGGGCCAGGAGCGCTTCCGGCAGTTCGCCGAGCATTCGGCCACCGTCCTTTGGATTCACGACCTCGATACCGGGCAGCTCGAATATCTCAGCCCTGCATACGAAGCCATATGGGGCGAACCCGCGGAGGTCGCGTTGAGCAATCCGGATCATTGGATCGAGACCCTCCATCCCGACGATAGGGCGCTTGCCTCGAAGTTTCGCGAGCGGGTCCAGCGCGGCGAGGATTTCACCCAGGAATATCATATCGTCCGGCCGGACGGCGGCGTGCGCTGGATCCGGGATTCGTTCTTTCCCATTCGCGACGAGCACGGGCGGATCCGGCGCGCGGGCGGAATCGCGCAGGACATCACGCAGCATGACGGATCGATCGTTTACGTGGTCGACGGCAGCGACACCTCGCGCAAGGAGATCTGCCTCCTGCTCCAGGGCGTCGGCTACGAGGTCAAGGTCTTCGCCTCCGCGCAGCGGTTCCTCGAGGTTGCGCCGATGCTGGTTCCCGGCTGTGTCGTGCTCAATGTCCGGACACCGGAAGCGGGCGCGCTCACGATCCCGAGGGAGTTCAAGGCCCGCCGGCTCAGCCTGCCGGTCATCGTCATCGGCGAAGCCTATGGCAATGTGGACTTCGGCGTTCAGGCCATGAAGGCCGGCGCGGTGGACTTTCTCGATACGCCTTACGGACCGGAGCAGCTTCTGGACTCGGTTGCCTCGGCGCTCGCGGCCATTCACAAATCGGCCGAGAGCGACCAGATCGGACAGCGTTTCAAAGCCCAGATCGCCGGCTTGTCGGGCCGGGAGCGCGAGGTGCTCGACGGGCTTCTAGCGGGCGGCACCAACAAGACCATTGCGAGAGACCTGGACATCAGCCCGCGCACGGTGGAAGCGCATCGGGCACGCATCATGGAGCGACTCGGCGCCCGCAGCCTGCCGGAGCTGGTGCAGATCGCCGTTGCGGCAGGCCTTCAGCGCAGCGCGTCCGGCAGCGGAGGGAGCCCGCACTGAAGCCGACCCGGGAGTCCCCGGCAACCTATTGCAGCAAATCAGGCGCAACCCGATAGCGGCCGACCTCGATGCCGTTCCAGTTCTTGATCACGGGCTGCGCCAGCGCCTCGACGGCGGCGCGTTCCTCGTCGCGAAGCGAGAGGAAGTGGAGCACGAGGCCCGCCATCATGGCCTCGGCCGCGCGGGTGCTGCCGTCGTCGGCTTTCAGGGCGACGCCGTATCCGAGCTCCGGGAAGGTCGCGCAATAGACGCCCTCGGCTCCGACCTTCACGAAGGCGCGCTCGCCCAGGAGCTCCATCAATTTCGTGTCGAAGCGATCGGTGCCCGCCACCATGAACGGGTGCTTCGCCACCGCCTGCCGGATCCGCCTGGCGGCCTCCTGGCAGGCGCGGGACAGGCCCGCTCCGGTGCCGAACCTGGCGAAGCCGAAGGCGAGCGCGGGCAGCGGAATCGCATAGGTGGGAATCGAGCATCCGTCGATGCCCTGCTCCTCGTCCGTATGGGAGCTGCCGGTGATATCCTCCAGGGCGGCCCGCACGGTTTGCTGGACCTTGTGCCCGGCCTTCACATAGCCGGCCGGATCCTCGTTCACGCCGCAGGCTAGGCAGATGAAACCCGCATGCTTGCCCGAGCAGTTGTTGTGAAGCGCGCTCGGAGACTTGCCCTTCGCCGCCAAGGCGCGGGCGGCGGCATCGCCCATGGGCCAGTGCGTCCCGCATTCGAGGCATGCCACGTCCCGCCCCGCCTTCGCCAGCATGGAGGCGGCCGCCGCCGCATGCGCGGGCTCGCCCGAATGGGACGCGCAGGCCAGGGCGATCTCGTCGTCGGTCAGCCCATACTTGTCGGCAATCCCGCTCTCGACCAGAGGCAGCGCCTGGAGCGCCTTCACGGCGGAGCGCGGAAACACGTGGCGCTCCACGTCGCCGATGGACAGAACCGTCGCCCCATCCGCGTCGATCACCGAAACGCTGCCGCGATGGCGCGATTCGACAAGTTCGCCCCGCAAAACCTCGACGAGAAAAGGATTATCCATGAAAGGCCTCGCTTTAAAACGCGGTCTTTTGTGCGGGGACGGCCTGAAAGTCAAAGGAATCCTTGTTTCAAAACAGATATTTTCGGCCGGGTATGGCCTGTGGGTTGCAGGAGAGCGCCCCTGCGCCTAAACCCGCCTCCAAAGGAACGCGGGGAAGATCCTGATGCGGATAGCGATGATTGGGGCTGGCTATGTGGGCCTCGTGTCGGGAGCCTGCTTTGCGGATTTCGGGCATGCGGTGTGCTGCGTCGACAAGGAGCCGGCCAAGATCGACGCGCTGAA
>NZ_QOIO01000004.1 GCF_003332305.1 Microvirga aerophila | reverse complement strand
CGTGCTCGCCAACGACACGGACGTGGACGGTCCCTCAAAGACGATTGCCTCGGTGAAGGTCGACGCGGCTCAGGGCACAGCCGAGATCGTGGACGGCAAGGTCGTGTTCACGGCGGCCAAGGACTTCAACGGCGATGCGACCATCACCTACACGGTGAGCGATGGCACGCTGAGCGATGAAGGCCAGGCCGTTGTGAAGGTGACGCCGGTCAACGACAAGCCGGTGGCGGTGAATGACGCGCTCAAGACGAGCGAGGACACCCCGCTGACGGTTGCGGCGGCGGATCTGGTCACAAACGACACGGACGTGGATAGCGCCTCGCTGTCGGTCTCGGCCGTGACTCAGGGCGGCCACGGCACGGTGGAGCTGAAGAACGGCCAGATCACCTACACGCCGGAGGCCAACTTCTCCGGCACCGACACCTTCACCTACACGGTGACGGATGGCCAGGGGAACGAGTCCACGGCTACGGCGAGCGTCACGGTCACGGTGGACGCCGTCAACGACAAGCCGGTGGCGGTGGACGACACCGGCACGGTGGCCGAGGAAGGCACGGTCACGATCGACGTGCTCGCCAACGACACGGACGTGGACGGTCCCTCAAAGACGATTGCCTCGGTGAAGGTCGACGCGGCTCAGGGCACAGCCGAGATCGTGGACGGCAAGGTCGTGTTCACGGCGGCCAAGGACTTCAACGGCGATGCGACCATCACCTACACGGTGAGCGATGGCACGCTGAGCGATGAAGGCCAGGCCGTTGTGAAGGTGACGCCGGTCAACGACAAGCCGGTGGCGGTGAATGACGCGCTCAAGACGAGCGAGGACACCCCGCTGACGGTTGCGGCGGCGGATCTGGTCACAAACGACACGGACGTGGATAGCGCCTCGCTGTCGGTCTCGGCCGTGACTCAGGGCGGCCACGGCACGGTGGAGCTGAAGAACGGCCAGATCACCTACACGCCGGAGGCCAACTTCTCCGGCACCGACACCTTCACCTACACGGTGACGGATGGCCAGGGGAACGAGTCCACGGCTACGGCGAGCGTCACGGTCACGGTGGACGCCGTCAACGACAAGCCGGTGGCGGTGGACGACACCGGCACGGTGGCCGAGGAAGGCACGGTCACGATCGACGTGCTCGCCAACGACACGGACGTGGACGGTCCCTCAAAGACGATTGCCTCGGTGAAGGTCGACGCGGCTCAGGGCACAGCCGAGATCGTGGACGGCAAGGTCGTGTTCACGGCGGCCAAGGACTTCAACGGCGATGCGACCATCACCTACACGGTGAGCGATGGCACGCTGAGCGATGAAGGCCAGGCCGTTGTGAAGGTGACGCCGGTCAACGACAAGCCGGTGGCGGTGAATGACGCGCTCAAGACGAGCGAGGACACCCCGCTGACGGTTGCGGCGGCGGATCTGGTCACAAACGACACGGACGTGGATAGCGCCTCGCTGTCGGTCTCGGCCGTGACTCAGGGCGGCCACGGCACGGTGGAGCTGAAGAACGGCCAGATCACCTACACGCCGGAGGCCAACTTCTCCGGCACCGACACCTTCACCTACACGGTGACGGATGGCCAGGGGAACGAGTCCACGGCTACGGCGAGCGTCACGGTCACGGTGGACGCCGTCAACGACAAGCCGGTGGCGGTGGACGACACCGGCACGGTGGCCGAGGAAGGCACGGTCACGATCGACGTGCTCGCCAACGACACGGACGTGGACGGTCCCTCAAAGACGATTGCCTCGGTGAAGGTCGACGCGGCTCAGGGCACAGCCGAGATCGTGGACGGCAAGGTCGTGTTCACGGCGGCCAAGGACTTCAACGGCGATGCGACCATCACCTACACGGTGAGCGATGGCACGCTGAGCGATGAAGGCCAGGCCGTTGTGAAGGTGACGCCGGTCAACGACAAGCCGGTGGCGGTGAAGGCGGTTGCTGACCAGTCCTCGGCTGAGGATGCGGCGTGGAGCTTCGTGGTTTCGCCCGGCACGTTCTCGGATGTGGATGGCGATGCCCTGACGCTCTCGGCAAGACTCGGGAACGGCGGAGCGCTGCCGACCTGGCTCAGCTTCAATGCCGCCACGCAGACGTTCTCGGGTACCCCGCCTAAGGACTTCAATGGCGACATCGAGCTCACGGTCACGGCCAGCGATGGCACGCTGTCGGCGTCCGACACCTTCAAGCTGACCATCACCCCGGTCAACGACGCGCCGGTGGCTGTAGCTGATTCCTTCGGGGCCGACATAAAGACAGCAAAGATCTATGAGGGGACAGAGTACATCATTGATGTTTCTGAGCTCTTAGCTAATGACACCGACGCGGAGGGAGATGTAATCAGCCTCGTACCAAACTCGATCTCGGGCGCGACCAAGGGGCTGCTTGGCACTGTTGTCGAAAACGGCAAAACCTATGTAACCTACACGTACAACGGCCCGTCGCTCGCTGATGGATCGATAGGATCTGACTCGTTCCGGTACTCCGTTAGTGACGGAAAGGGAGGAGCGTCTCAGGGAACAGTTGACCTCAAAATCACCGGCCTACCTAATACAAGCATTCCAGCTACAAACGCAGCTGATGTGTTGAGCGGTGACAAAAAAGGCATTGCGAACGACTACATCGATGGTCTTAACGGCGATGATGCGATCTCAGGCCTAGGTGGCAATGACAAGCTGATGGGTAACAATGGCATCGACAAGCTCTACGGCGGCAGTGGAGCTGACATTATTGATGGCGGTCGGGGCGACGATTTGCTCGAGGGTGGACGCGATAACGATTTCCTAACGGGCGGACTAGGTGCCGATACGTTTGTCTTCGGAATGCTCGAGAATGGCGTCTCGGTTAACACTGGTACTGATCGGATCCAGGATTTCAAGCCCGGCGTAGACGACATTGTTCTAAATGCCGGGGTAACCATCACAAGTCTTGGACCTCAGTCAGACCTAAACGGAGATAAGATGCTAGATACGGTACTGAACCTCAGCAATGGTGGGAAAGTTGAGATCCTAGATATCAGTCACCTATCGTTGGCGGACTGGCAGTTGATAGCATAAACAACTAAGCCATTATACGACGAGGAGAAGGGAGGCGGACCAGCCTCCTTTCGAATCCAATTATTTACGAGAACAAACATCTTAACAGTAATCGAAGCGGCTTTACTCACATGCAAAGAATCTTGAGTAGGCCAACCACAATGTATGCTCCCGGTTGTGTGCGACCGCAGATCGTGAACTGCTGAGTTGTATCCCATAATCTTCTGACCAACGGTTTGCACGAGGCCGTGGTCAGATGGTTGACTTAACGTTAGAAGCCAATGTCCTCGCTTATCGTGAAATGTGTTTGGTAGCGGAACGTTGTTGGGACCGGGTGCTTTGGGCGATTGAGAACTATACGTGGCGCTTCGATGGCGCGCGGCGCCACGCGGACTAGGCGATCACGACGGCAGGCTCGATCCGGCCCTGTTGGAGGCGTGTGGCCACACGGCGGATTTCCTGGACAGACCTCGCACTAGCGCTGTCGCCTGGCTTCATCGTTTCTTTTTGGGATAAGGTGAGCGCGCTGGCGCACCACCGCCATCATGGCAAAGGCCAGCATCACCAGTGAGACATGCTGGTGCCAGCCACGCTAGGAGCGGGTTTCGTTGTGGGTGAGCCCCAGTTCGGTCTTCGCCGTCTTGAAGGCATCTTCGATAGCCCAGCGCTGCCCCTCCACCCGCGCCAGCTCTTCGGTCGGTGGCCGACCGGACACCAGGTCGCGAAGAACGCCAGAGCCTGATCAGAGATGGTGCGCCGGATCAGCAGCCCCGTATCCACAGGCCGGTGAGATCAATCTTTATATTCCTCCGCCCTGAGATGCGCCAACTGGACATAGGCCCATTCATACAGGCGCTCTCCCTTGGTGCCGTCTCCCGCCGACAGGCATCGCCAAACCTCACAGGGAAGAGCCTTCGCGATCTGCTCGGCCGTGCCGGCAACTTCAGGTTTGTCGATCCAGGAAGAGAACTGATCGGCGGCGTGAACCCCAGCACATAGCTTTTGCTGGCCCGTCGCAGCTGCATCTCCAGTTTTCCGATGCCATAGATCGTGTCGGTGGCCACCCACGCGAATGGCACGCCGGCCGCCATGGCACGCTCGATCATCTGCGCGAGCCCGGAAGGGGGCACCTGCTTATGGGATACGGACGCGCAAAACTTATGGTGCGCATTGCAACGAAAGAACAATCACTTGTCAGATCTGGTGACACACTTATGAAGTGTGTAGCAAGCTGTCCCATTGGGTAGCTTTGCCTTTAGCGTCCCGCTTGCTTCCCATATGCTTCCCAATTCAGATTTCTGGGAAGCAGCTCTCGAACCTACGAGGCATTAAGTTATTGATTTTGAATGGTACAGCCGCCCCGGCTCGAACGGGGGACCCCCAGATCCACAATCTGGTGCTCTAACCAACTGAGCTACGGCTGCACGCGAGGCAGGGTTTAATCGCCTGAGCGACCAATTTCAAGGCTTGTTTGACGTCGCAGCGCCAGAAAACGGAAAACGGCGGGCGAGGTGCCCGCCGTTTCTGAGGATTTGGGTTGTTGCCTTATTCGGCCGTGGCGCCCGCTGCCTTGAGAACCGGGGTCCAGCGCGCCACTTCGCTCTCGACGAGCTTCTGCAGGGCTTCCGGCGAGCGCTCGGCGCCGGTCGGGAGCACGCCGCCCAGGTCGAGAAGGCGCTTCTTGGTGTTTTCGTCGTCGAGGGCTTTCACGAGGGCGTCGTTCAGCTTCTTGACGATTTCCGGCGGGGTGCCCTTGGGCGCGAACATCGCGTTCCAGGCGCTTACCTCGTAGCCTTCGAGGCCAGCTTCCTTGGTGGTCGGCACGTTCGGCAGCGCGGGAGAGCGCTGGGCAGTCGCGATCGCGAAAGCCTTGATGTTACCGCCCTGGATCTGCGGCGCCACGTTGACGATCTGGTCGGTCATGAAGTCCACCGTGTTCGCCATCAGGTCGTTCAAGGCCGGGCCCGTGCCGCGATAGGCCACCATGGTGGGCTTGGCCTTGATGACCGAATTGAAGAAGATGCCGGTGGAGTGGGAGACCGAGCCCACGCCCGCATGGGCCATGTTCACCTTCTCGCCGTTGGCCTTCATGTAGTCGAGGAAGCCCTTCAGGTCGTTGGCCGGGAAGTCCTTCTTGGCCACGATCAGGATCGGCGTGCCGGCCGCGAGGCCGATCGGTGCGAAGTCCTTCGTCGGATCGTATTTCAGGTTGGGGTAGAGGGCCGGCGCAGCGCCGTGGGTTCCCATGTGGCCCATCATGATGGTGTAGCCGTCAGGCTGGGATTGAGCCGCCCGGGTGATGCCGGTGGTGCCGCCCGCGCCTGCCACGTTCTCGATAACGATCTGCTGCCCGAGGGTGCGGGACATGTGATCGCTGACGATACGAGCGATCACGTCCGTCGGTCCGCCAGCGGCGAACGGCACGATCATCGTGACCGGGCGTGTGGGGTAAGTCTGCGCCTGAACGCCCGTGGCCGCCAAGCCAACGAGCGCCGCAAGAGCCAATGTCATCTTCTTCATCAGTTTCCTCCCAGGAAAGGTTCTGTCGTTACATTTTGGGCGCCGCTCGCCAGAAGACAAGCTACTCCGTGAAGACCTCGTCCCTCCCCTTCCGAATCGAGGGGAGCAGCGCGAGGACGAGAAGAACCAGCGCAACCAGAAGCAGGCCGGCGCTGATCGGTCGGTCGATGAAGGTGTCGAGCGACCCGCGCGAGATGATGAGCGCGCGCCTCAGGTTTTCCTCCATCAGCTTGCCGAGCACGAAGCCGAGAAGCATCGGCGCGGGCTCGAAGCCGAACTTCATCAGCATATAGCCGACGAGACCAAACAGCCCGATGAACATGACGTCCGTCGGCAACGAGTTGATGGAGTAGATGCCGATGCAGCAGAACATCAGGATCGCCGGGAACATGAGCCGGTACGGCACCTTGAGCAGGCGCACCCACATGCCCACGAGCGGCAGGTTGATGATCAGCAGCATCAGGTTGCCGACCCACATGGAGGCGATCATGCCCCAGAACAGGTCGGGGTTGCGGGTCATGACCTGGGGGCCCGGCACGATGCCGTGGATGGTCATGGCGCCCACCATGAGGGCCATCACGGCGTTGGGCGGGATGCCCAGCGTCAGCAGCGGAATGAAGGATGTTTGCGCGCCGGCATTGTTGGCGCTTTCCGGCCCCGCCACGCCCTCGATGGCGCCGCGCCCGAAGCGGCGCGGGTCCTTGGCGAGCTTCTTCTCGACCGTATAGGCGGCGAACGGCCCGAGTACCGCGCCGTTACCCGGCAGAATGCCAAGGGTTGCGCCGATCAAGGTGCCCCGCAGCACGGGCTTGTAGGCCTGCTTGAAATCGTCCCGATTGGGCAGGAGCCGGCCGATGGCCTGGCGCACCACGTCGCGGGACTCGGTGTGGTCGAGGTTGCGCAGGATCTCGGCGATGCCGAAGATGCCCATGGCCAGCACGGCGAAGTCGATGCCGTCGGCCAGGAACGGCAGCCCGAAAGTCATGCGCTCCTCGCCGGTCTCCAGATCGGTGCCGACCGTGGAGAGCAGCACGCCCACGAGGATCATCGAGATCGCCTTCAGGATCGAGCCCCGCGCCAGCACCACGGCGAACACGAGGCCCATGACCATCAGCGAGAAATACTCGGTGGGCCCGAACACCAGCGCGAGCTTGGTGAGAGGAGCCCCCAGAGCCGCGATGACCAGGGTGGCGACCGTTCCGGCGAAGAACGAGCCGATAGCCGCAATGCCGAGCGCCACGCCTGCTCTGCCCTGGCGGGCCATCTGGTGCCCGTCAAGGGCGGTGACGACGGAGGTCGCTTCACCCGGGATGTTGACCAGAATGGCCGTGGTCGAGCCGCCGTATTGCGCGCCGTAATAGATGCCTGCCAGCATGATCAGCGCGCCCGTGGGATCGAGCCCGAAGGTGATCGGCAGCAGCATGGCGATGGTGGCTATCGGGCCAACACCCGGCAACACCCCGATCAGTGTGCCCACGAGACAGCCCAGAAAGGCGAGACCGAGATTCTGCAACGTCAGCGCAACGCCGAAACCAAGGCTCAGGTTGGAGAAGAGGTCTCCCATCAGATCCTCCCGGTGTGGTCTGCGACGTCGACCGTCCTGGTTGTCCGGCCGCGTCCGGCGAAGAACACCGCGATCGCCACCAGAACCATGACGGCGGCCGTTGCCCGCAGGACCGCCTTCTGGGACCAGTCAGCCGGGAAAAGACCCGCTAGGGCTTGGGGGAAGACCGGGATCGGCAGGTTCAAAAGGTCGCCGAAGAGCACCATGCAGAACGGCGTCAGACTGAGCGCCAGGATCACGAGATCCCGCAGCCGCGCCTCGGGCGTGGCGAAGCCGCCGATGATGATGGCGAGCGGCCCCGCCACCACGAGGCCGAGGCCCGGAACGGACGGGCCTCCGAACGCGAAGGGCCGGATGGTGATGGCGAAGGCCAGGATCGCCCCGATCACCAGCACCGGCCCACGCAGGCTCCAGCGCTCGAGCGCATCCCCGTCCTTAAGGAAGGCGGAGGCCAGCAGGACCAGCCCGCACAGCCCAACCCCGTAAGCCAGCCAGTCCGGCAGCATAGCCGGGCCCATGGCGCGTAAGGAGCCCTGGTCGAGATCCCGCGTGAGCCAGAGGGCAAGCGCCGCAAGGGCGATCAGCAGAAGCCCGCCAGCAAAATTTTGCGGCGCGCGGACCAACCCATGGCGCCCTGCGGCTCCGGGGCTTTCGTCTGAAGTGGACATGGACGCCTCCCGAACGGGCGCGTTTGGCGCGCCCAAATTTTGTTCGATCCAAACCGTGACTAAGCCCTCGCGGGGGATCTAGCAAGTTACGGCAATTTAGCGCGATCGACCGGAAAGACATGGGGTTTCGGCGATATAACCTGTGCCAAAAGCCTGGGGAGAGAATTGACTTTAGTCGTATGTTCCCGCGTTTTTTCGGTTGAAACCCTGCGTCATATCTATAGTTAGGCCCCATCTGGATCCTTGACCCGAAACCTCCCAGGGGCCCCATGGACTATATTTTATCGACGACATTTCTCGTTTCGCTCCTTCAGGTCATTTGGATCGACATCCTGCTCTCGGGCGACAACGCAGTTGTCATCGCCATGGCGTGCCGCTCCCTGCCGGCGCACCAGCGCAAGCTCGGCATCATGCTCGGCGCCGGAACCGCAGTTGGCCTGCGCATCATCTTCGCGTTCCTGATCTCGGAACTTCTCGGCGTCCCGTTCCTGCGCATCGTCGGCGGCCTGCTCCTGTTCTGGATCGCCCTCAAGCTCATCCAGGGCGAGGACGAGGATGCGCATGGCAACATCGAAGCCAGCACCAGCCTCTGGAAGGCTGTGCGCACCATCGCCATCGCCGATGCGGTGATGAGCCTCGACAACGTGGTGGCCATCGCGGCCGCCTCCCGCGGACACCCGGAACTCTTCGTGTTCGGCCTCCTGCTGTCGATTCCGCTCATCATGGTGGGCGCCACCCTGATCACGAACCTGATCACCCGGTTCCCGTTCATCGTCTGGGCCGGAGCGGGGCTTCTCGGCTACATCGCGGCCGAGATGATCGTCACTGATCCGATCGTGCTCGAATGGCTCGCTACCTATCCCGGCCTCACCGTGCCGGATCCGGGGCACCCGCCGCTGGATCTCAAGCCTTCAGCCGCAGTCCTCTACAGCGCCGCCGCCGTCGGAGCGCTCTTCGTGGTGCTCGTCGGCTATGTCCTGGCCCGCAACGCGGGCCGGGGAGCGGCCAAGACTTAAGGACCAATCAAGTCGCGTCGTTGCCCATCGTGAAAGGAACGGGCCCAACCTAAAAAGTGGGCTCCCCTTTCGGGATTGGCGCTCCGGCGCGGTTGACGGGCAAGGCGGTGAAGGGCACAGAGCAAAGCCTCATGTCCACCCTCCGCCCCCACTTCTCCTCTGCCGGCTTCAAGCACGGCGCGCGTCTCGCCGTGCCGGCTTTCCCAGGCTTCATCATGTTTGCCCTGGCGTTTGGCGCAGCAGCCGCCCAGAAGGGGCTGTCGCTCGGCGAGACCCTGGGGCTCAGCGCCTTCGTGTATGCAGGCGCGTCCCAGATGGTCGGCCTTGAGATCTGGCAAAAGGTCTGGACGCCCTCGACGATCCTGACCATCATCACCGTCACGGCGGTGGTGAACGTGCGCATGATCCTGCTGGGGGCCACGCTTCAGCCCTGGCTCAGGGACGAGCCCAAGCTCCGCAGCGCCCTCAATCTCTTCCTCCTCACGGAAGCCGGCTGGATCATCAGCACCCGCTACCACAGCGAGGGGGGACGCGATGTAGGCATCCTCCTCGGCTCGGCAGCCATCCTCTACGTCGTCTGGCTCGGGGCGACTCTCGCAGGCTACTTTGCAGGAGCGTTTGTGCCTGACCCGAGGCGCTTCGGCCTCGACCTTGTCATGCCGGTCTTCTTCAGCATCATGCTGGTTCCCTTGTGGAAGGGCGTAAGGCCCGCCCTGCCGTGGCTCGTCGCAGGGCTCGTTTCCCTCGTGGTCCATGCTCTGGTGCCCGGCTATCTCTTCATCGCAGCCGGCGCATTGGCGGGCGTCGTCGCCGGAATGCTGATCGAATGACCGCTTTCGAGTCCTTCGTGGCCGGCCCCTGGGGCGCGGCGGTCGCCATCGCCGGCATGGCTCTCGTGACCTATCTGTGCCGGATCGCCGGGGTAGTGGTCATGAGCCGCGTCAGGATCACGCCGCGCATCGAGCGCGGTCTTCGCGCGCTGCCCGGCTCGATCATCATGGCGACCATCCTGCCCGTGGTCATCGATGCGGGCGTCCCGGCCATGCTGGCCATCGCGGCGGCGGTCTTCGTCATGGCCGTCACGCGGATCGATCTCGCCAGCCTCGCGGTGGGCCTTGGCGCGATCTCCCTACTCAGGGCCCTTGGCGTCTGATCCCTGCTTGAGCCGCAGACGGATGCGATAGAGCAGGCCGTCGCGCACGTTGCGATAGGCATCGAGAACCTGTTCGCGCGATCCTTGGGCTAGGCTCGGGTCAGGGGTCGGCCAGTATTCCACTTCGGCAGCGACCGTCCGAGTCAGTTCGAGCGCGGCGTGATGCGCTTCCGGCGAAAGCGAGATAATCAGGTCGAAGTTGAGGCCTTCCCACTCCTCCAGCTCCTGGAGCGTATGCGGTTTGTGCTTGGAGCCGTCGATGCCGATCTCGTCGAGGGCCGTCGCCATGAAGCCGTTCACCTCGCCCCGGCGGACGCCTGCGGATTGGACGTAGATGGATTTGCCGAAATAATGCTTTGCGATGGCCTCGGCCATGGGCGAACGGATCGCGTTCATGGCGCAGACGAACAGGACCGACTGGATCCGCTTCGGACGGGATTCCTGCACCCGTCAGCCTTTCCAGTGAAGGGCGAAGATCAGCGTGAAGATCCGGCGCGCCGTGTCGAAATCGAGAATGACCTTCCCGTCGAGGCGCTTCATCAGGAGTTCCGCAGCCTCGTTGTGCAGACCCCGGCGTCCCATGTCGATCGCCTCGATCTGCGCCGATGAAGCGCTGCGGATCGCCGTATAGTAGCTGTCGCAGATCATCTCGTAGTCGCGAATGGCCCGCTTGAACGGCGTCAGCGACAGATGGTGCATGACGAGAGGCGTGCCATCCTGTGCGCGGATGTCCAGGCAGAGCTTCTTGTCCACGAGGGCGATGTGAAGCGTGTAGGGACCGCCGTCGTAATTCGGCAGCGCAAAGCAGTTCGCCTCGACGATGTCGTAGATCGCGATGGCGCGCTCATGCTCCTGATCGGGATTGCCCCGGCCGATGGACGCCTCGTCCAGCGTCACAGCGACAAGCCGGCTTCGCTCCTTCGCTTCACTCGCCATCCCGCCTCCGATCCGGTTACAGGTTCAGGCGGATCGCCACCGATCGCGCATGACCTTCCAGGCCCTCGGACCGTCCGAGGGCGATGGCTGCGGGGCCGAGCGCCCGCAGGGCCTTCGCATCGCATTTCAGGATCGAGGTTCGCTTCATGAAGTCAAGCACGCCCAGGCCCGACGAGAATCGAGCCGACCGGGCCGTCGGCAGAACGTGGTTGGGCCCGCCGACGTAATCCCCGATGGCCTCGGGGGTATGGCTGCCCAGGAAGATCGAGCCCGCATTGCGCACCTTTGCGGCAAGCTCCTCGGCATTGTCAGTCTCGATTTCGAGGTGCTCCGGCGCGAGGCGATCGACCAGCGGAATGGCGTCTTCCAGGCGCTCGACCAGGATGATCGCGCCATAATCCCGCCAGCTCGCTCCGGCGATCTCCGCCTTCGGCAGGGTCTGGAGCTGGCGCTCGACAGCTTTCTCGACGGCGTCCGCAAGCCCTGCATCGTCCGTGACGAGGATCGACTGCGCCACGGGGTCATGCTCGGCCTGAGCCAGCAGATCGGCGGCGATCCAGTCGGGATTGGCGCTGCTGTCGGCGAGAACGAGAACCTCGGACGGGCCGGCGATCATGTCGATGCCGACTTGGCCGAAGACCCGCCGTTTCGCGGCCGCCACATAGGCGTTGCCGGGGCCGGTAATCTTCGCGACGGGTCTGATGGATGCCGTGCCATAGGCAAGGGCCGCAACCGCTTGAGCCCCGCCGACGCGAAAGATCTCATCGACGCCGGCCAGCCGCGCGGCGGCGAGCACGAGCGGGTTGGTCTCGCCCCGCGGAGTCGGCACCACCATCGTGACGCGCGGGACACCCGCGACCTTCGCTGGAACCGCGTTCATCAAGACGGAGGATGGATAGCTCGCGAGCCCGCCGGGAACATAGAGGCCCACGGATTCAAGCGCCGTCCAGCGCCAGCCGAGCGTCACGCCGACCGAATCCGTGGTCATGGAATCCTGTGGACGCTGGGCCCGGTGATAGACCTCGATGCGATCCTTCGCGAGCGCCAAGGCGTCGAGCGTGTCCCGCTGGCACTGCGCCTCCGCGGCATCGATCTCGGCGTCCGACACACGCAGGCTCTCAGCCGTCAGTTCCAGGGCGTCGAAGCGGCGCGTATAGTCGATCAGAGCCTCATCGCCCCGCGCGATCACATCGTCGATGATCGACCGGACGGCCTGATCAACGTCCTCGGAGATTTCACGCTTTGCCGCAAGAAGATCAGCGAAGGCCTGCGGGAAGGAGGTTTCCCGCGCGTCCAGCCTTTGCGCCATCAGAGGCGCTCCGTCACTTGATCATCGTGTGACGGGCAGCTTTCGGCAGCCCAGACGGGTCCCAGGTCTTTCATCTGCATTTCGATGCACTCCACATCGACCTGAATGGCTCCGCCTTCGGCGAAGATCAAGGTGGCAGTGCCGGCGGGCGCATCACGCTCCACGAAAGAAATCGCCAGCAGGTTGAGAAGCGCGTCCTTGTTGCCCTGTTCGATGCCGCGAACGCGCACAGCCGTAACATGCTCGAAATGAAGGCAGGTCAGGCGGCGCTGCGGCGTGTCAGGGGTCTCCCAGTCGAAGCGGCGGGTCTGGATGACAAATCTGCGCTCGCCGGGCAGGTACAGAACATCGCCCACGCGCAGGAGCGCATCCTGGAGATGCGCCGAGACCACGGCAAGATCTTCCGCATCAAGGGCGACGAGTTTCAGGAGATCCATGAGCCTACCAACCTGTTGCTGAGCTGTTACAGGTAGGTAGAGAGCCCATGCGGCCTGCGCAACCTCCCGCCTGGGCGCAGCTTCATCTTTCCCGGGCGTGAAGCGGGGCTTAGCCCCGCAGCCGCTCGATTTCGGCCCCGCAGCGGGCAAGCTTGGCCTCCAGGGCCTCAAACCCGCGATCCAGGTGATAGACCCGGTTGATGGTGGTGTCGCCCTCGGCCACAAGTCCGCCGATCACGAGAGACACCGAGGCGCGCAGATCCGTGGCCATGACGGGCGCGCCCTTGAGGCCGGGAACGCCTTCCACATAGGCGCTGTCGCCGTCGAGCCGGATGTTGGCTCCGAGGCGGGCCAGCTCCTGAACGTGCATGAAGCGGTTCTCGAAGATGGTCTCGCGGATGCGGGAGGTGCCGGAGGCCCGGGTCATCAGCGCCATGAACTGCGCCTGCAGATCGGTCGGGAAGCCCGGGAACGGATCGGTGGTCACGTCCACAGCCCGGATGCCGTTGCCGTTGCGCCGGATGCGGACGCCGCTATGGGTCGGGGTGACTTGCGCCCCGGCCTGCTCCAGCACGTCGAGCGCGAATTGCAGAAGTTCCGGCCGGGTGTTTTCAAGGACCACGTCGCCGCCCGTCATGGCCACCGCCATGGCGTAGGTGCCGGTCTCGATGCGGTCGGGAAGGACGTCATGGGAGGCGCCGCCGAGGCGCGAGACGCCCTCGATCACGATCTCGGACGTTCCGGCGCCCTGGATCTTGGCGCCCATCTTGATCAGGCACTCGGCCAGATCCACCACCTCGGGCTCCCGGGCGGCGTTGCGGATCACCGTGGTGCCATCAGCCAGGGTCGCGGCCATCAGGGCCACGTGGGTGCCGCCGACCGTCACCTTGGGAAAATCGATCTCGGCCCCTTTGAGGCCCTTAGGCGCGGTCGCCACCACGTAGCCGCTGTCGATCTCGATGGCGGCTCCCAGCTTGGCCAGGGCCATGATGAGCAGGTCGACCGGACGGGTTCCGATGGCGCAGCCGCCGGGCATGGACACCTTCGCGTGGCCGAAGCGGGCTAGGAGCGGAGCGATGACCCAGAAGCTCGCCCGCATGGTCGAGACCAGCTCATAGGGCGCGCAGGTGTCGATGATGGCCTTGGACGTCAGGCGGATCGTCTGCCCGGTCTCAGACGATTGCCCAGGACGGCGACCGGCGATGGAATGATCCACACCGAAATTGCTCATGATCCGCAGCAGAGAGGAAATATCCGCCAGCCGCGGCACGTTGCCGAGTTCCAGGGTCTCCTCGGTGAGGAGGCTGGCGATCATAAGAGGCAGGGCCGCGTTCTTAGCGCCCGAGATCGGGATCATGCCGTTGAGAGGCGCGCCGCCCCGGATGCGAATGCGGTCCATCTAGAAAATCCCCTTGCCTTCTGCTTTGGTGAGCTATGCCCTGAGAAAGCCGCCCAAACTAGTCGGACGGCTTGTCGCGCTCGTCGGAAACGCTCAAGCTACCGCTTTCGGTTCCAGCCGAGCTTTCATTACCAGCTGCCTTCACGGCCTGCCGGCCGCGCGCCTGAGCCTTACGCCGTTTCAGGTTCTCTTTCAAAGCCGCTTTGAGCCGGTCGGCTTTTTGTTGCGAATTCATGGCGGATATGGTTCACGCGACCCATCGTCGCCACTATCAGATAATGGCTTCGCAAGCGCCCCTCAACCAGAATATCCCTGCTCCGGATTTTGACCCGGATCAACGTCCTCTGGCATAACTGGGGCATCGCATGGCCCCTCCGATGAGATAATGGATTATCAAAACTTCTTCACGGCAGCGCTTGACCGGCTTCAGGCGGAGCGTCGGTATCGCGTGTTCGCGGATATCGAGCGTCTGGCAGGGCGCTTCCCCGACGCGCTCTGGCATAGCCCGTCCGGACCCCGGCCGATCACCGTGTGGTGCTCCAACGACTATCTGGGCATGGGCCAGCACCGGGACGTCACCCGCGCCATGGTCGAGGCCGCCTGGCGGCTCGGCGCCGGCGCCGGCGGAACCCGCAACATCTCCGGCACCAGCCATCCCATGGTGGCCCTCGAGGCCGAGCTCGCAGACCTGCACGGCAAGGAAGCGGCCTTGGTCTTCACCTCGGGCTACGTGTCGAACCAGACCGGCATCTCCACGCTGGCCAAGCTCATCCCTGGCTGCCTGATCCTGTCGGACGCCCTCAACCACAACTCCATGATCGAGGGTGTGCGCCAGTCCGGTTGCGACAAGGCAATCTTCCGCCACAACGACCTGGAGCATCTGGAAGAGCTGCTCCAGGCAGCCGGCGACCGGCCCAAGCTGATCGTGTTCGAGAGCGTCTATTCCATGGACGGCGACATCGCGCCGATCCATGCGATCTGCGACCTCGCCGAGCGCTACGGTGCCATGACCTATATCGACGAGGTGCACGCGGTCGGCATGTATGGCGAGCGCGGCGGCGGCATTGCCGAACGCGACGGCGCCATGCACCGCATCGACGTAATCGAAGGCACCCTGGCCAAGGCGTTCGGGGTGATGGGCGGCTACATTACGGCCACGAAGGCGGTGGTGGATGCGGTGCGCTCCTTCGCGCCCGGCTTCATCTTCACTACCGCGCTGCCGCCCGCGGTGGCCGCCGCCGCCACGGCATCGATCCGGCACCTCAAAGGTTCGAGCGTCGAGCGGCAGCGGCAGCAGCGGCAGGTGGCGCGCACCAAGGCGGTGCTGACCGGAGCCGGCCTGCCGGTGATGGATACGGTCACGCATATCGTGCCGGTGATAGTGGGCGATGCGGAGGCCTGCAAGGCGGCCACCGACCGGCTTCTGGACAAGCACGGGATCTACATTCAGCCGATCAACTATCCCACCGTGCCGCGAGGCACCGAGCGGCTGCGGATCACCCCCGGCCCCCTCCATACGGACGCCCATATCGACCGCCTCGCCGCCGCCCTCCTGGAGGTCTGGACCGCTCTCGGCCTTCCTCTCCAGCCAAAAGCGCAGGCCGCCGAATAAAGATCGTATTGGCGTCTTGCACACGAGGCCAGGCTGTGGCAGTAAGCGGCCCTCCTCGTTGGCGCGCTGCCGTAGCTCAGTGGTAGAGCACTCCCTTGGTAAGGGAGAGGTCGAGAGTTCAATCCTCTCTGGCAGCACCATCAACAAACCCTTATGAGATAAGGGTTTCAGCGTCCAAAAGCCCCTTCCAACCTCCGACCCTTAACGGCAAATCGCGGCAGAACGTGACGCGAATATGCCGCATCGATCCATGGAACTTCCGTGGAGCCGATTCAGGCTTCGTTCCCTCTCCGTCCCTTACTGGAGATGGACGATGAGCGAGGCGACCAAGTACCTGACCCTCACTCTATCGAATGGCGAAGTCTGGATCTCTGGAGGATCAACAAAGAGATCAGGAGCCCGCTGGATTAAAGCGACTGCGACCTTGCCAGCCAGATGAGCATCTCGCGCAGCCTCATCCGGAAACGCATCAAAGATTGTAAATGTATTGTGATCAAACCGCACTGCGTACCAGGTTGTCGTCCCGGGCTCATCCTCGACGAGAGGCAAGGCAGAACGAAGAAACTCGGCCGCCTCCTCCTCCCGGCCCGCCTTGGCTTCCAGGGGCACATACAGCGCGAGCTTAGCCATTCCAGCGTCACTTTCATTCCGACGGAGTGCCGGCTGAAGGCGATATGGGCAACCGAAAGCGGTTCCTAGATTGACCTAACCGAACCGGATGCTGTCATTCGTCTCGTAGGATGAGGCGGCGTGTCCGTCGCCGGGCCTCAGACAGGCTGGGACCTCAGGGTAGCGGGTTCGCCGATTTTCACTGGACCCGGTGCACTTAGTTCGTCGTAACTCTCCAGACCGTGTTCGACAGGTCGTCGGCGACGATCAAAGCGCCGCGCGGATCCACCGTCACTCCGACCGGCCTTCCCCGCGTGTTGCCGTCGTCAACCAGGAAGCCGGAAACGAAATCGATCGGTTCGCCAGCGGGTCGGCCGTCGCGGAACGGCACGAAGATCACCCGGTAGCCAACCGGCACGCTGCGGTTCCAACTGCCATGCTCTCCGACAAACACGCCCTCGGCGAAAGCTGCGCCCATGGCCGGAGTGGAGAACGCCACGCCGAGTGCTGCTACATGGGACCCCAGGCCATAGTCCGGGCGGATGGCCGAGGCGACTTTTTGCGGGTCCTGCGGTTGTGCGCGTGGGTCGACGTTCTGACCCCAATAGCTGTAGGGCCATCCGTAGAAGCCGCCCTCGCGCACGGACGTTAGGTAATCTGGTACGAGGTTAGGGCCAATCTCATCACGTTCGTTCACAACCGCCCAAAGCTGGCCCGTACCCGGCTGAATGGCGAGAGCCGTAGGGTTGCGCAGGCCCGTCGCGTAAGGCTTGTGGGCGCCCGTCTGTGCATCGATCTGCCAGACCATGGCCCGGTCTTCCTCAGCGTCCATACCGCGCTCGGTAATGTTGCTGTTGGACCCAATGCCGACATAGAGAAAGCGACCGTCGGCGCTGGCGGTCATGGCCTTCGTCCAGTGATGATTGATCACTGCGGGCAGATCCGTGACCTTCGTCGGCTGTCCGCTCGCCTGAGTCTGGCCGTCACGATATTCAAAGCGCACCAATGCATCCTGGTTGGCAACATAGATGGCGCCGTTGATCAGTGCCAGACCATAGGGCGCGTTGAGGCTGTCGGCGAAAACGCCTTGCATTTCATAGGTGCCGTCGCCATCGGCGTCCCGCAGCAGCGTCAGCCGGTTGCCGCCTTTTGCCGAACTTTTGCCGAGGCTCTTGATGAAGCCCGCGATCAGATCCTTGGGACGCAGCGAAGGTGCGTTGCCGCCGGATCCTTCCGCTACCAGGATGTCGCCATTGGGAAGGACCAGGGTCTGACGCGGGATCCTGAGATCTGTGGCGATGGCTTGAATCTTGTATCCCTGCGGCACCTTCGGCAGATCATTGCCCCAGTTGGCTGGCCTTGGGATCTTCATGGAGGGCAACAAGCCGCGCTGCGGTTCGGGCAGATTCGGATTGGAGCCATATTGCGGGGGCTCGGGCTCGCCGTTGCAGGCGGAGAGCGCGAGGGCCATGGTGCCGATCAGGAGCGACGAGCGGATCATTCCACCTCTCCTGTGCGAAATCCGGAATAGCCGATCCAGGCGGCAACCAGGGCCAGAAGCGCAGTGATCGCCGAGAGGTAGAGGCCCTCCGGCATGGTGGCCCAGGCATCCTTTGCATGGACGAGGGCATTGACGAAACCGAGCACCCACATCGCGAGCAGCACGACAAAATAGACTATCAGCCGCCCCTTACGGACCCTTCCCCTGCGAAAGAGATCGACCAGTGCCCAAAGCACGGCGAAAGCGCCGACAAGCAGGCCGCCGGCGATGAGCCAGGACGAGAAATTGGCCCACTGTATGTGGAAGCTCGACCAGTACGCGAGATCGCTGACCAGCGCGCCCAAGAACAGGGGAAGTGGAAAGGCGAGAAGGATAGCGTGAAGGGGGTGGAGCGGTCTCAGAAGACCTGGGCTGAACAGGGCGACCACAGCTTTACCTCTCGTTCCCGGGCTCAAGCTCGTAGCCTACGTCTGGCAAAGGTTCGATGAACCAATGCATCAGCGGTCACTAGGTTTCGTTTCGGATCCGCCGAATTGGGTTCATGTTACCCTCTGCTGCTCGAGCAGATGGTGCCGCACCGTCCAACTGGATCCGGTCCATGTGGCCGGCCAAGCCCGGGTGTCCTAGTATTTACAGCGTGGTGAGACCCTTACGAGCCTTGAGCAGGCTGCTGGGCAATGGGAATGCGGACTCGTTTTGCCGACCGGCAATGTCTACCCGCACAAGGCGCGTCTCGTCGCCAGAAGCTACGAATTCAACCCTGAAACGCCGACGCAAATAGCCAGCATTCATCGAGCGGCTGGAACGTAAAGTTCGATTCGAACCTGCCATCTCCATTGCCGAAGCGATTAGCCTGTCTGGAATCCTGGCGTAGAACGCGACAATGCGATCTCCTCTTCAGTCATGTCCTCGGGAATTCCTTCAAAGAGCGGCGTCGAGAGGTAGCGTTCGCCGGTGTCAGGCAGCATCGCGAGGATCACCGATCCCTCAGGCGCTTTCTCGGCCACTTGCATAGCGACCGCGAACGTGGACCCACCCGAGACGCCGGTGAAAATACCCTCCTTTTGGGCAAGCATCTTGGCCCATTTCGTGCCCTCGGCGCCGGTGATCGGGATCAACTCGTCATAGAACTCGCGGTCTATCGCTTCCTGGAGCACCAGTGGAATGAAGTCGGGGGTCCAGCCCTGGATCGGGTGTGGCTCGAAGGCAGGATGGCTCTCGGCCGGAGCGCCTTTCTCATCACGGCCCTGTGCGCGACCGCTTCCGACGAGTTGCGCGTTCGCCGGTTCGCTCAAGATGATCTTGGTTTCGGGCCGCTCGCGGCGCAGCACCCGCCCGACGCCGGTGACGGTTCCGCCCGTGCCGTACCCAGTCACGAAGTAGTCCAGCCGATGGTCCTTGAAGTCGCCGAGGATCTCGCGCGCCGTCGTCGCCTCATGGATGTCGGCGTTTGCGTCTGTCTCGAACTGCCGGGCGAGGAACCAGCCGTTCGCATCGGCAAGCTCCACGGCCTTCCGATACATTCCAAACCCCTTGGCGGCGCGTGGCGTCAGCACAACCTTGGCGCCGAGCATCCGCATCAGTTTCCGCCGCTCGACCGAGAAGCTGTCGGCCATTGTCACGACTAGGGGATAGCCTTTCTGAGCACAGACCATCGCCAGTCCGATCCCCGTATTGCCGCTTGTCGCCTCGACAACGGTCTGGCCAGGCCTCAGCGCTCCCGCGCGCTCGGCCGCCTCGATGATGCTGATGGCGAGCCGGTCTTTTACCGAGGCCGCAGGGTTAAAGAACTCAGCCTTGACATAAATCGTGGCATGCTTGGGCCCGAGATTGTTGACGCGGATGCAAGGCGTGTCACCGACCGTGTCGACAATGCTTTCGAACAGCCTCCCGCGGCCATCGGTAGTTCGGATCAAAGGTTTCGGGTTATCCATGGCTGGCCCTCCTCATGAATCTCTTAAGCGTGGTGAATGGCTTCAACATGCGACCGCCCTCAAACCATCACCTTGTACGGTCAAATCTGGACGCTGTGAGGGCGTGAGAAGCCGACTACAAGCTGCCTTTAGGGAAATTGAACCCGTGAACCAGGATGGTCCGTTCATGGCACGTTCCGGATAGGCGGTGAACTTCCGCTTTGGACAGGAACATCGGACGTTCCTGTCAGTGAACGAATTTCACTGCCTGACTCAGGGCAGACGTTTAACTGAGCCATTAACTGGAGCAGTGCTCCCATGCGGGTTGCGCTGTGTTAGCGCGAGCGCTGCAAGCTGGCTCACCAGCAAGATTACGAGGTGGTCGGATTTGGGATCTCAGGGCAAGGCGAGTTGGATACCGAGGACCAAGTCGTGCGGCTGGAGCCCGGCGACTCGTGGGTGGTGCTTGCGGGCTCCCAGCATACCTGTCGCATCTTGGTGACCTTCACGGCCATTGAGGCAACCGCTCCTCCAGCCCAAATACATGGCCGTGAGCAGACATGATCTGCCGGCGGGGCGGAACACAGCGGGAGCGTTCGAATGAAGATGTCGCCTCCAAGCATGAGCTGAGCTAAGCCGAACTTCCGCGACAGGACTGTGAAGCCAACCTTCGTAAGGTCAAGCCGGATGGCCGTACCTGGCCCTGAGACAACTCTTAAGTTCGTGTAAGAAGGGCGTTAATTTCCATATCAAAAAGGGATTGGTCGCCCATCCCAGGCAAGGAATTGGCCGGAGTGCGTCGCCGTCAGGGCGTCCGTAACAGCAAGCAGCCGCTCAGCAGAGTACGCCGGTGAGAACGCTTTCTTGATCTTGATGCCAGCCTGAAAGGGATGGCTCAGAGCTGTATCGACCGTTCCAGGGTGGAGCGCGACACACACGGCTTCGGGGCTCTGGCGACTGAGCTCGATCGCAATGGTTCGCATAAACTGGTTCAGGGCTGCCTTCGACGCCCGATAGCCGTACCAGCCCCCGAGGCGGTTGTCCTCAATGCTGCCCACTCGTGCAGAGAGAACAGCAAAGACGCTTTTGCCCGCTTTCGGCACGAGGGGAAGCACATGCTTGGCCACAAGGGCCGGACCAATCGCATTAACGCGGAAGCTCCGCAGAAGATGCTCTGGATCAAGGGTACGATAGGTCTTCTCGGGCTGGAGTGCCGTATCGTGGAGCAGTCCCGTGGCCACCAAGATGAAGCGCAGGGGAGCGCCTTCAACAAGCTGCGCGGCTGCGGCAACAATGCTCGCCTCATCCTCAACGTCGATCTGTCCCACCCGTACGCCAGCCAAGCTCCGATCGGGTCCCGAGCGCGAAAGCGCATGAACGGTTTCGAACCCTTCGGCGGCAAGAAGGTCCGTGACGGCGGATCCGATCCCGCCGGACGCGCCGACGACAAGGGCCTGGGCCGGGCGTTCGAGGCTGTTCAAGCGAGATGATGAGGAAGATGGAGACATCGCAGTCATCGGCTCCTTGCGGCATGAGCTTAGGCTTGGATGATCTGCATCCTGACAGCATAGCGAACCAGGTCGGGCAGGGAGTTGAGCTCCAACTTCCGCATCGCGGCGGTGCGATGCGTCTCCACCGTCTTGACGCTGAGGTCCAGGAGGCGCGCGATCTGCTTGTTGCTATTGCCTTCGGCGAGGAGTTGCACAACCTCGCGTTCGCGTGACGTCAGGCGCTCGGCCGCGGGACCCTCCAGGGTGACCTGTCCTCCTTTGAGGAAGCCGTCCAGGAGAACTTCCGACACACGCCCAGCGAAGTAGGGCTTTTTCTGCGATAGGCTTTCGACGGCCGGGATAAGCTGACGCACGGCATCGGACTTGAGCAGATAGCCCCGGGCGCCAGCACCCAGTACCTCTCTGATCAGCTCCTCGCTCTCGTGCATTGTGAAGATCAGGACCTCGGTATCCGGCAGGCTCTGCCGGATCCGGCGCGTCGCTTCGAGACCATTGAGCTCGGGCATGGACAGGTCGATGACCGCCACATGGGGCCGATGCTGAAGGGCGAGTTCGATGGCTTCCCTGCCGTTCGAGGCTTCTGCGCAGACCTGCCAGCCCACATGTTGCTCCAGGAGATCCTTGAGGCCACGCCGGACGATATCGTGATCATCGGCGAGAAGAATGCGAAGCATGATGGGTCCTAACCGGCTGATGAGGCTTCATCTTGGGACATTGGGGCTGCTCAAAGGGGTTGTTCTGAGCCCACGGGCGCGATCGGTACCCTGGCGCTCACGTGGGTACCCGAAGGGCCCGAACGGATATCGAGCTGGCCGCCGAGTTGCTCAAGGCGCAGCCTCATGCCTGAGATGCCGACACCGATCTGCCGGACCTCCCCGTTGCCTGCCTTCAGGAGGCTCCTGAGCCCTGTGCCACTATCCAGGACGTCGAGTTGAACCATATCGTTGGTCCGGTACAGAGCAAGCCGTGCCCGCTTGCTGCCCGAGTGTCGGTGAACGTTCGACAGCGCCTCCTGGGCGACCCGGTAGAGGGCGGTTGCAGTGGGCCGAGGCAATGGTTCGCCGCTATTCTCGATGCTGATGTCGACCTGAATGCCGCTTCGCTGGGAAAACCCTCTGGCGAGCCAACTCAAGGCGGCCGTGAGCCCGATATCGTCGAGGAGTGGAGGGTGGAGCAGATAGGATAGCGTACGGACCTCCTGAAGGCTCTGCTCGGCCAGTTCGAGGGTCTCCATCAGTGTGCGGCGGGCAAGCTCCCCCACATCGGGCAGCCCCTCGTGCAGGCGCGTTGTGTTCAACGTGATGGCCAGGAGGTTCTGGGCCGTGGTGTCATGAAGCTCCCGCGCGATGGCGCGCCGCTCCTCGTCCTGCAAATGCATGAGGCGGCCGCTCAACCGGGCCAATTCCTCCTGCGTACGTTTGACCTCGGTAATGTCTTCATGGGCGATGACGATCCGGCGCGTCTGCGCCTGGTCCGGTCGGGTCACCCGGAGCTGGAACCAGCGCGGTCCCTGCGGGCTGCGACAGGGATACTCCATCCGAAACTCGCAGCGGTCGCCAGCCATGATGTCCCGCAGCGCCTCCGCGGTTCGCGCCGCATCCTTTGATAAGGCGGCGGCTGCCTCGCAGACAGCCAAGTAATTCATTCCGACCCCGTGGTTGTCGTCAGCATAGCCGGAGGCGTGGGCAAAGGCGCGCCAAGCCTGGTTGACCGCGATGATCGTCCCGGCTTCGTCAAGCACCGCGATATGGGCCGACAGGGCATCCAGAGTGGAGCGCAGCAATGCCTCCGGCTCGACGTCGGGTGCGATCAGGGTCGGCAGCCTGTGAGCCTCCAGCGCCCTTGTGGCCGCGCGACGGCGACTGCGGGGCCTTGGATCTTCGGATGAGGCATGATCAGGGGTGAGATGGTCCATTCTGGCCTCAATCTCGATTGCGGGTCGCTGCTGCATGAGGACATAGGGCGGATTTACGTGGACTTCCCATGGCAGCACGGGAGAAATGCGCTTCCTACGGTGATTATCCGGCTCCCCTCAGGAAACTCCCGATGCAAGGTGGGTCGGACCCTGGACATATCCACCGAGGCTGGCGCCGGTGAACCGACAGGGCGCAGCAATCAGAGGATGGAACAATGAACGCGAAGTATAGTGTTTACGCCGTAGCCGCCATGCTCGTCGCGGCAAGTCCGGCCGCAGCGGCGGACATCGTTGAAACCGCTGTTACCAATGGTAGCTTCAAGACGCTGACGGCCGCTCTTCAGGCCGCCGGACTTGTTGAAACGCTCAAGGGCAAGGGACCCTACACGGTCTTTGCGCCGACCGACGATGCCTTTAAGAAGCTCCCGGCCGGAACGGTCGAGAATCTCCTGAAGCCTGAGAACAAGGCGCAGCTCCAGAAGGTGCTGACCTATCACGTCGTGGCCGGGAACGTCATGTCCAGCGACCTCAAGGGTAAGACGACGAACGCCAAGACCGTCGAGGGCAGCGCCGTGCGGATTGATGCGAGCGGCAACACCGTCAAGGTGGGCGACGCGGTTGTCACACAGGCTGACGTCAACGCATCGAACGGTGTCATCCATGTGATCGACAGCGTGATCATGCCGAAATCCTAGGATCGGCAAAGCTTGTGGATGGCGGTGCGCCGCCATCCCGAACATTCAGGTATTGACGATGCGGTCAACTCCCGATGCCTCCTCACAAGGAGGTGTCCGACTTTGGTGCAGCCCGGAAGCCGATCGAATGATGGCTAGTCATCGTCCTGGCGGACGAAGTCGGGTTTTGCATACAGGTTTGAGCTCATGCTGCGATGCTGCGGACCTCATCGTTCCGGCAACATATTCAAACAAGAGGCTATGGTCAGGATACAGAATGAACTCATCCTTGCCGGACTCCGCCCGTCTTATCCGCCCCATGAGACTGAATCAAAGGGGAGAGAATGGACTTCACAGAAATGACGACTAAAGCCGCAGACACCTTGATGTCGGAAGCTACGCTGGATGAACTCCGAGAGCTGGCGCAAGACTTGCGCGCTTTAGCACCCGACAGCGCCCTCGCCGACCTCGTCGAAGTCAAGATCGAGCAGCTCTCGGCTGGGGGCGAACAGGATTAGCAATCTTCGCTGTGCTTGGGCTGGCACATCATCGCTAAATTCTACTCTAGTATGTGAGGTGTCTTCCATCGGATTCTATTCAACCGTGACGCTTAGAAGGTCCAAAGGGTGAGACGGAGAACCTCAGAATGTCTTCTCCTGGCACGCCTGAGACCTAAGCTCGAAGGCAGCAATCCTCACGTAATCAGACCTTCCGAAAAGTGAATGGACTTCACTGCCTGACCCATACCAGAAATAGCGCACCGGTCAGCACGTCAAAGGCGCGGAATTTTGTCTCGCACCGACAAGGAATTGCTACGGATCTAAGTGCCCGTTTGAAAATGTCGCATGGGGTCGGATTGGGTAGTGTCAGGACCACATGAGCCGGATGTGGATGAAAGAGCATCGCGAGCGCCAGAAGGCCTTTGAACGGCGGCGCTACCCAACCAACCTGATCGATGAGGAATGGGAGCGGATCCACCCCATTCTCCCCCAACCCGCCTGGCGCGGACGCAAGCCCAAGATGAACCTGCGCGAGATACTCAACGCCATCCGCTATCTGGCCCGGGTCAGCTGCGGCTGGCGCATGCTGCCGTATGAGTTCGGGCCGTGGCAGACGGTGTACTGTGGTTCAGATGCTTCGTGCGGTGTCTGCTGTTCCAGACCCTGCGCGATGTCGATCTGATGCTGGATCGGGAGCGCTCAGGCCGGCAGGCGGGCCCGACGGCCGGGCGTGTCGACAGCCAGATGGTCAAAGCTCCTGCGGCCCAGGCGGTGGCGGTTACGATGCCGCCTAGAAGGTGATGGGGCGCAAGCGGCACATCGCGGTCGACACGGACGGGCGCCTGCTGATGGTCAACCTCACGCTAGCCGACATCCAGGATGCCCAAGGCGCCGAGCAGATCATCAAGGCGGTGCGCCAGCGCTAGCCCTGGCTCAAGCACCTGTTCGCCGATGGTGCTTACGATCGCGGCAGGCGGGTTATCGGGATTTCGTGATCGGGATCGTGCACAAACTGTCCGACCAGCAGGGCTTTCAACCGCTGCCACGCCCCTTGGTGGTGGAAGTAATCTCTACGCAATTGATAAAAGCGCACGTGCTTACTCCCTGGACCGGTGGGCAGGACGTAGCGGATTTCGACCTCGTCATTCGTGATAATGACACGGTCAACGAGCAACAGCACAAGCTACCGGAGTTGCTCGAAGGTGGCATTTGCCAGCCCGTGCTGCACCCGCTCGCGAAAGGCCTCCAGTGAGGCCGCCACCCCGGCAAGGTGTTGCTGGCACTGTGCATCGTGACGCAGTCTCATGCTCCGACGCGTCGCTCACCTATAGCAATTTTCAAACGGGCACTAAGGCACCAGCCGGCGGTGTAGCCAGTGAACCCAGGAGGCAAACAAGGGGGGCTCCTCCTGCGGACGCCGCGCCAGCAGCACGGCGCCTTCGTCCGTCTTGCGGATGTGTAAGGTGCGGGTATGGAAGGCCTCAAGCTCGGTTCGATGCCCAATCGACAGGACCGATGCACCAGCCAGTTCTCTGGTGAACACTGAGAGCATGGAAGCTTGACTTTCATCATCGAGAGCCGAGGTCGCCTCGTCCATGAACACCCATTGCGGCTTGTGCAGGAGAAGCCGCGCAAAGGCGATGCGCTGCTGTTGGCCCAGCGAGAGCGTCTGATCCCAGCGCTCCCGGCGGTCCAGAGCGTCCGCAAATTCACCAAGACCACAGCGCTCGAGCGCTGCCTCCACGGTCGCCTCATCAAACGTGTCAGGGGCGGCCGGATAGGACACCGCCGCGCGTAGGTTGCCCAGAGGCAGGTAAGGCCGTTGTGGCAAAAACATTATCTGCTCGGGAGCCGGAACCCGGATCACGCCACGGCCCCAGGGCCAGAGACCGGCAATGGCGCGGAAGAGCGTGCTCTTGCCCGAGCCGGACGCTCCTTGGATCAGCACCCGCTCGCCGGGGCGGATCTCCGCCGTCGCATCCTCGATCAGAATGCTGCCGTCACTGAGTGCGATGGACAGCCCCTCAAAGGTCAGCCACCCCTCCGGGTGGAGCTGGACCTCAATGCACTGGTTGTGCGCGATCGCCTCATCCAGATCCAGAGCCGCGTGCCGGAAACTCGCCACCCGCAGCACCGCTGAGCGCCAGTCGGCAATCTTGGGGAAGTTATCTACAAAGTAGCGCAACGCCGCCTGCACCTGATTGAAGGCACCCACCACCATCATCATCTCACCGAGCGACAGCGTGCCGCTGAAATACCCCGGCGCCGCGGCCAGGATCGGCACCACAATGGCCAGCCAGCCATAGCCGGAGGTGATCCAGGTCAGGCGCGCCAAGGCGCCGGACAGCCGGCGGGTCGCCTTGAGCACGGCATCGACGAACTCGTCGAGATTGCGCCGTTCGTCGAGTTCCCCGTTATAGAGGGCCACGCTCTCAGCGCTCTCGTTGACCCGGACCACTGCAAAGCGCAGATCCGCCTCGCGGGCATAACGCTCCGTGTTGAGCCGGATCAGCGGGCGGCCTACGAGCCAAGTCAGTCCAGAACCAATGGCAGCATAGGCGATTGCCACCCAGACCATGTAGCCAGGAATGACCACCTCCTGGCCGTAGAACTCGAACCGGGCATAAGAGGACAGCGTCCACAGCACCCCGACAAAGCTGACGAGCAGGAGAAGGGCCTGCAGCATGCCGGCGCCAAGTTCCGCCGTGAATTCGGCAAACAACCGACAATCCTCCTGCAGGCGCTGGTCCGGCTGGGCGGCGGCCTTGCCGGTAAGCCCGAGCTGGTAGGCGCGGTTCGGCTTGAGCCAGAGGTCCAGCAGGACATGGGTCAGCCGCTGCCGAAGACGGATCTTCAGTCGCTCCTGCAGCCAGGTCTGTGCCACAACCAAGGTGAGAAGTACCGTGACAATCACGAGAAAGACCTGGAGCTGGAGCAGGAAGGCGGTGGAGTTGCGTCTCTCAACGGCATCAAAGAAGGCGCCATTCCACTCGTTCAGGCGCACCTGGCCGAACATATTGGCGACCAGCACGATCACGATCGCGAGGACGAGACGCAGGATCGGCCAGCCCCTGGCACCCCACAGCATGTCACGGAGGAGAGGGTAAAGCTCCCGTACAAGGGAAGCTCGCCCGGCTGAACCGGCCTCCTGATGAACTCTCGGGCGAGTTGCTTGCTCCGCCAGTTCTGGCGGTTCAGTGACCTGCCCTAGATCGGCCTCCTGCTCGACCCCAGTGGACGCGGCAGGAAGCGGTTTCTTCCTGGTACTCCAACGCAGGTCAACCATCAGCGTCACCTAGGCAGCAGCCAGCCAAGGCTTCCTCAATCCACTCAGCTCAAGGCGCAAACGACGCCTCAAGTTCCACCGTGGTGCGCCGGTCAGTGCAGGGGCGAGGCTATCCTGGAAGGCTACTTGAAGATCCGGCATTTGGGTGGGTCGACTTCGAAAGGAAACCTACCTTGGCCAATGAAGAAGTCATCGAATGCCTGCTTCACCTCGGGCCAATGCGGATAGTCGTCACCGATGAGAACACCCTGAGGCCGGATCATGGGCCACCACTCACGAAGATCCGACGTGACGGCATGATAATCATGGCCGCCGTCGATATGGACCACATCGGCCTGAACCTCATGATGTCGAAGGACGTGCGCCGCATTGACGGAATCCAGCGGAAGCGGAAGAACATACTCTTGCAAGCCCTCACCCACGATGTTGGCCGCGAACGTATGGTAGAGAGCGGGAAAGCCTTGGCTGAAGTTCAGATGGGCAAACCACTCATCATTGGTCCAGTGGTCCCATGCCCCAAGCCACGTATCGACGGCGATGACCACCCCATCGAGGCTCATCTCTTTCATCTTGGACGCGAGGGAGATCACGGATGCTCCTTTCCAGACGCCAATCTCGACAACGACCGACGGCCTGAGTCTCGCGATGGCGTCCGTCAGATAATGATGGGCGGAGCCCCAGCCCTGCTGATCTTGCCGGTAGAGCCGGCTTGGGTAGTTCAGGAACGGGTCCTGCCCACGCCATACCTTGCTGAGGAGTGCATTGCGGACGTTCGTCATCGTATGTCTCGCGCATCTTAGAAGCTAACAAAGCTTGTAGGGCAGCATAGGCCAACCCCCAACCACGACCACACGCCGGCCCCTGAACCAAAGAATATGGATCGAACCCTCCCTCGGGTGTCCCGCGTCAGGACGCTTTCCGGTCACAGGGTAGTGGGCCGAACATCCGCAATCGTGGGGGTAAACAGACCTTTTCACGGCCACGCTTAAAGACCGTCCCTGACCCTCAGCCGACCATCGCGTGCAGCGGCCCAAGGCGAAGAACATGACTATGAGGAGCTTGCTCCACTTGCCCAGGCTTGGCCCACGATTGGTGAGTTTGAAGAGGTCGGCTCAGAAGCGTGAAAAGAACGACCGGCTGCTTCAGCCGGTCGTTCGAACATCGGGGGCTAGACCCCTTCACAACCCAGTCGCGTCAAGGTCTCGTCGACCCAGGGCTTTGAAACGTTGCCTTCCTGGGTAGCCGCCATGGTCTTGGCCTCGGCGGCCTGCTTTGCCTTGGCGTCAGCGTAGATCGTCGTGGTGTCGCCGAAGGGTACGCAGAGCAGTCCGTCATCGTCGCCGAGGATCAGGTCACCTGGTTCGATAACCATTCCATCGATTGCGATAGGGACGTTGACCTCGCCCGGGCCGTCCTTGTAGGGCCCGCGGTGCGTCACACCGGCTGCGAAGACTGGGAAGCGGCTCGTGCGGATCGCGCCGTAATCGCGCACCGCGCCGTTGATCACGATCCCCGCCAAGCCGATCTTCTCGGCATGCGCGAGCATCAGCTCGCCGATGATGGCATTCGACAGGTCACCTCCGGCGTCGACGACGATGACGTCTCCAGCCTCCGCCATCTGTAGGGCCTTGTGCACCATCAGGTTGTCGCCGGGCCGCGTCTTCACGGTCAGGGCAGGGCCTGCGAGGATGCCACCGGCGTGAAGCGGACGCAGGCGCGAGCCGGCAGCCGTCATGCGCGACATGACATCGCTGACGTTGGCGACAGGTAATTCACGGAATTGATCGACGACTTGTGGGTCGACCTTCCGCTGTCGTTGCAGAACTCTGAATCCGATGGTCATTCTCGGTGCTCCCTTGTCTGATGTTGTGGGATCTGATCGCGACGCGGGTCTGGGTTGATCGGGCCGCGTCGCACAGGCTTGTCTAGCGTGTCGTGGAGGCTGCGGCCTGGAATGCAGGATTGGCGACGCTCTTGAGGTCGGGCCCATTGCCGTCAAGGACGCTGATGATGTGGCGGGCGGACGTCTCCGCCATTGCCCGCATGCCGCCAATCGCGGCTCCGCCCGTATGGGGGGTCGCGATGATGTTCGGGAGCGACCAGAGCGGGCTGTCCTTCGGCGGCGGTTCCTCCGCGAAGCTGTCAAGGCCGGCTCCTGCAATCGTGCCGTTGCGCAAGGCCTCCACCAGGGCTGCCTCGTCGACAATTTCCCCGCGCGCGGTGTTCACGAGGAAGGCGCTCGGCTTCATGCGGGCAAGACGTTCGCCATTGATGAGGTGACGCGTCTCCTTCGTCAGGGGACAATGCAGGCTGACGATGTCCGAGGTGGCCAGAAGTGCATCGAGTTCCGTCTCACGTTGGACCTCCTCCGGCAATTCGGCCGTGTAGGGATCGAAGACCGTGACGGACATACCGAGCGCTCGTGCGAGCGACGCGACCTCCTGCCCGATGGCCCCAAATCCCACCAGGCCGATCACGGCGCCTGCGAGGTCGCGCCCGACGTAGCTGGCCTTGGGCCACTCACCGCCCTTGACGGCGCGGTCGAGGGGTACGAGGTCCTTCAGCAAAGCAATCGACAGGGCGATGGCGTGCTCAGCCACCGATCTGGCGTTGGCCCCGAGCGCCCGGAGTACCGGAATGCCGAGCCGGGCGGCGGCATCGAGGTCGATGTTGTTCACGCCGGTGCCGTGCTTCGCGATGACCTTCAGGCGCGGCGATGCCGCTATGACGGTCTCATCGATCTGCCCCTGCCGGACGATCAAGCCCTCGATCTGGAGTTCCGCCGCGAGCTTCGCGATATCCTCCGGTGTTGCATAGGGCTTGCAGTAATAAGCCTGGAGACCATGGGCCTCCAGATTGGCAGCGGCTTTGCCCGCTAGGGCCGAACCCGTGACGAGCACCGCCCGGCCATGGGCCGATTGCATGGTGCCTGTCGACGTCTGATTCTCCGGCTGACTTCCCAGCACTTTCCTCTCCTATCCCGTGGCATGTCCTCCGTCTCAGGCCGTCAAGCCGAAGTGCGCTCGGAGGCAGCAGGTTGATGACACTCGCCATTACGAAATTTTCTTGCGCGACGAACCCTTTTGACAGAAGCACATTTCTGCGCTATTTCATAGTAAGAAATGGCGTTACACAGAGTGAAACGATCATGGCTAGACAAGCATTAGACATCGAAGCGCGGGAGGAAGGCGGGGTGATTGCCGTCGAGCGGGCATTAGCCGTCCTCGATGCCTTTACCGCTGATGATCGCTCGCTCAGTCTCGCCGAACTGGCGCGGCGGGTCGGCCTTTCGAAGCCGACTGTCCTGCGCTTCACGAAATCCTTGGCACGGGGCGGCTACCTGGTGCGCAACAACGACGCGACGTGGCGTCTGGGGCCGAAGCTCGCGCGACTGGGAATGCTCTACCAGGCCGGCTTTCGCATCGAGGATTACGTCCAGCCCGCCCTGCGTCGCCTAGCCCAGGAAACCGGGGAGAGCGCGGCATTCTACGTCCGCGAGGGCGATATGCGCCTATGCCTGTTCCGCGTCGACTCGCCGCAATCGATCGGGCACCACGCGCGGACCGGCGATCTGCTGCCCCTTGCCAGAGGTGCGCCGGGTCGCGTGCTCCTCGCCTTCAGCGGCGAGCCGGGAGAAGTCTACGACAAGATCCGCCGCGAATCCTTCTACGCCACGTCCGGTGAACGTGACCCCCAGGTCGGAAGTCTCGCGTACCCCGTGTTCCGGTTCGGCCAACAACTCGTTGGCGTGCTCGCCGTGACAGGTCCGACCGCCCGCTTTGACGAGGCGACAGTCGCCCAGCACCTCAAGCCGCTGCGTTCCATCGCCAACGAGCTCACACGACAACTCGGCGGAAAGACCGAGGACCAGAATTCGACCCGCAGGATGGCCGTCTAAGGTCGCGCCTGAGGCGAATAAACCCGACCAACAGTTGATCATAAGGAGAGGAAACTGTGCTAAAGGCTCTGAAAACGTTTTGTATCGGCGCGCTCGCCGTGAGCGCCACCGCCGGTGTCGCTCATGCTGAGTGGCCGAAAGACCGTCCCATCGAGATCATCGTGGCGTTCGCGCCAGGTGGGAGTACTGATGTCATGGCCCGCGCCATGCAGCCGTATCTCGAGAAGGAACTCGGCGCGAAGATCGTAATCATCAACAAGCCCGGCGCTTCGGGCGAGATCGCCTATACGCAGCTCTCCCAGGCCAAGCCGGACGGCTACACCTTCTCGTTCATCAACACGCCCGGCTACCTGTCGATGCAGGTGCAGCGCAAGCTGCGGTATGACCCGAAGAGCATCCAGGCCGTGGCGCGCATCGTCGACGATCCGACCGCCTTCGTCGTGAAGGCCGATTCTCCGCTCAAGTCGCTCAAGGATCTTGTTGCACAGGCCAAAGCGAACCCGAAATCGGTTTCGGTCGGTAGCTCCGGCGTTGGTACCGATGACCACCTTGCAACGATCCTGCTGGAATCGGCGGCAGGCGTATCCCTGACGCACGTGCCGTTCCCTGGAGCGGGTGAAACGAGGACGGCGCTCCTCGGCGGCCACATCACGGTGGGTGGCCTGAATGTCAGCGAGTTCGCGAGCGGCGATACGAGCAGCGTTCGTCCTCTGGTCCACTTCGGCGACAAACGGTCTCCCGAGGCACCGGACGTCCCAATGGCCCAGGAGCAGGGTTTCGAGGTGTTCATGAGTTCGGAGCGCGGTCTTGCCGCACGCCGTGACGTGCCCGCCGACATCCGGACCAAGTTCTCCGACGCAGTGAAGAAAGTTGTCGACAATCCTGAGTTCAAGGAGCAGGCCAAGAAGCTGTCTCTCCCGCTCGCCTACCTGTCAGGCGAGGAATGGGAGCAGCAGATGCCGAAGCGCCTGCAAGCGTTCCAGGACATCTGGAACAAGACACCCTGGGTGCAATAATGGCCAACCGCTCGGAACTCGGGCGGAAGGGCAACCAACCTGATCTTCTTGCTGGCTTGATTTTCATCGTCGCGGGAGCGCTCGGCCTTTGGGCCGGGCGTGACCTGACGATGGGCAATGCTGCCATGATGGGTCCGGGTTACCTTCCGCTAATTGTCTCGGCGCTGATCCTGCTGATCGGCCTCGGGGTGACAATCATGGGTCTCATGCGCTCCAGCGAACCTCTCGGTGTCGTTCGCCTGCGTCCGCTCCTGATCATTCTCATCGCGGTGGCGGGCTTCGCCTACGCGGCGGGATCCTTGGGCTTCATCATCGCGGCCGCGTGGCTCATCGGCATCGGCAGTCTGGCCGATCCCGAAACGCGGCTCCGCGAGATTGCCGCCTCCATCGTGGTGCTGACGATTTTCGGCATCCTCGTTTTCATCCTTGGACTGGGCGTCCAGATGCAGTTGGGGCCGTTCTGATGGAATTGTTCGATTCACTCATTCTCGGGTTCAGCGCCGCTGTCACCCCGACCAATCTTCTGTTTTGTCTCATTGGTGCTCTCCTGGGCACGCTCATTGGCGTTCTGCCGGGGATCGGCCCGACAGCCACCCTGGCAATCCTCCTGCCGATCACGTTCTTCCTCCCCCCGCTGGCAGCGTTGATTATGCTCGCGGGCATCTTCTACGGGGCGCAGTACGGGGGATCGACCACCGCGATTCTGGTGAACCTGCCCGGTGAAGCCTCCTCAGTGGTCACTGCCCTCGACGGTTACCAGATGGCCAAGCAGGGACGGGCAGGAGCAGCGCTGGCCATCGCAGCGTTGGGATCATTCTTTGCCGGCACCGTGGCGACCATCGGGCTGGCCATTGCCGGACCGACCCTTGCGGGCTTTGCGCTCTCGTTCGGGCCGGCGGAGTATTTCTCGCTTACCATCTTCGGCTTGCTCTGCGCGACGGTTCTCGCCAGCGGTTCAGTTATCAAGGCCATCGCAATGATCGGCATCGGTCTTGTCCTTGGGTGGGTCGGCACGGACGTGAACAGCGGGTCCGAGCGTCTCACCTTCGGCGCGGTGGAACTCTTCGACGGCATCGAGTTCGTCGTCATCGCCGTCGGGCTATTCGGGATCGCCGAGATCATCATCAATCTCGAAACGCCAGAACTCCGCGGTTTGATCGCGACCAAGATCAGCCGTCTTTGGCCGACCCGGGATGACTTCCAGAAGGCGTGGCCGGCGGTTCTTCGGGGAACAGCACTTGGGACCTTCCTGGGGATTCTCCCCGGTGGCGGGGCGACGCTCAGTGCGTTCAGCGCCTACACCCTCGAGAAGAAGGTTTCGCGCCAGCCGCAACAGTTCGGCAGGGGCGCCATCCAAGGGGTCGCTGGGCCGGAAGCGGCTAACAACGCCGGAGCCCAGTCATCGTTCATTCCCCTGCTGACGCTTGGTATTCCCTCGAACGCTGTCATGGCGATGTTGCTGGGCGCCATGACCATCCACGGGATCACGCCTGGCCCATCCGTGATGCAGAATCAGCCGGATCTCTTCTGGGGCCTTATTGCCAGCATGTGGATCGGCAACCTCATGCTCCTGGTCATCAACCTGCCGATGATCGGCCTGTGGGTTAAGCTCCTGACGGTGCCATACCGCCTCCTTTACCCTGCGATCCTTCTGTTCTGCTGCGTCGGCGTCTACAGCGTCAGCAACCGGGCCTTCGATGTCGCTCTCGCGGTCGGCTTCGGCTTCCTCGGTTATCTCTTCCGCAAGGCGAAATGCGAGCCTGGCCCGCTCCTGCTCGGCTTTGTCCTGGGACCCTTGCTGGAGACGAACCTGCGGCGGGCCATGCTGATCTCGCAGGGAAGCCCGAGCGTCTTTATCGATCGGCCGATCAGCCTTGCCCTTCTGATCGCGTCTGCGGCCCTCTTTCTCTTGCTCCTGGTGCCAGCCATCCGCAAGACCCGCGAGGAAGCCTTTGTTGATGAGGAAGCCTAGAACGATATCAGCCCGCGGCTCTTTGCGGGCTGTCGACTTTGCGATGACTTCTCGGTTTTCCAGCGTGAACACAGGAGACTGCAATGGATCGCTTCCGCACGAATCGACGTGAATTTCTCAAGGCAAGTGCGCTCGGCGTCGTGGCTGCCGCCAGCGGATTGCGCAGCCGGGAGGCTCGTGCCCAGCAGGTCGTGCTATTTTCCTCTGGGACCGAAAGTCCCAAATCGAGCGTACCGCCCAACGCGTGCGACTCACACATTCATATCTTCAGCACTCGCTTTCCGGCATCGTCGCATTGGAAGGGCGAGCCCGTCAGCGATAGCGATGTCGCGGCTTACCGGCTGTTCCAGAAGCGCATTGGAACAAGTCGGGCCGTGGTGGTCACTCCATCGACGTATGGTATCGACAACCGCGCCACGCTCGACGGCGTCGCCCAGCTTGGGCCATCCGCCCGGGCGGTAGTCGTCGTCGACCTCGACATCACAGATGCCGAGTTGAAGGCAATGGCTGCCCAAGGTGCGGTCGGAATCCGGGTCAACTTCGTCAGTCCGCAATCCTGGGGCGTGACGACGGCAGAGCGACTCGAGAACATGGCCAGGAAAGTGCATCCCCTTGGTTGGCACGTACAGGTTTATATGACGGGTGACCAGATTGCAGACCTGGAGAGCGTGTTGCTGCGCCTGCCAACTCCGCTCGTCATCGACCATTTGGGTCGGTTGCCACCTCCCTCCGGCGTCGACCACCGCGCCTACCCGGTCGTTCGCAAACTCCTCGATCAGGGCAAAACATGGGTCAAACTCTCAGGCGCATATCTCAACACGACCAGCGGGCCGCCAGCCTATGCTGACGCCTCCAAGGTAGCCCAAGCTTATGTCAGGGCCGCTCCCGAGCGATTGGTTTGGGGCAGCGACTGGCCCCATCGGGGCCAGGCACAAATGCCCGATGATGCCGTGCTTTTCGACCTCCTGAGTTCTTGGGCGCCCAACGAAACCACGCGGCAACGCATCCTCGTGGAAAATCCAGCTACGCTGTACGGATTCCCGAAATCCGCTTGATGTTCGCCGCTGCGCCCGAGGATGAAGCCTCAGCCTTCATCCTCGGTGTGCCGAAAAGGAAGGGCATCGATGTCGTCGCCTCACTACGTTCGTCGAAGATCGACTGGTACGGACGGACCCGCCACGGGAATGCGCCGCCATTCCTGTACGCTTTCCGGAAAGCTCGAAACATCCGGCGATCGAGGGGCCACAGGTGATCACCAGTGCGCCGTGCCATTCCTCATTCATGAGTGATTGGAGAGAAGACTTCCATGGGAAATTCTGACACGCCGCACGGTATGGAGCGATCCTCAACGGACCTGGAATCCACGCCTGTCAAGGGTATCGTGCGACCGCCTCCTGCCGCTCTTCCAAGGCGTCTTCGCCGGATCCTCGCACTCGACGACTTCGAGACTGCAGCGCGCCGCCACCTGCCGCGGCCGATCTTCGGGTATGTCTCGGGAGCCGCTGAGACCAATGCGTCTCTCCGCGACAACAGGTCGGCCTTCGAGGAATTCGGCTTCGTCCCGCGGGTGCTCGTTGACGTATCCAAGAGAACGCAGAAGGTCGAACTGCTCGGCCGCACATACGCGGCTCCCTTCGGGATCGCTCCCATGGGGATCAGCGCCCTTTCCGCCTACCGCGGCGACCTGGTCCTTGCGCGGGCGGCCGGGCAGGCGAACATCCCGATGGTGATGAGCGGGTCTTCCCTCATCCGCTTGGAGGACGTTGCTGGGGCGAACCCCGAGGCTTGGTTCCAGGCCTATCTGCCAGGTGAACCGGACCGGATCCTCGGGCTGCTGGAGCGGGTGGAACGGGCAGGCTTTGGGACACTCGTGCTGACTGTGGACACGGCAGTCCTAGCCAATCGCGAGAACAACGTTCGGAGTGGCTTCTCGACACCTCTTCGGCCCGGCCCGCGCCTGGCATGGGACGGCATAATACGACCGAACTGGACGTTGAACACGTTCCTGCGGACGCTGCTGATGCACGGCATGCCCCACTTCGAGAATTCCTACGCGACACGCGGCGCTCCGATCCTGGCCAGGAGCGTGATGCGGGACTTCGGAGCGAAGGATCACCTAAACTGGCGTCATCTGGAGCTGATCCGGGAACGGTGGAAGGGACGCTTGGTCGTCAAGGGCATCATGGCCAAAGAGGATGCCTGCATCGCCCGGGACAGTGGCGTCGATGGAATCGTCGTCTCGAACCATGGCGGTCGGCAACTCGACGGGGCAGTCTCGCCCCTACGCGTCCTCCGGGGCATTGCGGAAGCGCTTGCGGGAACCATCCCGATCATGATGGATGGTGGTGTCCGGCGAGGCTCTGACGTGCTGAAGGCCATCGCCCTTGGTGCGGCATTTGTCTTCGTTGGCCGTCCGTTCGTTTATGCGGCCGCCATAGCAGGAGAGGCCGGCGTCAGCCATGCGGTCCGCATCCTTTCCACGGAGATCGATCGCAACATGGGTCTGCTCGGAATCAACTCACTCAGGGAGATGAGCCCGGATCGCCTCCACAGGCTCAGCCACGTGGATACATGTCAAAACTGAGAGCTGTGCCTAACTGACGCGAAGGTCCGGACCTGGCACGAGGCGGACCTTACCTGAATAGCTGCTCTAGAGGCATGGGCAGACCTTAATTCAGCGGGCCTTCCTTCCCGTTTACCCAGCGTGCACAGGAACCAGCCAACTGCGGGAGCAGGTAGCGCCCCTGCCCTGCCGAGTGCAACCTTCCCTTCACCAACCTCATGCCATACCCTCGGCATGACCTATTCTCGCGACACCACCGCCCTATCCGAAATCACCGGCTAGCCTGCCAGCACCTGGTCCGACAAATAGCAGCAAAAGCAAAAGTCTTAGGGCGGAGCTCAATTGAACCATCTGCTACGCATCTCCAACGTTGGTTAGTTAGCAAACGATTGTCAGCTTGAGCTTATATGACGAGCTGCAGCGAAGGCCCGGCTTGCCAATGAAGCCGTGTGACGGCAATCTCCAGCACAACAAGACGTTCAGCGGGTGTATGCCGGAGCATTGTCTCGTCGGGCAACAGGACAAGGGAAATGGCCAAATCATGATCATGAACGGTGGGAATGCCGATGCTGGCGAGACAGACGATGTGGCTTTGCTTGGGCGTCGGGCGGGGCTTCTCAGCCGCCGGTCGTTTCTAGTCGGATCGGCCGTCGGTGTCGGCACGCTAGGGCTAGCTGGCTGCGTGACATCCGATGGCATGAGCCTCGCCGAGGCAGCGAAGGTCTACGGGCCGGTGCCGGATGAGAAGTTCCCGATCCCGGCGGTCGATGTCAGCAAGGTCGATCCGAAATATTATCGCAGGACCGTTCGCTACGACACCAAAGAGGCGCCCGGTACGATTATCGTCGACCCCGGCAATTACTACGTTTACCGCATCGAGGACGACGGAAACGCCACCCGCTATGGCGCCAATGTCGGCCGCGACGGGTTCCGGTGGAGCGGTGACGCTTATGTCGGGCGCAAGGGCGAATGGGCGACCTGGACCCCGCCCAAGGAGATGATCCGGCGCCAGCCCGAGGCGGCGAAATACGCCGGCGGCATGCCCGGTGGCCTCGACAATCCGCTCGGCGCCCGCACGCTTTATCTCTATCAGAACGGCGCTTACACGCTCTACACGATCTACGCCAGCCTCGACGCCGAATCGATCGGTACGGGCATCACAAGCGGCTGCGTCGGCCTTCTCACCCAGGATATGATGCACCTGTACTCACGAACGCCGGTCAAGACGAAGGTGGTCGTCCTGCCGGCATAGCAACGGCGCCAGCCTCGGTCCGGGCGCTGCCGGTGCGTGCAGCGCAAACAACAGGCCCGTTCTTGAAGTCTGAGCGATTGCGCGGGTGGCGATCCCTGGAAGGTCGACGACGCGGCCTCTGTCGTCACGCAAGACTCCAGGTTGGCGACGCCAGCATCCAAGGACCCGCCAGCCATTCCCTTGCCAAGGGAATTGGGCGATGGGAATGGCGGCTCTTGGCACGAGGGTGGGCCTTACTCGAATAGCTGCTTGGAGGCATGGGCAGACCTTAATTAGCAGGTCCTCGGTCCCGTTTACCCAGAGTGCACAGGAACAGGCCAACGGCGGGAGCCGGTAATGCTCCCTACCCTCACCTCTCTTCAATCATTCTCCCCATGATCTACTCCCGCGACATCGCCGTCTCCAAGGTCAGCAGTCGTCCCCTGAATCCTTCGGCTTAGGGGGTTCTAGCTACAGCGGGAGGCCTAAGCTGCTCGGTGGGGTTTGTAGGCGAGGATCTCCAGCCTCTGGATCTCTGGAGGATCAACAAAGAGATCAGGAGCCCGCTGGATTAAAGCGACTGCGACCTTGCCAGCCAGATGAGCATCTCGCGCAGCCTCATCCGGAAACGCATCAAAGATTGCAAATGTATTGTGATCAAACCGCACTGCGTACCAGGTTGTCGTCCCGGGCTCATCCTCGACGAGAGGCAAGGCAGAACGAAGAAACTCGGCCGCCTCCTCCTCCCGGCCCGCCTTGGCTTCCAGGGGCACATACAGCGCGAGCTTAGCCATTCCAGCGTCACTTTCATTCCGACGGAGTGCCGGCTGAAGGCGATATGGGCAGCCGAAAGCGGTTCCTAGGCTGGCAATGCCGACCTGACGCAGTCACCCTCCGCTTGTTCGGGCATGCCAGCCATGACTTACTCGCGACACCACCGCTCCCTTGAGCGGCCGAGGCCTTGAACCTTCACTGTCAATGCTTAACCCAAGGCAGACCCTTGATCCGGGCCCCTCTGATGTAAGGCAAGCTGGCACTTACGTGATGTCGGATCTTCTTTGATCTGGCTGCCGGCAGCGGAGGTGGGCATGATCCACGACATTCTGGCTTTCTTCGTCAACCTGCTGATCGTTGACCCGCTCCAAGGCGAGATCAGCAAGCGGCTCGCCGATGCCCGGGCGCCGCAAGCTATCATTGCCGATGTGAGAGCCTGCGCCGAAGCCTCCCTGCCCAGGCTTGCCGACCGGGCGATGGCCGATCCCACATGGGTCCTGACCACCACAATGGACGTCTGGTCTGGCAACGCGGCTCCAGAAACCGTCCTCAGCAGTTCCTCACCGCAGTGCGATGCCACGATCAAGTCAGCCAGAGCCTATCTCGAGAGTCGGGGAGCCTAGAGGACCGAAGGACAGGCCCAGCAGCCCTCTTCCACACCGCATGCCATGCCGGGCATGATTTGCTCCCGCGACACCACCGCCATCTTCAGTGGCGCCAAGCCACAGATTTTCTCCAGCCCAGCTGAAACGCCCTGTCCTGTGGTGCGTTGAAGCGCCGAAGGCTGCGCTCAGTCTTCACGACCAGGAGGCCTCCTCAGTTGCCGGTAACGGCAGGTGAGGAGGCTTTTCTTTTGCGTCGCCTTTGATCGAATAGGATCGTCTGAGTGCGCGAGAGTGAACCATCACTCCATCGGCACAATGAACCCTGAGGATTCCCCCAGGGTTCAAGCTTCGACGAAGGGCAGCAACGCTCGTCCAGAGCGAACCGCGTCCATTTTCACAGGACGTAAAAGTCCTTGTTGGTCATTTTAAGGTTCTTGGACAGCTGAGCGAACTCAATGGCCTGACCGCGCCCGGATCCGTCAGCATCATAGTAGAGAATGCCCTTCTTGCTGTCGTAGACAATGTAGTCGTTCTTGTCCTTGGCGGCAGCGCCAATGGTGAAGTACGACTTGCTTAACGTACCGCTCTTGGTGAGCTTCCGGAACACGGCGGTCTCAAGCCAGATCGTATCATCAGTAACCTTGAAGTCCTTGATGGTGTCGAAGTTTACCTTGCGGTCGGTTTTAGCCGTCCCGAGAGCCGCGTCAAACACAAAAGTATCCTTGCCTTTGCCGCCAATCAGGACATCATTGCCCCCTTCGCCAACAAGCAAATCATCGCCACCATTGCCATAGATGACGTCCCGGCCCGCGCCGCCCAGGATCATGTTGCCAAGTGCGTTGCCACGGCCCGTGAAATTGCCTTCACCGGCGAACAGCAGGTTCTCGATCCAGTTCGGTCCGTCCGGCAGCTCCGCATTATTGTAGGTCACGATAAGCGTGTCGACGCCGCCATCGTCCGAGAATTGATCGGAGGGATCGTCGAACACGAACGTGTCGTTGCCCCAGCCGCCGTAGAGAACGTCGATGCCCGCGCCGCCGTCGAGGTAATCGTCGCCTTCCCCGCCAAAGATCGAGTCGTTGCCGTCATTGCCATATACAGCGTCATTTCCGGCTCCGGCGTTGATGACATCGTTATAGGAGTTGCCGTTGAACGTGTTGAATCCATCAAGCGGGATACTCGAAAAAAGATCGTTGTTAGCAATCTGGGTAGCAGTGACGAAGGCACCTACGTTGTGAGCTTCAAACGAGAGAATTCCGCCATACGTCGCGACGATATCGTCGATGACGAATCCACCGCTGATAGTGCTATAGTCAACTACGAACGTGTCGACCGATTTGTTACCGAATACTGAATACGTAACCTGACCTGGTATCGAATTATCGATGATCGCGAGACTCTCGCCTGAATACGAGAGTCCAAAGGCGTCAAAATTAACATTATCCATGCCGGTAAGGGCATTATCGTAGATCGTGAAGCTGGACATTTGCGTTCCATTGATTCCCCGCGACTCGGGCATCCGCGAGTTACAACAAAAGCGCTTACGTTCGAGTTACCGCCCCAATAAAAATCCTACCTAGTGGCTATCGATTTTGGTAAAGAAGAAATCTTTATTGAATTTTTTCCTAAATATTTCTGATAGCGGTTTCAGGTTACCATTCTGTTCATAATGGTTTCTATCTTGGCCGGAAGCACTACTGCTACTATGTACCACTCTGGGCTTTGGCTTCTCTGTTCGAGGCTGCTCATCTTGAACAGATACTCAACCAGAGGCCGTCCAATGCTCAACCAATCGTGGGGGTGTAACGGTAACTCTGGGTTGGTCGATCGAGGACGCGCCGCCCCACCAGGCTTGCCACGAGATCGACCATGAGCAGGGCCGTGCGGCCGCGCTCGTCGAGGAAAGGATTGAGCTCAACCAAGTCGAGGCTCCCCACGAGGCCGCTATCGTGCAGGATTTCCATGATGAGATGCGCTTCGCGGAAGGTCGCGCCGCCAGGAACGGTGGTGCCGACGCCGGGAGCGATGCCAGGGTCAAGGAAATCCACATCCAAGCTGACATGGATGACGCCGTCCGCTGCCGCAACACGCTTCAAAAACGGATCGAGCAGCGCAACAATGCCGTTCTCGTCGATGGCTCGCATATCGTGGATCGTCACGCCCGCGGTCCTCAACGCAGCGCGCTCTTCCGGATCGACGCTGCGGATTCCCATCATGCACACGTTCTGTGGCTTGATGGGAGCCGCGAGTGCAGGGAAGTAGCCCTCGAAACCTTCAAGGCCCGTCGCATACGCCATCGGCACGCCGTGCAGGTTGCCGCTCGTTGTCGTCTCAAGCGTGTGAAAGTCCGGGTGCGAATCGAGCCACAGGACGAAGAGTTCGCGGCCTTCCTCTGCGGCGCGGCGGGCGAGGCCCGTCATTGAACCGGCCGAAAGGCTATGATCGCCGCCAATGAAAATTGGCATGCCTTCACCGCTCGCCTGATAAGCCGCTTCCGCGATCGCTTCGGTCCAAGCCACGATTTCCGGAAGGGCCTTGATCATAGAGTTCGGATGGCGCAGATCACGGAGTGAATTGGGTATGATGTTCCCCCGGTCCTCAACCGAGTAGCCGAGATTGCGGAGTTCGGTCAGCAAACCAGCGGTACGAAAGGCACTCGGGCCCATGTCGCAGCCAGGCCGGCCGGCGCCCACCTGAACTGGCGCTCCCAAAACAATGCACGGCTTCGACGTCATTGGACCCTCCTTGCGGTGCCGTAGGCTAACGAGCAGTGGTCGCGAATTGAACAGTAAAGTTTCGCAAACAGGCCATGTCGGTTAGCCCATTGACGCCTCCTACCCGTCTCTGTGGATCGCTCACCGGAACATATCAAGGGCACCCTCGCCCCCACTACCGGTTGTATGCGAGGCCTTAGGGTCTCGGCAGAGCCACAAGCCAAGGCGCGCGAGGAGCAACTCCATCGACAGGATAGTTCCGTCCACAGATGGCTTCACCATATCTGAGCCATCTATGCGAAAAGCTGCTCTATATGGCTTTGGAGCAAAGCCTATTCGGATGATTGAGGGCGCCATGAGAGTGATCGTCTGCGGTGCCGGCCAGGTGGGCTCGACCATCGCCCGCCATCTTGCCACCGAAGGAATTGATGTGACGGTGGTGGACCTCTCGCCGGAGCAGGCCCGGCGGGCGGACGAGAGCTACGATGTCCGCGGGATGGTCGGCCACGCCTCCCATCCCGAGGTCCTCGAACGGGCCGGTGCGCGCGATGCCGACATGCTGATCGCGGTCACCCGCTCCGATGAGGTCAACATGGTGGCCTGCCAGGTGGCCTATTCACTCTTCAATGTGCGCCGGCGTATCGCCCGTGTCCGTCATCATGGCTATCTGGAGCCGATCTGGCAGGGTCTCTACGCTTCCGACCAGTTGCCCATCGACGTGATCATCTCACCCGAGGTCGAGGTCGCCAACGGCATTGTCCGGCGTCTCAGAACGCCTGGCGCCTTCGACACCGTAGCGCTCGCCGATGGCCGGGTTCACCTCCTCGGGGTCCACTGCAACACAGGCGCATGCTCTCTGGTCGGACGGCGGATGAAGGAGCTCTCCACGTCGGGCGGCTCCGGCATCGTCGTCGGCGTCATCGTGCGGAACGGTCATGCATTCGTGCCGAGGGCCGAGGATCAGGTGCAGCAGGGCGACGATGTCTATGTCATCACGGAGACGGATCGCGTGGATCGGGTCATGGCGTTTCTGGGCCATGAGGAGCAAGTCGCCCGCCGTATCGTGATCGTGGGCGGCGGCAATGTCGGCCTCAACTTGGCGAGCAGGATCGCCCGTCATGCCCCGTATGTCTCGCTTAAAGTCGTCGAGCATTCGCGGGAGCGGGCCGAGTACATTTCCCGCGAGCTCAGGGAAGCCGCCGTGGTGATCCAGGGCGATGCGCTCGACAAGGAGGTGCTCATTGAGGCCAATGTCCAGAGCGCCGAGACGATCATCGCCGTGACAAACGACGACGAGACGAATATCTTCGCTTCGGTTCTGGCCAAGCGCGAGGGCTGCACCCGAGCCATCACCCTGGTGAACAAGACCTCCTATGAGCATGTGCTGCCGGCCCTCGGCATCGATGCGGTCGTAAGCCCGAGCGCCATCACCATATCGACGATCCTGCGCCATGTGCGCCACCGCTCGATCTCCGCCCTCTATACGCTCCGAGAAGACTTCGGCGAGGTGATTCAGGCGACCGCCCAGGAGGGCTCGCGACTGGTCAGGGGTACGCTGCGGGATGCCGGAATGCCGGACGGCATGCTGATCGGAGCCATCGTTCGCAACGGGGAAGTGATCATTCCGACCAGCTCGACGCGGGTGCATCCCGGCGACAACATTATCGCCGTGGTGGCCTACCGGGCATTGCGCAAGGCCGAGGCGATTCTGGCCGGCCCGACGCACGACACAGGGGATTAGGCCGAACGATGCGTGAGAAATTGTTTTCAGGCGCGTGGGCCCCGCCATACATCCGTCCGGTCTTCCACCTGACGGGGCGCATGCTCCTCGCCCTCGCGGCAGCCATGCTCCTGCCTGCAGGCGTCGACACCCTCACGGGCGATCCGGACTGGAGAGCCTTTCTGATCGGGAGCGGCATCACCTTCGCCTGCGGCGCGGCCCTGACCCATGTGACCCGTTGCCGGCTGTCTGGCGGGCTGACCCTGCGCCAAGCCTTTCTTCTCACGCCGGTTGCATGGACGACCATCGCTCTGTTCGGCGCCATTCCCCTCTACATCTCCGACTATTCCCAGCTGAGGGACCACTTCACCAACGCGTTCTTCGAGTCCGTCTCCGGCCTGACGACGACTGGCGCAACCGTGATCGTTGGCCTCGACGACGCCCCACAGGGGATTCTTCTGTGGCGGGCGCTCCTGCAATGGCTCGGCGGCATCGGCATCATCGGCGTCGCGATTTCGATCCTGCCAACCCTCGGCGTCGGCGGCATGCAGCTGTTCCGGACGGAGTCCTCCGATCGCTCCGAGAAGGTCATGCCGCGCGTACGGGAGATCGCGACCGGGATCGTCCTGATCTATGTGGCCCTCACGGTGGCTTGCGGGCTTGCCTACTGGCTGGTGGCGATGACGCCATTCGAGGCCGTTGCCCATGCGCTGACGACGGTCTCGACGGCCGGGTTCTCGACCTCCGACATCTCGATGGCGCGCTGGGACAGCGCCTCCCTGCATTGGATTGCGACCTTCTTCATGCTCTCGGGCGCCGTGCCGTTCGTGCTTTACCTGCGCCTGTTCCAGGGACAGCGGGATGCCCTACGCGACAGCCAGGTCTGGTTTCTGGTCGGCCTGCTCGCGGTTGTGATCGTCGTCGTCGCGGCATGGCTGACTCTTGCAGGCAAGCACAGTGCTGCAGACGCGCTGCGGTTGGCCGCCTTCAATGTGGTGTCGGTGGTGACGACGACCGGCTATGCCACTGCGGACTACACGCTGTGGGGCAACCTCATGATCGGGCTGTTCTTCGGTCTCATGTTCGTGGGCGGCTGCACCGGATCCACCTCGGGCGGGATGAAGATCTTCCGCTTTCAGGTGATGATCCGCATGCTCCAGAGCCAGTTCCTGCGTCTGCTCTACCCGCGGGGGGTGTTTCCCCGGGTCTACGCAGGCCGGCTGCTGCCGGACGACGTGATCGGGTCAGTGGTGGTGTTTTTCTCACTCTATTTCATCTGCTATAGCGCGCTCACGGTCGCTATGATGGCGTTCGATCTCGACTTCCTGACCAGCGCCAGTGCCGCCGTGTCAGCGCTGTCGAATATCGGTCCGGGCCTTGGTCCGATCATCGGCCCAGCCGGCAACTTCGCCATGCTCCCGGACGCCTCCAAGTGGCTCCTGTGCTTTGGCATGCTGCTGGGGCGGCTGGAGTTGTTCACGGTGCTGATCTTGTTCTTTCCCCAGTTCTGGCGCGGGTAGAGTTGATCTGTCCTTGCTCATGTCCCACGTGCTGCCTCGGTGAAGTCGCAGGAGAGCCTGCCTTTCAAACTATTGTTAGGCCAGGGCTGAGGAGGTCTTTCGTGCCAGGGCAGCTATCCGCTTATGTCTCCCTCCTCTAGCCGACGAAATCGGCACCGAGCCGAAGTAGGCCGAGCGCCCACAATTGTATGGGTAAGCCGACCTTTGCACGGCCATGTTTAGGGGCACAGTTTGACCCAAGGTGGACCTTTCGCTGCCACTTACAACCGTGCTTGAGAGGTTTGACGGCGAAATCCTCGTTTCCGTCTCCTCGTGCTGCGAACCGAAAGGCCACGCTGTCATTGTCATGGTTGAGGATGATTGCTCCTCGGCACGGCCAGCTTTTGGCCTCAATAAAAGAGGAACTGACATGGCTACGAACAAGAAAGACGGTACTTCGCAACCCAGCAAGGGGCGGAAGGCCTCGGAGAGCTCCGCGTCAAAGCCCGCCTCCCGATCTGCCGCCAAGAAAGGGACCTCCGCTTCCAAGCGTGCGCAGCCCAAGGCAATGGCGGGATCCCGATCCGCAACGAAGTCCCAGGCTGTTTCCGCGAAGTCCCGCTCCTCCGCAGGATCGCGCACAGCAGCACGCTCAACCTCCGGCGCGTCAAGATCGCCTTCTACGACGCGGGCCCGCTCCGCATCCCGCTCGCAGGGCAGCATGTTGAACCCGATGGCATGGCTCTCGAGCCTTGAGACAACGCTCACCTCGCCGCAGGCACGCGCCGTGATGGCGGAAGCCCTCAGGGCAGTCGCGAACGTACTTGAGAGGCCACAGGGCAGCGAGCAGGGACGGGGCAGCGGAACGCAGCAAGGCAGGGACGCCGTGTCGGCCGCAGGAAGCCTCGGCGCTGAGATCGTCGCTGCTCCGCTGGAGGTCGCCGCGGCTGCCATCGGTGCCGCCGGCCAGGTCATGACGAGCGCACTCGGCGGATCATCGGGCGAGGACAGCGGCTCCGGCGCCAGCCGGAAGGGTGGCAGGCGCACCTCCCCGCGGAAGAAATCATAACGGCCGGCAACTAGCCAGCCTAATGACCTGACGATCGGCCAGACGGCTGCGCGTTGCGAGGGAAAATAAAAAGGCCGCCTCATTGTAGGCGGCCTTTTCACCTTCAGAGCTCTAGGACGTTGTCAGGCTGCCTCGGCAACAGGTGCAGGGCCGGCTTCGTCCATAGCCCGCATGTAGACGTCGAGGAGGGTATCGTGCTCGTCGCGCTCGTCCTGATCCTGCTTGCGCAGTTTGATGATCTCCTTAAGGACCTTCACATCAAAGCCCTCGCCCTTGGCCTCGGAGAAGACTTCCTTCTTGGCCTCGTTCAGGTCCTTGATCTCGTTCTCGATCTGCTCGATGCGCTCCACGAACGAGCGGATCCGACTACCCGGAATTCCAGCGACGTCACTCATGGCTTCTCCTTTGCCGTACGTAGGCCGGCACTATCGGCCAAGGGAGTAAGCGGCCCGTTAATTCGGAGCAGCAGCCGCGCAGGAAGCATCAACAGGGAACGTCAGGACTGGGCACTCCCTGGACTAAAGATCTTGGTCGGCTTCACCTATCGAGAGAAGCGAATATCCCGCCACGCGCTCAAGATCGCCTCAGCGGAGCGATCAACGTCCGCTACCGTGGTCGTGCCTGAGATCACCGACAGTCGCATTACCCATTCGCCCTTCCACTTCGCCCCACCGGCAAAAAGGGTAGCGTCATCCTGGATCCGTCGGATCGTTCGAAGGGTCAGGCTATCTCCTTCAGTCAAAGGCTCGTTCGATCCGAAGCGGACAATCACTTGGTTGAGCACCACGTCATTGACGATGCGAACTCCGGACTCCCCTGCCAAGCGCTGAGAAAGACGTTGCGCCAGCAGACAGTGCTCCTCGACCATGCTGGCGATCCCTTCGCGCCCGAGATGACGGAGCATGGCCCAAGTGGCAAACCCCCGTGCTCGACGGGATAGCTCTGGGACGTAATGAGATGGGTCACGCTCGCCCTCGCTAATACCCGGTAGATAACTGGCGGCACTGGTCATAGCTCGTCTGTGAGCTTCGGCATCCCGAACAATGGCGTAGCCGCAATCATAAGGCGTCTGGAGCCACTTATGCCCATCTGTAGCCCAGGAATCTGCTGCCTCTATTCCGACACCAAGGTGAGCGCGGCCTGGACAGGCCCGCGCCCACAGACCGAATGCGCCATCAACATGCACCCAGGCTCCATGCGCGCGGGCTTTCGAAACGATGCTGGAGTGATCATCGAACGCCCCGGTGTTGATCTGGCCAGCCTGTGTGATCACAATCGTTGGCTGTTGGCATCGAGAGAAAGCCTGGGCGAAGGCATCTGGGCGCATGCGTCCCTGGTTATCTGTTTCAATTCGGATGACCCGGTCATGACCGAGACCCAGAAACTGCAACGCGGAGAATACGGTCGTATGGGCCTCGTCTCCGATGAGCACGTGAATGGAAGGTGCTCCAAAAAGGCCACTGCGCTCCACATCCCAGCCTACTCGGCGCAGAACCTCACCGCGGGCCGCGGCCAGGCAGACGAAGTTCGCCACTGTGGCTCCTGTCACAAAGCCAATGGAGGCTTCCCGCGGAAGATCCAACAGATCGAGCAGCCACTGAGCAGAGACGGTTTCAGCGGCTGCCGACGCGGGAGAAGCCGTGTGGTTACCGGCATTTTGCCCCCAGACGGAGGTGAGCCAATCCGCAGCAACGCCAACCGGATGCGAGGCCCCAATAACCCATCCAAAGAAGCGTGGTCCTGTGGTGGCGTGGAGACCAGGGGAAGCCCGTTGGACGAGTTCATGGATCACGTCCTCAGCCGGCGTGCCGATCTCAGGAGTGGGTGCAGCAAAAGTAGCCACGGCGTCCGAGTACGTATGTTCAGGTCGTTGAGGACGTTGACCGATGCCGTTTCGATAACGAGAAGCTTCGGATACGACCGTCTTGAGCAGCGCGTTCGTCAGGCTCCCGTCAGTAGCTTTGCTCCGGTCCATCGTTTGGGCTCCCGGCAACCTCGCCACAACGTGAAGCGGCGATTTGGCTGTAACAACCAGTGACAGCGTACCGCGGCCTCCAGAGAGAACGCAAGGTCACTTCCCCTTAGATATGAGCTGATGACGGGAGGCATTGCGTTCGATGCTCTCTGAACGACAGGATCAGGAAGCGACGCAAGAGGTCCATGCTCACCTGTTAAGTGAGGCCCTAGGTCTCAGACCGAGGTCTGTTTTTCGGCTCGTCTGGAAGATCTATAGGTGTGCCATCAACCATCCTCCGGGATCAACCTGGAGATAATTTCGTGGAGCGCCAATGTTCGAGGAAAAGTATGGGTTCGAGTTCACGACTGAAGTGTCCAATAGGATCCTCAAGCACATGATAGGCTGGCCGTTGCTTATAGGCCTTCTCTGGTACTTTGCTTGATCGCATCGGAGGCCTCAACGCAGGAGCCCCAATCGCTCGGCCATGATCTCCTTGAAATAGCGGCTGGGCAAAATGTCGACCATCATGACGCGGTCGTCAGAACCTCGTGCTTGGTCTTGCGGCGCACGTGCGCTTCGGTCCCGCCGAAGCAGGCTGACTACTCATGGCTTGTCGAGAGTTCCATCCTAGGTTCAATCTCCCAGTTGGGAAGCTGAGCGAACGGATCAGCAGGCTGTGTGCGCATCCGCCTGCCGTTCACGATGCAACTATCTTCGCAGATGCTGCGCTGGGCTCGCCGATTGATTGATTCGAGGCGGAGGTTCCGTTGGTCTTCCTGCTCCTGCGCCTTTTTTCGTGCCTCGTCTGGGAAGTAGAACGGTCTTTGCTGCCGTTCCTGCGCCATGCAGAACGATGCAACCAAGATCCCTGCCAAGCCAAGAGGGACTGCTTTTAGCGAGTTTCTCATGAACATTACGTAGCGGAAAGCATCATAGGAGGAAACTCCGCGTCGCGAGGATCCTCTGTCACCCGGGCTCTTACTGCGTCAAAAAACTTGGCCTCTCGGTCTGTTTTTCCCTCGACCCGACGAACGACCCGGAGTGAACCAATTGCTGTTCACAGCTTCGGTGGAATTGACGAAATCAACGACACCGAGAAACAACACAAACGAGGCGAGGAAGAAGCCGACGCTCAATACGAGGATCATAAGCCAGTCCATGGTCCTGCCCCTCATGGCTAACAGAACTGACTATGATCCTACTCTGAGTCGCCAACAATATTCTTCAAAGGATTACCTCCATTGAAAGGAAGGCTGGCCTATCTCACACATGGCTGACCAACGTGCAGCGATAGCTGAGGTCAGAGGCCATGGGCGCGCCCCTGTGGATGGTAAGGCTCGGAGCGCCGCTCACACGTCACGGCAGCTTAGATGGGTGCAGTACCAGCCTCCGGGCTGCCCTGCCTTAGGGCCCCCTCTCGGAAGCCAATCGCAGCAACTGAGAGGGTGTATCGTTTGAGCACGTGTGAGAGTGCTTTTGCGGTCCTTCGACGACACGTTATTGGGATACGAAGGCCGAGGCCAGGATTGTAGTTGCGTAAGCTGACAGTGCAAAGACAGGGCCAAGGACAGTGGCCGACACAAGCAGGGCGAACGAGAGTTTAAGGGTACGCATCACGGGACTCCTTCACTTCTGAGTCGCAAGCCTAGCCCGAAAGTCTTAACCTTAAGCAAACCTTGGCTTTAAGAGTCCGCCGCCCTCTACCAAATTGAAGCCCCATTCCTAAGTTCACCTAGGGCCGCGCCTCTCGATACGGAGCATGGCTAGTGGCTTCATCCTTTGAACTCGTTCTTCTCCTGTCCCTTGCAGGGCTTACGGGAGCTATCGGGCTTCGCTTCATGTGGATCAGCCATAGACCACCGCCACTTAGGAGACGAAAGCATGCGGACGTTGATCCGATCATTAATCCGAGCCTGCGGATCAAAGTTTATGCCTCAGGCGATGCATTCATCCCGATGCCAGACCATTTGAAGACCCGGGATGAGATGGTGGCTTGGATGACCAAGGAATTACCGAGGCTTACCGCTGCTCCATCGAAATAGTGGGTGCCCGGCGGTCCCTCGTGGCTGTACCATGGCCACTAACGCGGGAGACACAACAGCAATGACCACATCAGATAAGCCCCAAATGAAAAACAGGATTGAGGAGGCCTCATCCTCAATGTCCCCTGAGCAAGAATCTGCAATTCGTATTCTGGCCAATGAACTGCACAGAGTTAATGAAGCTGTTGCGAACTGCGTTCAGAATGGCCTGTCCGTGGAGTTACAAAGGGTGAAGCGGGTTCATTCCGACGAAGGCTACTGGGGTGACATGATCGTTCCTATCATCGTGAAACAGAGGTGAAGGGATTATCCTGTCAGCACTTTCTCTTCAGTCATGACCGTCTCGCTACCGATGATTTGCCCTTGTCATCAGAAGCAAAGAAATAAACATGAAAAAGCCCCGTCCCAAGCACCTTGAACGAGGCTGAGTCTGCCAGGGTGGATCAGGGGATTTTGCCGCGGGAAGTGCGAGAACACCTCCGCACGGAGTCAAGCCTTCGTCTTGATCACTTCTCTATGCTCTCACAGCGCAGCTAGGTGCAACGCTTCTCACACACGCATTCTTACTCGACGCCCAGGATTTCCTCGTTGCCCATGCTCCTCACGCTCTCGCTGTCGTCGAGCTGGAAGGCAATCTTCAGGATGACCCTGAACTGAGTGACTCTGTTGGCATCAACCGCGGCCTCGAACTCCTTGACCCAGACGGAGCGAATGTTCCGCAGCGAGCGCGAAGCGCGCTCCACTGCTTGCCGGGTGGCATCCTCCCAACTCTCGGAGGATTGGGACGACAGCTCAATCATCTTGACGATCGACATGTTTCCCTCCTTCGTGACGTCCTGAACGGGCGTCTAGAGGGAAAGCGCAAGGCCTGCCGCCGTTCCTGGCAAGAAAGGATTAACGCGGCGCGAGCGTCCTCACCTACGCTCCTAAGAATGGCGCGCTGCTGCTATAGTAGCTGTGTCCTTTGGTGACTTCGGAGGAGTGCCATGACCAGTGACGCATTCAAGGTCGGTCAGATTGTCAGGGTAAGAGCAACTGCCCACAACCTCCCACGCGGCTCCTACAGAGTTCTTCGGGTTCTCCCGGCCACAGCCGGTGGGGTTGCCCTGTACTGCATCAAGAGCGAAGCCGAGATGATTGAGCGCGTCGTTGAGCAGCAGGATATTGAGGCGGCATAGGCTGCACGAGCCCCGTTCCAATCAGGCTCGGCTTCTCCCCTTGAGAGGGAGAAGCACTCAAGCAGCAGTTCGATTGCGGCTTACGATCAATTGAGAACCTGGCAGGACTTCGGCACGCCGGGCGCCGGATCCCCGAAGGCCCGGTTGTCGCACGGGGTGCCGTCACGGGACACCCGCTCGACGAAACGGCCCCGGGCTCCGTACCGGACCCTCCTGACCCCACGGAAGTCGCAGAAGCCATGCTCTCGGGCGCAGCTTTGCCAACCCATCATGTCGTCGCCTCTGTCGCGGCCGCGGAAATCGTCTCGCGGCCCGTCGAATCTCCTGCCGGGTCCATCAAACCCTCTGTCTGGACCACCGAAGCCCCTGCCCGGTCCGTCTCCCGGCCAGCCGTCGCCGCCTCTGCCGTATCCCCGGGCGATGTAGGCGCAGCGCTTCGGAATACCTGGAGCAGGATCGCCGAAGACCTCGTTGCTGCAAGGGATGCCACGCCCTCCGACCTCGCGGGCCGAGCTGCGGCCGGGGATGCCATAGATGACGCGAGTCGGATACGGCACACGGCAAAAGCCGTGCTCCTGCGCACAAGGGACAAGATCCTGCGCGACCGCCGCCGGCATGGCGACGATTGATGCGCCGATGGCGAGCGTTGCTGCTACGAGTGAACGAAGCATGTTCTTTCCTCCACAAATGATCGCGGATGCTACGCTTCCCTACATTAACAATCGAATAATGTAGCAATCGGTCGCGGGCCCTCCCGGAAGAGTGACCTCAAGGCATGCGCCGCGTAAATCGTGACATAAGCCCGAAAGACCAGCGTGTTGTAGGCGCTCTGCCCTGCGCATCGGCCCCGAGAGACCTATATTTGCGCCGATGATGACTTACGCGATCGGTGACATTCATGGACGGCAGGATCTTCTCCTGCTGCTGCTCGACAGGATTCGCGATCACGCGGGGGATCGTCTCCACAAGCTCGTTTTTCTCGGGGACTATATCGACCGCGGCCCCGACAGCGCAGCCGTCATCGAAACTGTCCTGACGCTTCAGGATGCACGGCCTGAGACGGTCATGTGCCTCATGGGCAACCATGAGAGCATGCTGCTTAGAGCCGTAAGCGACCCAACGGTCACCTATTGGTGGCTGCGCAATGGAGGGGACGCAACGCTTGTGTCCTTCGGCGTGCGCGAGCCGGCCTCCCTGCCGGCCCACGTCCTAGAATGGCTCAGGAGCCTGCCGGTCTCGTTCGAGGACGAGACGCATTATTATGTCCATGCGGGACTCAGGCCCGGCCGGCGCCTCCAGGAGCAGTCGGACGAGGACAAGCTCTGGATCCGGGAGCCCTTTCTCGATGTGGACTGGGACTTCGGGAGGCACGTGGTCCATGGGCATACCCCGGTTCTGACAGGCGGCCCCGAGACACGCCCTTTCCGCACAAACCTCGACACCGGAGCCGTTTTTCAGGGCATTCTGACTGCGGGGATCTTCGATGAGCGGCAAGGACCGCCCACGGGTTTCATCAGCGCTTCCCTGCCTGACTGAACAATCAGCCGAAGAGCCTCTCCTTAACCCGGGCGCATGGCTGGAAATCGCTACGTTGTTTCCTATAATTCATTGGTGTGGGAGAGTTCGCGACAGCGATGGGCCGCAGAAGGAAAATCTTTACCAAAAGCCATGATTCCGCAGGAATCCGCAGGTTACCTTAGCTTGCCGGATAGCTCTGAGCCCTAAACGGTTCCATGATAAATTCGGCTTGGTTAGTCAGTAAAACCTCACCTGCCGGTGGGGAGGGTCCCTAATATGACGGGTTTCGACGAGGAGTACGCCAGACGGGTCCGCGAGGAATGCTTCAGGGCGATCCTGGAAGCGTCGGTTCGGGATGGAAAGCTCCACTTGAGCGAGCCGGAGATCTACGATGGCGTCATGAGCGCCATCGCGATGATCCATTCCTCGCAAGACCAGACCCCGTCGGTGGAGGCGACCGCGCAGGTATCAGAGGCCATCGCTCGCCATTTCCGCCAGAGGGTCAAGGAACTCAAAGCCGCCAAGGAACAGCTTGGCGTATCGCTGGCTGACGCCGGCAACGGCGAGAACGTGCATTGATCCCGAAGGCCGGACTCAAGCGATTGTGATGTAGGTCGTTAGGCCTGCAAAAACCTGCCCCCGCGTCGATAAAGCCTTGGGAATCTGCGCTATCGGCGTGACAACCCTCCGGCCCTGCGAGGAGAACTGGCCTTGATGGCCCACTGCTGTCCGGCCTTTTGCCGTCATCTTCCCTTGCGGAGTATACAAGGACAGGCTGGATAAGGATCATTGAGATTCGCCACGGGAGCCTTTCATGACGTCATCTTTCTCCGCCTGCCTCGCGGTCGTCCTGGGATTGTCGATACCGACGATGGCCCTTGCGGCAGAACAGGAGCCGTCCCGCGACCAGGACGAGATGCAGGCTCAATTCCGCTCGGGCGAGCGCACCTACTTCCGCGAGCACAGGCTCCGCGCTTACGAGCAGACCAGGGCCGACACTCAGCAAGGGGCAACGTGCGTCACTCCCAAAGGCGTCTGCTGGATTGTGGACCCGCTGCCGCAAGGCGACTCATGCTCGTGCCAGAGCCGGCGTTTCGAAACCTTGCACGGGACCGTGGGGGGCTGAGCAAAATAACCCCGGACGCATCGCCCAAGGCGCTCTACCGGGAGCGGTATTCTCTTGCGGCGTCCGTTGCCTGGTAGGTCCAGTAAGTCAATTGGGCGGCGGCTTTTCCGAAGATGCCGCCGTTCCAGACAAGGCCAAAGGGTTCGAAAAGACGGTACCGGTCGCTCGCGCCGGCGATGCCCTCTGCAATGACGGTCCCACCGATGGCAGTGGTGTTCATGCCATGTCCTCCGAAGGCCGTGCAGAACCAGACACCTGGCTTCAACTGGCCGATTTGTGGCATCAGATGGCGTGCATAGGACATGAGGCCAGACCATGCCACGTCCACCTTCAAGTCCGCGAGTTGCGGATATGTCGTCACCATCTCGCGCCGGAGCATGGCCGCGATATCGCGCGGATCGGTTGTCCTGGTGGTGATGCGTCCACCCCAGAGGATGCGGCTTCCCCCATCGACAGCGCGATAGTAATCCCCTGCCCGGCGGTCATCGAGCACTGCCGCCGACGTGCGGATGGCGCTTTGGACGAGTTCCGGCGCGTGCTCGCTGAGAAGCACATAGGTGGCGATCGGCAGATACGCGCTTCGAAGCTCCGGAAGAACGCCGTCGGTATACCCTCCGGTTGTGAACAAAACCTGCGCCGCGGAGATTTCAGCGTCCGCGGTCCGCAAGACTTTTCGTGGCTGATCGAGGCGAGCGGACATCACGGACGAGTTTTCATAAATCGACACACCAAGGCGAGCCGCCTCCCGCGCCAGGGCGCGTCCGTAATTCAGGGGGTGGAAGTGAAAAGCGCCCTCGTCGAGAACCGCCTCGCGGTATTTCGGCGAGGCGAACATCTCCCTGGTCTCATCTCCAGACAGGTAGCGCAGGTTCAGGCCGAAATCCCGCCTCAGCTTATCGGACGATGCGCGTAGGGCTCCGCGTGAATCGTACCGGAGCGCCTTGGCGATGCCGGCGACCGGATGCGCCGACTTGATGTCGAGATCAGCAATGTTCCGGCGCATGATCTCAACGCCCTCCATGGAGAGACGATAAAGTTCCTTTGCCCCGGCGGCTCCGACGCGTCGCTCGATCTGGGCGAGCCCAGTGGCGTAGCCCGCTGAGACGAACCCGCCGTTCCGGCCCGATGCACCCCAGGCAATGCGGCGCGTCTCGAGAAGCACGACGGATCGTCCGTATCGGGCGAGGGTCAGAGCGGCCGTCAGACCAGCCAGTCCGCCACCGACGATGCATATATCGGCCTCGATCCTGCCATTTGCGCTCGGATATATTTCAGACGTGTCGAGGGTGCGGCTGTAATAACAATCGATGTAGGACGCGGACATGACTTGGTGCGATGCGGGGTGGAACATTCGGCATAGAGGCGTTCAGGTCGGTCTTAGCGCAGGTCCTGAGCACGCCGCACAATAAGCCCGGCCTGAACGTCATTCGGCCTGCGAAGGCTGCAGGTTAGCATGGCAGCGTTGCAGATAAACCTGAAAAAGCCGATCGCCGGGCGCGATGGCGGCAAGCTCGTCGAGTTTGGAGCACGCACCTCTCCAGTCCCCGGAGTCATAGCTCGAACGGGCTTGCTCCCAGGCGGGCAGTGTCTCGAGGCGGTCGGCCGGCGCCTTCAGTTCCGGCTCGTCGGGGTCGAGCGCGCCAAGGAGTTCATACACGGCGATCGGCTGGTGGGCCCCGTCCGGAACCGTTTTGTCCACATAGCGAAACACATACTGGTCCTTCGTGGCCTCGCGCACCGCCTCGCTGACCAGAATGGCTGTCCCATAGCGCTTGTTCAGCTTCTCGAGTCGGGATGCCATGTTCACCGTGTGGCCGAGAGCCGTATAGTTGATCCGATCCACGGACCCGACATTGCCGACCACGGCCTCGCCCGTGTGAAGCCCAAACCGCGTCGGCATGGGAGCTCCGCCTTCAGTGATAAACTCGGCATTGAGATGGTCCAGGCGACGACTGGCGCGCAGGGCCCCGAGGCACGCAAGGGCCACGTGATCCTCGCGCTCCTCGGGCGCGTTCCAGAACGCCATGATGCTGTCGCCGATATACTTGTCGATCGTCGCGCCGGAGCGCACCAGTTCGGCCCCCACCTCGCTGAAGTAGCGAGAGGTCTTGGACATGACCTGCTCGGGATCAAGGCCTTCCGCCATGGTGGTAAAGCCCGCCACATCCGTGAACAGCAGCGTGACGGGCTGACGTTTTCCGCCGAGTTCGGACGAAAAGGTGCGCCCGATAATGCGGCGCACGAGAGCGGCCGGCACATAGCGCATGAAATTGCGCAGGGCGAGTTCGAGCGTGTCGATGGCGCGGGACAGCTCCTGCACCTCGATCACATGGGACTGGGCCGGCTGCGTCTGTCCGAACTCGAACTTCATGATGCGGCGGATATCGCCGGTGGCGCGCCTCAAAGGCAGCGCCAGGTGGCGGGATGCCAGCAGGACGATCAGCAGCGCGAAGATGACGGAGCCGCCGCTGATGACCAGAAGGCTCAAGCGGATCTGTTCGGCCGGTCCCATCATCGTGTCGTAGGGCACGGCAAGGCTGATGAAGAGATTATCGAAGCCGTCGCCCACCTTCTCCGTGCGGCCGAAATAGCGTTCGCCGTTGACGGTGAAGGATGCATTCCGCTCCTGCTGTCCGGGCGCCTCCTGGAAGACCTTGTACATGCCGCTGAGAAGCGGCGATTTCAAGTCGTCCACCGTCAGCAGCCTGTTCTCCTGATCGGCTTGGCGGATCATGCGGTAGGAGTTGCCGTGGGGATGCGCGATCAAGGCGCCGGATGCATCGAAGACCAGGAGTTCCAACTCCGGCGGAAACCGCAGCCGGTCCAGAAACTGGTCGAGGCTCGCCAGGGTCATGTCGACGCCAAACACCACGCCGGGCTTCTGTCGGGCCTCCCGCGCCAGGGTGATTCCGGCCTCCGGCACGTTGCCGAAGCGATAAGGGGGCGTCAGAACCGTGCCTGGACTCGCCAGGCCGAAGCCATACCAAGGACGTTTGCGGGGATCGAAGGCCGTCGGCTGTGGGGCGATCCTGCGAACTTCCCTGCCGTCTTGGTCGGCAACGATCCAGCGGACCATCTGCCCGTCGGGGCTAGGCTCGACGATCATGAAAGCGTACACGCCGTCCTTGAGATCCGTGCTGATCTCCGGAGGCTTCGCGTCATCGATGAGCTGGGTGACCACATGGGTGCCATCGGGCCGGCCCACGAAGATGCCCATGGCGGCGGGCAGAACCTTTTCGAGATCCTTGAGCACCAGGGTCAGGGTCGTGGCGAGTTGCTCCGGGGGCAATTCGGGATCAATGGTCAGGGTGGCGGTATCGAGGACGGATCCGGCAATCCGCAGGCTGCCGGCGAGCTCGTTCCTGACGTTCCCGGCGATCCTTTGAAAGTCGCCCTCGGCGTCGCGAAGGGTAAGCGTGGTCAACTGCTGATGGTTGAAGCCGATGAGCGCGGCCGAGATTGCCAGGACGATCAGGGTGAAGACCAGCGCGACGACAGCCTGGAGAGACCAGCCAATGGACTTCTGCGTCACGCGCTGCATCGCCCATCATCCATGAAAGGCATCCGGTTTCGCCGCACAGGACGGCTTGACCATTAGTAGCACGCAAAACGGGCCTCAAGAAAGGGACCCGAGGCGGCCCACAGGGTGGACTGCTCTGGATGGTCCGGCGCCGCTAAGGGAGCTCAGAGGCGTTCAGGTAAATCTGGACCAGCTGCTCGCAGCCCTGGCGGTCCACCTCGTCGAAACGGGCCGGGCTCGGGCTATCGAGATCGAGAACGCCTAGGACCTCCCCATTCTTGACGAGAGGCACCACGAGCTCGGACCGGGAGGCGCTATCGCAGGCGATGTGGCCCGGGAACGCATGAACGTCCGGCACGACCATCGAGGCCTTCCGCTCCACCGCCGTGCCGCACACGCCCCGCCCGACCGCAATGCGGACGCAGGCGGTCTTGCCCTGGAACGGCCCCAGGACGAGTTCCGGCCCGCGCATGAAGTAGAAGCCGGCCCAGTTCAGATCCGGCAGCAGATCATAGAGCAGGGCCGACATGTTGGCGGCGTTCGCAATGGCATCCGGTTCACCTTCCAGCAACCCCGAGAGCTGCTGAGCGAGGGAAGCGTAAACGTCCTGCTTGCTGGCGGACGCTGGAAGAGCTGCGGTCTGGAACATCAGGCTGATTTATGAAGCCCGCCTGCACTTGTCCAGGGGCAGTCGAACGAACCGCCCTTAGACGGAACAGAACTCACTCCGCCGCCATGTCCGGCCGGGTGAACATGAGCCCTTGGTGGTCGCACAGGCGGCGATAGAGGCCGCCCCTGCCGTACAGGCTTGCATGGGAGCCTTCCTCCACGATTCGCCCCTTGTCGAACACGATGATGCGATCAAGAGCCCGCACCGTCGAAAGGCGGTGGGCGATCACGATGGAGGTACGGCCTTCCATGAGCCTTTCCATGGCTTGCTGGATCAGCGTCTCCGACTCGGAATCGAGCGCGGAGGTCGCCTCATCCAGGATCAGGATCGGCGCATCGGCCAGGAATGCGCGAGCGATGGCCACCCGCTGGCGCTCACCGCCCGAGAGCTTCACGCCCCGTTCGCCCACGAGGGTCGCATAGCCCTTCGGCAGACGCATGATGAAGTCATGGGCGTTGGCGAGTTGCGCGGCGCGCTCGATCTCCACCATGCTGGCGCTCGGACGCCCATAGGCGATGTTCTCCGCAAGCGAGCGGTGAAACAGGATCGGCTCCTGCTGCACGATGGCAATCTGACCGCGGAGCGACGACTGCTTCACCTCGGCTATGTTCTGACCGTCGATCATGATCCGGCCGCCCGTGACGTCGTACAGACGCTGGATCAGCTTAACGAGGGTGGTCTTGCCTGACCCGGACGGCCCGACGAGTCCCACCCGCTCGCCTGCGCGGATGTTCAGCGAGAGGTCGTGGTAGAGCGGTGTCGCGTGGCCGGCATAGTGGAAGTCCACATGATCGAAGAGGATCTCGCCGCGCGTGATCCGGATCACCTTGGCGTCCGGCCCGTTCTTCACCTCCGTCTTCTCGGCATGGATGGCAACGAGCTCCTCCATGTCGTTCACGGAGCGACGAAGATTGTTGATGTGCATGCCGACGTCGCGCAGGTAGCCGTGGATCACGAAATAGGTCGTGAGCACATAAGCCAGATCGCCCGGCGTCGCCTGACCGCGCCACCAGAGCCACAACGCCGTGCCGATGATCGCGGCGCGGATGCCGAGCAAGGCGATGAACTGCACGGTTCCGCTGTTGGTGCCCCGTTGCCAGACCCGGCGGGTGCGGCTTTCCCACTTATCGAGGACGCGCAGCAGGCGGGCATCCTCCCGCGTCTCCGCGCCGAAGGCCTTGACCACCGCATTGCAGTTCAAGGCGTCCGCAAGGGTGCCGCCCATGCGCGTGTCCCAGGTGTTCGCAAGCCGCGTCGCCGGCGCAACGTAATGCGTTGCAAGGAACGCCGTCATGACGATGTACGCGACGGTTCCGATGGCAATGACGAGTCCCATGACCGGCCAGTGCAGGCCCAGCACGACCATCGAACCCAGCAGCACCACAAGCGATGGGAGCAGCGCCAGCAGAAGCGTATCGTGCATGAGATCGAGCGCCCACATGCCGCGCGTGATCTTGCGCACGGTGGAGCCCGCAAAGCTGTTGGCATGCCAGTCCGTCGAGAAACGCTGCACGCGGGCAAACGCGTCCTGCGCCACCCGTGACATGACGCGCAGGGTCAGCTCAACGATGCCATAAAAGGCCAGGTGCCGCATGACGATGGTCAGGAGGCCGAGGCCCGTCATGACCGCGAAAGCGACCATCGCCGTATGCAGCGCAGCCTCGCGGCTGACGCTGCCCGCCGCAATCGCGTCCACGAGTTGTCCGGCAAAGACCGGCATGAACACGTCGGCCAGAGTGGAAACCATCATGGTGGTGACGACAAGCGCTACGTAACGCGGCTCCTCGCGCCAATGACGGAATGTGAAGCTCAATACATCACGGGTTGAATCCCCGTTCTTCATCTGCTGTGTCATCGTTCGGCCAGGCAGCACAAAGGCGTGCCTCTCCTTGAAAGTCCGGAGGAGCGATGAGTAGAAGCCGCTTTCAGCAAGCGCCCGGTATCGCTCTCAATGTCGGTCGTGGGGAAGGTTTAAGGGTACAGGACCCGGTGGTCCCGCTTCGTCCGGCCTAACGCTTTGGTGCTGGCTCGATGACGGGAGGAATGGTCGGCAAGCATACGACAGCCATGCAGTCCTCCCTCGCTTGAAAGCTAAACCTGACGAATATGTAACGTATTCACGTCGAATTGGCAACCGGGGACAGTAACGGGCGAGAACCGGCGTGATTCAGACGCATTCAAGCGCATGATGCGGCCCTTGCGGGAGTTCGATCCGGATCGGATCGCCCGGCCCGATGTCGCCCCCTTCGACGACGATCGCCATCACGCCAGACTTGCGCACGAGACGTCCCTCGCCGTCACGTCCCAACAGTGCTTTCATCAGGCCTTTCTGAAAGCGATCGATCTGGACACAAGGATTGCGCAGGCCCGTCACCTCGATCACGGCCTCGCCGCCAAGGTGGAGCCGCGTTCCCCTCGGCAGCGCAAGAAGATTGATGTCCCGGGTAGTAACATTCTCACCAAGCTCGCCGGCCGAAACGTGAAAGCCTTGTGCCTGCAGCTCGTCGAACAGTTCGGCATGAATGAGATGCACTTGGCGCAGATTTGGCTGGCTCGGATCTTTTGCTACGTGGAAGCGATGCTTCACGGTCGCGCCTCGATGCGCATCGCCTTCGACGCCCAATCCCTTCACGAGGCGAATGCTCATCTGGTTCTGCTTGCCGAAGCGGTGGCGCAGGCTGCAACTGACGGCCGTGATGATCGCATTCATGTTCTTTGCGCTCGGGGTTCGCTGGGGACAACGGAACGCCGCGCAAAGACCTTGTCAAGGCGACTTACAAGACAGTGAGATCGACGATCTCCCAGCCTTGCTCGGCCAGCCGTTGCGCCAGAACGCGGCGATGGCAGTTTTCCGGATCCCGCTCGAAGCACAGGAGACAGATAGGTTGATCGCCCGCCAGGACTGCGAGTTCCCGGAAGGCATCCTGCGCCGGAGCCGAGGTCAGCACCTCCTCGCAGTAGATCCGCCGCATCAGCGCGCTGTCGCCTGCCCGCGCCGCCTGACGCCCCTCCTTGGGAGTTCCGAGTTCTCTGAAATGACGGTAGCCGATGTCCTGACCCGCTAGCGCGTCGCGTAAGGCGGATTTGGAGAACCCGCGCTTTCGCGAAAGCGCCACGGCCCGGACATCCGCAAGCGTCTCTACGCCTGCGTCCTTCAAAGCCATGAGGAAGCGGTCAACATCCGCTCCCTCATAGCCGATCGTGAAGACACGCTTCGCCATATGGCAGCATGTATCCTACATGGACGGCTGCGGGGTTCCGGGCGCCTGAGGCTGCGTCCAGGGTCGCAGCGCGTCGGGGATGCGCATGTCGCGCGGCATCTCGAAATCCCTTGCGGCGCCCCGCATCTCGTTCGGCGACCGGGGCAACCCGCTCCGATCGCTGTAGTCCCAGCGCTGCTCTCTGTTCGACCTGTCGGACTCCCCCGTGAGGGCGTTGGCGCAGTAGATGTCGAGCGCCGTGGCGCCGGCGACCGCGCCCATGGCAATCATGACGTTGTCCCGGTGAGCCCTCGGATCGCTGAGGCCCTTGCCCAGGGTCGCAAGATCGAGCGCGTCGCCGGCGACGCGGCCCCACACCCATGGCGTCGGATCCTTCGACGTCAGAATGCCGACGCCCTTGACGATCTCGCGTACCCCATAGGCGCGGATCAGCGTTTCATGCTGCTCCATGCCAAGCCAGCGGGCCACGCTCCGGCCGCCAAAGACCTCGATGGCGCCAAGCGCAATGCTGAACCATCCTAGACCCTGTGCGAGAGCGTGGGCCGAAGAGTTGTTGTGATGGCCGTGAGACCGGCCTTCGCGATGATGAGCCATGGCGGCACCTCAGCTGGTTTTGAGAACGACCTTGATGCAGCCGTCCTTCTTGTCACGGAAGATTTCGTACATCTCGGGCCCCTGCTCGAGGCCCACCGTATGCGTGATGACGAAGGACGGATCGATCTGACCTTCCTCGATGCGGCGCAGGAGATCGTCGCTCCAGCGGTTCACGTGGGTTTGCCCCGTGCGGATCGTCAGTCCCTTGTTCATGACGGCGCCGAACGGGAGCTTGTCGACGAGGCCGCCGTAAACGCCCGGAACGGAGATGACGCCGGCGGGACGGCAGACATAGATCATCTCGCGCAGCACGTGCGGCCGGTCGCTCTCCAGCATCACGGCCTGCTTGGCGCGATCATAGATCGTGTCAGGCTGGCGCAGGGACACATGCGATTCCATGCCGACGGCGTCGATGCACTTCTCCGGCCCCTTACCTTGGGTAAGTTGATTGAGCCGTTCGATGACGCTCTCCTCATCGAAGTTGATGGTGATCGCTCCGCCCGCTTTCGCCATGCTGAGACGCTCGGGCAACCGGTCGATGGCGATGACCTGCTTGGCGCCAAGAAGAATGGCGCTGCGGATCGCCATCTGGCCGACCGGTCCGGCGCCCCAGATCGCAACCGTATCGGTCGGCTGGATATCGCACTGCACGGCTGCCTGCCATCCGGTCGGAAAGATGTCTCCCAGGAAGAGCACCTGCTCGTCCGTCAATCCATTCGGAACCTTGATGTGCGTGGTATCGGCGAAGGGAACGCGGACATATTCCGCCTGTCCGCCCGGATAGCCGCCGGTCAGATGGGTATAGCCGAACAGGCCTGCCGTCGTGTGGCCGAAGGCCGTGGCGGCCAGTTCGGCATTGCGGTTCGTGCGTTCGCAAACCGAGAAGTTCCCACGCTTGCACTGATCGCATTCGCCGCAGATGATGGTGAAGGGGATGACCACCCTGTCGCCGACCTTGAGCTTGCTCTTGGCTTCCTGCCCGACCTCGACGACCTCGCCCATGAACTCATGGCCCATGATGTCGCCCTTCTTCATGCCCGGCATGAAGTGGTCGTACAGGTGGAGATCGGAGCCGCAGATGGCGCAGCTGGTGACCTTGATGATTGCGTCGCGGGGCTGTTCGATCTGCGGATCCGGAACGGTATCGCAGCGGATGTCGCCTTTTCCATGCCAGCGCAGAGCTTTCATAAGTCGTCTCCCCTTCATCGTGAGTCACGGATGGCCGAGCCCCGGCGGCCCGTCGACAGAGGAAAGACTTCTTGGATGCCTTTGCGTTCCCTTACGCCCGGCAAAAATCGGGATGATGGCTCCAAACGCCGGTGCTGTCAGAGGCTTTCCGGCAGGCTGAGGATAAGCTGGGCAAGAGCAGGCTCGAGCACCTGATGGGCCGCCTCCTCCACGTCGAACCATCGTGCGTCGCGCTGCCCCTTTTCGCGCCAGGAGCTGAGCTGTTTCGAGACCTCGAGCGGATAGACATCGACCCGGCACAGATCGAAATGCGCTGCCCGCCGCTTCCAATAATCATAATGGCCGAGAGGCTTCGGCTTGATCTCTCCCTTGACCCCCGCCTCCTCGACCGCCTCCTGGGCGGCCGCCTTATGGGGCTTCTTACCCTTCATCGGCCAGCCCTTGGGGATGAGCCAACGCTTGGTCTCCCGCGACGTCACGAGAAGGACCTCGATCCTACCGTCCTTGATCCGGAAAGGGAGAGCCGCAACTTGGCAGAACTGTTCTTTTGGGCTCTTGGGCATTCGGAAAGGGTGGGGATTTCCTGACGATGTTGCTAGCAGCCTAGTTGATTGAAGCCGGCTAATAAAGGATCAATTCAGCGGGTCATGGAGACATTGTCTTTCGCCCCGAAGGCAGATTCACGCAAATCTGGCAGATGACGATGACGGCCTGACGATAGCGAGCAGGCTTTTTTGATCCTGGGAGGCGAACGGAAGCCATGACGACGGACGGTTTGGAAACGAGGTTCGCAGCGGCCTGCGCAACGGCCTGGGAGGCCGGCCTTCTGGCTCGCAGGTGCTTTCTCGAGCGACCGCGCTCGCAGCTCCCGGATTTCAAGGGCCATCAGGACTTCCTGACCGCGACGGATGCCGAGGTGGAGGAGCTGATCAGAGCCCGGTTGCACGAGCTCTTCCCCAACGATGCCTTCTTCGGCGAAGAGGGAGGCGGCTCCTTCGAGAGCGATGTATGGGTCGTGGACCCGATCGACGGTACGGCGAACTTCGCCCGCGGCATTCCCCATTTCGCCATTTCGATCGCCTTCGTTCGCGACGGCCGGACCGAAATCGGCGTGGTCTACGACGTGATGCAGAACGAGGTTTACACCGCTCTGCGGGGCCGCGGCGCGCGCCTCAACGGCGAACCGATCCGCGTGAGCGGCCTTTCCCAGATCCGCCAAGCGACCGTCGAAGCCGGTTGGTCCTCCCGCCTCGCCCACGACCCATACATTGCCGTGGTGGAGAATCTGAAGGCGGCTGGCGCGAACGTACGCCGGGCAGGCTCGGGAACCCTTGGCCTCGCCTATGTGGCGGATGGGCGGATTGACGCCTATTGCGAGCTCCACATCAATTCCTGGGACGTCTTGGCGGCTCTTCTCATCATCGAGGAGGCTGGCGGCTGGACCAACAATTTCCTGGCCAAAGACGGCTTACGAAAGGGTAACCCCGTCCTCGCTTGCACGCCGGAACTGGCGGATCTTCTGATCGCCGCAACCGGAATTGCCAAGGAGCCGTGAGCTTGCCAAGGCCGCCGGGGACGGGGTGTGACGCGTCCGAAGCGCCTCCCTCCCGGCAGGCAGTCCTCAGGCCGCGCCTCGTTATCCTAAAAGGCAGCTTCAAAACTTCGGCAAAGCTCTTGACCGGCAGACGCAATGGATGGAGCTTAGCCAGCCAAACAAAAACAAATAAATCCAACGGGAGGATCAGTTTATGAGCAAAAGAAGACATCTCATCGCTGCCAGCATGCTGGCAGGCACGGTTACGGCCTTCTCCTTCATGTCCGCCGGCACGGCTCAGGCGCAGGGCGCGCTGGTCATGTATTGCGGCGTGCAGGAAGAATGGTGCCGCGCCATGACCACCGCCTTCGAGCGGGAAACCGGCGTCAAGGTCTCCATGACCCGCAAAAGCGCCGGCGAAGTGTTCGCCCAGGTGAAGGCGGAAGCCGCCAATCCCCGCGCGGACATCTGGTGGGGCGGCACGGGCGATCCCCACATGCAGGCGGCCGAAGAGGGCCTGACCGTGGAATATAAATCGCCGAAGATGGGCGAGCTACAGGACTGGGCCGTTCGCCAGTGGGAGCAGTCCAAGAACCGCACGGTCGGCATCTATTCGGGTGCGCTCGGGTTCGGCTACAACACCGAGCTCGTGAAATCGAACGGCATTCCCGAACCCAAGTGCTGGGCCGACATCCTCGGCGCCAAGCTGAAGGACGAGGTGCAGGTCGCCGACCCGAACTCATCCGGCACGGCCTACACCCTGCTCGCCACCATCGTGCAGCTCATGGGCGAGGACAAGGGCTTCGAGTACCTGAAGTCCCTGCACAAGAACGTCAACCAGTACACCAAGTCCGGCGCCGCGCCGGCCAAGGCCATGGCCCTGGGCGAGACTACCGTCGGCATCGCGTTCATGCACGACATCGTCACCATGGTGGTGGACAAGGCTCCCATCAAGGTGGTCGCTCCATGCGAGGGAACCGGCTTCGAGATCGGCTCCATGTCGATCATCAAGGGCGCCAAGAACCTGGATAACGCCAAGAAGTTCTATGATTGGGCCCTGACGCCCGCAGCCCAGAAGATCGGAGCCGAGGCCAAGTCTTATCAGGTGCCCTCGAATAAGAGCACTCCGGTTCCGGCCGAAGCGCCGAAGCTCAGCGAGATCAAGCTGATCAACTTCGATTTCGCGAAGTACGGCTCTTCGGAAGAGCGCAAGCGCCTGCTGTCCAAGTGGGACGCAGAGGTGAAGAACCTGCCGAAATAGTCTGGCGGCAAGTCCCGCTCGGCGGAAAGACCTCGTTTCGCCGAGCGCATTAGGCACCTATCCGGGACAGAGTCTGCCTCTGCTCCGGCCTTCGCGAGAGAACAGGCATGTCACGGGCCACCGTTGGCTGGATCGTTTTGGGCTGGGTCGGCTATGTGCTCCTGCCCTGGTACGGCTTTGAGAGAGGAGCAGCTCCCTCCCTCACGGACTACTTCGTGGGCGGGTCGGGTCTCGTGCGGGGACTCGCGGGAGCCTGGTGGCTCCTGCCGATCCTCGTGCCGCTTCTCCTGGCCCTGCGACCGGCCTTGGCGGGATCCCGCCCGGTCGGAAGCAGTTGGCTCGTCGCCTCGGGCCTGTTGGGACTGGCCCTGGTCGTTCTTCAGGGCTTCCTGATCGGCCTCAACGGCTGGACCGTAGACGCCCTGAAGGTGTTCGCCGATCCCGGACCGAGCCAGGACGGCATGGGGTTCGGGGCCGCTCTGACGGCGAGCGCCTTCCTGATCATCCTGTGCCATGGGTTGGCCGCCCGCGGCTGGTGCAGGGGCGACGCCTTTGTGACTTCGTCCATCGGCGTTGTGATCGCCCTGATCGTCATCTTCGTGTTCTTTCCCGTCAGCACCATTCTGGCCAGTGCCTTCGCGGACGACGGCGGAAACTTCGCGCCGCTGACGTTCCTGACGAAGTTCATGGATCGGTCGATCTGGGGGCTCGACTGTCTGACAGGCGAACTGCGTTGCGGCGTGGCCTGGAACACCCTGTTCCTCGGCGTGCTCGTGGCCTTCGGCACCACGGCCCTGGGCCTTGCCTTCGCGCTCATCGCGACACGCACGGCCTTCCGCTACAAGAAGCTCCTGCGCGTGATGAGTGTTCTGCCCATCATCACGCCGCCTTTCGTGATTGGACTTGCGCTGATCCTGCTGTTCGGACGCTCCGGCGCGCTCTCGGCGGTTCTGTTCGAGTGGTTCGGCGTCCCGCGTTCGCGCTGGATCTATGGTCTGCCGGGCATCCTCATCGCACAGCTCCTGGCTTTCACGCCTATCGCGTTCCTGGTTCTGATCGGGGTGGTCCAGGGCATCAGCCCGACCCTGGAGGAAGCGTCTCAAACCCTACGTGCCAAGAGCTGGACGACCTTCCTGACTGTGACGCTCCCGCTCATGCGTCCAGGCCTCGCTAACGCGTTCCTGCTGGGATTTGTGGAAAGCCTTGCGGATTTCGGAAATCCTCTCGTCCTCGGCGGCAACTACGAGGTTTTGTCGACCAAGATTTTCTTCGCGGTCGTCGGGGCGCAACAGGATCAGGGCCGAGCAGCGGTTTTGTCCATCATCCTTCTGGCTTTCACCCTTGGGGCCTTCTGGCTTCAGCATGCTTGGCTCGGCAAGAAGGTCTACACCACCGTCACCGGCAAGGGAGATGCGGGCATTCCCCTGCCCCTCCCGCGGCGGGTGGCTTTGGCTTCCTATCTCACGGCGATCCCCTGGGCGGTTTTCACGCTCGCCATCTATGTGATCATCGTGATCGGCGCATTCGTGCGCTCCATGGGCCGCGACTACACACCGACGCTCGAGCACTTCATCACGGCCTTCCGGATCGAGGGGACCGAGCGCGGCCTCTACTTCTCCGGCTCCGCGTGGGATTCCTTCTTCGCCACCATGAAGGTCGCGGCGCTCTCCGCCCCACTCACGGCGGCCATCGGCCTCCTGACCGCCTATCTCCTGACGCGCCAGCGCTTCTCGGGCCAGCGCGCCTTCGAGTTCGGCACCCTGCTCAGCTTTGCCATCCCTGGTACGGTGGTGGGCGTGTCCTATATCCTCGCCTTCAACGTTCCGCCGATCGAGATTACCGGGACAGGCTTCATCCTCGTGATGTGCTTCGTGTTCCGCAACATGCCCGTAGGCGTGCGCTCCGGCATCGCGACCCTGAGCCAGATCGACAAGAGCCTCGACGAAGCATCGCTCACCCTCGGAGCGCGGTCCGCCACGACAATGCGGCGCGTGGTGCTGCCTCTGCTGCGGCCGGCCATCGTGGCTTCCCTGGTCTATTCCTTCGTCCGCGCGATGACGGCCGTGAGCGCCGTGATCTTCCTCGTGACCGCGGAGTACAACATGGCGACGACCTATATCGTCGGCCGCGTGGAGGCAGGCGAGTTCGGCCTTGCCATCGCCTACTCCACCGCGCTCATCCTCGTCATGCTGCTCGCTATCGTGGCGATCCAGCTTGCGGTCGGCGAGCGGCGTCTCGGTCGCCGGTCTGCCGCCGCGAACGCTCCTGCCGTCGCCGTCGAGGCTCTGCCGTGAACCAAATGACCTCCGTTACTCCCTTGGGTCCCTCCGCCATGTTGAAAAAGCAGGCTGCTTCGGTCGAGTTCCGAAACGTCACGAAGCGCTATGGCAGCGTCACCGCCGTGGACAGCGTCTCGTTCGTGATTGAGCCCGGCCAGCTCGTCACGCTCCTCGGCCCCTCGGGCTGTGGCAAGACCACGACCTTGCGGATGATCGCGGGGCTTGAAATGGCAAGCGCCGGGCAGATCCTGATCGGCGGCCGTGACGTGACGAACCTCTCCGCGGCCGACCGGGATGTGAGCATGGTGTTCCAGTCCTATGCCCTCTTCCCGCACATGTCGGTGCTGGAGAACGTGGCCTACGGCCCCACAGTGCAAGGCGCTTCCAAGAAGGATGCCGTGGCGATGGCGATGGAGAAGCTCTCCCTCGTGGGTCTCACGGGCCTCGAAAAGCGCGCTCCGTCCGAGCTTTCCGGCGGCCAGCAGCAGCGGGTCGCGGTGGCGCGCGCGCTCGTGCTCGAGCCCCAGGTGCTTCTCTTCGACGAGCCGCTCTCGAATCTCGATGCCAAGCTGCGCCGCCGGGTCCGCGAGGATATCCGTGAACTGCAGCAGAACCTCAACCTGACGGTCGCTTATGTCACCCATGATCAGGAGGAGGCGCTTGCCGTCTCCGACCGGATCATCGTGATGTCGAATGCCCGGATTGCTCAGACCGGCACGCCGCGGGAACTCTATGAGGAGCCGGCGGATCTGTTCGTGGCCGACTTCATCGGCGACGCCAACATCCTGACCGGTGCGGTCGTAGATCTGGCTGGCCCGCAGGCGCACGTGCAGATCGACCGCCTGCGGATAGAGCTGCCGCATCGCGGCGTGATGAAAGGCCCGGTGAAGCTCGCGGTGCGGCCGGACGCGATCTTCCTCGACGAGACCATGGCGCAGCCGAACGCCGTCTCCGGCACGGTGCGGAAGGCCTCTTACCTCGGCACCCAGATCGAGTACGAGGTCGAGAGCCCGATTGGCGAATTGTTCGTGGTCCAGTATGGCCGCAAGGAACCTATCGCTCCCGGCACTCCGGTTGCGATCTCGTTCGCGCTTCAGCGCGGAGTCGCCATTATTCCTGGGGCTTGAGCGTTAGATCGCGCCTTCGTCGGGAATGTTCAGGATCGTCCCGCAAGCCTTGCAATGAACCGCATCCCGGTCGTGCCGCTGCAAGGCGCAGGCGGGGCAGGCAAAGCGTACCTTATTAGGCCTCAGCAGAACCTGCACGAGGCGCAGAAACAGCGTCACGCCGCAGATCATGATGACCACCGACAGCAGATGTCCCCACGTTCCCGTGAGCGTGATGTCGCCGAAGCCCGTGGTGGTCAGAGCTGCGATGGTGAAGTAAAGCGCGTCGATGTAGTTGCCGATCTTCGTGTTCGTCCAGCGTTGCGTCTCGAAAACGAAGCCCGTCATGACAAAGATGAAGACGCCTAGATTGACCGATGCGATGATCAATTCCTCATTGCGGCGAAAGAAGACGCTGTCCGCACGCAGGCGCGCGAGCAGTTGATAGGTATGCAACAACCGCAATGTGCGGAGGATCCGCAAGAATCCGATGCCTTCGCCGACGACCGGGGCCAGGAACGAGATGATCGCGGCTACGTCCGCCAGGGTGGCAGGATGAATGAAGTCCTTCCACCGGTTCCGGCTGATGACGAGGCGAGCGATGAAATCCGCCAGAACCACGCAACCGATGATGACGTCGAACCATTCCAGCGCCTGGAACCGCGGCAGGAAGGATGAAACGACGATGAACAGGATCGTCGTGACGTCGAAGACCAGCAGGGCATAGCGAAACTGATGCGCCTCGTGGGTATTCCCTTCATAGAGTTCCCGCAGCCGGCGGACCATTCCGGTCCAGGGCCTCGAAACGCGGGGGGACATTTCCTGGTCCATCACGGGGCACCGTGTGCGGTAACAGTTTATCGTCAGCCGATTTATCTATAAGGCAAAGGCCAGATTCCAACTGGCAGCCCCTGGTTTCCACGAACGAGACGACCCGATGCTCAAAGCCTTGATTTTCGACATGGACGGCACCCTGGTGCACAGCGACCCGGTTCACCTGCAGGCCTTTGCCGAAATCCTGGGGCCGCAAGGGGTCGTGATCGACGAAGAGACCTATCGCTCATCCATCATCGGACGCACAAACGAGTCGATCTTTGCCTCTCTGCTCCCCAGCCATAGCGTTGACGAGCACGAGGAATTGGCGGAGCTCAAGGAGGCGGCCTTCCGCAGACTGGCTTTGGACCTGAAGCCCCTGGATGGGCTCCTCGACGTTCTCGATTGGGCCGAGGAGAACCGTCTCAAGATTGCGCTCGTGACCAACGCTCCAGTTCTGAATGCTACCCACATGCTTGACGCTCTCGGCATTGCGGAGCGGTTTGAGGTCAAGATCACCATCGAGGAAGTGGTGCGAGGAAAGCCGGATCCCCTGCCCTACCTGACGGCGCTGGAAAGGCTTGGCCTTCAGGCAGGCGAAGCCATCGCGTTCGAGGATTCCCCTTCGGGCATGAAGGCCGCCAAGGCGGCAGGTCTTTTCTCGTTTGGCGTGCTGACAGGGCTCTCGGCAGACGAGATGAGGGAGGTCGGTGCGGATCTGACAATCGAGACCTTCCACGACCAGGCGCTCTGGGACGTCTTGGACAGTCACTTGAAAGGGTGACGGCAGAGAACCTTAGGCCGCGTCTGCCTCACCCTCCGAGGCTCCCTGGTCGTAACGGCGCCTAGCCTCCGCAATCTCATGATGGTGTTGCCGAGCCCAGTCACCGAGGCCGCGCACAGTCATGAGCAGGGAGCAACCCAGCTCTGTGAGTTTGTATTCGACCCGAGGTGGAATGGTCGGATAGACCGTGCGTGTCACTAGCCCGTCCCGCTCGAGACCACGCAGGGTCAGGGTCAGCATCCGTTGCGAAATGTCGCCGATGATGCGCCGTAACTCATTGAAACGTCTTGGCCCTTGGCCGAGTTGGACCACGACCTGAACGCTCCACTTGTCGCCGATTCGCGACAGGACACCGGTCACGGTCTTGCAGTCGCCGGTTACATTCATGTGCCCGAGTTCCAAAAAAGTGCCTCCTTGCGGCTTCGTGGAAAAGTTACCAAATGAGCGTCAGTCACAAATCGTAACTTAATCATCCTCTCGCCTCGCGGCAAGTTCAGGAAACAAGATGACGCTCAAGCTTCACACCATCGTCGCCAGCACCCGCCCCGGTCGCGTCGGCCCCAGCGTTGCCAGATGGTTTAACGAGTTCGCCGCCGAGCATGGCAAGTTCGAGCCGGTTCTGGTCGATCTAGCAGACTTCAACCTGCCGATCTTCGACGAGCCCGAGCATCCCATGAAGCAGTCTTACCAGCACGCCCACACCAAGGCCTGGGCCGAGAGCGTGAAAGCTGCCGATGCCTTCGTGTTCGTGACGCCGGAGTACAACTATGGCCCGCCGCCATCCCTTGTGAACGCCTTGAACTATCTTTCCCGCGAATGGAATTATGCGCCCGCCGGCATCGTGAGCTATGGCGGCATCTCCGGCGGCCTGCGCGCGGCGCAAGCCGAAAAGCAGCTCCTGACGACGCTCAAGATGATGCCGATCCCGGAAGGCGTGCCCATGCCGATGGTGTTCCAGCACCTCGACGAGAACGGCAATCTCAAGCCCCTCGACATCTACAAGACGTCCGCCGCGACGATGCTGGACGAACTCTACCGCTGGACCGAGGCGCTGAAGTCCCTGCGCGCGGAGCGCAAGGCTCCCGTCGAAGCCAAGGCGGCTGCGTAAAGCGGTCGAGCGCGAGAAACAAAAAGAGCGCCGTCATCAACCGACGGCGCTCTTTTTTATGGTCATATGCCCGGCTTAAACTTGGCCGGCCAGTGCGCTCTCGTAGAGCTTGCGAGCGCTTTCCTTCGTGATCGGCACCGGATTGCCGCCCGCCGTCGGATCGTCGGGCGCCATGGTGGACATCTCGTCGAAGCGGGCATTGTCGATCTTCAGGCCCTCCAGGGTGTGCGGCACGCCGAGATCCCGACGCAGTTTCAATACCCAGTCGAGGAAAGCCTGGAACGAAGCCTCGAGGCCGATATAGGCGGCAAGGCGCTCGATCTTCTGTTCAATCGCCTCGCGGTTATAGACCAGCACGTAGGGCATGAAGACCGCGTTGGTGAGGCCATGGTGCGTGTCGTAGAGCGCGCCCGCCGGATGCGAAAGCGCGTGGATCGCTCCCAGGCCCTTCTGGAACGCGGTGGCGCCCATGGCGGCGGCGGACATCATGTTGGCGCGGGCCTCGATATCCTTACCGTCCTTATAGGCGCGCGGCAGATACTCCTTCACGAGGCGGATGCCTTCGACCGCGATTCCGTCCGCCATCGGATGATAGCCGGGCGCGCAATAGGCCTCGATGCAGTGAGCCAGCGCATCGAGGCCCGTTCCGGCCGTAATGTGGGGCGGCATGCCGACCGTAAGCTCCGGATCGCAGATCACGATCTTCGGCATCATGAGAGGATGGAAGATCACCTTCTTGGTGTGGGTGGCCTCCTGGGTGATAACGCCCGCGCGGCCTACCTCCGAGCCGGTGCCGGCGGTGGTCGGCACCGCGATGATCGGCAGGATGCCCTTGGGGTCCGCCCGGGTCCACCAATCGCCGATATCCTCGAAATCCCACATGGGGCGGGTTTGGCCTGCCATGAAGGCGATGACCTTGCCGGCGTCGAGCGCCGATCCGCCGCCGAAGGCCACGACGCCGTCATGCACACCGGCCTTGAGAGCTTCGAGACCCTTATAGACATTGGTCTCGACCGGGTTCGGCTTGATGTCCGAAAAGATCGCGGCCTTGAGGCCTGCGGCGCCGAGCTGAACGAGCGCCGCCTTCGTCATCGGCTGCGTCGCCAGGAACGGATCGGTGACGATGAGAGGAGCCGACATGCCCACCGATCGGCAGGCCTCCGCCAGCTCAGAGATACGGCCTGCGCCGAAGCGAACCGGGGTTGGGTAGTTCCAATTGGAGCGGGGAGAAGCGGTCATGTCAAAACTCAAAGCGCGTGGCGCAGGTGGTAGGATTTCGGACGGGTGAGCGACTCGTAGGCCAGCCGCGACAGGCTCGCGCCGCGGCCCGTATCCTTCACGCCGGTCCAGGCAAGGGCGGGATCGAGATAGTCGCAGCGGTTCATGAAGACGGTGCCGGTTTCAAGCTTCTCGCCGATGGCTTCCGCCGCATCCACGTCGGAGGTCCAGATGGCGGCCGAGAGACCGTAGGGCGAGTCATTCATAAGACGGATCGCTTCCTCGTCGCCGCTGACCTTCATGATGCCGACGGTGGGACCGAAGCTCTCCTCGCGCATGACGCTCATGGAGTGATCCACATTCGTGAGCACCTGCGGCGCCAGATAGGCGGTGTCGCCTACATCCGCCGCGAACTTCCGGGCATCGATATGCGCCTTTGCGCCTTTCGCAACCGCTTCTGCATTCTGCTCGCGCACGAGGTCCGCAAAGCGCTTGTGCGCCATTGGACCCAGCGTCGTCGCTTCCTCCAGCGGATTGCCGAGAACATACCTGTTCACGAGATCGACTGCGCCCTCGACAAAGCGGTCATAGTGCTTCTCGTGCACATAGATGCGCTCGATGCCGCAGCAGCACTGGCCCGAATTGAAGAACGCGCCATCCACCAAGTTTTCGACAGCATGGTCGAAGTTGGCATCCTGGCGCACATAGGCCGGGTCCTTGCCGCCGAGCTCGAGTCCGAGCGACGTGAAGGAGCCTGCCGCCGCGCGCTCGATGGAACGCCCGCCGGAGACCGAGCCGGTGAAGTTGCAATGATCCACGAGGCCCGCACCCAAGATGCGGCTTGTCTGGTCATGGCTCAGCACGAGGTTCTGGAACAGACCCTTGGGCATGCCGGCACGGTCCATGGCCATCTGGAAACGCTCGCCCGCGAGCAGGGTCTGCGAGGCGTGCTTCAAGAGAACCGCGTTGCCGGCCATGAGCGCGGGCACGATGGTGTTGATGGCCGTGAGATACGGATAGTTCCAGGGCGCGATCACGAGCACGAGGCCGACAGGCTCGCGTTTGATCATGCGGCGGAATCCCGGCTTTTCGTCATCGGCCGGAATAGGCCTCAGGCTCTGCTCCGCGATACGGATCATGTAGCGCGCCCGCTCCTCGACGCCGCGGAACTCGCCGCCGTAGCGCACGGGACGGCCCATCATCTGGGCGATCTCGGGCACCACCTCCTGGTTCATGGCGAGCAGCGCATCGAGGAAGGCCTCCACCTTCCTGGCGCGCTCCGGGAGGGGCACGTTGCGCCACTCTCGCTGCGCCTCGCGGGCCGCCTTGACGGCTGCCTCGATCGCGGCCTCAGACATGATCGGACGGCGTACGAGTTCGCGCCCATCGACGGGGGAAATGCAGACGATATCGGTATCGGCCATGATCTTGCTTTTAGATGATCTCGAAATAACGGGCGAGCTGCCAGTCCGTGATGGCCTTGCGGGCCTCGCGTTCTTCCCATTCGCGCGTCGCGGCGTAATGGTCAACAAAGGTGTCGCCGAAGAGCTGACGAGCGGCCTGCGACGCTTTCAACCGCTCAGCCGCCTCCCCCAGCGAACGCGGCAGGGCCCTCTCCTTCGGGTGCTCCACCGCATAGGCGTTGCCCTGGATCGGCTCGCCCGGCTCGACCCTGTTCTCGATGCCCCAGAGCCCTGAGCCGATCGCGGCCGCAAGCGCGATGTAAGGGTTGATGTCGGCCGCCGCGACCCGGTACTCGACGCGTTGAGACTTTTCGAAACCTGGGATGACCCGGAGGGCCGTCGTGCGATTCTCCACACCCCAGGCGGAATCCGTGGGCGCCCAGAAGCCCGGAATGAGCCGGGTGTAGCTGTTCACCGTGCAGGCCACCATGGCGAGAAGTTCCGGCATCAGCTGCTGCTGGCCGCCGACGAACCAGCGCATGGCGTCCGACATGGAATGCGGACCTTTGGGGTCGTAGAACGCGCCCTTGCCGGTCTTGATGTCCTGCAGGGAGGTATGCAGATGGCCCGACTGGCCGGGCCAGTCGCGCGACCACTTGGCCATGAAGGTGGCCATCCAGCCTCGCCGCTGAGCGATGATCTTGGTGAAGGTCTTGAACAGGGCCGCCTTGTCGGCAGCCTTCAGGGCATCGTCGACACGGATCGCGGCTTCGAGCACGCCCGGTCCAGTTTCCGTATGCAAGCCTTCGATCTCGAAATCCATCTTGTTCGCGACGTCGAGGAGCTCGTGGTAGAAATCCGCGTGGACGCCGGCGCGCAGTACTGAATAGCCGAAGAAGCCCGGCGTGATGTTCTTCAGATTGCGGTAGCTTTTCTCGCGAACGGAGTGCGGCGTCTCCTCGAACAGGAAGAACTCGAACTCCGCCGCGGCCGAGACCGCATAGCCCATGTCTTCGGCCTTTTTAAGCACCCGTCGCAGCACGCCGCGCGGGCAGGCATCCTCCGCATAGCCATCGAACTCGGCCAGGAAGAACGGCAGATCGTTTTCGAACGGAATGAGCCGCATGGTCTCCGGCAGCACGCGCACCGGCGCATCCGGATAGGCGGTGTGCCAGCCGGTCAGCTTGGTGTTGTCGTAGAGCTGATCGTTCGAGTCCCAACCCAGCACCACGTCGCAGAACCCGAAACCCTTCTCGAGAGCGGATTCGAATTTGTCGCGCGCCATGTACTTGCCGCGCATGATGCCGTCCGTATCGACGATGCCGACTTTCACGAACGGCAGATCGCGGCTGCGCACATAGGCCACTGCGTCGGCGGCCGTCTTGATCTTGGGAATGTCCATGCAGGAACCTAACGGAATGAGGGAGACGGGAGCGCGCCCGAGGCGCGCTCCCCTGCAACATCAATAGGACTTGTACTCGCTCTGTCCCTTTGTAAGGGCAAATTCCTCCTCGGGCGAGAGGATGAGCTTGTGACGTCCATGGACGAGGAAGTAGGCCATCATGATCGCGTAGTAGATCGCCACCCCGAGAACGCCCTTCTGGAACACGGGATCCGTGAGCTGGAAGTAGAGCGTCACGGCGGCGATGACCATGCAGACCACTGCGCCTGCGATGCCGAACGGGCTCACGTAAGGCCGATGGAGGTTCGGGAACTTCTTCTTCAGGACGATGTAGGACATGCCCTGCATAAAGTATGCGAGCATCGCACCTGCGACCGCCATGTTGAGAAGCGTGCCGCCGATGACGCCGGCACCCGCCTCGGCGCCCACCGAGAACCAGATGACCAGCATCACCAGAAGGCCCATCACGGCGCCCGCGATCAACGCCACGTGAGGCGTCTTGCGAGCTCCGTGGGTCACCGAAAGGAAGCTCGGGAAATAGCCCGCCCGCGAGAGCGAGTAGATCTGCCTTCCGAACGCGAAGATGATCGTATGGAACGATGCGATCAACCCGATCACCGCGATGGCCGCCAAGATCTTGGCGATGTCGGAGCCGAACAAGGTGCGGAACCCGTCAAGAAGCGGCTCGCCCGATTTGCCCAGGCCCACCGCGCCCGGCGCGATGCTGGTGTTCAGGAACAGCACGAGGAAGGCCGAGACGATCAGCGTCAGGATGCCGGCGATGATGCCCTTGGGCATGTCACGCTGCGGATCGTGCGACTCCTCGGCTGCCAGGGGCAGCTGCTCGATGGCCAGGAACAGCCAGACCGCGAAGGGAAGCGCCGCCAGAACGCCACCGACCCCCATGGGCAGGAACGGCCCGTTTCCATTCGGCAGTTCCGCGCCATCGGAACCGATGTTCAGCGCCCAGCGGGAGAAGTCCAGCTGGCCGGAGAACAGAACCGACAGATAGAAGGCCGCCAGCACCGCAAGAGCCATGACGGTCACCGTCACCGTGACGCGGAACGAGAGTTCGACGCCGATGATGTTGAGGCCGACGAACAGGGCGTAGCACAACACCCAGTAGACCGGCTGGAAACCCGGCGCCGTGCCGAAGATCGCCGACAGGTACGAGCTGATGAAGAACACGATCACGGCCGGCGTCAGAACGAACTCGATGTTCTCCGCGATGCCCGTGATATAGCCGGCCCATGGGCCCATCGACGTACGGGCGAAGGAGTACGCTCCGCCCGTATGTGGAAGAGCGGGCGACATCTCGGCCAGCGAGAAGGTCAGGCCGAGATACATGGTGGCGATGATGATGGTGGCGAAGAACATCGAGCCGAAGCCCTGCGTCAACCCGAGGTTCCAGCCCGAATAGTGACCGGAGATCACCGCTCCGACGCCGAGCGCCCAGAGGGACCACACGCGGGCATAGCGCTTGAGACGCCGGGCCTCGAAATAGCTGTCGTCCACTGTCGTATAGGTAATGCCCGCGGCGCCCTGCGCTCCTGCCGGCGGGGCGTGAGCCCCTGTACTCTCTTGACCAACTGACATCGACTCTTCCTCCAAGAATAAGTCTGTCCCCTGAGCCATGGCACACCCTGCGCCATTCTCGTCTTCACAGCGTCCGCGCTCCCTCCCTCAACAGAGGCGCAAGACGTTTCGACCACGACGCCTGTCCGTCTTCCGTGCGGATCAGGTCGTTGCGGATTTCGATCATCAGAGACGCGAGACCGCGCCGTTCTGCGTGGCGCTCCAGGGTGTGGAACACCCGGTCTGCTGGTGAATAGGGTTGGTTCATGCCGATGGTCAGAGCAGGATCCTGCCTGAGGCCGGATTCCACGCTGCGGGCGAACCGCTCGTCCCGGTCAAAGATGAGCCCGATCTCCCAAGGCCTTTGAACATCGCGATAGACCGGCGTGAACGAATGGACGGAAACAACAGCGCTGACCTGTCCGGCCGCCCTGCGGGCCTCCGTGAAAGCGTCGACGGCGTCGTGAAAAGCGTCGTAGACCTCCCTGACGCGCAGGGCGCGCTCCTCCGGACCCAGATCAAGATTGCCGGTGATCGTCGTGCGCTCGCTCAAGGTCGTGATCGAATCAGGCGCGGAAGGATCCCGGTTGAGATCGAGCACCAGGCGCGACACGGTCGCGTGGATGAGCGGCGCATCGAGCAGTCGCGACAGGTCCTGGGCGACCGCGAGCGCCCCCGGATCCCAGGCAATGTGGCTCTCAAGCTCGGATGGGCTCAAGCCCAGGGTCCCGTAACGACTTGGAAGGGTGTTGGAGGCATGCTCGCAGATGAGGAGGATGGGGGAAGCGCCCTGGGCATTGTCAATGCGAGCAACCGGCTCTCCAACCTGAACAGCTGGCCGGGCATCGGCGGCTCTGCGACTCGCATGCTCCATGCGGTCCTCCGTTAACCTGCTGCGGGCAGGCTGGCACCCCTATTTGAACGTTTGGTACGTCCATTCATGTTTTTATTGTCTTGAAATTTCTGATACGGCTTTCGTCAACAGTCAAGGCAGGGTTGTGGATCTTCAGACATGCGCAGTGGAAACAATGTTGCTTCGGCCGATGGCTCAAGCCTTGCGGAACGCATTCGTCATGAGATGGACGCCTTCACGCCGAGCGAGAAGCGGGCTGCGCATCTGCTCCTGAGCCACTACCCCTTTGCGGGACTCGATACGGTGGCGGAATTCGCCTCCCGGGCCGGCATCTCGGCTCCGTCGGCCCTGCGCTTCGTCACGCGCCTTGGTTTCAGCGGTTTTCCCGAGTTCCAGAAGCATCTGCGCGAGGAACTGGAGGCACAGCTCCTCTCCCCCCTGGCGAAGGCAAGTCCAGGGGACAAAAGCCACGGCGCGCCGGCCCTGTCGTCCTTTGCCGAGGCGGTGATCGCGAATCTGACAGCGACCGTGGAAAACATTGCGCCGACGGAATTCGACGCGATCGTGGCCCTGCTGAGCGACCGGCGCCGACACATTCATTTCACCGGTGGGCGCTTCACCGGAGCATTGGCCCGCTATGCGGAAAGCCATTTCCGCATCGTGCGCAGCGACGTGCACTTCATCGAGAGCCAGCCGGCCCTCTGGCGCGACCGGATGATCGAGATCGGCCGCAAGGACGTGATCGTGTCCTACGACATCCGCCGCTACCAGGAAGACGTGATCGCCCTGTCGGAGGCGGCTGCCAAGCAGGGCGCGACGGTGGTGCTTCTCACAGACCCCTGGCTCTCGCCCATCGCCCGGGTGGCCCGTCACATCCTTCCCGCGCATGTGACGGTTCCGTCCAACTGGGACTCCTCGGCGGGCCTGATGCTGCTGACGGAAGCCCTGGTGGCGGCGGTCACAAAGCATCTCTGGGAGACCGCAAAGCCCCGCATGGAAGCGGTCGAGCGGTTGCGGAACCCGAAGAGCTGAATCCTTGTCAGGCCTGCGGGGGATCGCCTCGCTGCAGCCAGGCCACCACGAAGGGAACCACGAGCCCGATCCCCAGGAAGCGGACGAGGTGGTGTATCCCCACATAGAGCGGGTCGAGCCCCAGAATCAGGGCCAGCACCGTCATGGCCTCCAACCCGCCCGGCGCGAAGGCCACGAGCCCGTCGGCGAAGCTCACCCCGGCCGCCCAGGATGCGAGGGTTGCGAAGAAAACCGCGACTCCCATGCCGATCGCGAAAGAGCCGAGGCCGGCCAGCAGGCTCTTCTTGAGGGTCGATCGCTGCAGGTTGCGGAAGCGCTCGGCGATGAAGATCCCGATCAGCACAAGGCCGCCCGTTGCGATCACGGGCGGGATGACGCCGGTGACCCATTCGGCAGCATGGCTCACGGTGCTCGCAACGGTCGCCCCGAGCAGGATCGGAGCCGCCACCTTGAGTGCCTTGAAAATCGCCCCCACGGCAAGGCCGCCGAGAAGCACGAAAGCCATGCCGGCGGGGCTTGCGATGGGCTGCTCCTCACCGATGAGTGCGCCTGTGTTCTGTCCCCCGCCGGTGAAGACCACGATGCTGGGCAGGAGTGCGATCAGCACGAACAAGCGCAGGTTCTGCACGATGGCGATCGGCGCCACTGCCGCCTTCCGGTCGGCCGCGATGGCCAGCACCGTCGAAAGGGCTCCGGGCACGGAGGCCAGCACCGCATCGTCCCTGCGCCAGCCAGAAACCCGGGTGAGCCAGAGGGCCGATGCGGATGAAATCGCCACGACGGCAATCACCAGAAGGACCAGGCTCGACGGATAACGGGCCATGGCCGCAAGGGCCGCAGGCGTGACGGCCGCTCCCATGGTGGCGCCGGAGATCAGCATCGCGGCATCGGCGAGGGCCCGGGGCATGGGCACGGCCCATCCGGTCAGGCCCCACAGGGCAACGGCGATCGCCGAGCCCGAGAGCCAAGCTGCGGGCACCCCGAGCATGTGGAATGCAAGCCCGCCAAGGCCGGCGATCAGGATCTGGGTGAGGTTCGCAAGGATCGGGTGCATGACGAAATGGCGGAGCCCGCAACAGACCCCGCGGCGGTCAATGAACCCCAAGAGGCCCGAGGTCAAATGTCCTTGGCGCGGGCAAGCCATGCGTCGGCCAAGGGCTCGTGCTCTGCATCAGGCTACGAGCTTCGGCAGGGCGGCGCTGATGCGGCGGACAGCCTCCTCGAGATCCTCGGCCCTGCGGGCGTAGCACAGGCGCAGGTACCCCTCCCCCGCTTCGCCGAAAGCCGAGCCCGGCGCCAGACCCACATTGGCCTCGTCGACGAGCCGGAAGGCGATCTCGTTGGAGTTCCTGGCGCCCCTGATCCGGAAGAACGAGTAGAAGGCCCCGCTCGGCGGCGGCAGATCGACGAGACCCGTCTCGGCGAGATGCCCGACGATATCCCGTCCAGTCCTGGCATTGGCGATCTGCATGGCGACGAAATCCTCGCCCTGTTCCAGGGCCGCGACGGCAGCGCGCTGGGAGAACACCGGCGTGCCGGAGCTTTGATACTGGATCAGGTTCTCGATGATCTGGCCCAACGCCGGCGGGGCTTCGAGCCAGCCGATGCGCCAGCCTGTCATGGCCCAGTTCTTCGAGAATGTCTGGATGAAGAGGATGCGGTCCTCAGGCGTCATCACGTCCCGGAACGAGGGCGCGCGGCCATCTACCGTCAGGGTCGGGTCGTAAATGAAGCGGCCGTAGATTTCGTCCGCGACGATCCAGATGCCGTGCTTGCGGGCGAGATCGAGGATGGCCCGGAGGTCGTCGTGGCTTGCGGTCCAGCCCGTGGGGTTGGCCGGGGAGTTGATGACGATCGCGCGGGTGCGAGGCGTGATGGCCTGCTCGAGGCGCTCGAAATCGAGGCTCCAGCCACGCTGGTCGAAGTTCATGGGAACGCCCACGGGCCGGGCGCCGGAAATCGAAATGGCGCCCCCGAAGTTGGGCCAGGCAGGCGTCGATATCAGCACCTCGTCGCCGACGCCGGCGATCATCCGCATGGCGATTTGAATGGCCGGCATTCCGCCGGACGTCACGAAGAAGCGCTCAGGGTCCACCGGCGCCCCATAGAGCCGCTCATGATAGCTGGCCAGCGCCTGACGCAGTTCGGGAATGCCGCGCTGATAGGTGTAGAACGTCTCGCCGGCCGCCAGGGAGCGTGCCGCCGCGTCGCAGATGAAGGACGGCGTCGGCAGGTGGCCCTCGCCGACCCAGAGCGGAATGATCCCCTGTCGGTTGCGCCCGTAATTGAACACGTCGACGATGCCGCTCGTTGGAGCGAGTTCCGCCTCCGGCCGGAGATTCATAACAGACGGGATCGACACGGAGGCGTTCATTAAAAGGCTCCTTGAGCAGGGCACAGGGATGACCTGTGACCCGCTCAAAGGCAAGCCTCAACCCCGAACCCATGAAAAGAAACGAAACATCCGATCGAATCCCGTGATGGATCGGGCGACCGGGCGGCCTTAGCGTCCCGTCAAGCTTCGCGGCTGGCGAGCAGACCCTGAATGTCCAGGCGCTGGGTGAACATCTTCAACTGCCCGTCAGGGGTTTTGGGCCATTGGTCGTGAGGCCGGTCCCAGTAGAGTTCGACGCCGTTGCCGTCAGGATCCCTGAGATAGAGCGCCTCGCTCACCCCGTGATCGCTCGCGCCGTCGAGCGGGATGCCTGCCTCGGCCAGACGAACGAGAGCATCCGCAAGGGCCGCCCGCGTCGGATAGAGAATGGCCACATGGTAGAGCCCGGTGGTGCCGGGAGGCGGCGGCGAGCCGCCCTGGCTCTCCCAGGTGTTCAGGCCGATATGGTGGTGGTAGCCACCGGCCGAGATAAACGCCGCCTGGGCGCCATAGCGCTGCATCAGCTCGAAGCCGAGGACGCCGCAATAAAAGGCCAGCGCCCGGTCGAGATCGGCCACCTTGAGGTGCACATGTCCGATCCGAACACCGGGGTCGATGGGGCGGGCCGCCAGAGCCTCGGCAGCCTCCAATGGTGCGGTGGGTAAAGTCATGAGCTTTTCCCTCAGGCTGACTGGGGAGAAAACGTGCGAGGGGTCTTGGCGGATCCTCCCCGCAGGGCATAAGGGCCGTCCCCGATGAGAGCCTGAGCCAGGAGCGCGACGATCCAGAGCGCCAGGTATTCCCAGCCGCCGTTCGGATTGTTGAAGAAGAAGCCTGCGGGGCCGTGAACGGTGACGATCGCGCCGAGAAGGATCGGCACCAAGGCCAGGGCGGCCCAGCGGGCATAGAATCCGAGGATCAGGGCGAAGCCGCCAACGACCTCCGCTAGGATGGTCAGATAAGCGAAGGACGGAGGCAGGCCGAGGCTGCCGAAGAACTGGGCCGCGCCGGCAGGAGTGAAAACAAAGATCTTCAGGCCTGCATGGGCGAGGAAAAGAATGCCCAGCGTGATGCGAAGGATCAGGGCGGCATAGGGAGCGGTGCGAGTGTCGATCATGGCGATCTCCTGAATGTCGGTGCTTCCCATATGACCTCATACTGGCGATGTGATAACGAGCAGAATGGAATATGAACTCACACCCACAGAGTGAGGCGTCCCGGTGCTCGACCGCATTACCAGCATGCAGGTTTTCGTCCGTGTCGCAGGGCTCGGCAGCTTCTCGGCTGCGGCGCGGTCGTTGGGTCTCTCGCAGACCATGGTGACGAAGCACATTGCGGCCCTCGAGGGCAGACTGGGCGTCAAGCTGCTGCACCGCTCGACCCGAAGGCTTGTTCTCACCGAAGGCGGGCGCAACTATCTCGCGGCCTGCGAACGCATCCTGGTCGAGATCGAGGAGGCCGAGGCCTCCTCCAGCCTCGACCGCATCGAGCCGCGCGGAACCCTGCGCCTCAACGTGCCCCTCACCTTCGGTTTTCGCGAAATTGCGCCGGCGCTGGCCGAGTTCGGCCGCCTCCATCCAGCTCTGACGGTCGATCTTGGGCTCGCCGACCGTTACGTGGACCTGATCGAGGAAGGATGGGATCTGGCGATCCGGATCGGGCGCCTCAAGGATTCGAGCCTTGTGACCCGAAAGCTTGCGCCGTGCCGCATCGTGGTCTGTGCGGCCCCCTCCTACCTCGAGGCTTATGGAGTACCGGCAACGCCGGAGGATCTCGGCCGGCACAATTGTCTTGGCTATACCCTGCCCAGCACCTTGAGCGCCACCCGTTGGCTCTTCGGCCACGAGGGTGAAACTGCGGTTCCGGTCAGCGGCAAGCTCCGGGCCAACAACGGCGATGCCCTCCTGGCGGCGGCCGTGGCCGGCCAAGGCATCATCTACCAGCCGACGTTCCTGGTCGGGGACTGCCTTCGCGACGGCAGCCTCGTGCGCGTGCTGGCGGAACATCCGGTTCCGGAGTTCGGCGTACATGCGGTGCTACCTTCGGGCCGGCAGGCGCCTGCGAAGGTTCGCGCCTTCGTGGAGTTTCTGGCCCGGCGGTTTGCGCCTGAGCCAGGATGGGATCGCGGGCTCTAGCGGCCTCGGGTCAGGCGGCTCACCTCAAGGTGGCGTTCGTCCCGTCGAACATGTAAATCTGTCCCGGTTTTTCCATGAGGATGCGCATATGGTCGCCAGTTGGGTGGTTATCCTATCGGCCCTGGTCTATCTCTGCTTCCTCTTCATGGTCGCCCATTGGGGGGACCATTCGGGGCGGCGTTTCATTCTCGGGCCGGCGCGCTCCACCGTCGCGGCCCTGTCGCTCGCGGTCTATTGCACGTCCTGGACCTTTTATGGATCGGTGGGGCTCGCCAGCCGATCCGGATTCGACTTCCTGACCATCTATATCGGACCGATCCTCGTCATCGGATTGGGACATGCGCTCATCGCCCGTGTGGTGCGGGTGGCCAAGACGCAGAACATCTCGTCGATCGCCGACTTCGTGGCCGCCCGCTACGGCAAGAGCGAACGCGTCGCGGCCATCGTGAGCGCGATCGCGCTCATCGGCTCCATTCCGTACATCGCGCTTCAGTTGAAGGCGGTCTCGTCATCCCTCAATGTTTTCCTGACCGCAGCCAATGCAAGCGTTCCGCTGCAGGTCTCGGTGTTCGGCGATCTGGCGTTCATCGTCGCCCTCGTGCTCGCGGGCTTTGCCGTGGCGTTCGGCACACGCCACACGGACGCAACCGAGCACCAGGACGGCCTGATCATGGCGATCTCGGTTGAATCGATCGTGAAGCTCGTGGCTTTCCTGATGGTCGGGTTCTACGTGACCTTCATCATGTTCGACGGCTATGGGGCTATTGTCGAGCAGCTGAACCAGCAAGGGATCAGCACCAGCCTGGTCGAGCGTACATCCGGGTTCGGCAGCTACATCACGCTTATTCTGCTTTCGAGCTGCGCCGCTCTGCTCCTGCCGCGCCAGTTTCACATGACCGTAGTGGAGAACCGGTCCATCGACGACGTGAAGCGGGCCGCATGGCTGTTTCCGCTGTATCTCATTCTCATCAACATCTTCGTCATTCCCATCGCGCTTGCGGGCCTAGCCGTTTTCCCGGAGGGCGCCGTCGACCGGGACATGACGGTGCTGGCGCTGCCGCTCTTCGATAACGCGGGTGTGCTCGCGGTCATCACGTTCCTGGGCGGCTTCTCGGCCGCGACCGCTATGGTCATCATCGACTCGGTCGCCGTGGCGATTATGATCTCGAACCATCTGGTCATGCCCATCGTCCTGCGGCGGCGGGCATTTGCAGGCATGGAGCTCGGCGGGTTCGTGCTGGGCGTCCGCCGGGTGTCGATCGTCGTGGTGATCCTTCTGGCCTATGTCTATTACCGGGCGTCCGGAGAGGCAGCGCTTGCGGCCATCGGCCTTCTGTCTTTTGCGGCGATTGCGCAGGTCGCACCTGCCTTCCTCGGCGGCCTCATCTGGTCGCGGGGCACGGCGCTCGGCGCAAGCGTCGGCCTCCTGGTGGGCTTCGCCACTTGGGCCTACACGCTGCTTCTGCCCAGCCTGATCTGGGACGGCGTCTTCTGGTCCGATCTGGTGGTCACGGGACCTTTCGGGCTGACAGCCCTCAAACCAACGGCCCTGTTCGGCGTCGACCTGCCACAACTAACCCACGGGGTCGTCTGGAGCCTGACGCTCAACATCCTGACTTATATCGGCTTCTCCCTCTGGCGACCCGCGACGGCGCTTGAGCAGCTACAGGCCAATGTTTTCGTGGGTGAACCCAGCGTCTCGACGGCTCCGAGCTTTCGCCTGTTTCGCGCAAGCGTCACGGTGGACGAGTTGCGCGCCGCTGTGGCGCGCTATCTCGGCGAGGAGCGGACGACGCGATCCTTCGAGGGCTTTGCCCATAGCCGCGGTCAGTCGCTCGAGTCCCGCGCCGAGGCTGACATCCATCTTCTGCGCTATGCCGAGCACCTCCTGGCCTCCGCGATCGGCACCGCCTCCTCGCGCCTAGCTCTCTCACTCCTCCTGCGGCGGCGCACCGTCTCCACCAAGGCGGCCCTCAAGCTGCTCGACGATGCCTCGGCAGCCATCCAGCAAAGCCGCGATCTGCTCCAGCATGCGATCAACTACGCCCGACAGGGCATCACGGTGCTCGACCGGGACCTGAGGCTGCTCGCCTGGAACCAGGCATTCGTCGATCTCTACGATCTGCCTCCGAACCTCGTGCGCGTCGGCGTGGGCATGGACAATATCGTGGCCTTCAACGCGGAACGCGGCTCCTATGGGCCGGGCGAATTCGAGGATCTGATCGCAGCTCGAATCTACTCCTTCCAGCACGACATGGAGCCGGTGCGTCTCAGGCTCCATCCGTCCGGCAAGGTGATCGAGATCCGCTCGAATCCGCTACCCGACGGCGGCATCGTCACTACATATACGGACGTCACCGACACGGTGCAGGCAGAGGAGGAGAGCCGCCGCGCGAACGAGACGCTGGAACAGCGCGTCCGCGAACGCACTGAGGAACTGACCCGTCTGAACGAAGCGCTCACGAGCGCAAAGGCGGAGGCCGACGAGGCGAATATCTCCAAGACGCGCTTCCTCGCGGCCGCCTCTCATGACATCCTCCAGCCCCTGAACGCCGCGCGTCTCTACGCGACCTCTCTAGTGGAGCGCGACCGGGAGGCCGGTGACGCGACCCTGGCCGAGAACATCGACGCCTCGCTCGATGCAGTTGAGGAAATTCTGACGGCGCTCCTCGACATCTCGCGCCTCGATACCGGCGCCATGAGGCCGCAATGGTCGAGTTTCCGCATCGATGAGCTGTTTCGTCAGCTGCAGCGCGAGTTCGATCCGGTGGCTCGGAACAAGGGGCTCAAGCTCACCTTCGTGCCCTCCTCGCTGACGGTTCGCTCCGACCGCCGTCTGCTGCGGCGTCTGCTCCAGAACCTCATTTCTAACGCAATCAAGTACACCCCGTCCGGACGTGTGCTCGTGGGAGCGCGCCGGAAAGGAACCCACCTGACGCTGGATGTGCTGGATACGGGCTTGGGCATTCCCCCGTCGAAGCAGCGCATCGTGTTCCGTGAATTCCAGCGCCTCGATCAAGGGGCGAAGGCAGCCCGCGGCCTTGGCCTTGGTCTTTCCATCGTGGAGCGCATCGGACGGGTCCTGGGCCATCCCGTGGTCCTGAAGTCCGAGGCAGGGCGCGGATCCCTTTTTCGCGTCGAAGTGCCGGTCGTCGCGGCGCTTCCGGCCACGGCGGCGGCCCCCGAAGCGCCGCGCCCTCTAATGACGCCCCTTTCCGGATTGCGCGTGCTGGTCATCGACAACGAGCCGGCCATTCTCGAAGGCATGCGGCTTCTTCTCGCCAATTGGGGCTGCGAGGTGTGGACGGCGGCGGACCTGGATGCGGCGCAGGGGATTCTCAAGACCCACAAAGTTGGGCCGGACGTCATCGTCGCTGATTACCACCTCGACGACGGCGATGGTCTCGATGTCATCAAGGCCCTGCGCTGGAAGACACAGGTCAATACGCCGGCCATTCTCGCCACCGCAGACCGCACGCCCACCGTGCGTGAGGCCGCCGCGGCCATGCATGTCCATGTTCTCAACAAGCCCGTGAAACCAGCGGCGCTCCGCGCGCTCCTGACCCAATGGCGGGCGATGCGCGCAGCGGCCGAATGAGGAGCGGCTGAAGGGCTCCGCTGGTCTAGGAAATCATCCGCCGAGGGCGCGATTGACGGCCGCGAGGGCGTGGATGGAGGTGGTATCGTAAAGCGGCACAGAGCTGTCCTCGTCCGAGACCAGGAGCATGATCTCGGTGCATCCAAGGATGACAGCCTGCGCGCCTCTTTCGACCAGGCGAGCGATGATACCCCGGTACGCCATCCTCGATGCTTCGAGAACCTGCCCCACCACAAGTTCCTTGTAGATGACGTCGTGCACGACCTGCCGGTCATCGGCTTCGGGTACAATGACGTCGAGGCCGTATTGCTCCTGCAGCCGGCCCTTATAAAAATCCTGCTCCATCGTGAATGCCGTGCCGATGAGGCCGACACGCTCCAAACCTGCCGCCTTGATCCGCTCGGCCGTCGGATCGGCGATGTGGAGCAGCGGAATGCCTGCCGCCGACGTGATTGCATCAGCCATCCGGTGCATCGTGTTGGTGCAAAGGACGATGAAGTCCGCGCCGCCCCGCTCCAGCCGGATCGCCGCATCCTTCATGGCATCAGTGAGCCTGTCCCACTCCCCCTCATGCTGAAGCCGTTCGACTTCGCCGAAATCGACGGACCACATCAAGCTGCGGGCGGAGTGCACCCCGCCAAGCCGCTTCTGCATCTCTCTGTTGATGATGCGATAGTATTCGGCCGAGCTCTCCCAGCTCATGCCGCCGATGAGACCAATCGTTGCCTGCTGGCGCATGAAGCCCCGCTCAAATCCTAAGAACCATCAGAAAGCCAACCGACCTAATCGCGGCATGAATGCCGCTGTGTCTCAGACGTCCGGCCTGTATGGCTTGCGGCCAGCCGTTAAGGCATCGTCGAGGAGCTCGAGGCGATCCTGGCCCCAGAACACCTCGCCGTCGAGCACATAGGCAGGCGAGCCGAAGACGCCGCCCGCGATCGCATTTTCCAGATTGAGCGCATAGATCGCCTCGGTGGTGCTGCCGACGGCGATGTCCATCAGGGACGTGGAATCGAGGCCGGCCTGCTCGGCCAGCTCGGTCAGAACGACAGGGTTGCCTAGGTCACGCTCCTCCTCCCAGACGGCCGCATAGGCGCGACGCAGGAACGGATCCGGGTCCTTTCCGGATGCCGCAACCGAGATGACGAACCGGTCCGCGAGATTCACGTCGAACGGCCAGTATTTCGGCTGGAGGTTGAAGGACAATCCGCGCTTTTCGCGCCAACGCTGCAGTTCGACCATCCGATAGCGCTGCCGCACCGGGTGGCGCTGGGCGAGCGGCAGTCCGCCGGTTTCGGAAAAGACGCGGCCGAGGAAGACCGGCTTGTAGTTCACCTCGGCCCCATGCCGCCGCGCGATGTCCATGAATGACGCATGGCCGATATAGGCCCAAGGGCTGACGAGGGAGAAATAGTAGTCGATGACGCGGGGCATGGATCGATTTCGCGGTTGAACAGGGGACAGGAAGGTACCGCGTCGTCCGGAATGATCAAGCCGTTCCTTTCAGCACCCCGGTCTGAGAGCGCGATAGCCTGAAACCCTAGGGCCCCAGGCTATCGCACGACTGACACACGCTTTGAGATGGGCAGGCGCCAAAGGCCGTCAGGTAATAAAGAAATCTGAATCGTACAGAGCCTTGATCCCCTTGAGGGTGAGCGTCCCTCCATTGGGCGTAAAGCTGGTAAAATCAATCGTGAAGCCTCCACGCCCCACCGTCACTGTATCATCGCGCCGATCGAGCCTGCCATCGTGATTGGTATCCAGATCGGCAAACGAATCGAGCATGCCCGGCTCCCCCTCCCCCAAGGATTGAATGTTGATCTGGTCGTGCCCGCGGCGGAAATCGGGGACCACGTCATTCCCCTGAGCGCCGAATTCCAGGTCGACGATGAACGTATCCTTGCCGGAGCCCCCGATCAGGGTGTCGTCGCCAAGGCCCTCCCGTGAAGAGACGAGCCGATCGTCGCCGCGCCCGCCCCAGAGCACGTTATTGCCCTCCTCGCCGAGAAGAAAATCGTTGCCGTTGCCGCCGAACAGCCAATCATTGCCTAGAGCATCGGACGAAAAAGCGGATCCACGACGCTCCACCTTTCTCCGCTAGGCAGGGGTAGGAACGGAGCGGGTCCGACAAATCGTCCGATGCTCTAGGCCGCCCGACAGGTTGTCATTCCCGCTGCCGCCCCACAAAAAATCGCGCCCTTCGAAACCCGACAGACGATCGTTTCCGGCGCGGCCGTAGAGTTGATCGGCTCCAGGACCGCCAGAAATCGTGTCTTCACCAGACGTACCGGACCGAGTCGCCATTTAAATCTCCTGAGTGAACCTGACGCTCCGGGGCCGCCGCCGCACGAATTCGATCCATGCCGGATCAGTCGCGGGGCCCGGAGCTGTCACGTGTGCAATGCTTCGATTGAAAGTATAGCTATGCTGATGGCCAGACGAACTCTCTGGAGCTAGCGGCGAAACCTCGACCCGGCGGCTTCATGACGTCCTCCAGTTATTGGGAGTGCAGATTTTCTGAGAACATCTGCTTTCCAGAACTGACTCAACAGCCGCTTGAATCGTGCGCCGAAGGGCGCCAATCGTCAAATACCTCTATCGAGATTTGTTGGAGTAACCCCGCATTCCCGGGGCGTGGACCTTGTCGCTTCATGCCCGCCGCCTACGGAATGGCCAGCAATTCCTTACGGGCGTTCACGCCATGCCCATTCCGGTTTCCCGCTGAAACAGGATGAGGTCGAAGGACGGGGCCTCAAGGCCTAAGCCGGTCAGAAGACAATGCGCCTGACCGCGATGATGGGTTTGGTGATTGAAGAAATGGATGAGCGTAGACGCCAATGGTTGCTCGATGGTCACAGGATTGGAAATCGTCTGATAGCGGATGTGTCCAACCAGATCGATGGCGGACAATCCTTCAACATAATCGACGATACGCGCATCCTCCCCCTCTCGCGCGCGCCGAAGGTCGGCGAGTGTCTCGAACAGGATAGCGTCGAGCCGGTTCGGCGCCTCACCTTCTCCCGTGAAGCGCCTCAACCAGATGCGATCGGTCGCGAGGAGATGGTTCAATGTGCCATGAACCGATTTGAAGAAGGCGCCCCGATCCGCATGGTAATCCGCCTCGGGGAGCCGCGCCGCGGCATCATACAGACGCCGGTTGCACCAGGCATTGTAGCCCGCCAGCATCATGAAGTGAGGTTTCATGTTGGTCCTCTGTCGTTCCAGGACGACCTACCAGGCGGCCCGGAACGACAATAGCATAACTCAAGCGGCCTTCTTGTCCTTGGCGCGTCCATAGAAGGTTTCGCCGGACGCCGCCATCTCGTGAAGAATACGCGGGGGTGCGAAGCGGTCGCCGTGCTTGGCCTGCAATTCCTTGCACAGCGCCACGAAGTTTTTGGCGCCCATGAAGTCGATGTAAGAAAGCGCCCCTCCGGTAAACGGCGCGAAACCGAAGCCGAGGATCGAGCCCACATCCGCCTCGCGGGGATCCGTGATGACACCTTCCTCCACGGTGCGCGCCGCCTCCAGGGCCTGCGTCACGAGGAGTCGGCGCTTCAACTCCTGCATGTCCAGAAACTCTGCTTCCAGGTGCTTGGGCTGGAGCGCGGTCAGTCCGGGCCACAGGCGCTTCGGCCCGGCTTCCGGATAATCATAGAAGCCCTTGCGGTTCTTGCGGCCCTGACGACCTTCCTGCTCGACCAGACGGGCAAGAAGCTGCTCCTGCTCAGGCACGATGGCGGCGTCCCCGAGCTGCGCCTTCGTGGCCTTGAGGATCTTGAGGCCGAGATCCACGCCGACCTCGTCGTTGAGGGAGAGCGGTCCAACGGGCATCCCAGCCTGCTTGCCGGCATTCTCGATCATCGCAGGCGGCACACCTTCAACGAACATAAGATGTCCCTCGAGGATGTAGGCGAGGACACAGCGATTGGCGAAAAAGCCACGGGAATCATTGACGACGATCGGCGTCTTCTTGATGGCGCGGACATAGTCGAGCGCGGTCGCGAGGGCCTTGTCGCCGGTCTCCTTGCCCATGATGACTTCCACCAGCATCATCTTCTCGACCGGTGAGAAGAAATGGATGCCTATGAACTGGACCGGATTCTTCGAGTTCTTCGCAAGGCCGGAGATCGGCAGGGTCGAGGTGTTCGACGCGAAGATGCAGTCCAGACGGATTACAGCCTCCACCTTCTGAACCACCTCGGCCTTCACCTTGGGGTCCTCGAAGACGGCTTCGATGACGAGATCGCAATCGTAGAGATCCGCGTAATCCGCCGATGCGGTGATGCGGGCGAGCAGCTCATCGCGGTCCGCCGTCTTGGCGCGGCCCTTCATGATCTGGTCCGACATCAGCTTGTGGGAATGCGCCTTGCCCTTCTCGGCCGCCTCCACGTCCCGGTCGACGAGCACCACCTCAAACCCGGCATTGGCCGTCACGTAGGCGACGCTCGCGCCCATGAAGCCTGCGCCAACGACGCCAACCTTCTTGAGCTTAGTCTGCGGCACATCCTTGGGACGGCGCGCGCCCTTGTTCAGCTCCTGCATGGAAATGAACAGCGTGCGGATCATGGCCGCTGCTTCCTTCGAGCGCAGGATCTTGGCGAACCAGCGCGACTCCACCTTAAGGGCGAGGTCCATGGGAAGCTGCAGGCCCTGATAGACGGCCTCCAGGATGGCATAGGCCGCCGGGTAGTTATCCTGCGTCTCCCGGCGGTAGATGGCGTTCGCGGCAGGCCAGATTTGCATGCCGGCGGCCGAGTAGACCTTGTTGGACGGGAGCTTGAAGCCCTTCTGGTCCCAGGATGCGACGGCCGATCCGCCCTGCTTGATCCAGTCCTTCGCGGCCTGCACGATCTGGTCGCGGGGTGCGACCGCATGGGCAAGGCCCATGTTGCGCGCCATGAGCGAGCGGATCTGCTCGCCCTTGAACAGCATCTGAAGGGCATCCCCGGTCTGCATGAGGCGCGCGACGCGCTGCGTGCCGCCGGCTCCGGGGAAGAGGCCCACCTTGATCTCCGGCAGGCCGACGCGCGTTGCATCGGCGTCCGACAGAACACGGAAATGACACGCGAGCGCGAGTTCGAACGCGCCACCGAGGCACACTCCGTGCACCGCTGCGGCAAATGGCTTGCCGCAGGTCTCCAGGCGGCGATAGAGCAACGATAGCTTGCGCGATTCCTCGTAGAAGAAGCTCATGGCCTCCTCCTCGCCCTTCTCCTTCGCGAGCTTCGCGTATTGCGCGCTCAGTCCCTGGAGCATGGTGAGGTCGGCGCCCCCCGAGAAGGCATCCTTGCCCGAAGTGATGACGCATCCCTTGATCGCCTCATCCACCGCGACCGTGTCGACAAGATGGGCGAGCTCCTCCATCACCTCGGGAGTGATAACGTTCATGGACCGATCGGGCGTGTCCCAGGTTGCGAGCGCGATGCCGTCCCCATCGACGTCGAAGCGGAAATTGGTGAAAGTGGTCATGGTGTCCTCCCGGAGGGGTTCCCGTCATCCCGACTGTCACGCAGCGAAGAGTCGGGATCGTTGTCCGATTTCTGGTTTTACGATCCCGGGTTCCGCTGCGCGGCCCCGGGATAACGATCGCCTCAAACCCGCTCGATGATCGCTGCTGTGCCCATGCCGGCCGCGACGCAAAGCGTGATCAGGGCCGTCTGTTTTCCGCTGCGCTCCAGTTCGTCCAGCACCGTGCCCAAGATCATGGCGCCGGTGGCCCCGAGTGGATGGCCCATGGCGATGGCGCCGCCATTCACGTTTACCTTCGCGGGATCGAGATCGAGCGCCTGGATGTAGCGCAGCACGACGGCCGAAAAGGCTTCGTTGATCTCGAACAGGTCGATGTCGTCCTTGGTCATGCCAGCCTTTCTAAGGGCGAGCTCGGACACATCGATAGGCCCCGTGAGCATGAGGGCGAGGTCGGAGCCGATGGATGCGAAACCCTTGATGCGCGCCCGCGGCTTCAGACCGGCCTTTTCGCCGCCCTCCTTGGAGCCGAGAAGCACGGCGGAAGCGCCATCCACGATGCCGGAGGAATTGCCTGCGTGATGGACGTGATTGACATATTCCACGTCGGGATGGGCCGCGATCGCTACCGCGTCGAACCCGCCCATCTCGCCCATCTGCACGAAAGCGGCCTTGAGCTGGCCCAGGGACTGCATGTCGGTTCCGGGCCGCATATGCTCGTCCTTGGCCAGGATGGTAAGACCATTGATATCCTTGACGGGCACGACGGAGTTCTTGAAGCGGCCGTCGTCCCAAGCCTTGGCGGCGCGCTTCTGGGACTCGACCGCGTAAGCATCCACATCGTCGCGGGAAAAACCGTACTTGGTGGCGATGAGATCCGCCGAAATGCCCTGGGGCAGGAAATAATTGGCAATGGCTATGCCCGGATCGACTGGCCATGCGCCACCTGACGCGCCCATGCCGATGCGGCTCATGGATTCGACGCCGCCACCGATCGTCAGATCCTTCATGCCGGACATGACCTGCGCGGCCGCAAGGTTGACCGCGTCAAGCCCGGAGGCGCAGAAGCGGTTGATCTGTACGCCCGGAACTTCCTTGCCGAACCCTGCCTTGAGGGCAGCCGCGCGCGCGATGTCGCCGCCCGCCTCGCCGACCGGATCGACGCAGCCGAGCACCACGTCCTCGACCAGCATCGGGTCGAGATCGTTGCGCTTGCGGACCGCGTCCAATGTCGTGACCGCGAGATCGACCGCCGGCACCTCGTGCAGCGAGCCATCCGGCTTGCCACGTCCGCGCGGTGTGCGAACGGCGTCGTAGATGTAGGCGTCAGGCATGAAAGCCTCCCAAACTATCATGTTTCATCCCGGGTCTGCGGAGCAGAACCCGGGATCGTTATCGAAAAGAGAACGCTTCACTCGTCAGGCGATCCCGGCTCTTTCGCTGACGCTTCGGCCGGGATGACGCTATCGTCAAAAGGCTTCGACAGGCATCGCCATTGTCGTGTCCGCACCGGTCGAGATGCAGGCGAGGCGCGACGCGGTTTCCGGCATCAGGCGCTCCATGAAGAAGCGGCCGGTCAGAAGCTTCGCGTCCATCTTCTCGGCGACGCCGTTGCCCTGCTGTTTCTTCGAATGTGCGACCTTGGCCATCTTGGCCCACATGTAGCCCATGGCCACGAGGCCGAAGAGGTGCATGAAGTCCGTCGCGCCTGCGCCGGCGTTGTCGGGCTTGGCCATGGCGTTCTGCATGAACCACATGGTGGCCTGCTGGAGATGGCCCAGCCCTTGCTGGAGCGGCGCAATGAAGCTCTTCAGGTTCTCGTCTCCTGCATTCTCCTGACAGAAAGCACCGACCTCGTTGAAGAACCCCATGATGGCGCGCCCGCCATCTTTTCCGAGCTTGCGACCCACGAGATCCATGGCCTGGATGCCGTTCGCTCCCTCATAGATCTGGGTGATGCGGGCGTCGCGCACGAATTGCGACATGCCCCATTCCTCGATGTAGCCGTGGCCGCCGAACATCTGCTGCGCCTTCACGGCGTTGTCGAAGCCGAGATCCGTCAGCACGCCTTTCACCACCGGCGTCATGAGACCCATGTGGTCATCCGCCGATTGCCGCTCCGCCTCATCCGAGGAGCGATGGGCGATGTCGCTTTTGAGCGCGGTCCAGACGACCAGGGCGCGGGCGGCCTCGTTAAAAGCCTTGATGGACAGGAGCGTGCGGCGCACGTCGGGATGGACGATGATCGGATCTGCCGGCTTGTCCGGGAACTTCGCCCCCGTGAGCGCCCTGCCTTGAAGGCGGTCCTTGGCGTAGGCCACGGCGTTTTGATAGGCGACCTCGGATTGCGCCAATCCCTGCACGCCCACGGCAAGACGCGCTTCGTTCATCATCACGAACATGGCGTTGAGGCCGCGGTTCTCCTGGCCGATCAGCCAGCCTTTCGCCCCATCATAGTTCATCACGCAGGTGGCGTTGCCGTGGATGCCCATCTTGTGCTCGATGGAGCCGCAGGAGACGCCGTTTCTTTCTCCAAGGGATCCATCCTCCTTGACGAGGAACTTCGGCACCACGAAGAGCGAAATGCCCTTGGTGCCGGCGGGGGCGCCCTCGATGCGTGCGAGAACCAGATGGACGATGTTCTCGGCCATGTCGTGCTCGCCGGCCGAGATGAAGATCTTGGTGCCGCTGATGGCATAGGAGCCGTCGCCGTTGGGAACGGCCTTGGTCTTGAGAAGGCCAAGATCCGTGCCGCAATGGGGCTCGGTCAGGTTCATGGTGCCGGTCCATGCCCCCTCGACCATCTTAGGCAGGTAGATGTCCTTGATGTCCTGGGACGCGTGAACGACCAGAGCCGCAATGGCCCCCTGGGTCAGCCCCGGATACATTCCGAGCGCGAGGTTGGCGGAGGAGAGGAACTCCTGCATCACCGTGTTGAGGGTTGTGGGAAGTCCTTGTCCTCCGAACTCCTCGGGAGCCGACAGGCCCATCCAGCCGCCGGCCACGAAGGCCTCATAGGCTTCCTTGAAACCTTTGGGAGTGGTGACGGAGCCGTCCGGATGGCGCTTGCAGCCCTCTTGATCGCCCGGGAGATTGAGAGGCGCAAAAACCTCCTCGCAGAGCTTTGCCCCCTCGCTCAGGATCGCCTCGACGGTGTCGGGGGTCGCATCGGCAAAGCCCGGAAGATTGTTGTGGCGTTCGATGGGAAAGACATCGTTCAAAAGGAACATCACGTCTTCGACGGGGGCTTTGTAGACCGGCATGGAACCTCCTCCAGATCGGAAACCCAGCAACCGGCTGCGAGCGACGGTACCGGTTCGGCAGATAGTTCACATATAAACTATCGGGGCGCGTTGGGGAAGAGCTAGGGCGCGAAATCTCCCGCGGAACGGCTACGGTTGGGTTTTTGTGAGTTATCCGAGGGAATTCAGGCAGGACGAGGCCCCAGCAGAATAATGCTAGCCCCGGCAAGGCAGATGACGGCGCCGATTAGGTCCCACCGGTCAGGGCGAATGCCCTCGACGGACCAGAGCCAGACAAGAGAAGCCGCGATGTAGACCCCGCCATAGGCCGCAAAGGTCCTGCCTGCGGCGCTCTCGATCCGAGCCAGCAGAAAGGTGAAAAGCAGGAGGGAAGCCGTGCCAGGTACGAGCCAGAAGGCCGAGGCTCCTCGGCGAAAATAAGCCCAGGCCGAAAAGCAGCCGGCGATCTCGGCCAAGGCTGCCATCGTATAGACGAGATACGTCCTCATGGGGACGCTTTTGCTGCGGACATGCAAGCCCGTCAACACGGGTAGCCGGCCGCAGAAGCGGTCGGGCAGCCCTAACAGTCCGGGAGAAAGTTGGTGCTTAGGCCGCTACGGCCAGACCGGCGCGGCGCGCCTTGAGCTCGGCCAGGGCCTGCTCGATCTCGGTCTTTTGTTGCTCCAGATGGGTGATCTGGTCTTCGATCTGATCAAGCGAGAGGGTCAGGTTGGCGACCCCATCGGCTACGCGGTCTTCGGCCAGCATGGCGCGGATCTCGGTCAGGGTGAAGCCGAGCTGCTTGCCCTTCAGGATCACGGAGAGGCGGTCGCGGTCGCGGGCGTCGTAGATACGAGCGGTTCCCTCGCGGCGGGGGGACAAGAGACCCCGGTCCTCGTAGAAACGGAGGGTTCTCAAGGTCACGCCGAATTCCCGAGCCAAGTCACCGATCGTGTAAGACTTCGCGTTGTCGGCAATTGCGCCGTTATCCGAGATGGCCGCGTATTTTCCAGTCGCGTCGATATTCATAGCCCTGCCCCGTCTATTCCTTTGTTCCCGAACCGGGTTCCCCAGGAACCGACGATTCAAATGTAATCAAATTATATAACATTATTTTGTCGTCGCCGCAAGAGCTTTGCAACACAGACGTGCATCCCAGCGGAATCGAGGCCTCCTCTGGGGGAGCGACGAAGAGGAAGGGGTGACGCTCGGGCACGTCCTCGAATTCGCTAACTGCCCTTGCCTTAACGGCTTTTTTACTACGTTGGCGGAAAGCTGCGCCGTCGACACCAGGGTCACGAGGCGCTTCAACTTTGATTCGCCATAGCCAGCCTCCCGTGTCGCCACGATGCGCCTGGTACGGGGCCAAGCCGTCGTTCGAGTTCCCAGTTCCCCCTGGACGCGGCCATGAGACGACATCTGCTCTCCCATCTCGAAGATCTTGATCTGGATGCACTTGAGGTGGCCGAAGCCACCGCCCGCAGGGCCGGGATGACCCTTGAGGAATGGCTCGCCGCAGCTCTGGCCGAGCATTCGGACAAGCCGGAACAGCCCCGCCGGCGGGCAGGCGAGGACGTGGAAGGCATCATCAACCGCATCATGAAATCCGCCGGTGAGCGAGCCGCCGAAACCGTGACGACCGCCCCCTCCAGGCCGGCCAAAGGCGACCACCTACCCCATGACGAGGCTTCTCGAACCGCTATCGCGCTCGAATCCATGGCGGGCTGGATCGAGCATGCCGAGGAACGGTTGAGCGAAACCGCCCGGCTTTCGGCCGATCACCAGGACCAGATGACCTCGGTCCTGTCCCAGGCCCTGTCTGCGCTCAAAGAACGCCTGGATACGGTCGAGCGCAGCGTGGTGACGGAACGGGCAACTCCTGCGCGCATCGAATTTCCGGTTCAGGACGCCATCAAGGCCCTTGCCCCGTTATCCGAGACCTTGGTGGGCCTGCGTGGCGACATGTCCCGCCTCGCGGACCGGCTGGAGCAGCCGGCCAATGCGTCCCTGGCTCCCGCCGTTGCGGCGGTGCGTTCGGATATCGAGCGGGTCAAAGCCCAAATGGAAACCCTTGCGACCCATGACGACATCGCCGCGATGGATCTTGCCATCCATCGCATCGGCAAGGAGCTGGAACAGGGCCGTTCGACCAAGGACATCCTGACTTTGGCCACGTCGACGGCGGCGATCTATCGGCAGGTCCAGACCCTGTCCGAAGATCTTGCCGAGGGGCTGCACCGGCGCATCGGCGCCGAGATCGAGCTGATCAAGGACAAGATCGAGGGAATCGCCAAAAGAGGCATCGACCCTTCCGCTATCGAATTCCTCGGCGGCCAGATCGTCGAGATGCGTCAGGAGCTCGCCCGGCGGGCGGAGCCGCAGCAAATCGAACGCCTGTCTGGCGAGGTCGGCTCCTTAAGCCGGCAGATCGCGGAGCTTCGCGACAATCAGGTCGGGCGAAGCGATTTCTCGGCGCTCAAGAGTTCCTTGGAGAATGTCTGCTCCGCGTTGGGCCGCACGGCCGCCGCCCAGGAGGCGAGCACCGTCCCCGAGCAGCTCCAGAACCTGAGCCAGCGTCTCGATGTGCTGGCAAGCAGGCCTGAGCCCGAACCCGCCAATCTCGACCCGATCGCCGGGCAGCTGGCGCTCCTGACCGAACGCATGGCCGCCATGACGGACGCGCGTTTTGAGCAAAACGACGCGCTCACATCGATGATCGAGCGCCTGTCGTCCCAGGTCCAGGCGGTCGCCGACAACGCTCCGTCCCAGGAGCCCCTACTCAAGCGCTTCGACCGGCTTGAGGACGAGTTGCGGCAGGTCGGCCAGCAGGCCGACACCTCTAATGTCGAGCTGCTGCTCAGATCGATCGGGGAAAGACTCGAACAGCAGCCGACGGGTTCTCCATCGGCGTTCGAGGCGCTTGAGAAGCGAATCGTCACCCTTGCGGACCAGCTGGCCCAGTCGCCGGCGGAGCCCCTTCGTGAGATTTTCGAGCAGGCTGCAACGCACCTGAAAAACCTTCAGGACGAAACCGCAGCCATTGCCGAGCGCGCTGCCCGAACGGCCCTCAGGGACATCCAGCCGGGCGCCCCGGCAACCGGGGATCTCGACGCCCTAAAACAGGGATTCGTGGAGCTGAAGGCGCTCCAGACCCGGTCCGACAAGAAAACCCAGCAGACCCTGCGCGCTGTCCACGACGCGCTAGAAACTCTCGTGTCCCGCCTTCCGGGCGAGAAATCCATCACCCGGCCGGTCGGCGCTGAAACGATGTCCCCCGAGGCCAACCCGTCCAACGCGCCGTCGGCGGATCGCCTTGAAGCAGCGGTACGCAGGCTCCACGCGGCGGCCTTGTCCCAAATGGAAGAGGTCTCCGCCCCGCCTGTGGAGGCTCCTTCGCGGGCGAGCCCAGGTAAGGCGCAGACGCCAGATCCGCTGCGCAATGCTGTCGGCTCCTCCTTCCCCCAGGATGCGGACCTCGGCATTGTGCGCGCGAGCTTCATCGCAGCCGCCCGGCGGGCCACCCAGACAGGAGCGCCTGATGGGAATGCCATGGCGGCCACCGAATGGCCGGACCTGCCCGAATCCTCTCACCTATCGGCAGAAGGCCCCGAAGGGGAAAGCGACGAGGCAGAAGCGCCCCTGACCACTCCGTCGCTCATAGCGCGTATTCGCCGGGGCCTCGTGTCCCGCCGCCGCCCGCTCCTGTTCAGCCTCGCAGTCCTTATCCTGGCAGCGGGAACCACCCAGATCCTGCATACCAGGCAGCCGACGCAGCCCAAGGCTTCGCCGCCGGTCGAGACGACGGCGCACCTTGCACCCAAGCAGACCGAACCTCTGCTGATTCCGGCGCCCGCAAACCCCGTCACGGCGCCGGTTCCGCAGGAGTCGCTCAACCTGTTTCAGCCCACAAGCCTAACCGCGTCCCCGTCTGTGTCCCCCAAGTTCCTGATCCCGCCCGAGACAATCGGTGAACTTCCCGCTCAGGTGACGGCGGAGCTGCGCGCGGCAGCCCTGGCGGGCGACGCGGCCGCAGTCCATGAGATCGCAAACCGGGCTGCGGAAGGAAACGGCGTTCCTCACGACCCGCCTCTGGCGGCCCGCCTTTACGAGAAGGCCGCCAAGGCGGGCTTTGCTCCCGCGCAGGAGCGTCTCGCCATGATGCACGAGAAGGGCGTGGGTCTTCCGAAAGACGCCAAGCTTGCCGTGACGTGGTACGAACGGGCGGCCCAGGGCGGAAATATTCGCGCCATGCACAACCTCGCAACGCTGCTCGCCTCCGGCGTCGGTGGAAAGCCCGACTATCAGACCGCCCTGAACTGGTATGGCGAGGCCGCCGAGGCAGGCGTCCGGGACAGCCAATTCAACCTGGGGGTCCTTTACACCAAGGGAATTGGAACTCGCCCGAACCTGACAAAAGCCTTCACATGGTTCGCTCTGGCGGCCGCCCAGGGCGACGAAGAAGCGGCCAGGAAACGGGATGAGATCTCCACCAGACTCGGGGAGGCCGATCTTGCGGCTGCAAAAGCCCTGGTCCAAGGTTGGCAGCCGCGGGCCTCGGACCCAGTGGCCAACGGCGGAGCGTCCTGGAGCTCCGGGCGGACTGCGGCCCTTGGGTCAATGGCTGGCGGCAAGAGTTGACGGCGCGGGATGCACTCAGGTTCCGTTCAGACACGGTCCTTAAAGTCGCCCCCGACGTCATAACAAGAATGTGGCTGCACCGGCCATAGGGGTACCGGGGTGCAAATTTATTTGCCTATCGCCGAAATGCCCGTGAGCGTTCTCCTGATTCTCGGGATGGGTGCTGCGGTCGGCTTCATCTCGGGCCTGTTCGGCATCGGCGGCGGCTTTCTCATGACGCCGCTCCTGATTTTCCTCGGCATTCCACCGGCTGTCGCCGTGGCCACCCAGTCGGCGCAGATCGTCGCCTCTTCCATGACCAGCGTGCTCGGAGCCCTGAGGCGTGGCGCCCTCGATCTCAAACTCGGTGGGTTCTTGGTGGCGGGCGGCTTCGTGGGCTCCGCCCTGGGCGTCTGGTTCTTTGCCGCAGCCCGCAGGGCCGGCCAGCTCGATCTCGTCATCGTCATTTCGTACGTGACGCTCTTTACCGTCGTCGGAAGCCTGATGATGAAGGAGAGCATCAGGGAGTTCCTGACCAAACGCAAAGGCGGATCCGTCCGCCTGCGCCGCCGCGCAGGAGAGCACGCGCCTTATCTGGGCCTGCCCGCGCGCGTGCGCTTCTACCGCTCCAAGCTCTATGCCAGCGTCATTCCCATCGTGGGGTTTGCCCTGTTCGTCGGGTTCGCGGGCGCGCTGCTTGGCATCGGCGGCGGCTTCATCGTGGTGCCGGCGCTCTTGTACATCTTCCGTGTTCCGACGACCGTCGTCGTGGGCACGTCGCAGTTCCAGATCGTGTGCACCACGCTGGTGGCCCTCATCCTGCATGCGGTCGCGAACCAGGCCGTCGACATCGTCCTGGCGATCCTGCTCATCGTCGGCGGCGTGTTCGGAGCCCAATTCGGGGCGCGGGCCGGGCGAAACCTGCGCGCTGAACTGTTTCGCTTCCTCCTGGCGATCCTGCTGCTCGCGGTGGGCCTGCGATTTGCCATGGAGCTCGTGGTGACGCCTGCGGAGCCCTTCTCCATCACGGTCGGCGAGACGCGCACATGAGGGCGCTGGCATGCCTCATGTTCTTTCTCGCCGTCGGCCCAGCCGCGGCCGAGACCCTGATCACGTCCCTGTCGAACAGCCGGGTGCTGATCAACTCCAACTATACCGGCACGTCCATCGCGATTTTCGGCGCCATCGGAAGGGATGCGCAGACGGTGGCCCGCGCCACCGGCTATGACGCGGTTGTCACCGTGCGCGGCCCGAGCCAGTATGTGGTGGTGCGCGAGAAGGAGAAGCTCGGACCCGTCTGGATCAACCAGGAACAGCAGAAGTTTCCGGTCGCGCCCGCCTATCTGAGCGTCCTGACGTCCCGGCCGATCGAGGAAATGACGAGCGACCAGCTTCGCCAGCGCCAGAAGGTGGGATTGCGCGCCATCATCGGCGCCCCCGACTTCACCAACACCCGCGAGGGAGCCGACAGGCCGTTCCGGGACGCCCTCTACCGTCTCAAGGCGCAGGAAGGTCTTTACGTTGAGGACCCACGCGGCGTGACCTTTCTGACGCCGGACATCTTCCGGGCGGGCATCCCGCTGCCCGCGACGGCCCCGCCCGGCAATTACGACGTTGAAGTCATGCTCTTCGCCGATACCGTGATCCTTGCCCGCACAATCACTCATTTCGAGCTGGTCAAATCCGGCTTCGAGCAGCAGGTGGGCGAGATGGCCCGGGACTGGAGCGCGTTCTATGGCTTGGCAACAGCCGCGATCGCGATCTTCTTCGGCTGGATCGCCAGCGTGACCTTCAGGCGGGACTGATCTGCCTCAGCAAAAGGATTCCACGATGACGATCAGATGCGGAACGGTCCAGTTTCACCACAGGGCGAACGACAAGGGCTACAACCTGTCAGTCGTGGAGAAATTTTGCCGGGAGGCCGCTGAGCGTCAGGTCAAGATCCTGGCGTTTCCGGAAATGTGCCTGACCGGCTATTGGCATGTCCGCAATCTCACGCGCGACCAGCTGGAAGCTCTCGCCGAGCCGGTGCCTGCCGGCCCGTCGACGCAGGCTCTGGCTAGGCTGTCGGCCCAGCATGACATGGCCATCGGGGCCGGCCTGATCGAGCGCGCGGATGACGGACGGCTCTTCAACACCTACGTGGTGTGCCTACCCGACGGCCAAGTTCATCGCCATCGCAAGCTCCACGCCTTCGAGAGCGACGACATCTCGAGCGGCGATAGCTACACGGTGTTCGACACCCCATGGGGCGTCCGGGTTGGCATTCTTATCTGCTGGGACAACAACCTGATGGAGAATGCGCGCGCCACGGCCCTTCTGGGCGCGGACATCGTCATGGCTCCGCACCAGACCGGCGGCTGCAACTCGCGCAGTCCTCAGGCGATGGGGCTGATCGACCCGGCCTTATGGGAGAACCGCCACAAGGACCCCGAGGCCATCGAGGCTGAGTTTCGAGGCCCCAAGGGGCGGGAATGGCTGCTGCGTTGGCTGCCGGCGCGAGCGCATGACAACGGCTACTTTCTCCTGTTCAGCAACGGCGTCGGGGAGGATGACGGCGAGGTCCGCACCGGCAACGCCATGATCATCGACTGCTACGGACGGATCGTGGCGGAGACCTGGAAGGCGCAGGACGCCCTGGTCGTTGCCGATCTCGACCTCGATCTCCTGTCTCTCGCCACAGGGCGACGATGGATCCGGGGACGTCGACCGGAACTCTATGATCTTCTGACTCAGCCTCAGGGTCATGAGCTTTCCCCGAGGCAGGCGCGCTTCTCGGGGGCTCCCGTCAGCCACCCGAAGAAAGCCGCCTCACCGACCTAGCCAAGGCCCGGCGCAGGAGCTCAATCCCGGCAGAGCATCGCCTTCGCGATGGCGTAGATCCGCTCCTGCCCGATCAGGTGCGCCGTGAAGCCTTTCGGGAAGAGGGGCTTGAAGGCTGCGTCGCAGGCGTTGAGCCCACCCGCGTAGGCGCCGAGCGCCGGCATGATGCAGCGTGATCCGTCCGTGAGAAAGCACCGCCGCCGGGTCGAGCGGCCGCGCATCACCACCTTGCCGACCGGGTGGAGATGACCCGCGATCTCCGTTTGCGCGCCTTCCATCGGCTCATGGCGCAGGGTGAGCGGGCCGAGAGCCATCTCCTCCACAACCTGGCCGCCGATGCTGTCCGGCAGGGTGCGATCATGGTTGCCCGTGACCCAGATCCAGTCGCGCCCCGCCTGGACCTGTGTCAGCGTTGCGCGCTCCTCGTCGCCCAGACGGTCAGGCCCGCCGATATCGTGGAAGCTGTCCCCCAGGGCGATCACCATTCGGGGATCGTAGCGAAAGACCGCGTCGGACAAAGCACTCAAGGTCTCGCGGGTGTCGTAGGGCGGCAGCATCATGCCGCGCCGGGCAAAGGACGAGCCCTTCTCGAAATGGAGGTCCGCTACCAGGAGCGTATCGTCCTCGGGCAGATACATGCCTCCCGTGAGGTCGAGGACCGCCGTGCGTCCCGACAAGTCGATTTCGCTTGTTGTCTGTTTGTTCTTGAGCAAAGCCGTCACGCCAAAGCCTCGTCGAGAAGCGCTGCTTCCGCCTCGGCCAGAATCTCGTCCGCATTGTCGCTATAGACGCGCTCGCGGCCGATCTCCAGCATGACGGACACGCTTAAGGGAGAAACCCGGTCGAGCGGTTTATGGATGATTCGCCCCCGGATGCGTTGAAGCAACATGCCGAGGCGCCTCACGTCGAGGAGTCCCGTTGCCGCATCCGCCCGCGCGGCCCGCAGCAGCACATGGTCGGGCTCGTGCTTGCGCAGCACATCGTAGACCAGATCGGTCGAGACCGTGACCTGACGGCCGGTCTTCTCCTGCCCCGGGAAACGGCGCTCGATGAGCCCTGCGATGACCGCGCATTGCCGAAATGTGCGCTTCATGAGGGCGGACTCGGCCAGCCAGTCCTCGAGATCGTCGCCCAGCATGTCTTCGGAGAAGAGATCGTCCATGAAATCCGGGTTTCGGGCCGCTCGCCCGGCAATGTCCCCTGAGGCGTAGACCGCAAGGCCATAATCGTTGGCCACGTATCCCAGCGGCTTGAGCCCAGCCCGCTCCAGGCGTCGGGTGAGGAGCATGCCCAGGGTTTGGTGCGCGGGCCGGCCCTCGAACGGAAAACACGTCAGGTAGAAGCGGTTCTGCCGGGGAAAGGTCTCGACCAGGAGATCGCGGGGCCCGGGCACCACGGAGCGGCGGCGCTGCTGCAAGAGCCACTCGGTCATCTGCGGCGGCAGCCGGTCCCACTCGAAGGAATCGGCCAAAATCTCGCGCACCCGCGCGGCCAGGAAGGTGGAGAGCGGAAACTTGCCGCCGTCATAGGCTGGGATCTTCGGCTCCGTACCGGCGGAAGTGCGGGACGCAATCGCCTCGTCCTCATGGATGCCCTCGAACCGCAGCACCTCGCCGGCGAACAGAAACGTGTCGCCGGGCGTCAGCGTCTCGGCGAAATATTCCTCGATCTCTCCCAGGATGCGCCCGCGCGGCAGCACCGCCCCGGGCTTCGCGCGTGGCTTGCTCCCCACCCGCACCTTGATCATCGTCGCTTCGATGATGGTGCCCACATTCAGGCGATACTGCTGCGCAACACGGGCGTCGCGCACACGCCAGAGACCATCCGGCCCCTTGACGATTTTGGCGAAGCGCTCATAGGCCCGCAGGGCATAGCCGCCGGTCGCCACGAACGCGACCGCGGCCTCGAAATCCTCCCATGTGAGGTTCGCGTAAGGCGCGGCCGATCGGATCTCCTCATAGAGATCCTCAAGTCGGAAGGGATCCGCGCAGGCCATGCCGAGGATGTGCTGGCACAGCACATCGAGCGCGCCGACCCGCGCGTCCGGCGTATCCTGCGCGGCCTCGTGCACCGCGTCGAGCGCAGCGCGACATTCGAGAATCTCGAAGCGGTTCGCCGGCACGAGATAGGCCTTGGACGGCTCGTCCATGCGGTGGTTTGAGCGGCCGATGCGCTGCATGATCCGCGACGCGCCCTTGGGCGCGCCCACATTCACCACGAGGTCCACGTCGCCCCAATCGATGCCGAGATCGAGGGTCGCGGTGCAGACCACCGCCTTGAGCTTTCCGGCGATCATCGCATCCTCGACCCGGCGGCGCTGCGACACGTCGAGGGAGCCGTGATGAAGCGCGATGGGAAGCCCGTCGTCGTTGAGCTTCCACATCTCCTGAAAGGTGTATTCGGCCTGCAGCCGGGTGTTGACGAAAACCAGGGTCGTCTTGTTCTGCCGGATGAGATCGTAGATCGCCGGCATAGACATGGAGGCCGTATGGCCTGCCAGGGGCAGACGCTCGTCGAGTTCCATCATGCGGATGTCGGGTTTCGCGCCTCCCTGCACCACCACGAGGTCGGCGAGGTTGCTCTCACCCTCCCCAGCTTGCGGCACCAGATAGCGCCTCAGATCATCCGGCTCCCGAACCGTCGCAGAAAGCCCGACGGCCGTGAGCTGCGGCGCGATCCTGTAAAGGCGCGCGAGATCGAGGGACAGCAGGTCCCCGCGTTTGGACGTGACCAGCGAATGCAGTTCGTCCAGCACCACGCGCCGCAAGTCCTTGAACAACTCCCCGGCCTCCCGATGGGCGAGAAGCAGGGCCAGCTGCTCCGGCGTGGTCAGCAGGATGTCCGGCGGGCGCTCGATCTGACGCGCCCGCTTGTGGGAGGGGGTGTCGCCCGTGCGGGTCTCGACGCGGATGGGAAGCTCCATCTCCCGCACAGGTGTTTCCAGATTGCGGGCCACGTCGGTGGCGAGCGCCTTCAGGGGCGAGATGTAGAGGGTGTGAAGCGAACGCTTTTCCTTAAGCTTCGAGCCGCCCCTGTCGGCCAACTCGACGAGGCTCGGCAGGAAGCCCGCCAGGGTCTTGCCGGCTCCGGTGGGCGCGACGAGCAGGACGGAACGCCCGCTTTGGGCCTTCTTGAGCAGTTGCAGCTGATGCTTGCGCGGCTCCCAGCCACGGCTTTCGAACCATTGGCGGAAGACAGGCGGGAGGGACGCGAACGCTTTCGACATGAAGCATAAACATAGGATGCTTCGGCCGGTTCGCCATTCTGCCGATGATTTCAGATGTGAAAGCCTCGCCTCTCCGGCTTGCTATCGCGACCGGGCCGTTTCAGTTTGGCCCGACGCCAATCAAACAAAGACAACAACGCCATGCCGCAGACATCCCAGTTCGAGAACGCCATCGCGGTCGTGACCGGTGGAACGCAAGGCCTCGGGGAGGCCATCGCTCGAACCCTGGCCGAACGGGGCGCGGCGGGCCTCGTGATCTGCGGCCGCAATGCGGAGCGGGGCGAGGCCGTGGCGCGGGAGATCACGGCCCAGGGCTGCCGGACGGAGTTCGTCAAGGCGGACCTCGCCGATGTGGACCAGGCCCGTCAGGTTGCCGCGCGGGCCGACAGCGTGTTCGGGCGGGTGGATGTTCTGGTCAACGCCGCCGGCATGACGGATCGCGGCACCATCTTCGACACGAGCCCGGAACTGTTCGACCGCATGTTCGCCGTGAATGTGCGAGCGCCCTTCTTCCTCATGCAGGAAGCGGCCAAGATCATGCGCCGCGAGCAGATCCAGGGCGCAATGGTCAACATCCTGTCCATGTCGGCCCATGGGGGCCAGCCCTTCATCTCGGCCTATTGCGGCTCCAAGGGAGCGCTCGCCACGCTCACCAAGAACGCAGCCTTCAGCCTGATGCCGTGGCGGATCCGGGCGAACGGTCTCAACATCGGCTGGATGAACACTCCCGGCGAAGACCGCATCATGAAGACCTACCACGGGGCGCAGGATGGCTGGCTCGACAAGGCCGCCCAGGAACAGCCCTTCGGCCGCCTGCTCGACCCCCGGGAAGTGGCCCGCAGCGTGGCTTTCCTGGCAAGCCAGGAATCGGGTCTGATGACGGGCTCGATCATCGATTTCGACCAGTCGGTCCTTGGATGCTACGAGGATGCTCCGCATCCGTCGAAGCCGGCAGCCGCTTAACGCTCCAGCACCGCGAGGTAGCCCGGAACCGGCCGCCCCTGGTCCTGCCGGGTCGAGACGTTTTCGAAAAGGACGGCCGTGAAGCCGCTTTTTGCGGCCAGATCCCGCAGATAGGCTTCGTTGTGCGCGTACCGGGCGTCCTGGCCCAGCACGAAGCCTTCTCCGTCGTGGGCCTGGACCGTGAAGGCGAACAAACCCTCGCGCCCGAGCACCCGGTGCGCCTCGCGGAAGGCTGCCTCGAGGCCTGCCATGTAGACGAACACGTCCGCCGCCAGAACAAGGTCCGCCTCGCCTGTCGCGCGTCCCGAAAGGAAAGCCACCAGCTCGCCTTCGTGGAGGGCGTCATAAAGCTTCGTCTTGCGTGCTTTCTCAAGCATGAGCGGCGAGAGATCGACGCCCTCAATGGTCTCGCACAACCCTTCGAGGGCCTGCCCCATCAGTCCCGTTCCGCAGCCGAGATCCAGCGCAAGTCCGAAGCGGTAGGGACTGATGCGCTTGGAACAGGCTCGGCGCAGGGCGTCGGCGATAAGTTCCGGCCCTCGATAGGCCAGGGTTTGAGTCAGGTGCCGGTCGAAGCTTGGCGCATATTCGTCGAAAAGAGCCCGCACGTAACCGCCTGAAATGGCCTCTTCGGGCGCCAATGCGCCCAACTTCGCCAGATCGAGCCGCACCCCGAGGGCGTCGTCTGGTTCCAACTCGAGGGCCTTGCGAAGCGCATCCACAGCCTCCTCGCGACTTCCCTGCTCCGCCGCGGCACGGCCGAGAAGCGCATGGGCAGCGGCGAAGTCGGGGGCGATTTCAAGCACCTGCCGGGCCAGATCGGCCGCCGCCTCGAAGTCTTTTTCGTCGAAGGACGCGCGGGCATATTCATAGCGGCGGTCGGCATTGAGGTCGCCGGAGGAGCGATGGGTCGAGGTCAGCGGCATGGCTTTGCCATGGGGGAGACGAAACCGCCTGTCAACGCCTCTTACGGCTCCTATATCATCCGCCCATGGCGCTCCGTTCCACCGATATCCTGACTCAAACCCCACAAGGGCTCTACTGCCCCCTCGGCGACTTCCACATAGACCCGGTCCGCCCGGTCAAGCGGGCCCTCATCACCCACGGCCATTCGGACCATGCCCGCTCGGGCCATCGCACCGTCATGGCGACGCGCGAGACCCTGCTCATCATGGCTGTGCGCTACGGCGAGGATTTCGCGGGATCGACTCAGGAAGCACCGCTCGGCGAAAGCCTGCGCGTCGGGGACGTGACCGTACGGTTCACCCCGGCGGGCCACGTGCTGGGCTCGGCGCAGATCGCCATCGAGGTGGGCGGCACCCGCGTGGTCGTCTCAGGGGACTACAAACGCGCGGAGGACCCGACCTGCCTTCCCTACGAGGTCGTGCCCTGCGACGTGTTCATCACCGAGGCGACCTTTGGACTGCCGGTATTCCGGCATCCGGACACAAGGGGCGAGGTGCGCAAGCTCCTCGATTCCGTAGCCCTTTTTCCTGAACGCGCCCACATCGTCGGCGCCTATGCGCTTGGCAAGGCGCAGCGGGTCATGGCGCTCCTGCTCGAGGAAGGCTACGACAAGCCGATTTATCTTCACGGCGCCATGGAGCGTCTGACCGCATTCTATAAAAGCGAGGGCATTCCCCTGGGAGAAACGCCCAAGGTCGTAGCCTCCGAGCACTCGAAGCTGACGGGCGCCATCGTGATCTGCCCGCCCTCCTCCATCCAGGACCTCTGGTCCCGCCGCTTCCCGGATCCCGTCACCTGCTTCGCGTCCGGTTGGATGCGGGTTCGCGCCCGCGCCCGGCAGAAGGGCGTGGAGCTGCCGCTGGTGATCTCGGACCATTCCGACTGGGACGATCTCTGCCGCACGATCCGCGAGACGGGAGCCGGCGAGGTCTGGGTGACCCATGGCCAGGAGGACGCCTTGGTCCATTGGTGCATGACCCACGGCATCAAGGCTCGCCCCTTGCACATGTTGGGTTATGGCGACGAGGGCGAGGCGGAGGAAACGCCTCCGGCCAAGGAAGACGCGGGAGAAACGGCATGAACCGCTTCGCCGCTCTCCTGGACCGCATCGCCTATGAGCCGCGCCGAAACGCCAAGCTGCGTCTGCTGATGGACTATTTCCGCCATACGCCTGATCCGGACCGGGGCTACGCCTTGGCGGCCTTGACCAACGCGCTCATGTTCAAGGAGGCGAAGGCCGGTCTGATCCGTGGGCTGGTGGAGGAGCGGACGGACCCGGTCCTGTTTCGCATGTCCTACCATTATGTGGGAGATCTGGCCGAGACCACTGCGCTGATCTGGCCGTCGCCGGGGCATGAAAGCGTTGCTCCCACCGAGGGCGGGCGGGACACAGGTCCGCCCAGTCTCGGCCACAACAATCCTCCGCCTCATGTGCCGACGATCACCGAAGTCGTCGAAACGCTCGCCACCACGAGCAAGAGCGACCTGCCCGCCAAGGTGGCAGGCTGGCTCGATGCCCTGGACGAGACCGGGCGCTGGGCCCTCATCAAGCTGATCACGCGGGAGCTGCGCGTGGGCGTCTCGGCCCGCCTCGCCAAGACCGCCGTTGCCCAGCTTGGCGGGTTCGAGGCGGACGAGGTGGAGCTGATCTGGCACGGGCTGGAAGCGCCTTACGAGGATTTGTTCGCCTGGGTGGAAGGCCGGGGCGAGAAGCCCGAATCCGGCAACCCTGCGCCGTTCCGCCCGCCGATGCTGTCCCATCCTCTCGAAGAGGAGGATTTCGAGAAGCTTGATGCATCCGAATTCCTGGGTGAATGGAAGTGGGACGGCATCCGTCTTCAGGCCGTTGCGGGTCTTGCCAGCGACGGCCGCTCCGTTCGGCGCATCTATTCCCGCACCGGCGAGGACGTGTCTCGCGCCTTTCCAGACCTCGTAGAGGCGCTCAACTTCGAGGGCGCCATCGACGGAGAGCTGCTGATCGTACGCGACGGAAGGGTGCAAAGCTTCAACGTCCTGCAGCAACGCCTGAACCGCAAAGCCGTGACCCAGAAGCTCGTTGCTGAATTTCCGGCTCACCTGAGGGTCTACGACATCCTCACCGAAGGAGACGAGGATCTGCGCGACCTGCCTTTCCGGGAACGCCGCAAGCGCCTGGAGACCCTCGTCGCCCGCATCGACGACCCGCACATCGACCTGTCGCCAATGGTGGCCTTCTCGTCCTGGGACGAGCTTGCCGCCGCGCGGTCCGATCCGGCTTCCGTGGGCGCGGGCCCTGACGCCGACGCCATCGAGGGCTGCATGGTGAAGCGGGCCAGCAGCCCCTACTTGCCGGGCCGCCCCAAGGGCTATTGGTACAAGTGGAAGCGCGACCCGTATATCGTGGATGCGGTCATGATGTATGGCCAGCGCGGGCATGGAAAGCGTTCGTCATTCTATTCCGACTACACCTTCGGGGTCTGGCGCGACGGGCCTGACGGCGAGGAACTGGTGCCCGTGGGCAAAGCCTATCACGGGTTTACGGACGAGGAGCTGGTCAAGCTCGATCGCTATGTCCGCAATCACACGGTCAACCGGTTCGGACCCGTGCGCGAGGTGGAATACGGCAAGGACCGGGGCCTCGTGCTGGAGGTGGCGTTCGAAGGATTGCAGCGTTCGACCCGGCACAAATCCGGCGTCGCCATGCGGTTTCCGCGCATCAGCCGCATCCGCTGGGACAAGCCCGCCGCCGAGGCCGACCGGATCGAAACCCTGGAAAAGATCCTCGAGCGGGGGGAAAAGGAGATCCATCCCCTCAAGGGCCAGGAACCGGAAGGCCAGGAGACATGACGATGCCAGCCGTTGAAACCATTGCCGAGGGCAGCGTAACGCAACAGGTGAGCGGGCGCCTCGTGGTCGAGACGCCGGGACAAGGCTTTACCGACATCACCGACGCGACCGCCCGGTGGGTCTTCGGCACCGGCATTCTCCAGGGCCTGTTGACCGTCTTCTGCCGCCACACCTCAGCCTCGCTGGTCATCCAGGAAAACGCCGACCCGGATGTGCTCGCGGATCTCATGACGGCCTTCGACCGGCTGGCCCCGCGCGGGGCCAGCTATGTCCACGCCACCGAGGGACCGGACGATATGCCGGCTCATATTCGGTCCATGCTGACCGGGTCCGGCCTGAGCATCCCGGTCATGGAGGGCCAGATGGTTCTCGGGACGTGGCAGGGCCTCTATCTGGTCGAGCACCGGGATCGACCACATCAAAGGGACATCGTTTTCCACCTGATCGGGGCGTAACCTCCCTTCTCAGATAGTTTAACTCTGTATAACCCGCTCCATACCCCCTAGAGATTGGGTTAGTATTAGTCGTGGTCTGATCCCTGCCTTGCTATTTTGGCAGGGATACGGCTAAGGCTCAGGAGTTGCGTGGGAGAAGACCGGGTGCAAGCTCAAACCGCCACGATCGTGATTACCGACGACCATCCGCTGTTTCGTGGCGCCCTGAGGCAGGCCATCGCCTCGGTGATGCCGAAGGCCCGCGTGGTCGAGGCGAGCGGCATGGACGAGTTGAACGCCACACTGGGCCAGGAGCGGGATGTGGATCTCATCCTCCTCGACCTGACGATGCCCGGCGTCCAGGGCTTTTCCGGCCTCCTGTCCCTCAGAGCGCAGCATCCCGAACTCCCGGTCGTGATCGTCTCGGCCACCGAGGAGGCCACCGTGATCCGCCGAGCCATGGAGTTCGGCGCCTCGGGCTTCATTCCCAAATCCATCGACGTGGACAGCATCGGCGGCGCCATCGCGGCCGTGCTGGCGGGCGACACCTGGACCCCGCCGGATGTCGACCTCAACGCCGCCGAGGATAAGGAAACCGCCGATCTGGTGCGTCGCCTCGGCACCCTCACGCCGCAGCAGGTCCGCGTGCTGACCATGCTGTCCGAGGGCCTTCTCAACAAGCAGATCGCCTACGAGCTCAACGTCTCCGAGGCCACCGTGAAGGCTCACGTGTCGGCCATTCTGGACAAGCTCGGGGTCGACAGCCGCACTCAGGCAGTCATCGCCGCCTCCAAGATCGGCGTCACCCAGCGCCCCTCCCCGGCCGGAGCGGACTAAAGCGCCTTTACGAAATCATCGATCCGCGACAGAGCCTGCTCGGAGAGCGCGCTCTCGAAGCGCGGGAAGACGTGGCAGCCGCCCGGCCAGACGGCAAGATCGGCCTTGTTTCCGGCAGCGGCCCAGCGGGACGACATGAAGAGGGTGTCGTCCAGCAGGATATCGCGCGTGCCAACGGAGAAGAGCGCGGGCGGCAACCCTCTCAGATCCGCATAGAGAGGCGACACGTCCGGGTGACGCCTGTCGAGGTCCGGGCCGCAGAAATTATCGAAGATGATCCGGATGTTGTCGGTGTTCAGGATAAGTTTTTCCTCGCCCCAGTTCGCCACGCTCGGCGTCATGGTGAGGTCGTAGCAGCCGGCGAACAGGTTTGCGCCCCGGAAGGGCATCAGCCCATGCCGGTCACGCAGGCGCAGCATGGTCAGGGCCGACAGGTGCGCCCCGGCGGACTCGCCGCCGATGAAGAAGCGCGATGTGCCGAAATGGCTTTCAGCTTCCCGCAGGAGCCAAAGGGCCGCCGCCTCGCAATCGTCGGGACCAGCCGGATAGGGATTTTCCGGAGCCAGCCGGTATTCCACCGACACGGCCGCGAGGCCGCAACGCTCCACTAGGCGTTCGAGCCAGGGGTCCTGCTCATCGGCGGTGCCCAAAGTCCATCCGCCGCCGTGGATGTGGAGATACACCCCTGTGGGCTTGTCCGGCGCGATGACCCGCAGGGGCACCGGACCGGCCGGACCGTCGATCATGATGGTTTGGGCCCGGGGGCTCGTGGGCAGAAGGGGAAACGGCCCAAGGCCCTGCCGGCGGCGCGCGCGCACCACGGCCGGGGGAGCCGACCAGGCGTCCGGCAGGCCTGAGAGCTTTGCCACGATATCGGCGTTCTGGGCGCGGATTTCGTCGCTGACGGCGGCGGGGTCGAAAAGGGCGGGATCGATCATGCCAGGCTCGGGACGGGTTGCGTTCATCGCGGACCCTTGCGATGAAGCACACGCCAACGCCAAGGTCCAGCCAGCTCTTCGACGAGGATGAGAGGATGTCCGACATGAACCGATTTATTGGAGGCTCGCCCGGGTCCGTGCTGGTCAGGCTGCTTTTCCTGTCCCTTCTGGTCGGGGCCTTCATGGCGTTTCTCGACATCACGCCCTTCGGGCTGATCGAGGGCCTCTACAACTGGATCAGCTCGGTGCTGGATCTCAGCTTGGAGACCGTGCAGGAAATCGGCCTCTGGGTGCTCTATGGGGCAGTCGTCGTCGTTCCGCTCTGGGTCCTCTCGCGACTTTTCAGCCGGCGCTGAGAAGGCTTATGCACGGCTCCGTTTCCACGCGGCGGATCGAGGTCACGCACGGGCGCATGTTCGCCCTTGCGCTGCCCATGACCCTGTCGCACGTGACGACGCCCCTGCTCGGCCTCGTCGACGCCACGGTGATCGGCCGCCTGGGAGAAGCACATCTCCTCGGCGCAGTGGCGCTCGGTTCGGTGATCTTCGACTTCGTGTTCTGGAGCTTCGGCTCCCTGCGCATGGCGACCGCCGGCCTGACCGCGCAGGCGACCGGCGCGGGCGACCGGCATCTGGTGGATTGCACCCTGGCGCGCGCCCTCCTGGTCGCAGCCGTCACGGGCTTGCTGCTGATCCTGCTGCAATGGCCCATTGCGGCAATCGCCTTCCCGCTCGTGGGGGCGAGCGAAGCAGTGACGGGAGCGCTCTCGACCTACTTCTTCGTGCGCATCTGGGCGGCCCCCTTCACGCTTGCCAATTATGTGATCCTAGGCTCGACCCTGGGGCGCGGGCGCACGGATCTGGGCCTGCTTCTTCAGGTGGCGATCAACGTCGCCAATATCCTTTTGACCATGATGCTGGTGCTCGCATTCGATCTCGGAGTAGCGGGCGCGGCGATCGGCACGGCCGTGGCCGAAGTGGCCGGCGTGGGCCTCGGGGTTCTGGTCCTGCGCCGCCTCGGCTCGAACCCGTTTGCCGTGTCCATGGGCGAGGTTCTGAACAAGGCCGCGATGCTGCAGACCATGGCGGTCAATCGGGACATCATGATCCGCAACGTGGCTCTCATCCTCGCCTTCTCGATCTTCAGCGCCCTCGGGGCGCGCACCGGGGACGTGACGCTCGCGGCGAATGCGGTGCTCTACAACATGTTCCTGATCGGCGGCTATTTCCTCGATGGGTTCGCGACGGCGGCCGAGACCCTGTGCGGCCAGAGCGTCGGCGCCCGCGACGAACGCAGCTTCCGCCGCGCCATTGCGCTGAGTCTTGGTTGGAGCCTTGGATTCGGCCTCGCCGTCTCGACCATTTTCCTCGTCGGCGGCGGTTTCTTTATCGACTTCGTGACGACAAACCCCGAGGTGCGCGCTTATGCCAGGGACTACCTGGTCTTCGCCGCCCTCACGCCTCTCGTCGGCGCCGCGGCCTTTGCGTTCGACGGTATCTATACGGGCGCGACCTGGACCCGGTTCATGCGGGATCTGATGTTGGTTGCGCTAGCCGTCTATGGGTTTGTCCTGCTCGCAGCCGGAGGCCTCGGCAACACGGCCCTGTGGATTGCCCTTCTGGTCTTTCTTGGAACCAGAGGCATCGGCCAGGCGCTCCTATGCGCAAGGCTTACCAAGCAGACCTTCGCAACACCGTAGGAACGGCTCTCGTCAACCCCCCACGGCGAATGCTGTGGCGTCCCTGCCGACCGCTTGCGCGAGCGACGTGTTCTCGGCTGCGAGCGTTTCGACCAATCCCCGCTTGATGTCGTCGATCAGACCCGGCCCCTTGTAGACCATGGCGGAATAGAACTGGACGAGGCTTGCTCCCGCCCGGACCTTCGCCCACGCGGCCTCGGCGGAATCGACGCCGCCCACGCCGATGAGTGGGATCTTGCGCTCGACGCGCAGGAAAGTTTCCGCGAGCATCTTCGTTGAGACCGCGAAAAGCGGCTTGCCCGACAACCCTCCGGTCTCACCCGCGAGGGTCCTCTCCCTCAGGGTCGCGGGCCGGGCGACGGTAGTGTTCGAGACCGTCAGCCCATCGATGCCGCGCTTCAGCGCTGTGGCGACGATCGCATCGAGGGTCTCCAACGAGATGTCCGGCGCAATCTTCAGGAGAATGATCGTCTTGCCCCGCCCTTTATCGGCCTCATCCCGCGCCTCGATGCAGCGGGCCAGAAGATCGTCCAGAAACGCCTCGCCCTGAAGGTCGCGCAGGCCCGGCGTGTTGGGCGAGGAAACGTTGATCGTCAGAAAATCCACCAGCCCTGCAAGGCCGCGGATGCAGAGAGCATAATCCGCAATGCGATCGGTCGAGTCCTTGTTGGCCCCGATGTTGACGCCGACGATGCCGGGACGCCCCTGCCGTCCGGCCAGACGCTGCCGCGCAACATCGAGCCCATCGCTGTTGAGGCCGAACCGGTTGATAATGGCCTCATCCTGGGACAACCGAAATACCCGCGGCCGGGGATTGCCCGCCTGCGGCTTCGGCACGACCCCGCCCAGTTCGACGAAACCGAAGCCCAGGGACAGAAGCTGATCGGGAACCTCGCACTGCTTGTCGAACCCAGCCGCAAGACCAACCGGATTGGGAAAGCGCCGGCCAAACACGTCGACCGCAAGACGGGGATCGTCCTTTGGCGCGGGCGTGGCGGGCATCAGCGAAAGGCCCTTGATGGTCAACTGATGGGCGGTCTCGGGATCGATGGCGTGAAGAACGGTTTTCGCCAGGGGGAAGAGTGCGCTGATCATTGAGCAAGATCCGGAAAGACGTGTTGGCCGTCGCGGCCCAGCGGCAGCGGCTTGACCCAAAGGACAGCCGTGAGGGGAAGCGACGCATAAAGATGTGGAAACAGGTCCCCGCCCCGCGAGGGCTCGTAGCGCAATGCCGTGCCCAGGGCGTCAGCGTCGATTGCGATCAACAGAAGATCGTCCTGACCGGCGAAATGCTTCGCGGCCGTCTCATAGACCTGTTTTCCCGTCGAAAAATGGAGGTACCCATCAAGAACGTCGATGGGCGCGCCCGCGAAAAAACCGGTCTTCTCGGCGCTCCGCCAGAGATTTTCGGGACAGATTTTATAGACGATGTGCATGAGGACGCTGAGTACCGGGGTATTCCCTACGTAGCAACCCGAAGATGACGCGCCGCCGCTCCGTGGCGATCATGCTTGTCGGGTCATAGAACAACCTTAATTCCTAACCATAGCCTCGTGTACAGTTAAGTTTTTTCGCACCCCGCGAAGGTTCACAAAATGCTTTCCCATGATCGCGTTTGGGCTGCTATCGATGCGCTGGCCGCACGCCACGGCATGACCGCATCAGGGCTGGCTCGCAAGGCCGGTCTCGACGCGACGAGCTTCAACAAATCGAAGCGTACAAGTCCCGAGGGCCGGGATCGCTGGCCCTCGACGGAGTCGATTGCAAAGATCCTGCGGGCGACCGGTGCGACGCTGGAGGATTTCCTGCGCCTCGTCGAGCCGTCCGGTTCGCTTCGCCGCTCGATGATCCCCCTCATCAGCATGACCCAGGTCGGCACCGGCAAGCTCTTCACCGACGAGGGTTTGCCGACCGGCGGACCCGGGTGGGACGAGATCGACTTTCCGGATTTCGGTCAGGAGAAGGTCTTCGCCCTGGAGGTGACGGGCGACACCATGGTGCCGCTCTACCGGGACGGCGACATCCTGATCGTTTCCCCGACGGCGAGCGTCCGCAAAGGCGACAGGGTCGTGGTCCGCACCACGGGAGGCGAGATCCTGGCCAAGGAGCTCAGGCGCCGCTCGGCCAAGACTCTCGAATTGGCCTCCTTCGGCGGGGAAGCGGAGGACCGCGTGATCCCGGCCGAGGAAGTATCCTGGGTTGCTCGCGTCATGTGGGCGCGACAGTAGAGGGCGCTTACGCGGCGCGGCCCTTTTCCCTGCCCCGTAGGAATGTCTCGTGGTCCTTCACGAGGTCTCCGGCGAGCGCCTTCTCAATCAATGCCCGCGTTTCCCTCACGCCATAGAGAGCCACGAAGGAGCCGAAGCGTGGTCCGCGCGGTTCTCCGAGAAGCACCTGGTAGATCGTGTTGAACCACTCGATGGACACGCCTGGCCGCTCGGGCGTGGCGCCCTTGGCCTTGAAGTCCTGATAGCGCGGCTCCGCGCGGCCGACATTGTAGATCTCTTCCTGAATGGCTTCCGCGGTCGCTGGCCGGTCCCCAGCCTCGAAGGACGCCAGCACGTCCGACAGGCGACGCAGGGACGCAGCCTCCACGTCGTCCGGCAGGCGGTAGGTCTTCTGTGGCTTCACGAAGTCCTCGAAATAGCGCACGGCCCGCTTCACGAGGCTATCGAGGCGCGGATGCGTCTCCGGCGAGACACCGGGCGCATAACGGCGAATGAAGCCCCATAGCACGGCGGGATCTTCCGAATTCGCCACCGCCACGAGGTTGAGAAGCATCGAGAAGGAAATCGTCGTGCCCGGCTGGTTGCCCTCGCCCGACGAGACAAGCTCCGCCGCCGGGGGATTGCCCGCGTGCAGATGCCAGACGGGATTCATCAGACGCGCCCGGGCATCCTGCCCGGGGAACTTCTCCAGGAAGGTCAGGTAGTCGTCCACCTGGCGCGGGATGACATCGAAGAAGAGACGCTTGGCCTCGCGCGGCTTGTTGAACATGAACAGGCCCAGGCTGTCGGGCGTGCCGTAGTCGAGCCACTCGTCGATGGTGAGACCGTTGCCCTTCGACTTCGAGATCTTCTGTCCCTGCTCGTCCAGGAACAGCTCGTAATTGAACCCTTCCGGCGGAAGGCCGCCAAGCGCCTTGGCAATCTCGCCCGACAGCTTCACGCTGTCGATCAGGTCCTTGCCGGCCATCTCGTAGTCGACGCCGAGCGCCACCCAGCGCATGGCCCAGTCCGGCTTCCATTGCAGCTTCGCGTGCCCGCCCGTGACCGGCGTCTCGAAGCGCTCACCCGTATCGGGATCGCGCCACACGATGGTGCCCGCATCGAGCTTGCGCTCGTCGATGGGCACCTGCATGACGATGCCGGTCTTCGGATGAACGGGCAGGAAGGGCGAATAGGATTGCTGACGCTCCTGGCGCAGGGACGGCAGCATGATGGCCATCACGGCATCATAGCGCTCGAGCACCGTGAGCAGCGTCTGGTCGAACCGTCCGGACTTGTAGCACTCGGTGGCCGACAGGAACTCGTAGTCGAACCCGAAGGCGTCGAGGAATTCCCGCAGGCGCGCGTTGTTGTGGTGGGCGAAGCTCTCATGGGTGCCGAACGGGTCCGGCACCTGGGTCAGCGGCTTGCCGAGGGCCGACGCCACCAGCTCCTTGTTGGGGACGTTGTCCGGGACCTTGCGCAGGCCGTCCATGTCGTCCGAGAAGGCCACGAGGCGGGTCGGGATGGCGTCTCCGGTCAGGACCCGGAAGGCATGGCGCACCATGCTCGTGCGGGCCACCTCGCCGAACGTGCCGATATGCGGCAGGCCCGAGGGACCGTATCCGGTCTCGAAGAGAGCCTCCTTCTTGCCCGTGCGTTTGAGCCGCTCGACCAGCTTGCGCGCCTCCTCGAAAGGCCAGGCATTGGCGGTCTGGGCGGCTTCGACGAGGGCAGGATCGACAGACAGGGACTGAGACATGGGACCAGGATGATTGAATGAGCGCGGCACACAGAAACGTGGTCGGCAAAAGCGGCAGAGAGGCGATTACGTCTATGCTCTAAGGAGCACGGTTCCAGGGGTCAATGCGGCTTAAAAGGGGCTGACCGGGAAGAAGCGCAGGTAAAGCTCCGCATACTTGCCCTCTTTCCAGAGCTGCTGCAGGGCGTAATCGAAGGCGCGCCGCAGATTTTCCTCGTCCTTGCGCACGATGAAGCCGATGCCCTCTCCGAAGTAGCGGCTCTCGAGATACGGCCCTCCTGAGAAGTCGCAGCAATCGCTCGCCTCCTCGCCGCCCATCCAGAGGGCGAGGCTCAAGCCGTCGGCGAACAGATAATCAATCTCGCCAGCCTTGAGAGCCGTCTGGGCTCCCTGAACATCCGGGAATGGCTTGAGGGTCGCCGAAGGCAGGAACGCCTTGGCAAAGGCCTCATGAGCGGTTTTTTCCACGACGCCAATGGTCTTGCCCTGGAGCGCCTTGCTTTCAGGCGCAGGCATGTTGCGGTCCTTCCTAACCGCGAAGCGGGCGGGGATCTTGAAGTATGGAGCCGTCACGCCGAAGCGCTCCCGCAGGCTTCCGGACAACGGAATGGCGGCCGCCACCACATCGCCCTGCCGGTCCGAGAGGGCGTCAAGCAGCATGTCGAAGCGGCGCACCTGGATGGTGCAGGTCAGGTTGAGCCTCTCGCAAGCCGACCGGGCAAGCTCCACCGAAAAGCCGGTCGGGTTGCCGTCGAGTCCGGCGAAATGGAGAGGGGGAAACTCGTCATCCACTAAGAAGCGAACCGTGCGGACTCCGGTGAGGTCCGGGCGCTCGAGCTGAGCGCGAGGGTCCCAGAAATTGGGGATCGACACGCCCTGCGCTTGGCCTCCCCCCTGCGGGAGAACGGTCAGCAGAACGAGCAAGGCCGCACCAAGCAACCCGGGATGGGGCTTGATCTCCCGCAGGAAGCGGGCGACACATGAAACAATGTTTCTGTTCTTCAACGGCTGATGTCCTTTTGCAAGCTGCCTCGCATGATCCCCAGAAGCAGATCTTGCCCGTGAGGCAGGGTCTAGCGGAGGCACACCGACAGTCAACCGTTGCCGCGCGTGCGCTGCCGGTCGAGATCGGGTTTCTGGCGCGCCATGGATATGCGCCCAACGCGCTTCTCCAGGCATCGGCTCTCGCATCCTTCGCGGGCATTCCGGTCGATGAATTCCTCATCAAGGGCGGCTACATTCCCGAACAGGAGTTCTACCGCGCCTTGGCGAGCGAGCTGGGGCTTCCCTTTACGTCCTCACCCCGCCTGTCTTCCCGGGCTCACTATCCCAACAGCATTCTGGCCGGGCTCGCCCCCGCAGCCGGACAGGCTGCGGGTTTCATCCTGGCTCCTCGCGGCCCCACTCTCACCCAGCTCCTGAGGACCCGGCATCCACCCGGAGGGCCACTGCTCATCACGACGCCGTCCATTTTGGCCAGGGCCGTGATCAGGGCCCAAAGCCGCGCGGTCGCCTATCGGGCGGCGCACGAGCTCCCCGATCGCAGACGCGACCTCTCGAGCCTGCATGGCGCGTCCCTGGCCCAGATTGCCGCACTCGTCGCCCTTGCCCTGGTCGCCTCCTTCGCCGGTGTCATGGTGCCTGCGCTCACCATTGCGCTCCTGGGTGCTGCCCTGAGCCCGTTATTCTTAGGGCTGATCGTCCTGCGGTTGGCCTCTTCGATGCTGGGAGCCTCTGTCGAGCCGACGACCCGTCTGCCCAGGCAGGACGATGCGGCGCTGCCGGTTTATACGGTGATCGCTGCGCTTTATCGGGAACGGCGTGTCGCATCACGCCTTGTGGCCGCCCTTTCCCGGCTGGACTACCCGCCCGCCAAACTCGACATCAAGCTCGTGCTCGAGGCGGACGACCCGCAGACCCTCGCGGTACTCAGGCGCATTGCCATGCCGGGCTTCATCGAGGTGATCATTGCGCCGCCGGGCGAGCCGCGCACCAAGCCCCGCGCGCTCAACGTGGCCCTTCCGCTGGCGCAGGGCGATTTCACGGTGGTCTATGATGCCGAGGACGTGCCCGATCCGGACCAGTTGCGCAAAAGCGTCGCGACCTTCGCCTGTCTGCCGGATGAGTTCGCCTGCCTGCAGGCAAGGCTCACCATCGACAACACGGACGATTCCTGGTTGGCGCGGATGTTCACCATCGAGTATGCGGCTCTGTTCGACGTGTTCAATCCAGGATTGGCCGAAATCGGCAGCCCTATCGCGCTGGGCGGAACATCCAATCATTTCCGCACCGCGGTCTTGAAGGAAGTGTGCGGCTGGGATGCCTGGAACGTCACGGAGGACGCCGATCTCGGCCTGCGCCTCTCACGGCTCGGCTATCGCGTCGCGGACCTCCTCTCCGCCATCATCTCTATTTAATACTCTGTAACTGCAAGTAAAATTTTTCCGCTTGCAGACCCTTCCCCACCCCATTCCCCACCCACGGGCGCCGCTTGGGTTCAGACGGCTTTATTGTTGCGGCTATCAAGCCGCTCTGCGGCGTGCACCCGCCAGCGGCAACACTGCAATGCAGATGTCCTGAACACGTCACGCCCATCCAACTCACGTTAATCAGAAGCCCTTGGCTGCTCAACTCGGCCAAGGGCTTCTGCAATTTGGGGTCTGGCCTAAGAGCCTGCGATAGAGCAAGCATCCGGTTCATGCTAGTTTCAGGCTGCAGCGGTGCTGACCAGGATGGATGAACCAATGGGCAACAAGCATGACTGGCGCAGTTTGCTGTTCATCTTAGGCGCGGGTCTTGTTGTCGGCTGGATCAGCGGGCAGCTGGTCAGCCTAATCCCTTCACACGACGTTGCAACAACGGAGCGGCCAAGGCTCTCACCCCGATAAGGGCAGTCATTCCGAAAACTGGAAGAACGAGCGACCTTCCAGCCGGCGCCCTAGCTGGCCGATAGACTTGGCCATTAGCTATTTCGTAGGGAGCGCGGGCTACAACCTGTGACAGCTGGGTTAGCTTGACAAAGCCTCCCATGCACAGATTGCCAGAGCAACGAGCAAGGCTGCCCCGGCAAACACAAGCTCCTGCCATGATAGGTAATCGACCAGAACTTCACTCAAGGACACACATCCAAACGCTTGACAGCAGTGCAGCTTATTAGCATGAGCGCGAGCGACAGGAAACATGTCCTCAAATGCCTACCCGCCCGACAGGCCAGATGAAAAGGGAGGGGGCGGCAGTCCGTCCGTGCTCGCCCCTGGCAGTTGATCCTGCTGACGTCTTTAGGCTGTATGTTCGCTGCCCTTCCTGGGCAGTTCCTCCCGAAACTTCGAGCCGCTCTCACCGGCTGTCTTCAGCAGCCTGGGCTCGCCTTGGCCTTTAAATTAGCCATCGGAGAGCGAATAGTCGGACTGTCCCTAGGGTAAACCCCGCACTATTAAAGCCAAGTCGGCAAGCTTGTGCAGGCAGGAACATGGGCTCCACGAGTGGTGCAGGTATTCTGCCCTGCTAGTTACAAGTCACAGCGACGCTGACTAGAATAGGACAACCGATGAGGCGGGCGTGGCCGGCGTATGTTGTTGGTCGTTATGGTCGCAAGCCTTGCTGTCTGCTGAGCTAACAGACAACTGGTTAGCCTTATTTCTTCCCGAGACATTGCTACAACCAAGCGGCCGATGCTCTTGACGCAATGAGGCAGCCGTTGCCTCCAACGTCAAAGAAAGAGCGCCCTTCCGTCTGGCGCTCCAGTTAGGCCGCGTCTGCGACCATGTCAGGGAGGAATGTGCCGACAAGGCACAGGAGAAGGCTGCGCTTGAAAAATGAACAAACCGTGACGAGCGATTGCACCTCAATGCTGGATGATGAGTCAGCTCACCAAAGCCAGTGGCCCAATCACTCCTAGAGCGAACGATACCGCTGAGTGGGCCATGGAAACCTCCTGCCTGTCGATACACGATACCGCTCAACTGGCTTGGGCTGCTGTGTGTCGCAGCACGTCTTGCACGGGTTCATCGGGCTCAGACGTTGTCTCCACCTAATGGCTTCGCTTGTTGGATGGAGCCTTTCGCTGCTGCAATATCATCGGGATTGGTGGGCTGAGTAGCGCTCTTTCGGCTCTGCCGCTTGTAGAGCAGCCATGCCAAACCCGAGGTGAGGGCTGCAATCGCGACCAGAGCCGAACTCGGGTAATCACGGAAGCTGATGCGCGCGGCCTTGTCGAAATCATCTGGAACAGTATCGGGCCGGCCTTGGTCGTCATGCATTGGAGGCACCTCGTGGAACGCCGCTTCAGATATGGGCATCGCGACCGAGGTCTGCATCCCGATACTGACTGCTCTGGTTGTGCAAGCCGAGGCCGCATCATCGATCCGTCCTTGGAACAAAACAAGAACTTATGACGTTCCTGCCAAGCTAAGGGAGGGTCAGTGCGTTCGATGTCCAGTCGTCTCAAGGATGACGATATTGAGGCTGAGGCCCGCTCTATAATCCGGAAGAGGATCCAAGATGCAGGATGGTATCCCCGCGCTTCCAAAGAGGAGCGCAAGAGACTCATCGAACAAGACGTGGACCGCCACTGGCATCTGCTGATCCATGAGGCGGCAAGACGGTTGGCTGATAAAGAGGCTCAGGGCCCCTTAGGCTGAGGCTCAACCGCTCTATCAGCCCTGCTTGGCGTGAGCGTCATAGAAGGTCCAACAGTGCGCTTGGCCTAGAACATCAACTGGCCCTGCTTGCACTTTGGTCGTCCGCCTCCCAAACCTCCTTGTCTGCTTCTGCTCCATCCAGCCGTCTCAGCTTCGTCCTTAGCCAATCAAGAACCGCACGGACCTCGTCGGCTGCTTTTCCGGAGGGGGCAAACTCAGTAACGCCCAACCCTGACGCAAGAGCGTCCATGTGGTCAGAGCGAAGAGCGAGGGTTGCGTCACACAGGCTGCCGAGCAGTTGGAGCGCCATGCGCGCGTTGGAGGTCCGGCTCGTTCGTCCGCCCGTCGGGCATTGGTTGAGGACAAAGGCGAAGGGCTTGGCTCGCTCGTGCAGGTAGCGCACGGTGGCCTTGCTGGCTTCGATATCAGCCACGCTGGGCCGGACCGGCAGCAGGCAGAAATGAGCCTCTCTCATGCACCCTTGCGCGGCATGGCTGTCCGCTCCAGGAGTGTCCACGATTGCGAGGTCGTAGCCTTGCCGGTCGAGGGTGTAGATGCGCGAGGACAGATAGGTCCAAGGCAGGGAGTGTACCTCTGGCTGCTCGGCGGCGCGCCGCTTGTACCATTCGCCAGCCGTGTCCTGCGGATCGGTGTCAAGAACGGCAACCCTGAGGCCGCTCTGTACTGCAGCCACAGCAAGGGAGAGTGCTAGACTGCTCTTTCCAGTGCCTCCCTTCTGAGTGACGAAGGCAACAACGTGCATCAAGGCATCTCCGGTCAGCACCCGATTCGTTGAGCGTAAAGATACTTACTGGACTGCGCCAGACTGAAGATTGTGGTGGCATCCCCGCCTACCGTAACGGCTTCACCTCATGCCTTCTTAGGCGGCTAGCGCTTTGGCAGGTCGCTTACACAACCGGTTGCCAGAAATAATTCCGTCATCAGGGACCGGAGAAGGTTGCGCCTGAAAGCAGATAGCCTTTTGAGGTGAAGAAGTGGCGCCGCTATCGAAGCACCAACCCAGTGCCATGAGTCTTAGCATAAAGCTCTGAAGGTATAAGAGTGGCTGCAGCGCGAAAGGCATTCTGTGTTACAATGCTGATGCGGCCGGCAAAGGCGAACGAAGCCGGTTCGACGCGCTCCAGTCTCAAGGAGAGTCGCATGGCTCTGACGGGACACTATGACTTCCGTAGAACGATAACCGGTCAGCTCCGGCTGTGGGTCGAATACGACTCAAACGGCTTCTGGGACTTCCTCACACGCAAGAAAACCTACTGTCGCCGCTGGCGGAACGCCACCATCATGGATTTAACTGCGCCGCAGCTTCGGCACTTGATGGACATGCGCTTCACCGGTTCACAACGCATGCCACAGGCACGGAACACGATGAGGGACCGGCCCGAACACGTGCCTGAGCGCGAAAAGGCGTCCATCAGAGTGCTGCTTGCTCCGCCCGATGGGGAATACCCAAAGTCTGACCCGCTCCTGGATAAGTAGCCCAGCGCTGTTGACAGGTTAGACCATCACTAACCCGGCAAGGCGCATAGCACCTATCCGTCCCATCTTAATTCAACTAGGACGGACCCAAGCGCTTGAGGGGAAGACGGCTAGCCTATGCAACATCAACTGGAAGAAAGAAGGAAGACATCTACCGAGCCTGCTGCTTCTGAGGCAGCCACGGCGAAAGCCGGGGTCCTTTACGCGCTTGCTGCGTTCTTCATGTGGGGCCTGGTCGTCCCACTTCACTTCAAGCTTCTCTCGGCTGTGCCACCCCTCCAAATCCTTGCTTATCGCATCGTATGGTCAAGCCTGTTCGCTCTGGGCCTGATTGTCTTCGCTCGGCAGGTGCGGCAGCTCACTGACGCCCTGGTCTTCAGCCGACGGCTTGCGCTGCTATGCCTTTCAGCCGGACTGATTGGTGTGAATTGGCTGGTCTACATTTGGGCGGTGAATAACGGTCATCTTGTTCAAACGAGCTTGGGGTACTTCATCAACCCGCTCATCAATGTTGCCCTCGGCGTTCTCTTCCTCAGGGAGAGGCTTCATCCAGCGCAGGTGGTGGCATGTGGGCTTGCGGGTGCCGGCGTACTTCTGCTTGCTGTGTCGTCGGGCGAGATGCCATGGGTTGCACTGACGCTGGCTCTCAGCTTCGGCGTCTATGGCCTTGTCAGAAAGACTGTACCAGTCAGTCCCTTGATTGGCTTCAGCATCGAGTCTCTGCTGCTCACACCTCTGGCGCTTGGCTACCTAGGGCTCACCCTGCTCCAAGGCAGTACCATTGCCTTTCAAGGCGACTGGAGCCTCGACTTTCTGCTCGTCCTAACCGGACTGAGCACAGCGGCACCCCTCATCTGGTTTGCAGCGGCAGCTCGGAGGCTAAAGCTCTCAACCATCGGCTTGCTGCAGTACCTGGCGCCAACAGGCCAACTTGCACTTGGCGTGCTCGTTTATGGCGAGGCATTTGGGTGGGTTGAGGCGCTAGCCTTTGCGGCCATCTGGGCAGCGCTTGCGATTTACAGCGTTACAGCGCTGAGGTCTGCACATCACCCGACTGCTCATCCGAAACAGGCATAAGCCAGTGGTTACAGGAACGGGACCGCCCCAGTTGGAAAGGCTGGAGCGTTCCGATTCCCAAATCGGAATCTCTTGGCCAACGCAACTTCGTCACCCGTGCTGTGGGCTCGACGAGCTAGCGCTTAGCATGCGCAAAGAACATACTATGCCATTGTGCCAGCGATATGCCTGGAGGCGCCAATGGCGTGCGAAGACCTGGTTGCTCAGTGCTTCATGGATGAGCAAGCGCCCCTAGCGGTTCCTGAGCTAAACCGCGAACGGACATTGAAGTACCTGGAATGCTGCTATCAGCAGGGTATGTCGTGGGAAGATGCCAAGCTGCAGATCCAAACCTATCTTCAGGGAAGGGGTGTCCCACACCAGGGCATTGTGAGACAGCTGCAACTCGCCAAGCCGCTCCTCCAGTCCTGGTTGGACTAACCGTGGACCTCACGTAAAGCCGTTTTATCAGCCGCGCCCCTGCCACGGCAGGCTGACTATTAAGCATATCCTCGGCGGCGTCATATCTGCTACCCACCGCTCGTAGGTAGCCCACCGCATGACCTTCGGCTTGGGTGGGTCTCGCTCGCCCAAATCCTTTTTCTAAGGAGCCGCACCTTCACCTATTCACCCATTCAACTCACCGCAGCAGTTTAATGTAAGTTAAAAAACCCTTGCGGTGTGTCGGCTTCCCGACAGACCGATTGCTCCCGAATCAGCATAGTCCCATGCATACGAGGCGAGATTTCGGGGCGCGGTTACCGCCAGCATATTGCTAAGCATCAGTTTAAGAGGGCGATGGCATCGCTGTGCATGGGGTGAGTCAATGAAAGGCAATAAAAAGAAGCTGCTGCCGAGCAAGCGCCGGCAAATCAGCCGACTTGAGCGTCAACTCGCAGCCGTCGAGGCGCAAATCGCGCGCCTCGAAAAGGTTCAGGATTTGGGCCTTGCGGACCAGAATCATTTTTTCGTCTGGAAGCGGCCGTCCCTTTTTATGACTGAGCGCCCAGAGGTGCTCCATTAGTCTCCAATTTCTCAAGAGCCAGGCCTGCTCTCCGTAGATCTGCACCAGAGCCTCACACCATAGCGTCGCGCGTCAGCGACGTTACTCAAGAACAGCAAGAACTCGGAGGACCACAATGTCGTCTGCCATGCTCAAACGCTTGATCTCGGGAACGTCTCGACAGCCTCCTGACACCTACTCGCCAGATATTCTGCCTTTGATGCAGTCATTGCTGGGGGCTTTGGCCGACATCGATTTTGAGTTTCAGAAGGATCGGGAGACGATCCTGAAGAGCCCAATCGAAGAGCCTCTCAAACAGAGAGCCATTGCAACACTCGCGAAGTGCCATCGCGAGCGACGTGATCCCTACGTGCGAGAGATTGACAAGCTGGAGAGGCAAATCCAAAGGACATTTGCATAGAGGTTGTGCTGTCCGCGAAATGCCACTCTGGAGGCGATAGTCAGGTGACTGTAAGAACCTGAGCTACTCCCGTGCGGCCCAAAGACTGCAGACCGGCCTTTCTAGCTAAGACGACCACACATACTTCGTCGCTACAGCCGCTTCATCATCCGCGCTGCTGCCATGATGAGTTGCGCATCCAGCATCTTCTCCGCATCGTACTTAGCCCCCCATCGCTCATAAGTGCGCCACCGCACGCCCTTTTCAGGCCTGGACAGACGATCCTCTTCCATGCGGGCACCCTTCAACTCCCGCTTGCAATGCGGAGACTTTCTGGCCTTAGCCTCGCGGTTATGGTCCGCATCCGCGCCTCATGGGCAGCCCACATCTGCCGAACTGCCATCCTTCTGGCTTTCTGTTTTTCCTGAAGTCGAACGAGGTTACGGGCTTCTGCAGGAGACAGTCCGGGTGGGCCTGCCATCGCCAGCCGTAATCCCTTCGCGGGTCGCTGAGGAGGTAAAACGTGGACAGCTGAAGTTGCGCTCCCCTCTCTCCTGACAGGGGTGAAAGCAACAGATCTGGCCACTGCCTTGATGTCAGCGCTTACCACAGTCCTGGCTGCTCCAAAGGGAGTGGAAGCCACACCTTTTGCAGGAACGGCTCCAGCCCCCAGTGGAGATCCGATTGTGGCTAAGTGGCTCCGGACCCGCTGGCAATACTCCACGGAGAGCTGTGTCATACGCTCCTCGCCATGACCGGCGCGGTATTTCATCAAGGTGCGGCAGAGGTTGCCATCAGCAAGCTTCCAGGAACGAGCCAGATACATGACCCCATAGCGGATGTTGGTCTCAGGCTCGAACAGCCCATTCAAGGTGCCCCTGTAGCCGAGCATCGCCGCGGTCGTCGGGCGTATCTGCATGAGTCCGACCTCACCAACGCCCCCCACAGCTCGCGGATTGTAAGCACTCTCAACCTGCGCCACTGCATCCGCAATCTCGGCAGGAAGGCCCGCTTGCTCTGCCTCACGCCTGATAGTGTCGAGATGAGCCCGACGCCCTGGTGTATAAGCTTGTGGCATCCCTATGAGCTCCTCAATGACGGGAGGCAGGGGGATCAGCGGGAAGTCGGCATCCGACGTTTCTGCCGAGGCAGAAGAAGCAAACAACACGAAAGCACATGCAACGAAGGCGTTGGACTGTCTTGGATTACGCAAAGATTGCCCCCTAGTGCCGCTTAAGCTTATTGAGCCATGGAAGATGAAGGTAGCGTGAGGGCCTCCACGTTGGAAAGGAGCAACTTGGGTAGCTATAGAGCGCACCCCTCGGCGTCAAAGCGCTCTATTGACTTCGGATTGGAAATCTCCTCGCTAGAGCTGCGTCACGGCTATGGCTGAAAAGATATAGAGCCTGAGCGAGTGCGCTTGAAACATTCCTAAAAACTTCGTGATGGAATAGACTGGAATCTGCCTGCGTTTGCTGACCGACCGCTGTTAACCCGCATGCAGGAGAAGCTTATGAACACCATCCGACATTCCGAAGCCGTACGGAACATTCATTCGTACTCTGAGCACCTCCCCAATACCGGCCCGTCGTTCCAGCGCGCATCCGTGCTTTTTGTTGCCTCAATTGGTTCGTTCATCGGGGTAAGTCTTCTGCTGGCCAGCATCTGACCGGAATGCCGCGCCTTCCGCATGTCGTGTTGGGGCATACAAAAGATGATTGGAAGGGAACGGCTGCGCTTCCTGCCCGTTGAGACAATGAAGTTTTTCAGGAGTTTTCCCTTATGTCTCGCAGAATACTTATCGCTGGAGCCGCTCTGACGCTCCTACTGCCGACTGTGGTATTCGCGCAGTCGGGTGGGGGCGCAGCGACTGGAGCGGCGACAGGTGCGGTTGGCGGCGCAATTGTTGGCGGCCCGATTGGTGCCGCTGTTGGCGCAATTGGTGGTGCGATTGTCGGGGGCATCTCCGAGCAACAGCAGCCCCAGTTTCGTCAGTATGTCGTCACACAGAGCCCGCAACCCTACCGTTATGCGGAAGAGGTTCGCGTGGGTGCTGTTTTACCTGAATCCGGAGTGACCTATTATGAGGTTCCAGCCGAGTACGGCGTGCGCGGCTATCGATATACGATTGTCAACGACACCCCTGTTCTCGTCGAGCCGGGCACCCGTCGGATTGTTCAAGTCGTCCGCTAAAGGCTAATCCCTACAAGACCCTCTATCATTGGTGGAGGTCCGAATGAGCATCGACTCATTCGGACCTTTCTTGTGCAAAAGGCCCGCGAGCGTTCTCGGTCGGATGACGCATAGCGTTGATAGCCAAATCTAGTGGTTACCGCCACTTCATCAGCCGCGCTGCTGCCAGGACTAGATGCGCATTGAGCATCGCCTCAGCGGCATTGTACTCGGCCTCCCACTTCTCATATGTTGCCCACCGCATGCCTTTCGGCTTGGGCGGCAGGTCCCATTCGTCTGGATCCTCCTCTCCGAGGAGAGCCGCTTTGACCTTTGCCTTCGTTCGCCACGCCCGCCCGATAGGGTCAAGGAACTGCGAGGCATAGGCCGCCTTGCGGCCCCAACCGTGTCGACTGGCGAATGCAGTCGCTCCAACGTTCTGTAGAGTACGCGAGCCCGCCGTCTGCTTCTGGGACAGATGGCATACCATTGCAGGCCCCCAAAATGCCGTGGCGAAAACACCAGCGGGAATGTCTGTCGGTCACTACCGCATGACAGTTCCAACAAACCGCCATCCTCGTGCAGCTTGAGATCCGCTCTGACTATCTCGCCCGAGCCATAGGTGAGCACGCATTGGATATGGCTGCCCGGCCTACCAGAGCCGCTTGGGATGAGCTTTGCCAGATCCACCTTGGGCCCGCTCTCAAGTGTAAGGCGCAACCGGTCACGAGGCATGGCGGTGCCCTCCAACTTGCCCGCCCGCAACTGCTCCTGAGTGTTGTTCCACTTCCTCCACCCCACACCCCCTCTGGTAGATTATATGTGTACCTGTAGTGACACCGTTGGCGGCTTCCAAATGGCTGCAGCGGTCCCGTGTGGGGGACAGATCCCGGCAATTTTCTTTCGTGCGGCGGGTTACTGTCTCTGTGGTGGCACCGGCTGTACCTCTCGCGGTACCGGCTACAGATTCTGGTTGGTCAGGACGCCAGCTCATAAAGCGTTTTGAGGAACGCTCGCCGGTACGGTCGCATCGGTGCATCGTCAGACGGTACTCCGCCGCGTGCGGAGTCTTGCGGTCGAAATGCCCGCGAGAGCATAGGTCGGCAAAGCCCTTTTGTATCAGCTCAAAGAATGCCCGCGCGGCTGTGTTCTTGGAGCAGCGCATCCGTTCGGCGGCATCGCGGGCCGACAGTGCTAGGCGACCGTTGTTGCTACAGTTGTAGATGGCGGCGAGTTCGATAAGGATACTGCGCGCAACAGGCGAGAGCGAGCGCCAGGCAGGTGACAGCAGCATGTAGTGCGGAAGAGACACGAAGCGCTCTGTTGTACTTCGTCCCTTGTTATTGTGACGTCTGGGCATGAGGTGCCTTACAGCGGCCCTGAGAAGCTCAAGGACGCTCTCTCTTGATGATTGTCAAAAGGGGTGCAGCCGGAGCGCAAACCCCGGCTGCTGAGCTTCTTAGACTCAGGAAACGCTATCCGGCGCATAGCCTGCACTGTGGTCGTTCCTGCGTGCGGATCTCACAGCATCGGCTCTGCCGGAACGACGCTTATCCTCCGCAGTGACGACTTTTAGAACGGTCAGAGGCGCGCGTAGGACGTAACGCCCGTGAGCACCGGGATAAGGTCCTGCGTGGTGCTCTTCTACCGTGTCGATAGCAAGACCGCGCTTGCGCAGGGTGTGCACGTATGCGGACCAACGGGGCGCCGGCCTCTCCAATGGCGTGAGACCGCCCTCACCTACTTCAATCAGGCTGGCTAGTGTCCATGCCTCGCGGCCCTTCAATCTCAAGACTTCGCGGGAATCATCCCGTTGCACGAGGAGTTCGACAACACTGCTATGCATGGTCAGCCTCCATGCTAAGGCCAGCAAGTTCCGCAACGGTGATGGCCAAGGATGCAGACAATCCGAACCGTCGCGAGAGCCTTGTAACGACGTGAGGGCGGTTATGGAGCGGCTGCGCCGATGCCCACGCAAAGAGCGGAAGTTGGCACAGGTTCGCATTGCGGCGCGAGCGCCGATTGTGTAGTCTCTTCATAGCAAATTACCTTGATGCCCCGTGCGAGAAGCCCTCGTTCGGGGCTTTCTTTTGCACGGTCAGGAATGGGATGGGTTCAGTTTACCGAGCGTCTGAACTCAGTGTCATCACGCGGCCTCTGTGATGAGGGCGCGGATGTCCTCCACGCGCCAAGCGGTGATGCGCGGCCCGAGCTTCACGGGCTTGGGATAGCGGCCGTCTTTGATGCCCGCCCACCATGTGGATTTGCTGATTGGAATAGGCCCGTTCGGGGCAAGGATACCGGGGAGCCGGACAAAGCCGGTCAGAGGTAGTTGGGAAGGTGCCGAGACTTCAGTCTGCAGCCATGATTGTCCGTAAGGCAAGCCAAGATTTGGGCTCCTGTGTCGCTAGTGTTGAGTTGGCGCGACAGGCGAGGTTCACGAGTTGTGATTGACTCATCTCATGAACCCCCGGTAGGCTTAGCCCGCTCGTCCAAGAGCGCGGGTTTTGACCCACCAGAGCCGTCCACGATTGGCGTCGTGGGCGGTTCTCTTTTTCCTTATCGCTAGCCTTCCTGTGGAAGACCGGTCAGCAGCGGATCGGTCCGACCCGCGTAGGACAGTTATAGACAATGGCGGTAAATTTTTCCTGCGTCATCCCCGGCCAGCACAAACAGGTGGATTTTCCGTTAAGGCCCACCCGCACGGGAACACCTGTTGGATATCGTTAAGTTCTTAGATTGAAGAGCCTCTTGCGCCTGCATTCAGAGGCACGATATTGGCGCCAGAACCTTGACCAAGAAAGCCAGCCCAAGCGTCCATGAGGCGCCGCCGTTTCTCCAGAGCATCTCCGCGCCGGTAAGCCCGCTCGACAGCATCGCCCACGAGGTGCGCGAGAGCTGCCTCAGCGACTTCTCGTGGAAATGACGTGCGCTCGCCTGCCCAATCCCGGAACGCGCTCCGGAAGCCATGAACGGTTACAGCAACTCCCATACGTTGGAGAAGCAGTGGGAAAGCTCTCACGGAAAGAGGTCGTCCGCGCTTCACGCCGGGGAAGACAAATTCGTTGAGGCGGCTTTGCTGCATCTCTCGAAGAATTTCGACGGCGCGGGTTGGGAGCGGAACCCGATGTTCCCGACCAGCCTTCATCCGAGCTGCTGGCACGGTCCAGAGGCGAGCTTCCAAGTCAACCTCATCCCACCGGGCTCCGAGCACTTCGCCCGTGCGAGCCGCCGTCAGGACTAGGAACTCCAGTGCCCGTGCGGCAATCCCCTTCCGCTCTCGCAAGGCAGCAACAAAGATGGGCACTTCATCGAAGGGCATAGCCTTGTGGTGCCCACGTGTGAGCCTAGCGTGTTTGGGCAAAATTGCGTCTAAATGCCCCCGCCACCGGGCAGGATTTTCACCCGACCGCTGCCCTCGTACACGGGCAAAATCAAGCACTCGCTCAATGCGTCCTCGCAGACGCGACGCGGTTTCAGGTTTAGTCCTCCACAGAGGCTGCAAAACTTTCAGGACATCTTCAATTGCTACTTCTGAAACCGGCTTGGACCGGAATGGCGCGCAGTACGTAGTGACAGTCATCTTCCACTGAGCCCGATGCTTCTCATTTCGCCAAGACGAGGAGAGGTTGTCGAAAAGAGCATCCGCCGCCTCGCCGAATGTCATCACCTTGGGCCTCTTCCGGGCTGCAATTGGGTCAAGTCCGCCTGCCAGCTTCTGGCGGGCTTCTGCGGCTCTCTCACGGGCCTTGGCCAGGGGTACGTCCCGTAAGGGACCGAGCCCCATCTCCCGGCGTTTGCCGGCCACCTTCCACATGAACACCCAAGAGCGCGCACCACTGGGCGAGATGTTGAGGTAGAGCCCTCCTCCATCCGAGTGCCGCCCTGGCTCTGAGAGTGCCGCGACTGTTCTGGCGCTCAACGTGTGAAGCTGTCTTGGCATCGGCTATTCCCCACCGTCTTCCCCACCTTCAAAGCCGGATTGTAGCGGACAAAGCTGGATGCTAGAAGACCTACGTCATTAGGAACACAAGTCTTTTTGCTTGTACATCGGACATTATTGGACTGAAAAGGACTCTAGTTCGGCGGACCTCCCCTCCTCCACCCTGGAGGAAGCGCCGATTACCCTGCGCGCCTGGATGAATCAGCGCACGCGCTGGATGAAAGGCTACGTTCAAACCTGCGTGGCCCACTCGCGCAACCCTCGAACAACCCTGGCCCAGCTTGGGCCCTGGCGATTTCTCGGAGCGCTTGCGATCACGTTCGGGACCGTGCTCAGCGCCCTCGGATATCCGTTCTTCACAGGGCTTTTCCTCGCCTCACTCCTGCGCGGATCTCCAGACACCCTAGGTGGTTCATGGCATGCTGCGTGGTCGGCTGGATCGTATGCGCTTTTCGTTTCGGGCGCGGCGGCAATCGTCATCCCGGCCTGCGTGGCTCTCGGGCGCCGCAAGCTGTGGCGGCTGCTGCCATGGGTGGCACTCCTGCCGGTCTACTACGTGCTCGTGAGCGCGGCCGCCTGGCGTAGTCTGGTAGAGCTCGCCACCTCGCCATTCCGATGGAACAAGACGAGCCACGGCTTGGCGCGGACATCACGCACCGGCCTGATTCAGAAGCACATGGCGAGGCCGGCCAGGACCATGTCGTTGAAGACGGAGCCGCCATAGCGCCACCAGAGCAGCCCGCCCGATGCGACGAGGCACAGGACGCCGGCCACGATCAAGCCGCGGCCGAACTGCCGCTCCCGAGGCCTGGTCTGTTCCGTGCCGATGCTCATGCGGATCCCATATCTGGTCGAACCCTATTATAGGCATGCCGAGGTCGGTATGGAAGGCGCCAAGCTTTGCGGTCAGGACTGGAGCCAGGTTCGCAACCTTGACCAGCGTGGCTCTTCCTCGGCGGCGACCGCTTGCGCGAGGGCCGCACGGCTGCCGACCAGAATGACCAGGCGGCTGCCGCGGGTGACACCCGTGTAAAGGAGCTTGCGTCGCAGCATCGGCGCTTGATGAAGGGCCACCGGGATGACCACGGCCGAATATTCCGACCCTTGCGCCTTATGGATCGTCATGGCGTAAGCGAGAACCAACTCGTCGAGCTCCTTGAACGAGTACACCACGAGTCTGTCGTCGAACGCGACGCTGAGTTCGCGATCGCCCCGTCTGACCTCACGAACGATCCCCACCTCGCCGTTGTAGACGTCCCGGTCATAGTCGTTTCTGACCTGCATGACCTTGTCGCCCGGACCGAAGATCCAGCCCGCCCGGTGGATGCTGTCCGGCCCTGGCGGATTGAAGATCTGCTGTAATTCGGCATTCAGCATATGCGTGCCGAGCCGTCCCCGGTTCATGGGGCAGAGCACCTGGATGTCCCGCACGGGGTCGAGGTCGAACTTCCTGGGAATGCGGTCTCGAACGAGAGTTGTGATCTTGGCGGTGGCGTCTGCGGGATTGTCCGCCTCAACGAAGAAGAAATCAGAATCCGACCTCGCCTCAAGCTCAGGCATGGCTCCGCGATTGATGGCGTGAGCCGCCGCGATGATGCGGCTTTCCTGCTCTTGGCGAAAAACCTCCTTGAGGTGAACGACCGGTATGGCCCTAGACCCGATGATGTCGGCAAGAACTTGGCCCGGGCCGATGGACGGCAACTGATCCACATCTCCGACGAGCAGCAGGGATGCTTCATCCGGCAAAGCGCGCATCAGAGCCGCCGTCAGCCGGATGTCCAGCATGGAGGCTTCGTCCACCACCAGGAGATCGCAATCGAGCGGCGCTTGGGCATTGCGGCGGAAGCCGCCCTCGGAGGCTTCCAGGAGCCGGTGGATCGTCTTGGCCGGAAATCCGGTGCTCTCGGACAAGCGCTTGGCGGCGCGCCCTGTCGGTGCGCAGAGCGCGACCTTGAGCCCCTGCTCTTCCGACAGATGCGTCAGGCCTCTGATGAGTGTGGTCTTGCCGACGCCCGGCCCGCCCGTCACAACCAGCACCTTCTCGCGGCCGGCAGCCATGAAAGCCTCGCGCTGGCTTGGCGAGTACGCAAACCGGGCCGATGCTTCGATGCGGGTTATGACCTCCTCGACGTTCAAGTTGCTCCACGGATGAGGGCCTCTCGCCAAATCCTTCAGGCGCTGGGCGATGAAGAGCTCCGCTCCGTAGAGGCTCTTCAGGAAGACGCATTGCCTTGCATCCAGATTGTCGGCAATCAGCCGGCCTGCCTTACACTGGGTTTCCAGGACCGGCTGCAACCCGGCCTCCGGAACCTCCAGCAATGCGCTTGCCTGCCGGACCACTTCATCCGCCGGGAGGCCTGAATGGCCTTCCTTGACCGCATCCGCCAGAACGCTCGTCAGGCCGGCCTGCAGCCGCACGAAAGCTTTCGAATCGATGGCAAGCCGCATGGCGATCTGATCGGCGGCGGCGAATTCGAAACCCGGGATATCCAGTGCGAGGCGGTACGGGTTGCCAGAGATCGTCTCGATCGCATCCGCCCCATAGACGCGATAGATCCGCATGAGCAGGAAACCGCCGATCTCATGCTCTCGCAGGAAAGATGCGATGTCGCGCAAGGCGCGGTGTTCGGCCCAGGCCTCCGCGATGCTTTGCGCCTTTGCCATCCCAATCCCGTGCACACGGGTCAGGTCGTGCGGACGCCGCTCGATCACATCCAGGATGCGCGTTCCGAAGGATGCGATCAAACGTTGGGCGCAGGAAGGCCCGACGCCTCGAAGCAAACCCGATCCAAGGTACTTTTGGAGATCCTCGGCGCTCGTCGGCGCGGAGGTCGCAAGGGAACTCGCCCGGAACTGGACACCGTGGTTGCGATCGTTCAGCCAGTTCCCGCTGGCCTCGACGACCCCGCCGAGGGCGACGCTGGGCGCGTGGCCGACAACTGTGATCGGCCTGCGGTGACCGCGCGCCCGGACCTTGAGCACACAAAAGCCAGTATCATCGTTGTGAAACGTCACACGCTCGACAGAGCCGACCAAGTGTTCGGACAGGGTCAACGAACCCTGGTCGTAGGCTGCGGCCGTAGCGGAGGAGTTCTGCATCTACCGACTGGAATGCGCCGCGCCGAGGCGTGTCTTGAAAGGTATGAGCGAGGCGGCGTTGGGCCGCCTCGCATCGAAGAGTTTGGACGATCAGGCCGCCTTCTTGGTCGGCCAGCCAAGCTCCACGAGCCGGGCCTTCGCAAAGTCGCGAATTTCATCGCGCACGCCTTCCGGCAGGTCGCCCAAGATACGCTGCGTGTCCGCGCCCAGCATCAGGTCCGTGACCGCGTTGATGGTCTTGGCCTTGGTGATCTTCTGCTTGAGATCGGCCTCGATGGCGCTGTCGGAGCCGACAACTTCCACCTTGGTCTTCTCGGATTTCTCGACCTCCACATGCTGCTCGGCCGTGACCGGGCGGCTGTTCTTGAACTCGTCGGCTTCCTCCTCCGAGTAGACGAGGCCGTGCAGCTCGATGAGCTTGAGGATCACCCGATCCTTGGCGCGCTTCTCGGCCATGGCATAGACATAGGCCGCCTGCTTGCCGGAGACGCGATAGTTGACGCCGATCAGCGCCTCGCCGATGGACCATTCGAGCCGCTCACCCATTCGACCCGTCACCAGAATGACGGCCTCGTCGCGCTCGGCGCGAACAATCGTCGGCGTGTCGAACTGGATCTGGGCCTGCGCGGCGATGCGCTCCAAAGCCTTGTGATAGATCACGGCCGTGCCTTGGACGCGCCAGACGTTGCCGGCCATGGGTTCACCGAACTTCGCAAGCACCTCGGCAATTTTCTTGTCTGTCGTATTCATCCTCGATCCTAACTTTCACAGGAGCCCGCAACCGGTCTCACGCTCTTGTGCATGCCTCTCGCGAGGCGGGCGTGTTCGTTCTTTGTTCTATAGCAAAATCAGCTGATTCCGTCCAGTTCCAGGGGCGTATTCAAGGGGCCTTAATGCCTGTTTCCTAAGCGTTTTTCCGGCAGCGGCGTTTTGTCTCAAGATCATGACAGTCAAGCTATCCTCGAACGCCGCAAATCTTCGCTTCGATGCTGGAAGGGGTTTGACGGAAAACTGATTGTTCTATATTTGTTCTCGATACAACAACAAGTCAACACTTACGGTGAGCCTGCCAGGAGGTCTTGCCCACAGCCACTGCTACGCTGGAGAACCTGATGTCAGCCCAAGCTCTCCTTGATCTTTCGTCCCGCCGCCCAGCCACGCGACGAGCCCGGAAGCAGGCGGCCACTCCCCTGACGCGCAATGTGCTCATCACCGATTTTCTGACCATCTGCGAGTTCGACCCGGAGGTGGAATCCCTGCGCGCGCCGGCCGAGTCCGCCGAATTCCAGTTCGGCGACCGGACGATCGAGCACGTGGCGGATTTCGAGATCATCCGGGACGGCTCGTCTTACCTCGTGGATGTGGTGACCGACGAAGACCTCATGCTCCATCCCATGCGGGCCGCCGCTCTCCATGGCACGACCTCAGCCGACGGGCGTCCCTTTATGATCGAGACGGCGGCGAGCATTCGGGCCGAACCACGCTTCACGACCGTTCGCCTCATCATGGCGTGCAAGCGCACGCCCGTGACGGCCGGGGACCGGGTGCGCATCCTCCACCAACTCGATGAGACCGGGGCCATGAAGCTTGTCGATTGCGCCAGCACCGTGATGAACACGGCGGACGGCGTGGCGGCCGTGCTGGCGCTCGCCTGCGAAGGCCTGATCAGCGTCGATATCAGCCGCCCGATCCTGCCGGAAACCCAGGTGCGTCGACGCCGCCTGCCCTATTCGGATCCCTTTGCGTTCTAGCTGTTGGCGTGGCGCTCGACAGCCTCGCCCAGCAGAGACCGCACGATGGCCCTCACTGCATCCGAGGTGTCGTCCTGCATGAACTTGGCTTCGATCTCGTCGCGCACGATCGAGCCGTCGCCACTGCGCTTCAACTCCGTCGGAGACTCGGCCTGAAGCAGGGTCACGAACGCACTCTCGACCTCCCGTGCGACCACGGACCCATCCGCCGCATCGACCACCCGTCCGGTCAGGTCGAACACGTTCGTCTCGAAAGGCAAAGCCTGCGCTTCCAGCTCACCGCCGCCATCGAGAATCCACGCGCGGGGAACGTGATCCACGAGATCGACCGACTGACGTGTAATATTGCCAGGGTTCATCCAGCGCGTGCGCCCGGCCGTAATCCCCTTCTGGGTCTTGTGAATGTGCCCGTTGACGAGAAGATCGCACCCTTCGACCGCAAAGGGCGGCACTGCTCCGGGATATCCTCCGTCGAATGCGATGTCGTGATGCGTGAACCAAGTGTGCAGATCGGCGCCTGAGAAGGAGCCGCGCACATCCGTCGGAATGGTCTGGCCATACGGCGTCATGCCCACGCCAACGCGCCGCTCGCCGATCTGAAACTCGGCCACCGGAGCAGAGGCGGCGACCACGTCGACCACATCGCAAAGCCCGAGCAGCGCCAGTGTGTCATTGTCGGTGAGGGTCGTGTGCTGAATATCGTGGTTTCCCACATTGACGAGAGGCCGGCGCCTGAAGCCCTTCAGTGTGCGAATGAGCTGGTTCTTCAAGGCTTCGTCTGTCTCCACCGGACGGTCGAACAGATCGCCAAGGATCACCACGGCGAGATCGCGCTCGTTGGCGATGGCGACGCAACGCTCGAGCTTGGCGAGCACGGGGAGCGGCCACTGCGTATCCTTGCGGCGTCCAGGACGGCGCGATCCCACATGCGGGTCCCCGATGACGAGAAGCCCCTTACAGGACACAGGTGCGAGACGTTCTCCGGATAAGATCATGCGGTTAACCGTTCCATAGGCGAATGGGCGTGGTGGTCCAGAAGGTTGTCGGCGCTGACGGGAGACCCGCAGGTCGGGCAGAGCCCGCCGGTATCCTCTATGAGGCGCGCCATGTCAGCCTGCACGGATTTGATGCCCTCATCAATGCGAGCCAGCCGATCCTGGGCAATCGCGGCAGCTTTGCGAAACTCCTCCAGGCGACCTAGGATATTTTGACCTGAGGATGTGTTTTCAAGAGCGGGAACAGCCTCCGGGAGAGCCTTCAGGGACGCAAGGCGTGCCTTGGCGCGAGACAGCGCGCCCGCAAGTTCGAGAACCTGTCGGCCAACGCGATCCCGCTCGCGCGCGCGCTCAAGATTGCTCGTCAGCGTGATGAGACGCTCAGAGGCGGGCAATGTGCTTGTGATCTCGGCTCGCGCCTGTGCCCCAGCGAGTTTCTTTCGAAGCTCGACCAGCGACGCTGCGCGGACCTGCAGGTTCTGCAGATGCGCCGAGACGCTCTTGATCTCCGCCATCTGTCGGCGGGTGGAAGCGAGCCGCTGTTTCAGCGGTTCAAGCTCCTTCAAGCCGTCGAGCATTTCGGTCAAGGAGATCAGTTCTCGCTCGCCATTGCGCACGAGGGCACTGTCCCGAACGCAACGCTCGCGGTGAATGACCAGCATGTCGCGGATGTAGCTTGCTTCCTGGCCGATCGACAGCACCGCCGAGCGACGAGAGGCGGTTTCGCCAAGGAGGAAGACTGGGAACTTCTGATGGGCGATGTGAACGTCGAGCTCCTCCACCTTCCTGATCTGAAACAGGTCCGCCACCCAGTCCGGGACAGTACGGCCGCCGGTCTCGTACCGCATCCCCTGCTCCTCGACGATGGAGCCATCCGCTTCATGCAGGGACCAGATGTTGACCGGCGTCCGGCGCGGCTGGCGCAGGAAGCGCAAGGTCCGGTTTCCGGCAACCCCGATCTCGACCCTTGCCGACTTCGCGCCGGCCCGCACTAAGCTGTCCCGCGCCTCCCCATAGAACACCGCCCGCAGCGCCCGGATGAAGGTCGACTTGCCGCGGTTGTTCGGCCCGATCAGCGCATTGACGCCGGGACCGAGATGAAGCGTCGCATCCTTGTAGGCCTGCACATTGACGAGGCGGATGTAGCGCAAGCCTGGCTTTGCTTCGTCCCATGCCGCGCTGCAATCCGCCGACTGAACATCGACGCCGGACAGCGGCTCACCGACGATGCGAGCGATATGGAACTGCCCGGAGAACTGGGACAAATCATGGTGCGATACCGCAAGGCACTGCACGCCGAGGCGCGCTGCCCCGTCCTCCAGCACGCGGTAGAAGGAGGCGACGCGATCTGGCGCGATCCAACAATCCGCCTCGTCGAGCGCCAGAAAACGGGCCACATCGGCCTTCACGACCGCGATCAGCCTCAGCGCCATGCCGATGACGTTGGTAAGGGCACCGCCATTGTCCTCCAACACGTCTTCCAGGGAGCCGTCCGGCCGCGCCACGCAGATGTCCAAGGACGCCAGGCCGCGCTCCGTCGAAAGGTCGAGCGCGACCGGCTTCTCACCAGGCAGCACCTCCTGCACAAGGGCGGTGAGCAGGGTCTCGAAGGCCGCCAGGTTGCGTCGGCTCGCGCTGCCGTGCACGGCTTCGATGAACGTCTCGACCTCGTCCTTGACCGCGAGTCGTCCCTTGGCAAGCTCGACCTCGCGCGTAAGCTGGCTGATCCGTGCTTCCACGGCATCCCGGCGGCCCTCCGCGCGAGCAGCGGAGGCCTCCACGCGAGCCAAATGGTGCTCCATACCCTCGACAGCCATCAAGGCTCGCCTCCGAGCTGCTTCAGGCGGGCTTCGATGTCCCGCAGCGCCATACCGAAATCCTCAACAAGCTTGGCGTTTTGCGCCAGCGCACCCTCGATCAGGCGCTGGATCTCCGCCTCGTCATCGGTGCCGAACTCAGTCCTGGCGAGTTCCCGCGCCCGGTCGAGCTCGTGGGTCAGGCGGTCGACCTCGCCTTCCGCCCGGATGCGCTCCGCGCGAAGCTTGTCGAAGGTGGAGCGCATCTCTTCGAGTCGCCTGAGGGTGTCCGATTCCAGGCGCGTCAGACTGGTCATTCCAAGATGGCTCCGTTGCGTTGCAGTCAATGAGGCGCAGTCAAGCTGGGCCGTATTCAAGCTTGAAACCTTCGCCTCAATTTCGGCCGGATCATAGAGGATCCCTTCAATCCTGCCGCTCCATCCCCCACATAGTGGCGGTTACTCCAAGATTACAGTCTCAAGACGCCACGTTTGCTTGACACGTGGGCTGCTAGCGGTATGTTCTTGGTTTGTTCCAGTTAGTAAATGCACTTGAGATTTGGCGTCAATGAGGCGGGCCCGGCCTGCCTTCCAGAGGGTGTCGGCATGGCGACGATGGCAGCAGAGCAGGCAATCTTCGAGAACGAAGACTGGCTCGTGACCGAAGACGGACTTGAGCACAAGACGACCGGCTATTTCATCGAGCGTGAAAGCTTGGCCAATCGCCGCGATGACGGCCTTTGGTCCTGGCCTTTGCACATGGCGGAAAAGAGCTGGTGCTCTATGACCGCTTTTGCTGAAGCCTTCACGTGCGCGGCTTCCGTCTACAACTTCGAGACGGGCACTGATCTGGCCCAAACATTCAGGATGGCGCGCGGTGAAATCGCCGTGTGGCCAAAGCCGTCGAAGAGGAACGAAAACCCGGCTCCGTTGGTGCGTCCGATCTTGCATTCCGCGGAACCCAATCCCATCTTATGGGAGGCCGGGCGTGCTGAAAAACCCGCGAAGACACTGGGTTCATACGCGTCGGACGAGAACTTGCGCAGACCTTTTCTTGCAGGCGCGCGAGTGTTTTCCGCAAACACGCGGTTACGAGATTCTCATATGGATATGGCGAGGACGAAGGCCCTCCCATGGCGAACATCGCGCCGAATCCACAAGACCGGCACGAAGCTGGTTCGACTGTTCCAGGCCGCCTGGAGCATCAGGTGAATTGAAGGCCGAGCTTTGGGTGAAACCATGAGCGATTTCGAATTTGGCATGCAGGGGCTAGACCATCACTTGGCTCCCTCGACTCCGGGCACGGCGGAGGAATTCGCCCAGTCCGTGATCCATGCGATCTGCCGGGCGAGCGTCACACCCAGCGTTGGCCGCCGCACCTATGAGCGCTGCATGAGAGCCCTTTCCTTTGGCTCAACGAGCAGGCTTGGCCTGCGCCATCCCGGCAAGGCGGACGCCATCGACTGGATCTGGCGCGAGCGCAGCCGTCTCTACGAGGAATATCTCGGCAGTTCCGACCGGCTCGACTATCTAGCGTCCCTCCCTTGGGTGGGGCCAGCCACAAAACACTCATTGGCCCGCCAGCTTGGCTGTCTCGTCGAGCATGAGCATAGGGCCGTTGCCTGAACCGTAAGAAGAACGACAAGAAGAGGTTTCATCCGATGTCTAATATCCGTGCAAGCCACGTCGGTTTCTGCGTCGTGGACAGCAATGCCGACGTGATCGCCGATAACCTTGTCCATCGGCTTCATGAGGCGACGGCCGAAATGGAAAGCCAGGTGAACCGCCTTTATCGGGGTCGTCAGGCTTACGATCTCAACGAGGGCTCGCGGCTCGAACTCGAGAAGGCAATCGAGCGGCTGAACTATATGGCGCAAACGCTGCGCGACGTGCACAACGAGCAGACGAAGGTCGTCTATCTGCAGGCTGCTGAGTAACGATCGAGGACAGGACATGCATCTGAGGCGGCGACAGTTTCTGTCGCCGCCGCGTTAATTTGCAGAGACAATAACCCGTTTGAGGTAGGGGTACCTCTTTGGGTAAATTGTCGAATCCAAAGCTTAACCTTAAAAGCCCTGCGTCGAAGGTTCTTCGTTAAGGCGCGAATCAAACATGCCACGAAGAGCTAACGCGAAAAAACAACGCTAAAGCACCAGTGGGGCATCAATGGAAAACCAGATCGAGCATGTCGCTCGGGCATTTTATGACGTGCAGGACAACGCGGCTGCTTGGGAGAATGCGTCGGAAGAAACAAAAGAGTTGTTTCGAGACGACGCGCGAACAGCCATAGCTCTCATGCATGAGGTGCAGGAACAAAGACTTCTGGAAGCGCTTAAGCCCCTCACCACAATTCTGCCGGCATATGACGTCGTCGAAACGCCGGCGAACCTCTCCGACGCCGCATAACGACGGCTTAGGAGGGACTGGCTAAGCTTCCATGAACGCCGGCTTCCGAGACCATTGGATGCCGGCGTTTCTTCTATTAATCGCCTCTCAAGGCATCCTGCACACGCTCATCCGCGGCACGCTTCTCAGCTTGAATTTTCCTTGGAACAAATGTAGAACACTTGGTGATGTCCCAGCCGGGACAGGAGAGCGTAAAACAGACCCGGATCTGGCGCAGCCGCCGATCAGGGAGAGAGAAGTGGAGAAACAGTCATGGCTGGCAGCGTGAACAAGGTGATCTTGGTGGGGAACCTGGGGCGGGACCCTGAGGTGCGGCGCCTGAACTCGGGCGAGCCGGTGGTGAACCTGCGGATTGCGACCTCTGAGACGTGGAAGGACAAGGGGTCGGGGGAGCGCAAGGAGAAGACCGAGTGGCACTCGGTGGTGATCTTCAACGAGAACCTGGCGCGGGTAGCGGAACAGTACCTGAAGAAGGGCTCGAAGGTGTATCTTGAGGGCCAGCTGCAGACGCGCAAGTGGCAGGACCAGCAGGGGCAGGAGAAGTACACCACCGAGATCGTGCTGCAGCGCTTCCGCGGCGAGCTGACGATTCTGGACAGCCGCGGCGGCGGCGCCTCGGAGTTTGGCGAGGAGGAGCCGGGCCAGATCAGCCGCGGCGGCGACTTCGGTCGCTCCTCCCCCATGGACAGAAAACCCGCCGCAGCGGGTGCAGGCTCCCGTTATACGGATTTGGACGACGACATTCCATTCTAGGAGCTGTCTTCGAGCTTTGCGAAAATCCGGGCCTCGCGCCCGGATTTTTTATTGACGCGAAGGCTTCTGCGAAACGCCGCTAAGCTTCGGTGCTTCGCGCATGATTGCGCGAGCGCTGGGCCCGTTCCATTTCCCGCAGCTTGCGCCCTCGCTCCTGCAGCTCCTCCCGGTTCGGCAACCACCATCCCCTGCTAGAACGCAGCGCCAGACCGTCCTCATCATGGCTGGCCTTGGTACGGTAGACCTCCCATAGCTCCGGCATGCGCCACCTCGCCCACACGTAGCGGCTAAGGTCGTTGTCGATATGGGGATAAAGATCCTTCACGGCCCCCTCATCGATCTGCTCGCTCCCGATATCCTCGAACACGACAACGCCCCACGAGAGCGTTGCAACGGGCTGGTCCAGCGGCGGAAGATCGTCGCCCGGCACCGGGTAACGCCTGCGGCGGCGTTCCGCCTGAAGCACCGCGCTTCTCCCCGCCTCCTGGCTTTTCCGATCAGCCTGCCGCTTTCGCTTCTCCTCCGGCTCATTGCGCCGCGCTGCATCTTCGATCTCCGGCCAGCGAAGCCGCAAGGCTTCGTAGGAACGAAACGGGATGCGCCACACCCTTTTGTCGGAATCCCACCAAGCCCATGGGATCGCCCGCATGGCCTCGACGATGGTGCGCGAATACGGAGTACGAACCCTCAGATCATCGGCAACCGACAGATAAGGGCTCTCCAGCGGATCAAACGTAAAGGCATCACGCCCCTTGGCGTCCGCATGCCGGTCAAGGGTCTCGAGCTCCTGTGACATCCATGTGTCGAGCCTGCGCGCAGCCGTCGTTCCGGGAACCCACCAAGCCTCCTCGTCAGCGCGCCATTTCGCCCGTGGGAAGGTTTCGCGAAACCGTCTCACCAGTTCCCGATCATAGGGAAACTTCGCGAAAGCGCCCAGCTTCTCACCTTCCGACGGCGTGATCTGAAAGGTGGAGGATATCTCCATGAACAGGGTCCTGCACTGACCTGCGCGACACCGCGCCATCAATGGTCACAACCGTCATGGAGTGGCTTTTGATCCGCCACCCGCCTCTCCATGGAACCCGCCTCGACCAATACCAATTGGATAATGGAGGATTCCCATGCAGGTTCAGACCAGCATCGACCACCGGGCCTACGCGCCAGACTATCTCCGCCACATCCTCGAGCGGACGAAGACGATTGCGGTCGTGGGCGCAAGCATTGACCCGTGGCGACCCAGCTTCGGCGTCATGAGCTACCTGAACAGAGTGGGCTACAGGCTCATCCCGGTCAACCCTACGGCCATAGGCCAGAGCCTCAATGGTGAGCCTTTCCGGGCTCAGTTGAAGGACATCGGAGAACCGATCGATCTCGTCAACGTCTTCCGCCGCCCGGAATACATCCCAGGCATCGTCGAAGAGGCGATTGCCATCGGGGCCCCTGCCCTCTGGTTACAGCTTGGCATTATGCATCCTGACGCCGCCCGGCGGGCCGAGAGCGCCGGCATCCAGGTGGTGATGAACCGCTGCCTCAGCGTCGAGCATTCCCGCTTGATGCGATGATCATCAGGCTAAACGCCTCTCACCTTGGCCCTGCCGCGACAGCATCGCGGGCCGGAACCGAATAGTGCGGCTGATATCTCCAAAGCCTGTATTTTCCAGCAATTTGCGCAGTTGAGAGCACGCCTGAAGCCCGTTTTCTAACTCTTCATTAACCATAAAAGTCCATGCTTCCTCAGGCTGGCCAACCGGACAAGGTGAGGACCGGTCTCTCCAGGAGGTGAAAGCCTATGACGCCCAAAACCTTTGCCGAAACCATCGACAACAGACTCGGATCGATCGAACTGGCAGTTGATGCCATTGCGAAGGAGAGCAGCGAGGCCGAACTGCAGAAGCTGCGGGTTCTCGTGGTCGATGTGATGAGTTGGCTTGGACGAGATCCTGGGGTCGAAGCCGCCGCCGACGATCTATACGCCGCAGCGAGCGCCCTGGTCGTCGACAGTTCCGTAGGTTCGCAGCCCCTCGCCCGAAAGCTGCGCTTGCTCAAAGACGCCAGCATGCGGTTCCGGATCAGGCTACTCGGGGCAGCCGAACGACGGGCCCCGAAGGAACTCCCGACACCGGCCGATGTGCCCTCCGTCTACGTCGCCCGTGGGGCGCTCGGGAATGTCTGGCAAGGCTTCGACTGGTCGCAGGGCCGCCTCTCATAACGAACCTGTGAGCCGCAGGCGACCCATGCCGATCCTTGCCGTTGTGCGGGGCTTCCTGGCGGCTCAGCTATGCAGTGCCAAACCAACTGGACCGTATACGGGGCCGAATGCCCGCACCTTGGAGCTCTTGCCTGTTGTCTTGAAGCGCAAGCCCGAGGATGCCAACCGAAAGCCAGTCCCATCTTTTTCGCTCAGCCGCAGCAGAACGGCAGACGGAAACACAACAGCAGCTTGGTCTTTTCTGCATGTCTCCCTCACTTTGCAACGTCTCACCTTGCTGTCATAGTTTCGGCCGATTGGGCCGCTTATTGCCCGAGAACTATTGTCTGTGATCCGGCAGAATTGATGGTTCCAGACTTCCGTTCTCTCTTTCCTGTGGCTCGATGTTCAAACTCCCCATAAGTCTCGACGATGTGGCCATCCGTCATCTCCTGGAGGCCCTCACGGAAAGTGGGCAGGCAATATCCATCTATGACGCCGAGGACCGCCTCCGCTACGCGAACAAGACCTATCAAGGCATCTTCCTGAAGGGATACGAGGGACCCCTCACGTTCACGGACATTCTCCGGTACGGAGCCAAAAACGGGATCGGGGTCAGGATCGATGGCGGTGACGTTGAGGCGCTGATTGCCAGAACCCTTCCACGGCGGCGGAGCACCCCGCGCAAGTCATTCGAGACCGATTTCATGGATGGCCGGTGGTTCTGGATGGATCATACGATCCTTCCCAACGGTTGGGTCCTCACCGTCGGGGCGGATATCACGGCCTTGAAGCAGAATGAAAAGACGTTACGCAAGGCTCACGAAGAGGCTCTTCAGGCATCGCGGACCGATCTGCTGACCGGCTTGCCGAACCGTCGCCATATCCTCGAGCTGCTGGATGGAGCACTCGCGGGGAATGAGCCCGCAACCTCCGGCCTGTGCGTCGCCATCATCGACATCGATCGCTTCAAGGCCATCAACGATACCTACGGGCATGACGCTGGCGATATGGTCCTCCAGCATTTCGCCAATATTTGCCGCGAGAGGCTGAGGTCACAGGATCAAATCGGGCGGACTGGTGGCGAGGAGTTCCTACTGCTGCTTCCGGGCGTCAGACTCAACGAGGCCGCGCGCATCATCGATCGTTTCAGAGCGGACTTCCCCCCGCCAAATGTGACGCAAGCCCCTCCCGATTGCCCTACACTTTCAGCGCCGGCGTCGCCGAGGCTTTAGCGCACGACGACCGAAGCTCCCTTCTCTATCGTGCAGATCGCGCCTTGTACGCGGCTAAAAGCGAAGGGCGAAACTGCACTAGGGTCGGCTTCGCGAAGGAGACGCTGCCGCCCGCCGCCAATCAGCAATAGGACGCCTCTTCGGGTCTATGACCGGTTATCAAATCGGCCTCTTGCGCACAAGAGCATCCAGCCCGTCAGGGCTGGTGGGCCGGCTCGTCAGTGAATGCAACCCCGTGCTCTTTCCCAGTCGACCACACTAGGCGGACTTGAGCAGACGCTCCTTCCCGAGGGATCTGCAGCTCGAACTCCAAAGGGACTTCCGCAGGCTGAAGGAACCCGATCCGCGCGCCCGTATCGGAGATATCCCATACAGTGCACTCAATGAAGGATGAGCAATCATCCAGAACAACGCGCCCCTCCAGAAAGGTTTGGATGCGCTCGCTCGATCGACGCTGAACCAGCTCGTGTGTCATGCCCACGGCTCCCTGTCCCAAGAAGCATTTTTCTACCAGCAGAAGCTGGCGCGAGACTTTCTTCCGAGTGCTGGCACGCGCACACGATCAGCACCGGGGGGGGTCCGTATGGGCAAGCATATTTTATCGCATCCGCGCGAATAACCCGCGTGCGTTAACCTGCGGCGATCGCCGGCCAAACCTCAAGGGCGCCGCGATAGATCATTTCCGCAGCCACATAAAGGATCACCGCAAGGCCCACATATGCGATCCAATGGTGGCGCTGGAGTAGGCGCGCGATGAAACTCGCCGCTATGCCCATGAGGGCGATGGAAAGGCCAAGGCCAAAGACGAGAACGGCTGGATGCTCCCGCGCGGCTCCGGCTACCGCGAGAACGTTGTCCAGGGACATGGACACGTCCGCCACGACGATTTGCCAAGCTGCCTGCGCGAACGTCTTTCGCGGCGCCGATCCCGCAAGTACCTTGTCCCCATCGAGGTCCTGTTGCGCGAGGGCCTCGTTCGCTTCGAGTTCATCCTTCGCAGAGGTACGAAGCTCCCGCCACATCTTCCAGCAGACCCAGAGAAGGAGAATGCCGCCGGCAAGAAGCAGGCCAACTATCTCCAGAAGTTGCGTCGTGATACTGGCGAACGCGATACGCAGAACGGTGGCGGCAATGATTCCGATCAGGATGGCTTTGTTGCGCTGCTCCTTGGGAAGCCCCGCTGCGGCCAAGCCGATGACCACTGCATTGTCACCAGCCAGGACCAGATCGATCATGATCACCTGGAGCAAGGCCGATAGTGCTTCGGCTGTCAGCAGTTCGTTCATCGGTCCATCTCCCAAAAAAGCGAGAACCCTTCCTCGACAGATCCGCGTTGGTCACGCGGCCACCGACCGCGATTTCCCGTCCAGAGCCTCGCTGTAGATCGCGTACGCATCCGCATAGGCAACCTCTCGGGGATTGTTGACGAGCAAGCGTGTCTGCTTCATTGCATCCTCCGACAACCGAGAAAGATCGGCCTCCCGGACACCGACTTCGGCAAGGCTTTCCGGAACCTTGCAGTCGCGGCAGATCGCGCCCAGGCTGTCCACGAAATGGCGCCCTGCCTCCTGGACGGACAGGTTTCCGGCATCCGGATCAACGATAGGCGCCAGCTCCGCATAAAGCTTCTCGGCAGCAGGCAGGTTGAACCGCAGCACCCCCATGAGCACGAGAGCGTTCGACAATCCATGAGGGACGTGGAAGAGCGCCCCGATGGGATATGCAAGCGCATGGACGGCGGCAACCGGCGCGTTGGCAAAAGCCATGCCGGCCAGCATCGAACCGAGCAGCATCTGAGAACGGGCTTCGAGGTTCTGGCCGTTGGTGCAGACTTCGCGGATGTTCTGTGACAGGAGCGCAAGTGCCTGCCGGGCCAATTGATCCGACATCGGATTCTTTTTGTGCCGGCTCGTGTAAGCTTCGATCGCATGCACCATGGCGTCGATGCCCGTGGCGGCCGTTACATGCGGCGGAAGGCCGAGGGTGAGTTCCGGGTCGAGGATGGCCCAGTCCGGCAGCAGCCGGGGCGAGACGACACCCTTCTTCTCGCTGGTCGGTGTCGTCACGATGGCGATGGGCGTGACCTCCGATCCCGTGCCGGCCGTCGTGGGCACAAGCAGCAGCGGCAGCCGCTGCCCTTTCGCGAGCCCGACGCCGTAAACGTCATCGAGGCGATCGCCTGACCTGGCCAGGTAGGCGACGAGCTTCGCCGTATCGAGCGCAGAGCCTCCGCCGATCGACAGAACGAGGTCGATCCGCTCCTCGCGGCACAGGGACACCGCTTGCTCGACCACGTTCCACGGCGGGTCGGCCACGACGTCGTCGAATATGACCAGGTTACAACCCGCCGCTTGCAATGCCTCTTCGGCGCCCTGGGTCAGACCAGCGTTCCGGACTCCTTTGTCCGTGACCAGCAGAACACGTTTGGCTCCGAACTCGGCGGCGAGGCCTGCGACCTTTCTCGATGCACCGGTCTCGAAGAGAATGTTTGACGGGACTTGGAAGGTGAATGGATTCATGATGTCGTTTCCAGACGCTCAGGCGGTCTCGATTTGCGGAACGTGGCCCCGCAGCTCTTCGACGAGAACACGCGTGTTCTCCACATAGTCCACCGGAACAGCAACGAGATGCACGCCGCCCTCCTCGAAGGCGGCTTCGAGGGTCGGCGCCAAGTCCTTGGTGGCGTCGATGCGCCATCCCTTCGCGCCGTAGGATTGGGCATACCTCACGAAGTCCGGATTCCCGAAGGTGAGCCCCCAATCCTGGAACCCGTCGACGGACTGCTTCCAGCGGATCATGCCGTATCCGGCGTCGTCCAGGATGAGCACCACCAGGTTGAGCTTGAGCCGGATCGCCGTTTCCAACTCCTGCGAGTTCATCATGAAGCCGCCGTCGCCACAAACCGCAAGTACCCGCCGTTCCGGGTGCAAGAGCGCCGCCATCATGGCTGAAGGGAGCCCGGCCCCCATGGTGGCGAGCGCATTGTCGAGAAGCAGCGTGTTCGCCACGTGCGTCCGGTAGTTGCGGGCGAACCAGATCTTGTACATGCCGTTGTCGAGGCAGACGATGCCGTCGTCCGGCATCACCTTGCGGACGTCGTGAACGATCCGCTGTGGCGTGACCGGGAACCGTTCCTCATCCGCGCGGTCGTTGATGCGGGCCAGGATGCCCTGACGGAGGTTCAGGAAGTCAGGGTCGGGATCAAGCTTGCCTCCAAGTCGATCCGCCAGAAGCGTGAGGCTTGCGCCGATATCGCCCACCACTTCGGCATGCGGGAAAAAGACCTGCTCGACATTGGCCGAAGTGAAGCCGATGTGGATGACCCGCGGACCACCCTCGCCCATGATGAAGGGCGGCTTCTCAACCGTGTCGTGCCCGATCGCAATGATCAGGTCGGCACGGTCGATTGCGCGGTGGACGTAGTCCCGCTCCGACAGGGCGGCCGTTCCCATGTAAAGGTTCGATCCGCCGGTCACCGCACCCTTTCCCATCTGTGTATTGAAGAAAGGCAGGCGGGTGCGGCGAACGAAGCCGGACAGAGGCTCGACCAGATGCGGGCGACTGCCGCCGGCTCCGATCATGATGAGCGGACGCTTGGCCGCCAGGATCATGGCCGCCGCGCGGTCCAACGCCGCCGGATGCGCCACCGGCCGCTCGATCGGATGGACCGGTACGATCGGCGCGGCAACAGCCTCGACCTCCTCGGCCGCGACATCCTCCGGCAACTCGAGGTGCACGGGACCAGGCCGCTCCTCCATCGACACCCTGAATGCATCTCTGACAATGGTCGGGATGCTGGCCGCACTCACGATCTGCCGCGTCATCTTGGTAAGCGGTTTCATGGACGCGATGACGTCGACGATCTGGAACCGCGCCTGCCGGGCCGTCTTGATCGCCTTTTGCCCCGTGATCATGATCATAGGCATTGCGCCGAGATGGGCATAGGCGGCGCCCGTTGAAAAGTTCAAGGCTCCAGGTCCGAGGGTGGAGATGCAGACCCCGGGTCGACCGGTCAGTCTCCCGTGGGTTGCCGCCATGAAGGCGGCTGCCTGCTCGTGCCGCGTGAGCACGAGTTCGATCGACGATGAGCGGAGCGCCTCGACCACATCAAGGTTCTCCTCGCCCGGGATACCGAAGATGCGGTCGACTCCCTCATTTTCGAGAGCCGCAACCAGGAGGTCTGAACCTTTGGCCATCGCTTGACCTCTGCCTTTCGTCTGTGAAGGCATCGCTCCGGACATTAGGGCGGCTGCCTCGCTCCTCCAGAATCTTCCCGAAACCAACCCCCGGGGAAGCACCTGTGCGGGCTGACAGATTCAATGATCCTTCCCCGATACCTTAACCAGTTGGAAGGAGACGCAACAGTCTCTGTGTGTTCTGCTGGACGCCATGCTTCCTCAGCAATGGCCTGGACTTCTCGCCTCGCCCGGACACGCATCCCGACAAGATGCATGCTCTTCAGGCGACAGGCGACTTCGCCGACGGGAAACTTGTATGAAGTCTGGGCAGAGGGCATCTCACAGACGATGCGATCTCTGCCCAGGTTTAGTGGCAAATCGTGCGTGAATGCGCCGGATTATTGTTTGGTGGAGCGGATTTTCTCCAACTCGGACATCATCTCGGTTGCGCTGGCCTGCCCGAATTCCTCCGTAAACTTGTCCCGAACCGCTTTGGTCTTGTCGCGCAGCTTCGTCGTCTCGGCTTCGGTTAACGAGGAAATCTCCAGGCCCTTGGCCTTGAGTTCGTCCAGGGCTGTCGTCTCAAACGCCCGGATGGTCTTGCGCTCAAAATCCTTGGCCTCATTCGCAGCCTCCACGATGAGAGCCTGCTCATCGGGCGTCAGCCTGTCCCAGAACCTCTTGCTCATGAGGAATGCCCAGACGCTGTAGATGTGGTTCGACTGGACCGCATATTTCTGAACTTCGTAGAACTTCGACGCGAGAATCGTCGCGAGGGGGTTCTCCTGGCCGTCGATCGTCTTCGTCTCAAGGGCCGTATAGACCTCCGTGAACGGCATCGGCACCGCGTTTGCCCCGAGTTCGCGGAACGTCTCGATGAACAGCGGATTCTGGATGACGCGAAGCTTGAGGCCGGCAAAATCCTCCGCCTTGGCGATGGGTCGTCGGCTATTGGTCACCTGACGGAAGCCGTTCTCCCAGAAGCCAAAACCGATGAGTCCCTTTTCAGGCAGCTTGGCCATCAGCTTCTGTCCGAACGGACCGTCGAGTAACTTATCGGCCTCTTGGCCGTTCTGGAACAGGAACGGAAGATTGATCAGCCCGAAATCCTTCAAACCGGAAATACCGACCAGGGTTGACGTATCCGGGATCGTCATCTCCTGGGTGCCACCTTGAAGCGCAGAGATCATCGTCACGTCGTTGCCGAGCGCGCCTCCGGCAAAAAGCCTGACCTTGATCTTGCCCTCGCTTTTCTGGCTGACGATCTCGGCGAACCGGGTCACCGACTGCCCCTGCGGATGGTCTGCGCTAAGACCGATGCCGACCTTGATGGTACGCTCACGAATGTCGGCGGCGGCGGCGGCCGAGATTGCGAACAAGCTGGCCATCAATGATGATGCTACAAGTTTTCCGATTGGCATGCTTTCCTCCTCTGAGAGACGGCGGCGACTGGCCCCGACCGCTCGATTCATTTTTGTCCTGCTGCTGCTCCTCGCCAACCTTGTGAGATTTGGCTGAGCAGTACAAGTTTTTGGGAAACGGCCTCGGCTTCCCGTCAGTTCCGCACAGAGAGCGGCCCCCTGCTCCCATGCCGTGAGGGGTCGTGAGGACGCTTAGAGGCGTGGCATGGTCGGAGGCGGCGCCAAGCGGGTTTGAGCCGCAAGGCGGATCGGAGCATTGACGGCGCCGAACCCTTCGTACCCCCGGCGTTCGACGATCTCAAAGAAGAAGCCACCCTCTAACGTCTTCGTATAGGCTTGAAAGAACTCGGCGGTTCCGTCCCGATCGTAGAGGACATTGACTTCTCTCAATTGATCGATCTGCTCGGCAGAGAGATCCGTGCGAGCCTCCAAATCGTCATAGTAATTCTCAGGAATCGGCAGAAGCTCGACGCCGTTGGCTCGCAGCCGCTCGACCGTCGCGAAGATGTCGGATGCCGCCAAGGCAATGTGCTGAACGCCCGAGCCGAAGATGTCGGTCAAAAAGCGTGAGGCCTGGGTGTGCCGGCTCTGAGAGGCATTGAGAGCGAGGCGGAACGTTCCATCTTCCGTCTCCACCACTTGGCTCTGCACAACGCCGCCAGGATCCATCACGTTCTGCGCAGGCGTCTTTCGCACATCGAGCAGGGATACGTAGAAGAGGAGCCACGTCAGCATCTCCTCGTAGTGCATGGACTGAGACAGGTGATCGACCGCAATGAGCCCTGCCCCGACGAAATCGCCGCTCGCTTGCCCGGTGGGCTCGAAGTCCGCATCCCACAGGCGATCAAGACCGCTTTTGCGGTCGACGAAATAGATCAGGCTTCCGCCTAGGCCACGGACGGCTGGGATGTCCAGCTCCCCCGGGCCCACGGCCTGCCTGAAAGGCTGATCCAGGAGCTTGACTGCCCGCTCAATGGTGGCTGGGGCGTCGTCGACCCGCAGGGCAATGGCGCAGACCGACGGCCCATGGGTGATGTTGAATGAATGAGCAAAACCTTCCTTGTCGCAGTTCACCACGATGTTGATGCCGCCCTGCCGCCAATGCGTCACGTCCTTCGAGCGATGCACGCCTGCCTTGACGAAGCCAAGACCGCCCAGCACCTGCTCGAAGGCTCTGGCACCTCGCTCGTCCATGGCGAACTCGACGAACTCGACGCCGTGGCATGCCGCCCGGGGAGGAAGATCGGGCAAACCAGAGACGTCATTGCCGGTTCGCCGCTGAAGCTGGTCGAGCATGAAGAGCAGGGAGCGCTGTCCGTCGACCGCTACGCTGCGGGCCGAACCGGCACGGAAACGGTCGTTGAAGATCTCAAGCGAGATGAGGCCGTCGAAGCCCGTGGCCTGCAATGCCTCCATGAAGTCGTCGACGGCGAGATCCCCCTGCCCTGGAAAGCACCGGTAATGGCGGCTCCAGGATAGATAATCCATGTCGAGCAGTGGAGCATCGGCAACTTGGACAAGGAAGATTCGATCCTTCGGGATCGAGCGGATCGCCCCCAGAGGAGTTGCTCGAACCAGGGCGTGAAAGGAGTCCAGCACAAGGCCGATGGATGGATGATTCGCGCGGCGAACAACCTCCCAGGCATCTCGATAGTCATTGATATGACGTCCCCAGGCCAGCGCCTCGAACCCCACCCGGATGCCGCGCCGCGCCGCGCGCTCCCCAAGCTCATGGAAGTCGGCAGCAGCCCGGTCGATGCCGCCCAGGGAATGCGGCGAGACATTGCTGCAGACCAAGAGCAGGTCGCAATTCAGTTCCTGCATTAGATCAAACTTGCGCTCGGCGCGATCGAACACTTTGGATCGCTGGGGCTCGGGCATGCCTTCAAAATCGCGGAAGGGCTGAAACGTGATCGTTTTGAGTCCAAGGTCATCGATGATGCGCCGCACATCCGCGGGCGTACCATTGAACGACAGGAGATCGTTCTCGAAGATCTCGACGCCCTTGAACTGGGCTGCCGCGATAGCTTGGAGCTTTTCCTCCAGGGTGCCGCTCAGTGAGACAGTGGCGATGGCGGTCTGCACGGTTCCGGTACCTTCCTTATGCAGGAGCCCAAAATTTGCGGCGACTGGCGATGGCGGCTGAAATCCGCCATCGCCAGTGTGATCCAAAGCTCAAGTTCAACGGGCGGCGCGGGTCTTCTCGACGGCGGCGAAAAGATCCTTCACGGTCGCAGCGTCCGCTTCCTTCGCGAACTTCTCGGTTACGGGTTTCACCTTCTCGCGAAGGCGCGCAATCTCTTCCGGAGAGAGTTCCGTGAGCTGCATGCCCTGAGCCTTGAGTTGTTCGACAGCCTTGGCTTCGGCATCACGGGAGGCCTGGCGCTGGAACACCTTGGCTTCTGCCGCGGCGTCTTCGATCAACTTTCTTTCTTCAGGATCATAGCGATCCCAGACCCGCTTGCTGAAAATCAGGATCTGGGGATTGTACACATGCCGCGTGAATGTGAGGTGCTTCTGCACCTCCGCGAACTTCGAGGTCTGAATCACCGTCACCGGGTTCTCTTGGCCGTCGACGGTTTTCTGCTCAAGCGCCGTATAGAGCTCCGGGAACGGCAGCGGTACGGCGTTGGCGCCGAGGGTATTGAACAGCTCGATATAAAGCGGCGACTGCAGGACGCGGATCTTGAGGCCTTGAATATCCTCGAGCTTGGCGACAGCGCGGCGGCCATTGGTCAGATTGCGAAAGCCCAGGTCCCAGTATCCAAGGCCAACCAGATTCTTCGGCGCCAAAGACTCGGCGAGCTTCTGGCCGAAGGGCCCATCAACCACGGCGTCAGCTTCCTTGCCACTTTCGAACAGGAACGGCAGGTCAAAGAGACCGAACTCCTTCACCTGGCCGACGAGCAGGCCAGCATTTAACACCGTCATGTCGATGGTGCCGCCCTGGAGTGATGAGACGGTTTGAAGGTCGCCGCCGAGCTGACCGCTCGAGAAAAGCCGGACCTTGATCTTGCCGCCGCTCTTCTGCTCAACCAGTTCCGCGAATTTCTTGGCTCCCTGACCCTGCGGGTGCTCCTGCGCATTCTGAAATGCGAAGCGGATGGTGTGCTCCTTGATCTCGGCGTTGGCGTCCGTTGGGACAAGGAAGGCGCTGCCGATCAAGATGCCCGCGGCGATTGTACTAATATGCTTCATGGTTCGTTTCTCCTTAACCGTTTCCTCAGGATGTCTTGTTGTTGGCGGCGCACCGTCTGAGGGCGCTCTGTCCCTATCCTCCGATCAGCCTGGCGGGCCACATCACGAGTTGCGGGAACAGGACCATCAGAAAGAGCACCACGAGCTGCGCCAGCAGGAACGGCCAGACGCC
>NZ_QOIO01000039.1 GCF_003332305.1 Microvirga aerophila | reverse complement strand
ATCCCGGTTTGTGATGCTCGTTCGAGTTGACGGCAAAGACAGCGAGAGCGTGGTGAAGGCTCTTGTGCGGCAGGTTCAACGTCTGCCTCAAGGATTGATGGCATCGCTGACCTGGGATCGTGGGATGGAGCTTGCTTATCACAAGCGCTTCAGCGTCGCGACTGACGTTGAGGTCTACTTCTGCGATCCCCAAAGCCCGTGGCAGCGGGGAAGCAACGAGAACACCAATGGCTTGCTGCGGCAGTACTTCCCGAAGGGTTCAGACCTGTCCGCCTATAGCCAAAGCGACTTGGATGCGGTTGCGCTCCGGCTGAATACCCGGCCAAGAAAAACCCTTGGCTTTCAAACGCCAGGGGCTACGTTGGCCAAAGCTGTTGCGCTCATCACTTGAACCTACCATGGCTTTTTTTAAGATGTCCCGCTCCATGCGGGTGCGATCGAGTTCACGGCGCAGCCGGGCGATCTCCGCCGCCTGATCGGCCGGGGATGCGGTGCCAGTCGGCAATGGCATGGGAGCGGCTCTGGACCGGGGTGCAGCTCCATGGGCAAGGGCCCGCCAGTTGCGCAGCATAGAGGGAGAGATCCCCAGCTCGGTCGCAATCTGCATGGTTGGTCGGCCACTGCTCACCAACAGTGCGACGGCCTCTCGCTTGAACTCGGGTGTGAATTCTCGCCTTGTCTTCGTCATCAAACACCGTCCTGCTCCCGCAGGAGCGTATCAGAGGTGTCCGTCAAAGCGAGGGAGGATCAGGAGGGCAACCCGTATGACGGCCATACGTTGGACGCCACCATCAGCCAAGTCATCGCCATGACAGGCATCGAGCCGGAGCGGACTTATGTCGATCAAGGCTATCGCGGGCATGACTATGCGCACAAGGAGCGCGTGTTCATCACGCGCCAGCGGCGGGGTCTGACGCCCACGATCAGACGGGAGTTGCGACGACGCTCCGCCATCGAGCCGATGATCGGACACATGAAGGCGGACGGGCGGCTTGGACGCAATCACCTGCTCGGAGCAGCCGGCGACGCCATGAATGCGCTGCTGGTGGCCGCTAGGCACAACCTGCGGCTGATCCTGAACTGGCTCAGGCTTTGTGTAGCCTGGCTCATGGCAGCCCTGATGAGTTCATCCGCGCAGCCGGATACGTCTCAGGTTGCTTAAAATCCAGTGCCAGCCGCGCGCAGCCGCATTATTCAGGGCCGACTAGATAGAGCCGCATCGGGAGCCAGTTCTGCTCTCTTTGCCGCCAAGTTGGCGCGAGCCGCCCCGCACTTTTGCTTCCCGAAACACGCTCTTGATCCGAGCGAAGATCAGCCGCCGCTCCTTCTTCACTAGCGCGGATTCGATTTAAGTGAACTCGTATCCGCAGTTGCTGAGGTAGTTCCGGCACTCTTCGGCGGGGAAGCTGTCGAGCAGTTCGCCAATGGTTGTCCAGAGCACCTCCTTGGTGCGAGCCGCCGCCTTGCGCAGCAGCGCCTTGAGCTTTGCAAACACCTGCTCGATCGGGTTCAGGTCGGGCGAGTACGGCGGCAAGTACAACAGGCTTGCTCTCGCGGCCTGGATCTTCTCGCGGATGCCCGCCACCTTGTGAGCCGCAAGGTTGTCGAGCACGACCACATCACCGGGCGAGAGCTCCGGGATCAGCACCTGCTCGACATAGGCCCGGAACACCTCACCGGTCATTGGCCCATCCAGCACCATCGGGGCGATCAGCCCACTCGCGCGCAAGCCGGCCACAAAGGTGGTGATCTTCCAGTGACCCCAGGGTGTGGCATCCACCAGCCGCTCGCCTCTGGGGCAGCGCCCGTAGCGGCGCACCATGTTGGTGGATGTGCCGGTCTCGTCCAGAAAGACAAAGCGGGCAGGATCCATAAAGCGCTGCCACACGCGCCAGTGCCGTCGCTCGCGCGCCACGTCGACTCGGTCCTGCTCGGCGGCTCTCAGGCTCTTTTTTTGTGCGTCAGGCCAGCTCGTCTGAGCCAGCGGCTGATGGTGGAGGTCGCCCCCACCATGATGCCGTGCCGGTGCAGCTCGGCCTGGATCTCCTTCAGTGAGATGTCGGCTTTGGTATCCAGAAGAGCGCGCACAAGTGCCTCATGCGGCGCGAGGATGGGACGACGGTGGCCACCAAAGCGGGCTGGCGCCGGACTGCCACTCTGGCGAAAGCGCCGCATCAGTTTGACCGCCGCAGAGGGGCTCACCTCAAAGCGCAGGGCCGCCTGGCGGATGGACGATCCACCTTCCACCGCACGCACGATCCGCTCACGCAAGTCTCGGGACAGAGGAGCTGGCATGGGATGCCTCCCGGCCGACCACAACCAGCCCAATGGAATCAGCTGTCCCGATTCCACGCAACCGCTGTACGCTCTAGAGCGGCGTAGAAGTCCAGCGCGAACAGATCGGCATCTGCTTCCAGTTCGACTACAATAAACCGTCCAGACCGACACATCAGACCGGCGGTAAACGCCATGTCACGCGGCAGCCAGTCAATTAAGTCGACGGGTCCAACTTCTTACAAAAATTCGATTGTTGTCATTGGAGCAAGCAAGGCCCGGAGCCCCACGTTACCGACCGAACAACCGGAGGAAACTCTTGTACTGTTCCCGCCCAGCAAACATCAATGTGCTGTATCTAGCCGAGGCTGAGGCTGACATCTCAGCGAACTTTGTAGGCTCGTCACGCCAATATCGGATGGCAGAGACCAACTTTTCGAGGCTAGCTGCTTCCTTATCAACAAGCACGGACATGGTCGAGTCTAACATATCTGGAATACAGCCGCGCGCGGTTGATACAATAGGCAAACCCTCCCTCATGGCCTCATAGAGCACCAATGGCTCAGCCTCATTGAAGTACCGAGAAAGAAAAACAAATAAGTCGACTTGTCTCAGAAAATCCGCTTTCTGCTCTCCATAAACAGGCCCATGATAGATTACATGCGGCATGCTGCGGATCCGACCAAGCACATATTCTCTCATATGTTCACTAGGGAATGGACCAGCGATGTGAACGCTTATCCCATCGTAGGCCAGCTCATCCGCAAGGTCCAGAAAGCGATCAACCCCCTTCGTCAGTATCAAGTTCGACATGAACCCAATACTTCGCAGTTGTGGAGATCGAGGGCCGACTGGAGCCATTCTCAGGAAGGCGATGTTTGATATCGGTGTACAATGCAAAGTCGCTCCGTAGAATTGCTTCAGACGCTGTCCCATACCTGCAGACAAAACAACATGGGTCTGCTGCGCTCCTCCTGCAAAAACAAGGGCAGCCATCAGAAAACTGCGTTCACCCAAATAAGAATAGCTGTGGTGGTGAACTATAATCGGCACTTGGCGTATACGCGCGGCAAGTACCAGAAGAGCATCGTATAGAAGTCCAAGACCACCAGATACCGAAATATATATGCCTGATATGTTCTGAGCCGTCCAAACTTTCGATAGAGCGGAGCCATAGCGTGCGAGCCGGCTAAAATGCCAGCGCACACCGCGAGTTACAGTGGTTGGCGATGTGCTGCATCGAAGTATCGATATACCTTCATGGGCCAACGCAGCAGCAACATGTTCAGTTATAATGGACGCGCCATGAACTGGCGGTGGAAACGGGCCAATGAGGAGAAACAGGTGGAACCTCCATTATTTTTTATTGAAGCACTTTGGAGCTTTAGCTGCTTGACCGGCTGAAGAGAAAATCGGCCTGTACCGGTCCACTTTTTGGATCATCAAACTGGTTGAATACTCCCCTCAGACAAAAGCCATATCCTTGAAGGTAGGTAACGATTTCGCTCACAAGCGGTTGGTTCTTGTACAGTTCCAAATAGGAAGCCTCGACATATATGTCATCGAAACAGTTCAAATCATCACAGCCTTTCAACACGTCGAGTTCAAACCCTTGGACATCGATCTTCAAAAGCGCGGGCTGGTTTATCGCCTCCGGCTTCAAAACAGAGAACAGCCGGACCACTGACACAGGTCTTCTGCCGGTCACCTCGGAGCCAAAAATTGCGGACTGATGGTCCGCTGGCGGCAGAAAGGAGGACGAGTCCTTATCTGAGGTAACATGTATGTTTTCTACTCGCTCTACAGGACCGATTGCAACCTCCTGGACAGTAGTAAGCGGATCATCCGAAAAGATACTCCGATAGATTTTGGCGCATTCAGTCAGTGGCTCGAATGATACGATCCTCGCCTCTGGAAACCGCTCCCTTGCAAACAGGGCAAACTGGCCCCTGTTTGCTCCAACGTCGACGATCGTACGATACTCTTGCCGCCTAAAGGAATTATCATGCTCTACGCTGGCGCCAACACCGAAGGTAAGGGCACGGCGCCCAAGTTTCGATCTTGCACCACGCAGTAACTTTTTCCCACGTAATACGCTTAACCTCATCACTATCTCCGTCGTGCCTACCTGCGCCGTTGAATAGGGGCTTATCAAACACTGATAATACTGCTCTAGCCGTCTCTCAAGCCTAGAGACAGAGTTGGTTTGCGGCGTTGGCCTCAGCCCAGCAGCGTATATCACGCACGAGAGCTAAGATCTGCAACATGCAAGGGTTCCATTAGCCGCTAACGCTCAAGCGCAAGACACTTGCCTTGCGTATGGGCCGAAGCCTCACACTACCGACCGTGTTCAAGCCTATAGGCAGGATTCGAAGCCGGCTGGGACTGTAGACGCTGATGCCAGCACCTCCCCCTACGCACGCACGTCGATGTGAGCATGCCTGGACACAGGCTTGCCAATCTAGTGGTGAAAATCCGACGCTTGGTACCCGATGCGGAAGCCGTTTTCCGACCCTCGGCACAGCTTGGTCCTTCGTGTCGACTTCAGACACCCTCGACCACTACGATGTTTGCGACCGCGCTGTCGCCTCGCAAATCGCCAAGCGCGCGCACTGCAGCCGATGCGGCGTGTGCCGCCTCATAGCTTTCAAATTCGCAGATGATAATGCGTTCATAGCTTTGACCCTCGATCACCTCGTGCCGGCCGCCGCGCACCAGAAAGGTGCCGGCAGCGTCCTCCAGTGTCTTGGCGGCCGTCACGCGACAGTTCGCATAGCCGGCTTCGTCCTTCACGGTGATGTTGTTGACGATGTATCCCTTTGTCATTCCCATACCCATTGCTTGACCAATTCGCAGAGACCCATTGTGGGGTCACATTAGCTTAACCGCGAGCTTTTAAGGACAGCCAGATCGCGGGAATTGGCGCAACGCCGTCGTCCGGTTAGCATGACCGAATGACGGCCTTCCACCCTCAGCGGCTGTTATTGTCGGGTACCAAGCGTCAGGTTTTCACCACTAGTAAGCGCCGACCAACGGTGACCCTGTGGCACTCCGTACGCGTTTGCCAAGAAGGAGTTGTTTTCGAATCTGATGCGGGCACACCGTTGCTGGAGGTGCGCCGGAGAGCTGACAAACTCTCCTCAATGATCTGGCAGCTTCTCGCGCTCGGGGGAACGTCGCCGGCGGCGTGTCTCACCAAACTCGAGTGACGCGATCTGATGACTTTCAGCGATATACGTACGATTAGGCCAGTTTCTAAGGTGCAAATTCAAAGTAGCCAGCGGTAGAGGCCTACACTTGCCTTCCTGCCTTGATGAATCGGCGGACCGCCGACCGCAAAGAGAACTGCGTGACCTGCGGGAGCGGTCCGGAAACTGCACGAACATGCAAGTCCCAATCGGAGAAGATTTTTTTTGCATGAATGCCACTTCTATACCATTTTCCGAGCTAGCGCTTTCACAATGGCCCGCGAGAAAACAGATAAGTTGATACGCTCACGTCGGCTTATGACACAGGAGAAGACCCAGCCAGCACCTATGGCGCAGAGAACGGTAGATGCAGCTACACCGTTAATACCAAGGTAGAATGCCGCAACAGGATACGACAGAAAAGATGCGAGCAGCATAAGCAAAACTATCCAAGTAAATAGGGAATCATACGATAAAACCCTCATAGCCACCCCTCCAGGACCTGCTAACGAATAGAAAATATAACCGGTAGCAATAATTATCACCACAGTCATTCCGCCCGTGTAGTCTCTCCCAATGTACGGCATTATATAAACCGCAGAAATAACAACAATAACGGCAGCTACTAACGAGATGATTGACGTGAAAGCCGCCAAGAGTCCGATTCGCTGTGATGCTTCATCAGCATCGATCGTTCCACTTAGATACTTAACTAAAACACTGGTTGCGATTGGCTGCACGGCTACAGAGGCTATCGAACCTACAAACGCCAAGCGCGCCGCGAGCCTGTAAACACCCGCCGCCTCGGAACCTAAGATATAATCTACAATGATCACATCTAAGTTGCTCTGAAAAACAGCCATTGCGCTAGCGATTGAAAGCCATGCGGCCGAGTGGCTCCAGCCGATGGTTCCCCGCCATGTGAGTCTTGGCAGGCTGATTTCCACTTCCTGTATTACCTGAAGCACGCTGATCAACCCACATGCGACGCCAACACCTAGTAGCAAGAGCGCCACTTCGAAAGATGTCAAAATGGATCCGTAGAAGTAATATAGTAGGGTCAGCCCCACACACATGAAAAGTGGGAACAGCAACGTGTTAACTACTTGCCCTGCGACAGGCCTGTCCGCTGCTGTCAGCACTGCACTCATAATAGTCGAGAGCCCTAAGAATGGTAGCGCAATGAGGCTTACCATCATTACAAGGCTTTCCAAGCTCCAAGTCCCGTGGAATGAATTCCATGCGCCGTACAGGGATATCAGTACCCCCGAGCCCAAAGTACAAAATATACTTGCGGTCGCTATTATCCGACAAACCTCTTGATTGTTTCCATCAGTACGGGCTGGCCCAACTTCTCTAGCAACCAACTCGCATAACCCTCCAGCAATCAGCGCGAGAAGAACATTCATCCACGCATACGCAACGGAGAAAGTGCCATAGTGGCTACTTCCAAGAATTTTTGCGCAGATCATCTGAACAGAGAAATTCAGCACAACCTGAAGAAATCGCAATGAGAGCGAGATCGGCAAATCCTTCTTCATCAATAACTCACGATCCTGCGTCGAATTGCTTTGGCCATAAATTCAGTGAGCTGGAGCACTCGCGTGTTACTCTGCAGGACCTAGCGTTGGTAATTTAGAAACGGCAAGGAACACAGGAACACTGCCGCCAAGGGATAACCCAAGTCATTCAATGTCTTCGCGAAGGTCATAGAAATCACCATGTGGGAATGCCGCGATCGAAGAGGCAGCATTTCCTTAGATATCGCTTTTGAGGTATTCAGCGCGTGTTCGATAATGAAAAGTCAAGTATCTGCCTCGTTGTGCTGAATGGCTCATAATTCGCAAGATGTTCCTTAACCTCGCTATATAGTGCTATATTTTGGCCAGAGCGCTCGAGCGCTTTGAGCATTGCTCCACACAGGCTGCGGAGATCTCTATGCTCGAATTTTGTTCCAAACCTTCCTAGTGCATGCGAAAATCCGCCACGGTCAGGTACGACCACCTCACAGCCTGATGCTAAGCCTTCGAGGGCTACGATCCCGAACGGCTCAATGATAAACGACGGCGCGACCATCACCTTCGTTTCATTGAGCAGCTTGCTAACCTGATCCGGCGGTGCCGATCCGACGAATTGCACACATTCTGACAGCCCAAGTTGCTCTGCCAAAATCTCTAGGGAACGGCGCTCAGGTCCGTCACCAAGGATTGTGAGATTAACGTCGGCAACCTCTCCCCGTACGATTGCCATAGCTTGGAGAAGTAGATCTACGCCTTTCTCATTAGTAAGCCTTCCAACGAAGGTGAAGTCCCTAACTCGGCAGCCGCGGTTTGCGAGGAAGTATATGTCAGGGTCGTAAGGCGGCGGTACCAAGATCTTAGACCGAGCTCGCAACTCATCATAAACCTCCACTCCGTTCGCGATGCAATGGTGGCGCGACAGTAGCCAGCGTTTGAGTTTTCCAGCAAACGTAGAAAATTTGTTGTCAGGCTCTATCCACCCAGCAATTCTGAATACTTGTGGAGGGCCGAACAGCGCTAGCGGGATCGCGTATCGCAACGATATATGATTATGAATATGTACTTCGGCCCATTTGCCTAGATTAAACAGGTCAAGCATCGTTGGTCTACGTGCAACCTTAAACGGGAGAACATCCACTTCCTGGTTACATGTATCCGTTACGACCTTTACTTCATGACCTTCTTTGTGCAGCTGGGAAGCCAAATGTAGGGCTGAAATCTCCATCCCACCTTGTGACGGATAAAAAAAGAAAGATGTGATAAGAACTCGCAAAAGTTTCCTCGTCGCCATGGTTTCGTTACGTGTGCTTCAGGAGATACGCTTTCGACTTCAGTTTATGACAATGCCCGACCGGATGTCATCATCTTACTTGGCAACCGAGGCCGTTGATGGGTTAACAGTAATGCTGTCCAGCGCCAGAAAACAATTGGGACGAACATCCACAAACCGAACCTAAGAAGGGAAAGAATGTCCCCATCGCGGAAGAATTGGAACGCCAAAGCAAGCAAAAATACATGGAAGATCGACCAGTAGATATTATTCTTCGCGTTAACGAGTCTACCAAGCCATCCGAAAAGCAATCCGTAGACAGTTGCGTTGACAGCAACGCCAAAGAAGCCTGCAGACATCCATCCATCGCCTACTATTGTAGGCGACCGCCCCCTAAAGTTTCCGTAGTCGCTTAGATTGAAGAACGGCACTGGGGGACCGACAGGTTTACCTGACCAGAGCACACGTGGAATAGGACGAGTAAAAAGCTCAAGATGCTGGAGAAAATAGCTGTAAGTACGAGTTTCTTTTGGTACTTTTGCAACAATGTAGGTTGCAAAGTCAAAGCCTGCCAAATCTGGACCGTCAACCCACCTCGCAATCCCTTCCAAGCTACGTCCCTCGGGCGTCGAAGCGTACGAAGCCGGTTGCATACCAACTGCTTCTTTCAGAAAATCACGATTTTCACTGAGAAACGCAAATGTCGCAACCACAGGCAGTAATACTACAAGGATTCGGCCAAGTCGAAGTTTTGTCGTAGATGTTGTTGCATAGCTGATGCAGATAGCGAACACGAGTACTATTAAGCCCCATCGTTCCCAGCCAAGAAATAATCTAGTCCCTGCTACTAGAGCTACGAACGCCAGAGAAATCCAATCGAATCTACGAACGATAATTAATAAAATGGCGAGAGGAACAAGGAAATTATAAGCCATTGTAATATAGGCTGTCTGGCCCGTATGGAGCAGAGCGTCCTCCATCGTATCATCCACACCGAATATTTGCGCAGTAGTGTTTTCCTGAGTGTAGTCCACAGAGAACATGCGGACGGTCGAGTATAAAGTGAGTGGCATGAGAAGGACGAAGACAATATAGAACGCTTGCATCGCCTTCGATGTAAGGGGATGCAGTTTTATCTGAATGCTTTTCGGTGCAAATGAAATGTACGAGGCCGTAAATATGACAAGAAATAAAGTACTTGCTATACTAGTCCAAGAGACATCGTCAGCACTTGGCGAAAACAACATATAATCAATTTGACCATGCCATCCAAACGAGTAAGTAACAACTGGGCGGATCACAAATACCAGCCAGTGAAATGCTAAGTACCACGTCAGGATGTGAAGGTAGGGGCGCTTAAGCTTGTGGTAGGCCGCCCATGAGCATAGCAAGGCAACAATGATTGCTACAATAAGCGCTGCGGAGATCATCATAGCACCTCTCCCTGAGTCCGGGAGAAGTAAGCTAAGTGCTCCACTTTTTTGATGTTTTTCGCAATTCCTGATCCATAGAGAGATCCCTCGTCAGTAGACCCCGAAGTATGCACTGAGCCGGCTGCAAGAATGCATCGAGATGCAAGGCGACTGCCTTTGAGAAGTACGCAGTTGGTGCCAATAAAGGTGTAGTCACCTATATGCACCGGTGCCACTGACTGTTTGTTTTCTTCCAGATCTATGGAGTGGGTAAGGATCGTCGTTCTGTAACCAGCGATTGTAGCGAAGCTGCCGATGTGGACTCCACCAGTGACATCAATAATATGCTGGTGAGTTACGGCAGATTCATCTCCTATGGACAGCGTGTTTGTAACACGCTCAGCCTTCGTGCTGTAGAACTTTGTACCTGAAGAAGCACCTACGAAGTAGTTGCAGTTTCCTATGACTACGTCCCGTGCAAGTGCGATCTTATCGACATTGCGGAAGATGTTTAAGTGCCCAATTCGAACATTCTCGCCGATCTGCACTGAACGCGCTGATATGAAGGAAAATCCGATCTTAACTCCAGGAGCGATTTCCCACCCAAACAATGTCCTGTATAAAAATTTCTTGAGTGTTTGCGGCATAATTGCAGCCGCCCCTGCAATGAGCAGTCTAAGCATGTTCAAGCTCAACTTTGATTACTTCTGCAAAACGCTTCCATGTGAAGGCTGAGGCGAATTTCGATGCACTGGTTCCCATCCAGGCAAGTTGATCCCTCTGACGGTCAAGCTCCTCAATTTTTGAGACAAATCCCTCGACGTCGTTCGGCTGGAAAAGAAACCCGTTCACTCCATCTTCCACGATCTCGCCAGGTCCCCGCATTGTAGTTAGAGGAACAACTCCGCACGCCATGGCCTCCAGCACGGAGATTGGCATGCCCTCCGCTAATGTAGGAAATAGCATAATGTCAGCAGTCCGAAGTGTTTCAGCCACCACAGAACTTGTCGCGAACGGAACAAATGTTACGACATCTTGGTACTTCGCGAGAGGCTCTACTGTTCCCACTGGCGCTCCGATTGCCGTAAAACGAGCCTTCCCCTTAAGCTTCTTAGCTGTCTCAAGGAAATAGTATATACCTTTGCGTTGTGTAAGCTGACCTACAAAGACGATGTGCAGTAGGTCGCGGCCATTGACCGGAGTCGAGTCAGGACGACGAAATAGAGAGTTGTTGTGACCGTAGGGGCTTATAATGAACTTGTCTCTCCCAATCGTCTTTGGAAAGCTTTCTGCGGCAAAGTGTGAGCCCACAACAATCCGGTCAGCGGTCTCAATTTCTTCATTCATCCTATCAGTCGTGACAGATGGCCAACTGTGACTGTTCATTGTCGCAGCGAACGCAGGAACGCGCTCCATCTCCTCTTTGAGGATAGTCGCACAGTATTCGTGGTGGGCGAGTGGGTAGTTTAAAACCCGAACGGCATCGCTGGCGGCGAAAGGCTCTTTCGCGCTCTGCCATGCGGCAATCACGACATCGGCATTGCGTGCAGCTGGTGCTGCCCCCCTTGCGACAGCTATAGCCCTTGCCTCAATCACCCGCTCCCTAATTCCAAGAAAGCGGGAATGCGACACCATCTTAAAAGCAAGATCCTCAAGCACTCCGACGAACTTCACGTCGACCTTGTCCGGATTGATTGGAAGACTTCTGCGCTTTGTTAATGATCTTATGACAAGATCAAGGGGTCGCATGTTTTGGGAACCGGTTAGACGAGCGAGCGGACGGCAAAGCGTCACCTTTTCGTTGCCTTGCCAGTTAGCTGTTAAGTAGTCGAGTTCAGGAGAACAGGCATTCACGACCAAAACTTGTCTGTTCATTCTGCCCCTCTTTGTATATTCACGGCTGAGCACCTTGACATTATGTTGTACCTGCCAGAGATGAGACAATTATGAAAGCCCGAGTCAGGTTAGTGGGCTGGTAAGAGCCCTGTTTATAGGCTTTGCTCCGAGTAATGTATTTAGCCTTCTGCAAGTGAGAAGTCCCTAGTTCGCGTATAAGTGGACGTGGATTAGCGATGTGAGCTTACTGGGTAAAGAGCCGCACCAATATGTGGGCATAGTGACAACTACCGCGCTCTTAACACGAGCCGCTGTCTCCAATCGGGGCCGGCTTGGCCGAAGTTGCGTAACATCGTCTGGGCGGGCGCAATTAGTTTAATAATTGTACCTTCGGGGCAGCTTCGGACCCCTCTGTGCCGTAGTAACGTCCATAATACTTGCTGCCGTAGTAGCCATACCGGCCGTACGTGGTCATGCTCTTCTCGTCGATCATATTGAAGGCAACGCCAGCGACCTTGTTTAGCCTGAAGCTGCTGTTCCTCAGCGCCTGACTAATCGCTTCGCGAGGCGTGCGCTTCCAAGCCACCGTGAAAATGATGCGGTCGACGAGTTGTGAGATGACAGCTGCATCCACAACCGGCGCAAGCGGCGGCGAGTCGATGACCACGTAGTCGAAGTTGCCAGCCGCTAGTTGGATAAGGCGGCGCATGCGCTCGGACCCGAGCAGGTCCGGGGGGTGGTGGGTTTTGCCGCCGGCCGGAAGCACATGCAGGCCGCTCTCAGGATCCTTGTGCATGGCATCAGCGTAATTGTCCTCGGACACCAGACTCTCCACGAGGCCTGGCTTGTTCATAAGGCCGAAGAATTGGCTCGTGCTGGGGTGGCGCAAGTCACCGTCAATCAGGAGCACTCGCTGGCCCGCAGCCGCAGCCGAGAGCGCCAAGGACACGGCTAGGGTCGACTTGCCCTCGCTGGGCAGCGCGGATGTCACCTGGATCACCTTCGGAGGTGCGTCGACGTTCGACATCTGAACGCCGGTCCGCAGGCTGCGGACCGCCTCGCTGACATGCGATAAGGGGTTGCTCACGATGTAGCGGGGCACGGGCACGACTGCCCCGTTCACGCGCCGCTGCTCTTCACCCAGTACGGGGATCGAGGACAGCACGGGTAGGCCGAGCACCTCCTCGACTTGCTTGGGGCTGATGAAGCCCGGCGCCAGCAGCTCCAGGCCGATGCCGCCAGCAGTTCCGAGGGCGAGCCCAAGCACAAGGCCCAGAGCCAGGAACAGGGACGGACGGGGGAAGCTGGCCGCCACCGGGATCATCGCTGGGGAAATCACACGGGCGTCCCGGTCGGTGAGCGTTGCCTCCTCCTCAGCCACCTTGGCACGCGAGAGGAAGGACTCGTACAGGGTCCGCGCCGCCGTAGCCTTGCGCTCGAGTTCACGCAGTTCCACAGCAACCTTGTTGTCGGTGCCTGTCTGGCCGCTGATAGCGCCCAGCGAACCGGCCAGTGACGCCTCTCGACTTTGGACGACGTCATATTCATTCTTGAGATTGGCAATGATGCGCTCCACCTCCTGCCGGATCTGGCGCTCGACGTCGCGGCGCTCGGCCTGGACGTTGACCACCTGCGGGTGAGAGCGGCCATAGCGAGCCAAAAGGTCCGCCTCCCGGGTGGTCACCTGGGCTGCCTGGTTGCGCAGGTTGCTGATGACGCTGGAGCGCAGGACGTCAGGAATGGCTTCGATGTTTCCTTTCGAGGCCACCAGCGCCTTGGCCTGTTCGTACTTGGCGCGCTTTTCAGCCACCTCCGCCCGCAGACCAATCAACTGGGTATTCAGATCGGCCATCTGCTGCTCGGTCACGGTGCCGCCCTTTGCCGTCTCGAGCAGGTTATGCTGAGCACGAAAGGCTGCCACAGCCTGCTCGGCCGAGCGAACCTCGTCGACCATGACCTTGATGCGGTCCGCGAGCCAGTCTGCCGCGCGGCGAGCCTGATCAAAGCGTGTCTGCATCTTATCGACAATGTAGGCGTCCGCCACGGCATTGGCGATCTTGGCGGCCTTCCTGGCATTTGGCAGCGTCACAGCAATGTCGACCACATACGTGCGGCCTTGGCGCCGGACATCGATGGTATCTCTGAGGCGATTGACAGCGCGCAGAACTTCCGGAGACCAGGTATCGCGAACCTCTTCGACTGCCGGATCAATGCTGCCCAAAAGTGAGTTGACGAAGCCTACGAGAGCGCCTCGGAAGCGGGCCAGTTGTCCCGGCTCAGCCGCGAGGCCGAAATCGGGATCCGTTTCAAGCTTGTTAGCCTCCACAACACGACGTAGCAGTTCACCGGATTTGATCAGAGAAATCTGGCTGTCGATGCCGGTTGTGTCCGACAGGGCACCTTCAGCGACAATCGAGTCGCGGCCGAGGAGGCTGTTCTGCTTAGCATCGATGAAGATCTGCGTGGTGGCCGTGTACTGCTTGGTCAGTACCAGACTAAGGACGAGAGCGGCCACGACAAAGACAGCTGTGATGGCGATGATGAACTTCCACCGGCGGTGTAAGAAGCCGATGATGTCCGGCAACGCAAATGAGTCATCGCTCTCCTCAACGGGAGGTTCCAGCTGAACGCGGCCGTGCATTGTTGTGCCCCTACAGAGTCACGTCATCGTTGATCCTGGACGTGATTCGAAAGTCTTATTTGACGGTTTAGCATCCCGTCCCGATTTGGGAAGGTTGTGCTGCGATACACCAAGACCGAGCAACGCAACATAGGTCAAAGTGACCGCCTGAATCTGCAGGCTGAAATCCACCAGAGCGTGCAGGCCGACGAGAAGGCTGGCGGCACAGGCCGTCAGGGCGGCCGGACCATAGCCGCGGTCGTGTCTTACGGCAGCGATGGCCTGCCCGACGAGGACAATAAGGGCCAGCATCAAAATGATGGCTCCAGGAAATCCAAGGCCGAGGAACAGTTCAACATAGGTGTTGTGAGCCTTATCCCATATCTGGCCGAAGCCGCTGATGGTGGCATCACGGTAGGCTGGGAAGGCATCGGCAAATGAACCGTAGCCGGTACCGAGCCAGAGCCGGTCGAGGGCCGCGCTCCAAGTGAGCGCATAAACGTCAAGGCGGCTTCCGATGTGGCTGCCGGCCTGTTCCAGGCGGTCCAAGTAGAATTCGCCCACCAGACCAATGAGGGCTGCAATCAGCCCCAGAACTGCGAGAGCCCAACCCGTAGCGACGAGCTTGCTCGAGCGGGCCCGCAGCGCCAAAAGTGCCACAAAGACAAAGAGAGCCGCGAAGGTCGAGGTGATGCCGGCACGGGAGCCGGTCAGGAGCAGCGCCAAGGCTAGTAGGAGGCATAAAACCATCAGGCGCAGGCCGGGGCCGAGAAGCCCGGCAATGGCATTCTCGAGCTTGTCCTTCCAGGTCCTCCCCTCCCCGACTTTCTCGATCTCGCGGGTGAGCAGGGCGATGCCGACCATGAGTCCAAGGCCGGCATAAGTGGCATACGTATTGCGATTGATGAAGGTTGAAGTGACGGAGTCGAGATAAGCCTCTTTTTCCAGCCAGAGGATCGTGGTGGGGAAAAGAGTGTGGGCAATCAAACCATAGACCGCATAGGCGGAGCCGATCACCACAACGGCGTACAGGCAGGTCCGCGCATTGCTGCGGCTGTGCCCGAACTGAACGGCCAACCAGAACACGGCCACTGCCGTCAGCAAGCGCAACAGGGCCAGCGCTGTAGCCTCCCCGTTCAGGGACACGGCGCCCGCGACAGGTCCGTTCAGAGCCTCACGGGCTGTCGCCCACAGGGGGTGATGCCACGCCTCGGGTGTCCAGGAGACCGCTTGCAGCGCAATCCAAACGGCGAGGAGTGCCACAAGCGTCGCAGGCACGCTCAACCGCGACAAGGGAACCGGGAGGCTGATGCCCTTGATCAGAAGCGTCAGGTGATAGACCGCCACAAGGCCACCAAACAGCGCGGCATTGAGCGACCAAGCCAGTGTGTCATTGCTGCCGAGCCAGAAGGGCAGCCAGGCCAATGCTCCAAGAAACATCCAGAGGAGAAGCTTCAACGCAAGGGACGACGAGCCTCGCCGCGAGCAACTTGAGCGTCTCGATCGAGGATGCAGGGTCGTGGTCGTGGCAGTGGGGAACATGGTCGTCATGGGCGGATGGTTAACGTGCACGGCTCGGCAGCGTCAATCAAAGTCCCCGTCTGAAACAGCCCGACATGACACGGCAGAACGCCGCGTGACCCAAAAGACACTTACACCGTAATAATTGTTTGTGTCTCGCCCAGCAGACGGAGACAGGTCAGGCGACCCGTGGCAAAGGCCCCCGTGTCGAGATTGATGCGGTTTCGCCTGAAATCCGGTTCCGGCACGGGTGTGTGGCCGTGCACGATCAGCTTGCCGTGGTCAACGTCACTGGTCAGGAACTCATCCCGGATCCAGACCAAGTCATCAGGATCCTGCTCCGTGAGCGGCACGCCCGGACGGATGCCGGCATGGCAGAAGAAGTAATCGCCGCACTCCACCGAGCGTGGTAGATGGAGCAGAAGGCGGCGGTGCTCATCGGGAAACGAGCGCAGCAGACCATACTGGGCGGCCTCGAAGCCGCGCCCCGTCATCGCCTCCCGCACGTCAACGCCATACGAGAACAAGGTCTCCAGGCCGCCGAGGCTGCGCCAGCGCTGCAGGACTGAGGCGTCCTCCAGGAAATTCAGCAGCAGGGTCTCGTGATTGCCAAGCAGGGGGATGATGGGGGTGGGGAACGCGAACGAGACGAGCCGGTCGAGCACACCTCGCGAGGACGGACCGCGATCAATGTAGTCGCCGACAAAGACGGTCACGGGCTGCACGGATGGGAGACGGTCGACATCCTGGGCAATGGCATCCGCCGCCCGCTGCAGCAGGTCAAGCCGGCCGTGAATATCCCCCACCGCGTAGACCACCTGACCGTCGGGAATGCGGGGAAGGTGTTTTGGCTTTGCGGCTGGGGCCTTAGCCCGGGAGAGCCACCTGGAAAAGATCATGCGGTCTTATAGGTCGCGTAAAGGCAATCGTCGATCCATTCGATGCATCAACCCGCCCTGCGCGCCCGTGGTTTCACTTCACGGGAGGTCATACCCTAATACTAGGTCGTGAACCCATAAAAGATCTTTTCTTTGCAGTGAGTTGATGATTCACCTCCCGGTCACGGGAGGATGTGATGCGTCGACACGAGCTGACGGACTTCGAGTGGACGATCATCGAGCCGCTGCTGCCCAACAAGCCAAGGGGCGTGCCGCGGGTGAATGACCGGCGCGTGCTCAACGGCATCCTCTGGCGCTTCCGCACCGGCTCACCCTGGCGCGACATTCCCGAACGGTATGGCCCCTCCACCACTTGCTACAATCGGTTCGTGCGCTGGCGCGAGGCCGGTGTGTGGGACCGCATCCTGGACGCGGTCTCGGCCGCTTACGACGGCGATCTCGTCATGATCGACAGCTCCTGTGTGCGCGTCCACCAGCATGGCGCGACGGGTAAAAAGGGGGCGGAGATGGTGGCATGGGACGTTCCCGTGGCGGCCTGACGACAAAGATCCATGCCCTGGTGGATGCCGAAGGGCGCCCGATCCGCATTGCTCTGACCCCAGGGCAGGCGCATGACGGCACCGCCGCCGAGGAGCTGTTGACCAACCTGAAGCCGGGCGCAACCCTGCTGGCTGACAAGGCTTACGACAGCAACGCCATTCGCCAGCAGGCCCAGGAGCAAGACGTCTGGGCCAACATCCCACCCAAGAGCAACCGCAGGGCTTCGTTTGTCTTCAGCGCCTTTGTGTATCGCTACAGAAACCTGGTGGAACGCTTCTTCAACAAGCTCAAACGGTTCCGTGCTATCGCCACGCGATACGACAAGAACCCAGAGAACTTCCTCGCTGCCATCAGGCTGATCTCAGCTCGCATCTGGATCCGCAGTTATGAGTCCACGACCTAGAACTGAGCACGGGCGCCGATCGTCACACGATTGCGATCATAGCTGTTATCGGGAAGGTTCGAGTCCACGACGGTGTAATCATAATCGGCCACCAGCCCCAGTCGGGGTGTGACCATGTAGGTCAGCGCGAGGCTGGCACTCCAGATATCATCCTGCCGGACCTGATCCTCATAATCGACAAACTGGTACCCAAGCCGCGCCGTTGCCGAGAGATTGTACAGGGCCGACCAGCTGACCCCAAGCGAAGCACTGGTGGTGTGGGTGATGTCCGGCAGGATGACGGTGCCATTGTCCGGTACAGACGTGCTCAAGGACTGGTCGAGAACCGCCGAGACTGTCAAATCACGGGTGGGCAACCAGAAGAGGCGGCCGCCGAAGGCCGAGCCAGCGGCCTCATCGAGGCGAGGATCATTAAACTCCTGCTGCTGATAGCCGGCATAGACCTCACCTCGAAACAAGCTGATGCGGTCCGAGCCGATGCCGCCCACCACCCGGTAGCCGTGTGAGTCATAGGCTGAGCGATTGTAGCGCCACCAGTCGAGTGCCGGCTCCACAAAGGTGTAAAAGGCGGGTGTGAACTGATACTGAGCCCGGGCATTCAAACGGTAGCGCGTCGAATTGCTGTCACTCTCGCTAACGCGATGGCCGAGGTCGTCGGTGGTCGCCTCATAGATGATTCTTTGAGCAGCGCCGCCCAAGCCCAAGGAGAAGAAGCCCCAGGTTTTCTGGAGCGAGGTCGATCCAAACCAGTCGTTGTATTGCCGCGGATCGCGGTTGATGACCTGTGGCCCAAACGGCCCCGTGTCGAAGTAGTCGACCTCATCATCACTTCGGCGCGCATACTCGCCCTGGAAGCGCCAGACCAGATCGCGTTGGATTTCGTAGCGATGCACCACGCCCGTCTCGCCCTGGACCGTGTTGGCTCGGGATTGGTCGGGATACAGGCGGACGTCGCCGACCCCATAGGCTGTCGTGTCGTGAATGCCTGTTTCTCGCAACGCGATGAAGCGCGGCATCAGGCGCGTGCCCCAGGAGCTCACCTTATCGGTCCGGGACTGGTAGATGTTATCATCGTACAGAACGCCAGCATCGAGGCTGGGGGACAACAACCACGAGCCAATGGGAAAGGCGGCATAATCACGATTGCCACGTTTGGCCACCTGAGCCCGTGTGCGGCGCTCGATATCCCCCAAACCCGGCTGCCCGGCATCGAAGATCAACCGGTTTGGCGGCGTCGGCAGCAGAGCCTGCGCCTGAACGGAATATGTTGTGCCCAGCAGGGCCGAGAGCGACACCGTTGCGGCAAGCCCCACCTTCGCGCAGCGTAGCGACGAAACCATAATTCTTAAGCCCCCAGCCGATGACGGCCGATTTTTTTGTTGAAGCCTTCAGAAGAAAGACTTCCTTTTCTGAAACCCAGTTACCCGAGCGTGCCGCCGATGGCAAGCGCGGGTTGGACGCGTTACGGCCGCAATTGATGCAGGATGGAGCAGCAGGGCATTAAAACCTAGCCCTTCCGTTGTTAGAAGAAGCGCTCCGGTACCCGCACCAGATCGCCCGGATAGATCGGAACCGTTGGCGCCAAGGAGACCTCCTGGAAGGCCCCCACACCGCCGCGCTGGATGAGCACCTTCGACCCGCTGGCGCGGTAGGTCGGGCCGCCAGCGACTGCCATCGCGCTCATCACGTTGAGGCCACTCTTGTAGGGGTATTCGCCCGGCTTCTCGACCTCACCCAGGATGTAGAAGGGCCGGAAGGTCGCCACCTCCACCGTGACTTTGGGGTCGCGCAGGTAATTGCCACGGAGCTTGCTGGAGAGGGCTTTCTCCAGCTCGACCTTGCTCAGACCGGTCGCTTGGACTGAGCCCGCCAGCGGCATGGAGACGTAGCCGCCAACGTCGATGTCATACTCGCCGGTGAGCTTGTCCTCGCCAAAAACCGTGATGCGCAGCTTGTCACCGGCCGCGAGTCGGAAATCGGTCGGGGACACCGCCGCCACCGATGCCGTGGTGGCCAGGTTGGTTGGTTCAGAATCTGATGTAACAGTTTCACAGGCGGCCATGGAGAGAGCCAGGCTCCCTGCGACAAGGACCCTGAATACGATGGCGGTCTTCATATGTCCCCCAGAATACCAAAAATAGGCCCGCTGTTCTCAGCGTTCAGGCCCGTTTCGTCGAGATGATTCCGCTATACTATATGAAGCAAGGTTTAAAGCCTGTCGCAAAGTCGCAACTCCACGACAAAACTTACGGGTCGATTAGTTTCGGGAGTCGATGCTTCGGCACCGGGAACGACGGGACCTCCCCCTCTCCCGACGGCTCGGCCTCATCAAAGGCCGGGGTGCTGGCTCCGGGGGCTGGTTCCGCCGGGCGGGTGAGAAACTCCTCCCAGCGGGCTTGCGCCTGGTGCTGCTGGCGCGCGGAACGCCCATCCTGGAGCCGGGTCACAGGGCGGCCGCTGAATGTCACCACCGGGTGCTGAGATGCCAAAAGGGGCACCGCGACCTTGTCGCGCCCCGATCGCACCTGGACCTCCACACCCCGCATCTGGGGCGCAAAGCGCATGCTGCCGACAGCGCCGGCCCGGGCGGGCGATCCGGCAAAGCTGATCATGCAGCGACCGAAATGGCTCTCACAGTCCGACCGTGAGCGAGACTGCGGAGCATTGTCGTCAAACTCTGCGGCTGCATTCCGGAACGCATTGCGGCACTCATCCTGGGTCAACAGTCTGGCCGTCTCACACGCCCGCTGGGTGGCAAATACAACGGACCGCGCCTGGGCAAGCACTGGGGTACCCTCCGTGAGAAGGGCCGCCAAGCCCGAGGCGACACAGATCCGGGCTACCCCCGTCCCTCTGCGCCTCTGGTCGCGCGGCAGGGATGATCCCAAACCCGTTGCCTCGTCTATGAAGGCACGTGGCCGCAACAATGAACGATGTGTGTGCCACGGGCGGATCATCGCCGAGCCCTCCCTTCCCAAATTGTCCGTCGGCCCAACTGCAGGCTGGTAGCTTGTACCCCTGTGAGTCATGTCGCCTAATCTGTGCCGCATGTGCTGTGTTCTGCCCGGCAAGGGAGCCCGTCTGTTGGATCCCTACATCGGGATGACGCGGAGCGGCTCACTCCTTTCAGGAGGAGGTAGCACGAGGACCGCGAAGGAGCCCGAAATCAACCCCAAACCGCTCCAGCGCGCGTTCCGCCACCACGACAAGCCCCGCCCCCAAGAGCGCACCAGCGGCTTTTACGATTCCGTCAGGGAGTTGGCTATGCCGGCCCGGGGCGAGGTGCTGGAGCACCTCCAGCAACCCAGCCACCCCGATCATCAGCCAAACAACCTGCAACCGACGTCGAGGATAGCCAAGGCAGAACAGAGCCGCTATCGCGGCAAAAGCGGCGAACCGCTCCCAGTTCGCAGGCGCGGCCGTAACCGGTCGCAGTTCGATGGGTGACAGGGTGAAGACCACAATGGCGCAAACCAGGAGCCAGGCAGCCCATCGGGAGAGCACCGTGAGAGTCATGTAATGTTGTCTGATCAATGCGGTGAGCCTACGCATAGTTTTCTGTTCAAGCCCTACTTGTTGTCGTGAGAAATGGGAGCCGGGTCCACCTCTCGGCTGACCGTAACAGAATTACATTATCACGAGGGGATCATAAGGATTTCTGAAGTGACATTGACCGAACACCTCGCGGGATGATCTGCCAAGGCACCTGCAACGGAAAACGGACATTTTATCGGCCTCATAGCAGGACAAGGTCGCGCGGCATAGGCCTGAATGCTTCGAACGTCATCGCTGAAAAGATCAGCCACCTGCCGGAATAGGCTCTCCCATTCGAGACGCGAGGTCTCACCGGACGCGATGAGACGCGCGAGCTTGCTCTCGCGATCGGCACTGATGGGGACGAGGCGCACGCGCATTCCTAAAGCCGCGATAGGTGCGAAGAAGGAGTCCTGTAGCTCCGCGCAATTCCTAAAGCGAATTTGGGCTGCCTTTAAGTTCGAGCAGCGGGAATGGGTGAACGCGATTTGACGGGATTTTTTGTCAAGACCTTTGCCACGAGGACTATGGGGTCGGGAAAGGGCTGCCCGATAGCCTAGCGAGTTAATTAGCGCTGTCCTGCTTGAACGGATTGGTGATTGTCAGGTCTGGGCCAATTCTCTGGCCGTCCTGCAGATCTTCGGAGTAGAGGGTTGTGCAGCCTGCGCCGGCCGCCGCCGCGATGATCCCGCTGTCATAAATCGAGAAGCCGTAGCGGCACATGATGTCGAGCGCCTGGTCGTGTGTCTCGATCGTGACCGGCTGGACATCACAGGCATACCGAACTCCGGCAAGGACGTCGCACACCTCGTCCAGGTCCATCGTGAGTTTCTTGGTCATGACATTCACGGCCTCGCTGAGGACTTGGACGCTGATCGTACCGCCCTGTGCGAGAAGAGCCTCAGCTTGGTTAGCCTTGGTCGCATCGCCGGACAGCAGGTAGAGAACGATGTTGGTGTCGAGGAATGGCTTAGCGCTCATTGGCCCCGAATCTATCGAACTTGAACCCTTCGGGAAGGCGGCCGCGGTACTTGCGCAACCTGGCTAGCACCTCGGCCACCTCAGGCTTCTTCGCGACCGCGAAAGTTCGGGATCCCGCGACCGTAATCTCGATATCGTCGCCTTCCTTGAGCCCCAGGGCTTCAACGACGGCAGCAGGGAGGCGAACCGCAAGGGAATTGCCCCATTTGGCGACTTGCATCAGGCTCTCCATGATATACATTCCGATAGATGTATATCTAGGCGATTGACGGCAGGACGCAAGCCTACTCTCGCTACCATCACCACCCAAGAAGGCCGAGGCGGGTTCGGGCACCCTGGCTGTACCTTACAACGCTCCCAAAGGTTCTTCAGCTGCGGAGAGCATTGGTATCACAACCACAAACACCATGGTCCTGGAGACCGAACGGGTTGTCGCTTGGTAGCGATAGCATGATCATCGCGGGACGATCTCACCAGACAGCTTCCGCTTCCACGGGCTCGCTCTTCCAAATGGCAAGGGCCTCTTGGATGCATCAGCACCAATGTATTGGATCTTCTGCCGCTTCGCCTGCGCTGCACGTCGATGATCACCTTGGTTTTTGAGGAGTGCGCAGGCCGCATGCGCAGGTCCCATGTTATCCAGATCATCGGGACCGCCGAGCTCAAGAGCGCGCATGTGCTCTGCGATCCAGCGCTCACGCACGCCGTCGATCTTGCGATCACATAGGACACATACACCACCCGTTTTCTCCCAAACCTGAAGGCGCCGATGAGGCGTGAGCTTCCGGCGGACCGTGGTGCTCAGATCTTCGATGTCAACGAATGGCATAAGAGGCCTCAGTCACAAGTCGAATGGGAGGAGCTGTCGCCGGTTCGGTCTATTCGCAAATCCTCTCCTAGAAGGTCGACAGCCCGCTGGAGCAGGCGATCCCATTCAACGCACAATCTCTCATAAGACGAGATCAGAGCTGCAACCTCGCACTCACGAAGCGGATCAACACGAACTAGGCGTGCCTGGACGCCTAAAGATGCAACGGTTGCAATGCCGCCTGCGCGATCTGAAGCCCGTTCGGCTGATGTTGGGGGATTAGAACCACGTCGGTATTTTGCTTTTCGCATTATCGCTGGTCCCTATGATCCTCAGGGTGAGCAGCCGCTCAAAGGTTCAAGGCTGCGTTTGGAAAAGAGTTCTGCCGGACTAGTGAGTTACTGCTGCTCGCGTTGCCTTGGCTCGTGTCCAAGCAAACTTCAGAGCAGAACTCATAAGGGTCTTCCAAGCTGCTTGAGATCCTTTGGCTCGCTCCTTCCGCGCTAGAGCGAGCGCAAGCGCCATGATAGCAGATTGGTTGTAGCGGCCTCCGCAGGTCAGAGGACGCGCCTGTAGCGCTCTAAGTGCATCGTAGGCCTTGGCGACAGCGAGGGATTGAGCCACAAGGGCATTGACTGAAGTGCGAGGTACTCTCTCATGACGAAAATCCCGCATTGCGGCAGACCAACTAATTCGGCGACGGTATGACATAGTGGAACCTCAAGCGAATACGATACTATTAGTATCATATGATGCCGTCGTGTCAATACCAATAGAATCATTTGATGCTATTAGGATCTAAATTTGATGTTAGATACGAGTGAGCAGCTCCGAGCCGCCCGCGCCCTCCTACGGTGGGATCAGACGGCTCTGGCGTCAGCCTCTGGTGTGTCGCTTCCAACGATTAAGCGGTTGGAGACCAAGCCAGGTCGTCTGAATGCCCACGGCCCGACGCTGCAGGCTCTTTGTCGGGCATTGGAGGCAGCTGGAGTTCAGTTCATCCCTGAGAATGGCGGCGGGGCCGGTGTCCGCTTACGCCATCCAATTCACAACACCACTACCGATAGTCCGAGCGTGGAGCAGCTCAGTGCAAAGAATGAAAAATAAGGCCGGCATCTCATCTAGTGCTTCGCATGCATTAAGATAGGCGCTATCCATGCGCCCGTTCGCTCTAAAGACCGAGCACAATCCACATAGCCCAAGAGCAATTCGTTTCCAGCCATGCCAGAACAGTCGACGCCCCGTACCGTACGCACTCGAACCCGCCCTGCCGACGCTCAGCCTTCCGATATGCGAGTCTTTCCGAAGGACTTAGGATCCCTATTTGCCAAACGCCCAATCATCCTCGGTGAAACGACAGAAGCATACGATGAGCTTCTTTCAAAGGCGACCGCTGCGGTCGATCCCACTGACATCCTTGAGGCGATATGGGTGAAGGACATCGTCGATCTGATCTGGGAGTCGCAACGCCTCAGACGGCTGAAAGCCGGCTTGCTCTTAACTGCCCGAAAAACCGCTCTCGAGCGGATTATACAGGTAACTGATGATCCCGTTAGTTCGATCATGCGCGACAGAAGCGAACTCCAGACACTCGGTAGTCGCTGGCTTGAGGGCGAGGTGGACGCTCATGCAGAGGTGGCGGCAATCCTGAAACAGCGCGGCTTGAACCTGGACTCAGTCATGGCGCAGGCGTTGTCAGATAAGCTCATTGAAATCGAGCGCATTGATCGAATGATCGCGAGCGCAGATGCTCGCCGGAACAAAGCTTTAAGCGAGATCGAGCGTCGCCGCGAATCTCTTGCGCGCCGGGTTAAATCTGAAGCCGATGACATACCAGGCTGAACCCAGATGGTGGGACATGAATATTTGGCGGCTGTAGAATGACGTCATCCAAGCGAATGGCTGCAAACAAAGCCAATGCTCAGAGGAGCACTGGTCCACGAACTGTAGCAGGGAAGTCTCACTCCAGGTTAAATGCGTCCAAGCACCGTCTGGCCGTGCCCATCTCCGACATTCCGGAACTGGCAGAGGATGTCGCTCAACTCGCACGTAGGATTGTCGAGAACCTTGGGGCGGACGAAAGTGTCCATGAAGCTGCAGTAAGAGTGGCTGAAGCTGCAATTGATGTCCTCAGAGCGCGAGCAGCCGGATCCGATCTCCTAAACCAACTATCGTTGTGGGAGCCTGAGCCGCAGCCCTCTGTATCTGAAGGTGCGGATGGGGAGCAAAGCACCAAGGGAGGGGATGGGAGGACGCGTTTAAAAAGACCTTCTGGCACCCGAAAAGGCCATGGCCAGACTCAAGAGCCGACTGCAGACCTAAGCGTGCTAATTACCCAGCTTGAGAAGCTCGAACGCTACGAGCGACGCTCCCACTCGCGTCGCGACAAGGCTATCAAAGTCTTTGAAGAGCTCCGGGAGGCCGCCGCGAATGTTGGAGCAAACAACGTAGACTGAGTCTTGACGGAATGGATAGGACCGAGTGCAACGGGTTGCACCAATAACGTTGATGTGATGGCGAGTGGGGCTTTCGAACGAACTCGATGACATTGAGCTGATGAACCGGTTCAGCACGATGGAAGACACGCCGCCACAAAGCGCCGGCCGAGATAGAGCGCTGCCGGGCTCCCTTCCACCGACACCGCACCACGGACGATGACATCCTCGACGTTTCGCAACCGGCCTCTGATGGCAGCGCGCGGCGTTAGCGCATGACATCCTCGGAGCGCCTTATCGCCAACTGGGTCAACGCGCACCGCAGCACCGGCCCCGATCGGCAGCGGGCGAGGCGCGCCATTGCTGGCAACGCAGCCGGCATCCCGAATGCAGCCGTAAAGACAGCCGGACAGGACTGGACCTGACGCGGCATGGATTGCGAAGCGGTTAAGTGTTTCCCAATTGGTAGACTTGCCCGCTCAAGGCTGGCGGATCGTAACTTGGGCAAGCCGCTTTGCTGCCCGTGCAAGCGGGCGATCAAAAGTTACAAAGGCTGTGCAGCCCTCCGCTTTCGCCAGATGAAGAGCGTCCGCGAAATCCATTCCCTGCCCCATCCAGTCCAGAGCTGTCGCGGCCAGAGCAGGGTCCTCCAGGGTGACCCGTGGAAGCCCCGCGAAGCCGCGAAGAGCTTCACCAACCTGAACCGGAGAGTAGCCGTAGGCGCTGCGCAGCACCCATTCTGTTTCCAGGAGAACGGTTGTGCCAACGAAAACCTCATGGCCATCGATGAGCGCTCGCGCCTGCGGGGCCTGCACCGGATGGTCGGCCGTCAGGTACCGGACGATCACATTGGTATCAATCGCGAGCATGTCGCCGCTTGGCTTCCGCGATGATGCTGGCGTCCATCTCGTCGAGCGTCTTGGGCGGCCCATTGCTCGGGAGGGATCCGAACACATGCTCCGGCTGGGTCGGAGCAAACAGCGGGGCGGCTTTCAAAAGCACGCCTTCCGGTGTGTCTTCGACCGTCAAATGGGTCCCAGGATCCCAGCGTCGTTGCTGCCGGATGGCCTTTGGAAGGATGACCTGGCCCTTAGTTGAGACTTTTGTAGTGAGCCGTCCGGGTTTGGGCATCAGAGTGCTCTCCTAGGAAGGTAAGACGATAGTAAGATAAAGGTGGGGCCCAGCTGGTGCAAGCCTTCAGCGGGCCGGTTGGCCACCAAAGCATTTGACGAGGCCTGCGCCGCTGCGGACTGTGGATCGGCCGATCCCCTGACCTTATTCTGGCAGGACGAACGCAAGGAAGGGAGCAACACGCAGTAGGACCAAGCCAAGCGCTTGCGCCTTGGCCAACCGGTGTGACGCCGGAATTCCAGCCGCAGCGAGGGCAATGTCATGGCCGTGCTGTCCTCTCGCATACGCAATCCCGAGATGGGTCAACAGGGCCTTCACGCCTTTCTCGGCCGCTTGCTGGGTGTGATAGGCTGCCATCTCAAGATTCTGATCAGGCAACGGCATCGAGGTCCTTCGCCGCTGTCGCCAGCCAAGCCGCTGCGGAACCAGACCTCACGGTGAGGCAGTCCGGTCAGGCCGACCATGGATGACCACGCCATCCCTGGCAATGTCATGGCTGAGATTGTTGATCCCGGTCTTCTTCTCCTCGAACACCGAGCGCCGAATCGGGACCACCTGGATCGGGATCCCGAGGTCGGAAACCAGCGGCCAGAGGGTGACAGGGGTGAAGCGACCCCACTCCACATTGTCGGGCAGGATGACGCAGAGATCCCAATCACTGGCGCCATCGTTGTCGCCGCGAGCCCTGCTGCCGAACAGAACGATGGCCTCGGCGTCCGTTGCCTCGGCCAGGCGCACAGCTGCCATCTCGACGGCGGGGTCGATATGCAGTCCTCCCCGAAGCGCGGGGCTATGGACCCGAGAAGCCATGATCAACAATGTAGTCCTCTAAGAGGCCGATGAAAGCCCTCTGCTGGAGCTTAGCGGCAGCGCACCGTGATACCTCCCGGACCTCACATCATCCGCGACTTGACGAAGCCCTATGCATCGGCGCACGCTCATCCTAGTCGGGTCTGACCGACCTGCTCCAGCACCTCCTGCACGCGGACCGTTGTGAGTGCCGCGCCCTCTCGCATCGGAAAGTGGCCATCCGGTTGTTGTGCGAGGCCGGCTTCAAGGAGGGATAACCTGCGCTGGGCTCGCAAAACCCAAGCTCTGGTCGGGTCACCGTCCCTTGGGGAGGTTAGCCTTCGACAGTGTCCCTACTGGAACCGGGCGTGCCATCCCGTCCGCCACCAACCGCCTGTGCGGGATGGTATCCCGGTTGCCGTGCGGACGTCCTCTTTCGTGGGGCTCGACCTCACCCGTGAGACCACCGCAGGTCGCGCCATTGACCTGTGACCCGCGACTGTCGGAACCCCACCCTCATCCGACGACAAAGGCCGGGCGGCTCACGATGAGCGTCTCGACCAAGGGACAAGACATCCTCCCGAAGTCGATCCGGCAGCAACGGCGCTGGGGCTCTGGAACACGCTTGATTGTCGAAGACACGCCCGACGGCGTGCTGCTGCAGGCAGCCCCGCTGTTTGCTTCTACCCTGCCGGAGGACGTCTTTGGATCACTGTCCTCCAAGGGACAACCCAAGACACTTGAAGAGATGGAGGCCAGCATCATCGCTGAAGCCGACCAGCGACATGTTTGCGATTGATACTCATATAATCGTCCGGTGCCTGACGGGAGACTATCCTGGATAATCGCCAAAAGCCAAAACGCTTATTGGGAGCCACGACACCTTCGTTGGCACGACTGTTCTGCTGAGCGCTTCTTTGGCCTGATTACGACAGAGCGGATCCGCCGCGGCATCTTCACGTCTGTTGCGGGCCTTGAAGCAGCAATTCACGACTGCTTGAAGCCATTCCTTTAGAGAGCTTCCGTTGCAGGCGTTCTCAGCACATCCGCTCGCACGAGGTGAGAATGAGCACCGGCATGCTAGAGTTTGACACGAGGCGGCCTTAACAGAGCTTTACCCTGGCGAGACCATGAGACGAGGCACCATATGAATGCAAGGCCCCTGACAGACGCCGAGTACGACCGCGTGTCGTATGTTCTCAACCGGTTCCGCAGTGAGCACGCGATGAATTTGGAAGAACTCGATGGCTTCTTTGCTGCCCTCATCTGCGGCCCCTCCCGGGTTCACCCGAGCGAGTACCTGTCCGAGATTTGGGGAAGCGAAATGGCCGACGAGGAGGCCTTCGCGAGCCAGCAGCAACTCAATGAGTTCCTGGATCTCATCATGCGCCATTGGAGCGTCATTGCGGGTACGCTGCAATCCGGTGACGTGTTTTTGCCGTTGCTGCTCGAGGACGATCACGGCATCGCCCACGCGAACGACTGGGCGCAAGGGTTCAGGCGCGGCATGGCATTGCGACGAGAGGACTGGGCCGAGCTCCTGGATGATGAAGATCATGGTGGCTGGCTCGTGCCGATCTTGGCGCTGGCCCATGAGCACGACCCCGATCCAACCATGCGGCCTTATCAGGAGCCTGTGGATGCGGAGCGGCGCGAGCACCTCATCGCAGGTGCCGCTGCTGGAGTCACGGCGATTTATCGCTACTTTGAGCCACTCCGACGAATGCACCCAGTGTTCACGGGTGGATCATCCACCTACCGCCGCACCGTTCCCAAAATCGGACGCAATGATCCGTGCCCCTGCGGATCCGGAAAGAAATACAAGCGGTGCTGCGGTAACCCCACATTGCACTGATGAGGATCGACATGTCCGACCGATCTGCCCAGGCGAAGCGGGATCGAAACGTTGGAGTCGGAACACGAGCATCCTCCCAAAGCATTGATGATCACCACCTCGCTTGCTTCCTGGTGTTATGCGGGTGACATGTTTGGCCAGTTGAGACCACGGGCTTGAAACGATCTCGAGACACTGTATATACTTGATCGTATCTACGGAGGCTCCGATGACGACGGCCAAGGTTTTCCAGTCCGGCAACAGCCAAGCTGTCAGGCTGCCAAAGCAGTTTCGCTTCAACAGCGACGAGGTTGAAATCTTCCGTCGTGGGGACGAGATCGTCCTGCGCGAGAAGACCAAGGATCTCACCCGTGCGTTCGAGCTCCTCTGCGATCTTCCCAGCTTCGACCGCGAGGACGCTCCTCCGCAAGAGCGCGAGGGCCTTTGATGGCAGCAGCCAGCTATCTCCTCGACACGAACATCTGCATCTACATTCGCCGGGAGCGGCCTCAAGGCGTCCTGGAGCGCTTTAAAGCCCTCGCCCCCGGCTCAACAGCCATCTCCGTCATCACCTACGGCGAACTGATCTACGGGGTGCGCAAGAGCCCCAATCCCGACAAGGCGATGGCGGTCTTGCAGGAACTCATCGCGCTGATCCCGGTCTTGCCAGTAGCCATTGATGTGGCGAAGACCTATGGGGCCATCCGCAGCGATCTTGCGGTCCGGGGTGAGCTCATCGGCAACAATGACCTCTGGATTGCTGCCCATGCCAAGAGCGTTGGGTTGACGGTTGTCACAAACAACGAGAGCGAGTTCCAGAGGGTGGAAGGCCTCAAGATCGAAAACTGGGCCAGGGGATAGCGCAGCTTTAACGATACTCTGTTGCATAACTATAGGTTTATGGACCCGTTCGTTCGCCTCACATTTTGGCTCTAGCCGTTGTCCAGACGGCGCCTCTCCCGCATGGAGCTGACGATCTATGCCGTCGCGACCATGGCGGCCCTCGGCGTTGGCCTCATCGAGCGGGCCGGCTATTGGCCTGAGAACTGGAAGGTTCAGCCACGCGGGGTGCCGAAGGTGACCCCGCTCTGAGCCCGTTGATGTAAACCGTCGGTTGGTGGAGCAGCCTGACCAATGGCCCCTCGTATGCAAGCTACAGAGTAAGGATGGGGCAGCTCGGCCCCAAGCCTCCCGCTCCTGATGCGTGCAAAGAGCCCCCACTCTGACTATCCCGGCAACTGGCGCCGAAAACGGTGTGCTGCGGAGTGGCGCGGCCGGGCTGCCTCGGCTAAGCGGACGATCCGTGTAGCGAATCCGGCGAGGAAGCTTGGGCGACCCCTATCCCAGGAGAGTGGACCGCGATGATCTCCCGGGTGTGCAGCCAGATCAGCATCCGCATTGCATGCTCAACCTGGCACGACCGCGCCAGGGTCAGGATTCCCTATTGAGGCCGAGGCCTGAGTGAGCGCGCCAACTCGCGGATCACGCTGTCCTCAATCCCAAGATCGTCAACATCCTCCTCAAGGTTCGCCGGTGCCGAGGCCTCACTCACCGAGGACGGAGCCGGCGTCCAAGAAGCAGACTTCGGCTCCGCTGGGATCAGGTGGGACGAAGAGCCGAAGCGATTTTCCAGAGTATCGAGCAGGCTGTTGAGGGCGGCATCCGAGACGAGGACCTGAGGCACTGCAGACAATCCCTCGAAAGCGAGCCTGCTGGTCTCGTAGGACGCCTCAGCGGAAACCTCCGGTCCGAACCATGGCAGCGGGTGAAAGTCCTGGGCTTCTGTCTCACGCTCGAACTCGACTGAGATCAGATCGAAAGGGCTGGGCACGGTAAAGCGGCGGATTTGAACGTCGCGTGTTCCGATCGACAGATCAGAGCGCAGATACTCCACCCGCCCTGCTGTGACATCAAGGAGAGCCTCGGCCTGAGATTGGGGGAGTTCTGTAGGCTCGTTCCTCACCCCACTGGGTCCGGAGGTGACCAAAACCAGGCTGCCTGCCTGCCCTGTGACCTGAACAAAGGCGCTTCGGTCAGCGTGTATGGGAAAGTAGCCTTCAATCACACGGTGGCCTCCCCTCTCCTTCTCAATCAGCCGCGCCAGGGAAGAGGCGAGCAGAAAACGGCGGGTGGTGCTCATGGGGCAAAGGCTCCCTCACGGATCATGGACTACTGGCCTTTGGCCGATTTACCCAGAGAGCTATGGGGTAACGCGACTGGGCCGAAGTCCGTTTATTAGCACGTTCAACGTTCTTCAATCAAAGGTTTACAACCTCCGCCCATTTGCAACACTTGGACGGGATCTCAGATTTTCTCTAAAAGCCGGAGGTGTGCTAACAGAGGGTATATCGGGATGAGGCTTGGCGCTCTCGCGCCGCAACAAGGCCATCAAAGCCTTTGACGAGGCCTGCGCCGCTTCGGACTGTGGATCAGTCATTATTGCCGGAACTCGGCAGCAAACGCCACCAGCACCACCTCCTCGGCTGGCAAAGCTGGCTGGTTCAAACGGCAGGTTGATACCTTTTTTGTATTCATTTCTGGTCATATTGGATACTTAACAGTCCGAGGAGACACCACGATGTCCCGCACCACAACGATGACGGTCCGGCTTAGCGGTGCGCTGAGCGACTTCGTCGCCGCCCATGTCGGCGAGACCGGATCCTACGAGAATGTCAGCGGGTACATTCGCGACCTGATCCGCCGCGACAAGGAGCGGGTCGAGCAGGAAGCGTTCGAGCGGCTTAAGGCGGAGCTGGCACGAGCCTTCGCAGCGCCCGAGGCATCCTATCAACCGCTCGCAGCGGCCGAAGTCATTGCGCGCAACTAGGCATAGGGCGGAATGGCGTCTGTCCGCATCCAAGAGGCAGCGTCTCATCGCATCGACGAAATTTTCCGCTATACGCGCGACCACTAGGGCGACAAATAGGCTGAGCGCTCTATCACCGAGCTGTGTGAAGCTTTTAGCAAGATTGAAACGCATAAGGTGATGTCACGCCCAGTGCCGGCCGAGTTTGGGGTTGACGGTTACTTTTCCGCTATGAGCGGCACTTCGTCTACTGGCGGAAGCTCAGCAATGGTGACATCGGCATCGTGACGATCCTGCATGAGCGTATGCATCAGATCGATCGATTTCGAGATGACTTCGGATTGTGAGCCTTTCGTTCAGCCTCAATCAAAGGCACCCAGTTTCGTCCCACCGAAATGACCTGAACCGAGTCAGACGTTCTCAACGTCCGCTCCTCATCCGGACCTCCAGGCTCCCGACAGATGTGTGCTGGCCTAAAGCTGCAGTCCTTCGAACGCTGGCTGTTCGCTTCCTTCAGCGGCTCAGAAACTCGCGTCCCTGCATCTGTTCGGAAGTCCGTGACGTGCAAATCGATGGTTGGAGCCTTGCTTCCTCGCCCCAGGCGCCGAGAGTTTGGCGACTGGGCGGCCAAGGCCGACGGGACTCGCGCCGTTCGTAGGTAACTATTCTGGCTGAATATAAGCTTATGCGACCTTCTGTTATACGTGAGCTCAAGCTTATGTTCAGGTGGCGCTCATGCCCGACAACGACTGGATTGATGAATTCATCCAAGAAGTAAAGAAGCTGGCTTACGATATTCCGGCTCCAAACCCCTACACGCCCATGCTGCTGGCTCATTGCCTCGAAGCAGAACGATGCAGAGCTGGCGAAAACTCTCAAATCGAGGATGTACGGTTTCGCGCGCTCCGTGATTTCCTGAACTCCCTGCAATTCAAGCCTCCGAGCGCTGGCGACGGTGGTCGCGCGGGGATAAGCTCAGCATCCTGAGCGAAGTGGGTATGGAGGGCGCGGGTGTTGCCGGGTCGCCCAGCGCTATGACGCCAGCCGGCTCGCGATACCATCACCACCCAAGATGGCCGAGGCTGCTTCGGGTACTCGAACTGTTCCTTACCCTGATCCCGAGAGCGCTCTAACCAACCCCGCTCTGATAGAGGTTTTCGAGTAGGCTGGCCTTCAGTTCATTTCCTGGACAATGGGGTAGAGTGGGCGTCCGCTGGCGCCATCCGTCACAATCGCCAGCAGCCAGACCAACCACACGCCGAGAGGGAGGCCTGGAGCGCGACGTCAGCGTGTCGGCTATGCGCCACCCCATGGTCTCCAGCCATCGGAGCTACTGCATTTGAAGAGTTGATTTCAGGCGCAACGGCGTATTGGCTAATTAACTTAATTCAGGAAAATACGCTTAACTTAGGGCATGGACCACATGTGCGGAATTGTTGGTATTCTGGGCAACACCTCGGTGACGCCGTTGGTTGTGAAAGCCCTCACGCGGCTTGAGTATCGTGGCTATGATTCCGCCGGCGTCGCGACCCTGAAAAACGGCCAAATTGAGCGCCGCAGAGCTGAGGGAAAGCTGCGCAACCTGGAGCAGAAGCTTTCGCAGACCCCCCTGTCCGGAACCATCGGCATCGGGCATACGCGCTGGGCCACCCACGGCAAGCCCAACGAAACCAACGCTCACCCCCATGCGACCGACAAGCTGGCAGTGGTCCATAACGGCATCATCGAGAACTTCCGCGAGCTGAAGACCGACCTTGAGACCAAAGGCATCGTGTTCGAAACAGAGACCGATACGGAGGTCGTGGCCCAGCTCGTCACCTATGAGATGCGGCAGGGCCGCCCGCCGATTGAGGCGGTCGCGGTGACGCTGCCGCGCCTGCGTGGGGCATTTGCCTTAGGCTTTCTGTTTTCCGGAGAGGAAGACCTGCTGATCGGCGCCCGCCACGGGGCTCCTCTGGCGATCGGCTATGGTGATGGCGAGATGTTCCTGGGCTCGGACGCCCTCGCGCTGGCGCCTTTCACCGACGAAATCTCCTATCTGGAGGACGGCGATTGCGCCCTACTTCGCCGCAAGGGTGTCGAGATCCACGACGCGTCGGGGCAGAACGTTCACCGTCCGCTCCACAAAATCCCCACTGGCTCGTTCCTGGCGGACAAGGGCAACCATCGCCACTTCATGGCCAAGGAGATCCATGAACAGCCCGAAGTCGTCGGCCGGACTCTCGCTCACTATGTGAATTTCAGCGCCGGCCGCATCGAGCTTCCCTTTGACCTGCCTTTCGACTTCAAAAATTTGCAACGGGTATCGATCTCGGCCTGTGGAACCGCCTACCTGGCCGGGCTGATTTCGAAATACTGGTTTGAGCGCCTAGCCCGTGTTCCCGTTGAGATCGATGTGGCCTCGGAGTTCCGCTATCGGGAGGCTCCCCTCGAGCCGGGCAGCCTTGCGCTCTTCGTGTCCCAGTCCGGCGAAACAGCCGATACGCTGGCGTCGCTGCGCTATGCAGCCGCGCATGGGCAGCACACAGTGTCGGTCGTCAATGTGCCGACGTCGACGATGGCCCGGGAAAGCTCGGTTGTAGCCCCAACCCTCGCAGGAGTTGAGGTCGGCGTGGCATCCACAAAAGCCTTCACCTGCCAGCTTTCTGTGCTCCTCTGCCTTGCCATAGCGGCCGGCCGCGCCCGCGGAACACTCTCAGAAGACGCCGAAAAAGAGTTGGTTACCGCGCTGATCGGCGTGCCCGGCCTGATGAGCGAGGCGATGAAGTGCGAGCACCAAATCGAGGTGCTCGCTCGCGAGCTCTCGAAGGCCAAGGACGTCCTCTATCTGGGGCGCGGCACGTCCTATCCCCTGGCACTGGAAGGCGCCCTGAAGCTCAAGGAAATTTCCTACATTCACGCTGAAGGCTACGCGGCGGGTGAGTTGAAGCATGGTCCGATCGCGCTGATCGACGAGACCATGCCGGTCATCGTGATTGCGCCCCATGATCCGGTCTTCGAGAAGACTGTCTCGAACATGCAGGAAGTGGCTGCACGCGGTGGGAGAATCATTCTCATCACGGATGAGAAGGGAGCCCTCGAGACGGGGCTCGACACAATGGCGACCATCGTGATGCCGTCGGCCCACCCTGTCGTGGCGCCCATCGTCCACTCCATTCCGATCCAGCTGCTCGCCTATCACACGGCCGTCGTCATGGGCAAAGACGTAGACCAGCCACGTAATCTCGCAAAATCCGTGACAGTCGAGTGACGCTAACCTGCCACTAACGTTTCATGTCACTCGATCCGAGAAAGAGTTGCTCCCGTGCCCGAGCGCTCCCTTGTGGACCTCACATGCCGGGCGCTAACCGGGCTCCTGGCCCTGCGCAACAAAGGCCTCATCACTGATGACCTCATCTGTTTCTCCTGTTCAGGGCTCGGCCCGCAGCTGCCTTGCAGTCGTTCTGGCCGCCGGCGAGGGCACGCGGATGAAATCCAACAAGCCCAAGGTCCTGCACGAGATCGCCAACCGTTCGATGCTGGGGCACGTCATGGCGACCGTCATGTCTGCGGGGGCGACCGAGGTCGCGGTGGTGATCGGACCGGACCGGGAGGATGTCGCCACGGAGGCTCACAAGATCATCCCGGGTGCCCGGGCGTTCGTGCAACGGGAACGACGTGGCACGGGCCACGCCGTGCTGAGCGCCCGGGAGGCGTTGGAGCGGGAGCCGGACGACATCATCGTCGTTTACGCAGACACGCCCCTCGTCACCCCTGACACGCTCGCCAAGCTGCGGGAGCCCCTTGCCAATGGGGCCGCCGTGGTCGGACTCGGGTTCGAGGCCCGCAATCCCACTGGGTATGGCCGCTTCGTCATGTCCGGGGATGAGCTGCTCCATATCCGCGAACACAAGGATGCGAGCGAGGAAGAGCGCGCGATTACCCTGTGCAATGGAGGCTTGATGGCTCTCCGCGGGGATGTGGCTCTGACAATCCTGGACAGGATCGAAACGAAGAACGCACAGGCCGAATATTATCTGACGGACGCCGTGAACATCGCGCGGCGGCTCGGGTATCGCACGGCGGCTGTGATCGTGTCTGAGCAAGAGGTGCACGGCATCAACGATCGGATGCAGCTCGCCATGGCTGAGCACATGATCCAGGAGAGATTGCGTCGTAACGTCATGTTGTCAGGAGTGACGCTTGTGGCGCCGGAGACGGTCTTCCTGAGCCACGACACCCAGCTGGGCCGTGATGTGGTGGTCGAGCCGCACGTGGTCTTCGGCCCCGGCGTGGTCGTTGAGGACCGTACGGTGATCCACAGCTTCAGCCACCTGGAGAGGACGCATATCGCGGCAGACGCAAGGATTGGTCCATTCGCCCGCTTGCGGCCTGGAGCATCGGTTGGCCCGAAGGCGAAGGTCGGTAATTTCGTCGAAATCAAGAATACAGACGTCGGAGCCGGAGCGAAGGTAAGCCATCTGACCTATCTCGGCGACGCCAGCGTGGGGGCGGAGGTCAACATTGGGGCCGGCACCATCACCTGCAACTACGATGGCTTCGGCAAATACCGCACCGAAATCGGCGAAGGGGCCTTCATCGGCTCCAATTCGTCCTTGGTCGCCCCGATCACAATCGGGAAGGGCGCGTTCGTCGGCTCCGGTTCGGTGATTACGGAGAATGTGACTGACGATGCGCTGGCCCTGGGTCGCAGTCGCCAAGTCGTGAAAGAGGAATGGGCTGGCTCGTTCCGCGAGAAGGCAAAGGCTGCCAAGAAACGGTGAGCCTACGCGTCATAACGAATTCCTGGCTCTGCTCAACAGTGGCCGAAGCGACACTGGATGTGCTCCGCGCCCGTCGCGCCAAGACGCTCCAGCTCGCGTCTCTGGAGAACGATCCAGCCTTCTCGGCAGGGCCGCTTCCGCCCCTTTGCCCCGTCTGACCAAAGTATTCTCATGGCGCTTTGCTGTTGGGCCGAACAAATCCAATGACGAGGACCCCGTGCCAAGATACCATAAAGCCAGGATCACGGTGGCGGAGGCGTCATGGGCGGGAGGCAATGGGTCCGTGTTCGCTCCCTGGTGGGCACGAAGCCACCCGAACCGGAGAAGGCGGCGATTACGGCCGCCTGCGAGCGCTTTCTGGCTGAGGTTCTGCGACCGCGCTTCCTGCCCGAGATCCAGCCCAACTCGTTTAACTACCCGATCGCCATCACGGGCAAATGGCATGGCAACAAATACCGCTTCCTGCAGCGCTTTCGCTCCGACGATCTGGACGCACTCGAGCCCGAGTTCGATGCGCCGTTTGCGCGTCTGGAGTATATCGGCCGTGACTGCTTTGATGTGTCTTGGCATCGCCATACGGGCGAGTGGTTTTGCCTCCACCGATCCGTGTCTCTCGCCGAGGCCTTGCGCCTGATCGAGAGTGATGGCCATCTGCATCCCGTGTGACGAGCCGGTTCAGCCTCTTACAGAAGGGGAAGTCTGGTGAACTTGAGCCAATCGCGTGAAGCTTGTCGTCAATCTTACAATCCTGGCCGCGCTGCGCCAGTCGCCTCTCGTTGGTGCCGAACTCGACATCACGCGCAAAGTCACCCCAGATCGTGACGTCGATCTATGATGCGAGACCTCCTCGACACCAACATTATCAGCAACACGACAATGCTATTGCCATTGCCATCACTTTTGACCTGGATGTCCGAACAGGCTGACGAAGATCTGTTGATCTCAACACTGTCCATTGCTGAGATCCGACACGGCATTCTCCAATTGCACGAGGGCCGCAAGAGGCGAGAGCTGAGCAGTGGTTCTCGGGCTCGACAGGACCTCAAGCGCTCTTCAAAAATCTTGTCCTGCCCTTCGATAAGCCCGCTGTGGGCTCAGCTGATGGCCGAAGGAACAGTAGATGGTCGACCGCGGAGCGCACTCGATATGATCAGCGCAGCGATCGCAGGCGCGAATGCCTGCATATTGGTCACAGACAACGAGAAGGACTTTCGGAATTCAGTCGAGGTCATGAATCCGATTCGACCAGCGTCACTTCAGCCTGAACGCCTCGGTTAGATGTCTCAGTCTCATCCACGAGCGCTGCAAAGAAATGTTCTGGCTCCTCTAGGGTAAGATCAAGCAGCTCCCACACCGCAATCCAATCGTCCCTGACATCGAAATCCTGAGCGGGGACGACTGCCACAGCACTTACATACCGTCGGCGAAGATCAACCTCCACCGGTTCAACTGATCGCCTCAAGCATCGTCCACGATCGCCGCAAGAGCGCGTTCACTGCTTTGGTCCGGTCAATCGCTTCGCGCGTCGACAGCCCATGCGTGAGCGCGTTACGGTTCCCTTGCGGCACTGCCGGCCCCACCACCATGCATCCGGCAGCGCTTCCGAGAAGCGCAATGGGCGTCTTGGACGCCTAGTGGAAGTTCGCGCTCAACGCCTAACCGCAAGGCGACGCTGCCCGCTCCAGCAGCCGCAGATGAGCTATGCGACGACATCAACAGGCATGAGTGCCATCACCAGGAACGAGGCGGCCAGGAGGGCTAACTGACATCGCGGATACACGCGTTGAGGGCGTCAATACAGCCCTTCGTTCGAAGCATCGCCCTCACGGCAGAGACGACCTTGATTTCCGACAGAAATAGACTAAGTCATGTAAACTAAGGTTAAGAGAGGCCCTATGCAGATCGTCAACATTCATGAGGCCAAGACCCACTTGTCCCGGCTCATCGAAAAAGCCGCACGCGGGGAAGCGTTTGTGATCGCCAAGGCGGGTAAGCCCCTCGTCAAGGTCACAGCCCTGGATACCCCTGCAGCCGGAGAAAGCCGTCGGCTTGGTTTCCTCGCCGGGCAAATCTCTGTGCCAGACGATTTCGACCAGATGGGCAGCACGGAGATCGAACAACAGTTCAAGGGTGAGATCTGATGAAGGTGTTGCTGGACACCCACCTCCTGCTCTGGGCGGCCGGGGATCCTGATCGGCTACCCACCGCCGCAAGGCCATTCCTCGAAGATCTCCAGAACGAACTGCTGTTCAGTCCAGCAAGCCTGTGGGAGATCGCGATCAAGAGAGGGCTTGATCGTCCAGACTTTCGTGTCGATCCGCGGCTTTTGCGGCGCGGCCTTCTCGACAACGGCTATATGGAGCTTCCGATCATGAGTGTCCACGCCGTGGAAGTTGAGGCCCTCCCGCCCATTCACAAGGACCCTTTCGACCGCATCCTCGTGGCCCAATCGCTGGTCGAAGGCATTTTGCTTCTCACATCCGATGCGATCGTGGCTCGCTATCCCGGTCCTGTGCACCTTGTTTAGCGCCCTTACCAGATCCCAAAGATGGCCGCACAGGGGCTTTTCATGTTTTAGGCTTTTGGCAAGATCGAGACGCACGAGGTGATATCACGCCCGGTGCCGGCCGAGTTCGGGGTTGACGGTTACTTTTTCCGATATGAGTGGCACTTCGTCGGCTGGTGGACGCCCAGCAATAATGACATCGGCATCGTGACAATCCTGCATGAGCGCATGCATCAGATCGATCGATTTCGGGATGACTTCGGATTGTGAACTGGTCGCTTAGCTCAATCCCGTCGCGTCCAGTTTCCTCCCGTCCAGGTTGATCTGTGACGAACGGATCAGAGGCGCAATCGCACCAGCCGCCAGAACAGACTCATGCGAAGCCGTTGATCGACCGGTCAGCACGAAGCCACCCGCCGATAGCACAACCGCTCCTCGCTCCGTCTTGGTTGACGCTGTATTTTTCAGTCCTATATACTGACTAGCGCAACCGAGGAGGCTGCTCTGGCCCGCGAACCTGCATCCTTCGGCTTTAGGCTGACCGTTCACGCTGAGCCCGACTCAGTCCAGGCGGCGTTCCTGCGTCGGGCTTTGTCCGCTCTTGAGCGGATCGCCAGCAGCGTCCCAACGAAGACCCTCACGGAGGCGCTCGCCACCCCCACCGACGTCGGCGCCCTCGCGCAACTCCTGAGCCGCTCCGAGGTGGTCGGGTCGGCCGTCACCGATCTCGACCCGCTTGCGCCAAGCCTGGCCCGGAATGTCGAGCACCGTCAGACGCTCCTAGTCTCAGCCGGCGGCGCAGTGTCGGCGGAGGCCGCCGGCCAGGTCCTCGGGATCACGCGTCAGGCCGTCGATAAGCGGCGCCGCGCCGGGACCGTGCTGGCTGTCCGTGAGGGGAGCGACTGGCGCTATCCAGCCTGCCAGTTTGACAACGGTGAGGTGTTGGCCGGCATCGCCGACGTCGTGCGCGGCTTCGGCTCCGCGGGCCCCTGGGTAGCGCTGGACTTCCTTCTCGCTTCTGACACAGCCTTGGCGGGCCGGACGCCCCTGGAGGCGCTGCGCGCCGGCGACCGCGATGCGGTGCTGCGCCTAGTCCGGGGAGCCCAGGGCGACGGCTTCGCGTGAGCCCCTCGCCACCTTCCGGGACCCGCGGACCGACGGGAGCCGCGCCACCGCCGCCTGCCTGGCTTGGGCGCAAGAGCGTGCCAGTCGACGTCCTGCCGGCTGGCACCGTGCTGTACCGGATTCACCACGCATCGCTCGGACCGGTGTTCTTCGGCCCTGGCGCTGGTGTCGCGCCCACCTACCGGTTCGACAGCGCAAGCAGCCGCTTCGGCGTGCTGTATGTCGGCCTGAGCCGGGCCGGAGCAGTGACGGAAACGCTGTTGCGCAACCCGCAGCGCCTGATAGTCGCCACTTCGGAGATCACGGACCGTGCCGCAACCGAGCTGGCCTGTGGCCGCGAACTGCGCGTCGCGAAGCTCTATGGTTCCAGCCTGCAGGCGGTCGGCACCGACAACGCGATCTCCACTGGCCCCTACGAACCCTGCGGCTTGTGGTCGGACGCCCTCTGGGATCACCCGGACAAACCTGACGGGATCACGTATCAGTCCCGGCACGATTCGAACGAGATCTGCCTGGCACTCTTCGAACGTCCGGACATGACGTTCGACATCACATCAACGAAGCCGTTGACAGCGATGTTGCACGAGGTCGCCGCCCTGCTCGACACCTACGGCAAATCCCTCTCGCCCACCTAGTTCCAGGTCACAGGAGAGCTGCGAGATCGGTTGAGCGGGTGCAATCCCGCCTGATCGGGAGCGAGCGTTGCTCCCATGCTCGAGCGCTACCGTGTCGACCTTGGCCGCCGCGAGCGTGCCGAACTCTTGGGCCTGCTCAACAAGGGCATCGCCCGAAGCAGGTCAGCCATGAGCCAGTTATGGCACCGCTCCAGGATAACTTTTCTGTCAATCAGGACAGAGGATTGTTGTCTTGAGACATCGTTGGGGGCTAGGTAGTGGGACCTGTTCCCAGGTCCCATCGGACCTCTCGCCCGGACCAATCGCCTTGATGGACGACACCCCCAGTGATATCGAGCAGCAACGACGGGCCCTGCAGGAGGCCATTGACAGCGCCAAGCAGGCGATCGCGCAAACGCTTGATCTCATTGAGCGCACGCGACCTGGTGCTCCCTCACGCGGTGCCACTAGGACCCTTGAGCCTGACACTACGCACGCCGATTCGGACATCGCTGCGCAGGGCACTGGGTCGCCTCGATGACGCTGTTGTATGGCGTAAAACACTCAGGCTACTTTAGGCTTATTCCGCGAGGCGCTTCGACCGCCGGCGCTGTAGTCCTATAGCGTGGCAGGCCAGATGGCTCTGGAATCCCTCTCGCTGGCAGGGAGGAGACCCGGGACGCGTACGCCCTTGCCGTTTGCGGGGCTGTTTTGGGGATGATCCTGACAATCGTGCATGAGATCCATCGTAATGCATCATCCCCAATCTCAGAGGCAAAGCCCTTCACCTCCATTATGCCTGAGTTCGCGGCTAGCGCCTTCGTTCGCTGACGCATGCTCGCGGCCGCCTCGGCAATTCGCAAATGGTTGACAGCAAATCTGCAGACGCATCAATCATTGTGAGCTAAAAGCCCATCACAATGGGGAACCGGTCGTGGCGGGTTACGCATGTAAGGTGACTAAGTAGCGTTATATCGGGATTGAGGGGGTTTCGATGGATGAGCATCACTCTAACGCACGCAGGCCTACCGCGCTTGCGGCAAAGGTTCTAGCCGACAAACGCCGCTCCCACGTTGGGTGCATGGTAAGGGATCTGTCCGATGGCGGAGCGAAAATTGAGCTCTCGGAAGATACCCCTCTCCCGTACGAGTTTGAACTTGAGATCCCCGACATGAGTCTGTGTGTGCGGACGCGCGTAGCGTGGACCAATGGACGAAGCTATGGGCTCATGTTCATTGAAAAGCCACGGATCACAGAGGACACCGGCCCCTCGGGTCTGCTTCCTGAAACCGATCCAATCCCTGACGCTGAGGCCAGAGCACTCACCCTTCACTTGTCTGAGACCGAGCATGAGCGCCTTCGCCGGTTCTCTTTTGAGCGACGCCTCAGCTATCAGGAGGTGATCGAGCGCGCGTTGAGAGCCTACCTCAACCAGCAGGAACTTGGCCTGTAGCACGGGCACTTGTGCACAACTCCAATGTCGTTCGGTTAGGACACCCCCAGTAATCGCCGTCATATCGCAGGATACGCGGATTCGGTTGCGTGGTCTTGCCTACCAGCATGACGAACGGGACGAGGCAAAGAAAGCAGCTGACCATATACTTTAATGAGATAACGTTAAATAAATGGTAAAATTGATACGCCGACTGCACAGAGTCCGGGCTTGGATCTCAGATGCGCTGTTTAGTCCTACCGATTCGGTATAGTTGCCGTGAGACATGCAAACACTTAATGAGTATTAAAGCCGCTTAGAAACGGCAGACTTGGGGCACCCTATGTTCGCACAAAATTACACCCGGCAGCAGCTTTTGTTCGACCTGAACGCTGTAGCACTCGCCAGCATCAGCCTTATTGTCACATTCTGGATTGTGGCCTGACCCTACCCAGAATGGGTAGCTGCGGTTATAGCTCCACCTCCTGATGCCAGATTATGGGCAACCGCGATAAGGTTGACTTTACTAGTGGCTGTGCAGTGCGCCACTTATGCCACATTACTGAGAGTTGCGCAGGCCACAGCGCATAACGGCCAGTCTTGGTTAGACAGTATATTAAACTTTATTACTTTCAAAAGCTCAACTTAATGCTGGGCCGCACGCGTCAGGCATTTAGACACTGCCTCTATCTAGGCGGGCGCGCCAGAGGCGCGGAACGTGAAGACCGCCGGACGCACGAGCTTGGCAATTCGAGAAGATCCGAGCAGTTTGGAACGACTGAAGCTGGGCTGCTCACATCATCCGTTTTATCAATGAGTCTCAGCTGCGCTTCTGGGTCAAGCCTCCTAGAGCAAACGGTTGGGCTTGACGATTAGACCACCTGTCCTGTGGGCAGCTGCGGTTTCGGTCCGGTGCTGCAAGGCGCTTGGCGAAAGATCTTGGGGACCTCGCCTCCGACATCAGACTCTGCACACAAATCCTCCGGGCCGCTGGACACGCCAGTGCTTAGCGGATGCCTCGTCACCAAGTCTGTGTCGTTGATGATCACGGAACGAGTAGCATTGAGTTCGCGAGCAGCCTATTCAAAGTGGGCCTTCTTAAGGAAGGCAACGAGCCCAACCGGACACGCGCCTGAAGCGATGTCTGCTCGATGCATTCAGGATAGTGACCGATTTCACAACACCGTACCTGGTGCGTTCTTACCCTGTCCTCCCTAGGTCGTCTCAGATCGTTCGGCCGGGTTGCCGCCTCGAAAAATTGGGCATAGCTCATCACCTGGCTTTCACGGGCACCATGACTCACGTGAGAGGCGTTTCAGCGAGGGATATCGACATGCGCGGCGGGAGTATAGAGGGCAATGGTAGTCCGGCCGGCGTGTCCCGTGTCATGAAAATCACCTCCTCATGGCATTTTCGGGTTGGAGCACCGCTCATCGTTTTGCCCGCTTTTCTGCATAGCCCTCTTCTTGTCGGCCTTCCTGCTGTTTTCGGTCCAGCCAATGTTCACCAAGCTGGTGTTGCCGAAACTCGGGGGGACCCCGGCGGTTTGGTCCGTCGCCATGGTGTTCTTCCAAGCGGTCCTTCTGACGGGATACGCGTATGCGCACGTGATCACCACGTGGTTGACGCCCCGCCGAGCGGCCTTCGTCCACCTGTCAATGATGGGTTTGATATTTGCCTTGGCACTGCCAATGGGTCTTCCCACCGATTTGGGCCAGCCGCCCGAAGAGGGGCAGGCGCTCTGGCTTGTCGGCATCTTCGCCGTGTCCGTCGGCTTGCCTTTCTTTGCCATCTCGGCAAATGGACCACTGCTTCAAGCGTGGTTCGCCCGGACAGGGCATTCCCATGCCACTGATCCTTACTTCCTTTATGGAGCCTCCAACATCGGGAGCTTGTTAGCGCTGCTATCATATCCCTTCCTGATTGAGCCCAGCCTTCCACTGTCGGAACAGGTGCACGTCTGGACTTCAGGCTTTGCCCTACTGATTGTAGGAGTGGCCATTGCAGCAGGCCTTGTCGGTCGCATTCCTCCAACCGCCACCGTTCTTCAAACGAGAAACGACAAAGCCACCGTCCCCGGTTGGGGCGATAGAGCGACATGGACGGCCCTCGCTTTCGTGCCAAGTGCGCTGCTTGTCGCCGTCACGGCCTTTGTTTCGACGGATGTCGCCGCCGCACCGCTTCTCTGGGTAATCCCCCTCGCGCTCTTTCTGTTGTCGTTTATCATCGTTTTCCAACGCAAACCCTTCCTGCGCCACGATCGGATGTTGTCGCTCCATCCGATCGTTGTGGGCTTCCTCCTTGCCCCAGTTTTACTCGGTCTGCATTTAGACTGGCAGATGATGTTGCCACTTCACCTGGTCGGCTTCTTCCTTACCGCCATGGTTTGCCACGGTGAAATGGCCAAACGACGCCCGCCCGCGCAGCATCTCACCGAGTTCTACATGTGGATGTCGTTTGGCGGGGTGCTGGGCGGCCTCTTCGCCGGACTGCTTGCGCCCCACCTGTTCTCGTCAATCCTCGAGTACCCGCTGCTGCTTGCAAGCATTCTTTGCCATCCGGGTCTGTTTGAGGCAAAGAACAGGAGCCGCACCCTTAAGACAATTGGGTTCATCGTTGTTGCTGGCGGGATGATCGCCGTCGCTCTTTTCGTTGCATCGAGGGCTGTCTCCCAACCGGAATCAGCAAACCCAACCGCCATACTGATCGGTCTGAGTTTGGTGTTGATGCTTCAATTCAAACACCCGGCCCGACTTGCAGGCTTATCCGCTGCCGTCTTCTTGATCCTCGCCGCAGCTCGCCTCGGAGATGAAGAGGCGGAAACAATTCGTTCCTTCTACGGCGTCCATAGGGTCGCGACGACGAGCGACGGCCAGTTCAGGCTACTGAGCCACGGCACCACGCTGCATGGGGCTCAGAAGATCCGTGATGAGAACGGCCGCCTGTTTGAAGGTCCACTGGAGGCGATTACGTATAATCACACCAGTGGCAATATCTCCCACGCAATTGAGGCCATCCGCGCCGCACAAGGTCGCCTAAACAATGTGTCCGTCATCGGTGTCGGCACGGGTTCGCTTGCGTGCCGCCGACAAGCAGGTGAATCCTGGACGTTCTACGAAATTGACCGCACCGTGATCAACATTGTCAAGGATTCCTCCCGTTTTACTTTCCTTTCAAGCTGTGCTCCCGATGCACCCATTGTATTAGGTGACGCGCGCCTCACGGTGGCAGGCGCTGAGGACGGTTCTGTCGACCTCCTCATTGTGGATGCTTTCAGCTCAGACGCTATTCCCATCCACTTAATGACGCAGGAGGCAATAGCACTCTATGTAAGAAAGCTAAGCGCACGCGGCTCTCTCGTGCTCCACATCTCCAACCGCAATATGGAACTCGCCAGTGTCGTTGCGGCCGTAGGCGGTGCGAACGGTCTGGCAGTGTTTCGAGGTGGGCCTGAAGGCAGAACTAATGTCGGGAGATACATCACAGACTCTGAAGTGGTTGTGCTGTCCCGATCAGGGGAGGATGTTGGCGACTTGGCCACTCGGTCCGGTTGGCAGCGCTATGAGGCGAGGTCAGGTATTCAGCCATGGACGGATGATTATGCAGATGTGATCGGCGCGGTTTGGCGCAGGATGAGGCCACATCAATGAGAGATGACTCCAATACTCAGCCCGCTCAATCGAGGCTTGATCTGAAGCGTGGAAACGAGCATTTGAGACTGCGCGAAAGCTGGCTGATCCGACGGCAGGTTCCCGGCCAAATTTGACTCGGTCGCGCACCGGCGCAACACGCCTGAACTGATCCCGCTCCATCGCGAGCCAGCACGAGCAGGAAGGGTGGGCTTCGGTTGCCCGATTAAACCTCAAGCCTCCCGTTCTTGGAACCGAAAGCCAGCAAATCAGCGACGTTCCGGCTAACGATCATTATAACCAGCAGCCGTTCTAACGTACGGCCACCGCGCCCCATGGGCTCCTCGCCCACCTGTCCTAGTATGCCGACGTGACAATTCCTATGATCGACCGAAGGCGCAGACTTGCACATGCTAGCTGCGGTAAGACCGGAGAGAGCGCGCTAGTCCCCGTATGACACTATCTTCAATGTCTGAATCCTCCGCCTCCTGAGGATCAGTCAGTGTTTCAGGCTCAGCCATTGAACTTGCGGGCTGTCGCGGGGCTACCGCTTCCGCTGCTTCAGAGTCTGGCTCCTGCTGGGAAAAGGTCCGGCTCTCCAGAACATCAAGCAGGCTCTCCAGGGCTTCGTTGGCGAGCTGCACTTCCAGCACAGCCGGAAGCCCCTGAAGAGCAATGGTGCGATTCTGATAGGCTGCGTCAGCCGTAACTTCCGGGCCAAACCAAGGCAACGGACGGAAGTCCTGCGCCTCCTCCTTTCCGTTAAAGGCGATGGTAATCAAGTCGAGAGGCCCTGGCTCAAAAACCCGGCTGAGGAGAATGTCGCGGGAACCGTAGGATATACTCGTCAGCGCGTACTCTACCCGTCCCGACGTCAGCTCCAGCAGGGCCTCCGCCTGAACTCGGGGGAGATCGGCCCAATCCTCCGATGGTTCACCAGCCAAGCTGGAAACCAGAACGAGGCTGCTGGCGCCGCCTCCGAGTTGCACATGGGCAGCACGCCCGTGATGAACGGGGAAGTACCCTTCTACGAAGCGCCGGCCTCCCCGCTCCCGCTCGATTAGGCGGGCCAAGGAGGTGGGAAGCAGGAAAACGCGAGCGGTCTTCATCAGACAAATATTCCTTGTCAAAGCCATCTGGTCATTGTTGAACGCTTTGCGTTCTCTGACCCAGAGGTTAGTGCTTAAGACAGACCAGTGGAAGCCACATTATCATTATCTCGGTGCTTGTTCATTAGTACAATCACAGCTCGGCAGACACCTCACCAAAGTCGCACCAGCTCAAATTGAGATGAATACAAAAAGCCACGCTGCCTATATTGAAGCTTTTCGGAATGAACTGATACGCGGCGCGGCCTATCAATTTCATGCGCGCAGATGGATCCAGCTAACGTAAGCTGGACTATTCTACAAAGGCGACACCGAAAAACTGTGGCGTTCCTTCTCCGCGAGACGGAGAATGGCTTGTTGCTCTATCAGTCTAAATGCGGGATGATCTCTTTAAGGACGAAAGAACGATCTCACAGGGCAAGCCTTGCCCCTGCCAGAGGCAACCTATGTTGAGCATTCTAACCAAACTCTATGAGGATCAGTCCGGCGCGGCTGCACTGGAGTATGGTCTCATCATTGCGCTGATTTCCGGTGTGATCATCGCCGTGGTCCGGGCAACTGGCACGACCGTCTCGTCCATGTTCAACATCGTCGGCTTCTAAGTGCAAAGCGGGGCTGTTCCTGCGAAACAATCCCTGGAGAGTCGCCTTGAAGAACTCCCCTACACTTGACGTCCCGACGCGACTAGGCCGTCAAGTGGCCCAGATCCGTAAGAGAAATCGCACTTTTGGCAGGCTTCCTGCGTTTGGTGATCGCGTCTGTGATTGAGAATGGCAATCTCGTGCAGCGAGTTGCCCTCGGAGATCAGTGATGAGGCGGCGATATGATCAATGCCCAGAGAGCTGATTGTGATTGGCTGAAGAGTTTAGCATCTCCAAATTCAAATCAGGAACAGGAGAGTTGGGGGCCTCTGCTCCTCTGTTAATCTGCCACCTCAGGCGCTTTCCAATCCGACGGCCAATCCTTCACAGACGACCACATATCCTCTTCGTGGTGCCTGCGCCTCGCCCACGGCAAGGCTGGAAGCACTTCACTTCACTGTTGCCGGCGAATGACCCACACATCTCGTGCCCATTCCAATCCTGCTCTCCCCGTCTGCCATTGCCACGGTGTCGATGAGGTTCGGCACAATCCGCATGAACAGAGCCGCAGCCCTCACTAGCTCACGAAGGTACGCACCAACCAACACGTGATGGCGGCGCGGGCATTTTAGCCCAAGTTTGTTTCGATCAAGCTCGAACCTGCGAGGGGTAACGCGTGGGGTCTTTCTCTGTGAGGCAACCCCTGTAAACGGGCGGTGGGGAGCTATGAGCGCAATTATACGAAAGACAAAGACACACCAAGTGTCTTTGACATCCGACCACTGAATATTCACGTGCTTGGGAGCTCGTCCGACGCCCGTCAGGTACGCCTACTCGGGAGTTCCTGCACCGGCTGAGTTATCTGCCGTGGGTGCTGCTGATCCGCTGCCCGTCGAATAGCGCTGGATCACTGTGGCAGTGCGACGTCCATCTCCAGGAATGCGGGTATTCGTGACATAAGGCGGCCAAGGATCGGCGGTATGGACAACCTTGTTCCAGTCCTGAGCGTCGCCCGCTGCAAAGGTGACCGTGTCGCTGTGCTTCAGGTAATCCACGCAACCCCCAAGCCCGACTATAGGCACAACACAGGCGAGCATCCAAAGCCGACGCCTAGTACTTTGTTGTGATAACTTTTTTTCTGACATTGCGCTTTCTCGCGGGTAGCTCGACGATATGACCATAGGGCCCAATCACTCCTGTACCCTCGACGAAGCGACGCTGCATGTCGCTATCAACCTCCAACTGACCGAGCAGGAAGAATTCCGGATCATTGCTGGGTTTGGTGCCATCAAGTGGCGTGCGCAAGGGCTGCCCGGGCTTTGTCGGCCTGACGAGACGAGGGGTGACAATGATGACGAGGTCTGTTTCTTCCTCTTGGAAGGATGACGAGCGGAACAGCGCTCCTAGAACCGGGAGTTGACCAATCCAGGGGATCTGATCCTGTGTCCTGCTGTTGAGACTTTGAAGAAGTCCGGCCATTGCAAAACTCTGGCCGTCCCGGACCTCGATCATGGTGCTCGCACGCCGCGTGATAAAGCCCGGGACCGAAACACCTCCCGCCGTGACTCGGGTGGCAGGGTCGACCTGGCTCACTTCAGGCTGCAGCTTGAGATTGATCAAACCGTTTTCCAGCACAACTGGCGTGAAGTTGAGGCGAACACCGTATTCCTTGAAGGTGACTGAGATCTGTCCGTCGTTCCCCGAAATCGGAATGGGAACCTCGCCGCCAGCCAGAAAGCTCGCCGTCTCACCAGACAAAGCGATGAGGTTGGGCTCCGCCAAGCGCCGCGCCAGCCCCTTGTCCTCCAGGGCTTGGACTAGAACGTCGGCACTGATGCCACCGCCGAGGACCTGAGCAACCAGCGCGCCGAAGGGAGCGTTTCCGCTGGGCAAAGAGGAACTCACAACAAGGCCAGATGTGGGGGATGCGTTTCCGGTCGCGAATCCCCGCCCACTGTTGTCGTTCTGCCGCCTGACAAACCAACTGATGCCGAGTTCTCGCCCGGCGCTCCGGCTGGCTTCGATAAATCGCACCTCCAGCATGACCTGCTGCCCGCCGGTGACACGCAGTGCGTTGATCACGCCATCGGATCCATACTGCTCGGCGATTTCCAGTGCTTTGCGCAAGGCAATCGCATCCGGGACGGTGCCACTCAGGCGAAGACGCCCATTGACGGTCTCAACCCGGACATTGGCCTGCGGGATACTCTCCCGGATCGACCCTGCAAGATCGGGGGTATCAGCACCAATCTCCACGCTGATTGTGCCGAGCAGCGTGTCATCTGCCCCGAACACGGCCACGTTTGTCCGACCCTCAGTCTTGCCGAGAACATAGAATGTGCGTCCTGTCAGTGGGACAGCTGTGGCGATCTCAGGATCGCCCACCACCACCCGACTGACGTCTTCGACCGTCCGAGCGGTGAGAAACTGGCCGCGGGCGACATTGATCTGCCCCATCGCGCGGCCACTGCTGAACCGGATAAGACGTTCCTGTGCCTCAAGGGGCGAACTTAAAACCAAGGCACCCACTGCGCTGAGAACGAGGAACACGAACGTGGACCAAGTCGCACTTGACACGGCACTGGACGCGGAACGATCGGTTGCTCGCATTTCCAAATCTACTCCACGCGCTTGCTGCGATAGTTTAGGTTGATCCAGCGCATTAATCTACTTAGGCAGGCAGCCTAAAACTTCACCAAAATATAATGAAAACATAGTTAACAAGAACATAATCGACGGAAATCTGGAACCTAGATCTTAGACCAAGTAGCCGACATTTATCCCCTGAGGAAACGACCTTGGAGCACGAACGAAGCCATGCCGCCTCTTGGCGAATCAAACCCATTTGCTACACACGGGTATTTGATGCTATCGCGCTGTGCAAGGCGAACAGCCATTCCGAGAACGAAAAACACCGGTATGGCAGTCATAGGGGGGCCGAGGATGCAAAGATCTGAACAGAAGCGGGCGGCCGGTCTGCTTGTGTTGGTGTCTCTGCTGTTGTCAGCCTGCAACGCCAACGGTGGCAGTTTATCAAGCTTCGGCAATGATGCTGCTGCGCTCGAGCTACCGGCTTCAGTCGAAGCTTACCCCGACAGTCAGGTGCTGGCAGTCGCCAAAGCACAGTTCGCGGCAGGTAATTACGGCCATGCCGCCCGATACTATGAGCGAGCCGTTGAGCTAGCATCCAACAATGCAGAAGCTTGGCTAGGCCTTGCCGCATCCTACGATCGCGTGCGGCGCTTCGACTTGGCAGACAGGGCGTATCGGGAAGCTGGGCGCTACGTCGGAGGCCAGCCAGAGTACTACAATAATATTGGGTACTCTTATCTGCTCCGTGGAGACCTTGCTAAAGCAAGAAGCAACTTCCTCAGGGCGCATGAACTGGACCCGTCCAGTGTTACGGTCAACAACAATCTTGAATTGCTTCGCGACAACACTACCAGAGCCAAACGCAACTAATCCAGACCACTGATTTTGACATCAGGCATCTCAATCATAGGGTCGAAGCTTCTTCCTTCTCCCTCTGTAGTTATAGAATTCGCAGTACTTGTCTATTGTTGGGGCTGGGCAGGAGGAGCATTGGCTCTTGGGGTTCCCGATGGAGCATTGGCTCTGGTCGTTCCAGATACGGTGCTGGCTTCGGTCCCATCTGGATTACGGACAACTGTCGTGGCAGTCGTCTCAGCATAAGGCAGGACCGCCTTAGGATCCGGATTGCAGCTCGGCGTGCAGGCGTAGGCCTGCGACCTGTCCCCACTCAGAACCTGAACCTGCCTTGGCCGCGGCCCGACTTGAACAGTCGTACGTAAAATTTCGGCGTGTTGGGCGTCGAGCAGGATCATATTGGTTGTGCCCGCTGTCTTGGCAGTGACAGCTACCGTACTTTCATTGATCACCGATGCATCTACGATGTCAGGGTTTCCAATGATGATTGTGCCCACGCTCCGAGCAACCTTAAGAATATCAGCAGAACCTGGCGCCAAACGGAGCTCTCCGCCCGACGACACCTGCCGCGGGGCTGATTGTCCTGACCCTTCTCCGGATACACCCGCAGCCCAGACCGGCGGCATTACGACACAAGCTAGGATCAACACCGCTGCAACGCGAATAAACATGAGCAAGTCCTCTAGTCCCCATGAACATCACCCAAGAGTAACCTCCATGCAAGCCGTAGCTTGCAGTTGGCATCTGCGATCGGTCACTTAGACGCGTTCCCGGATAAGAATCCAGCAATTCGCACAGATCTACAGCCTGTGGGTACGTGACCTGCAGCCAGATGACTACAGGACTTACCGGCTGACGGTGCGGTTTGTGGAGCCCGCAATGGTCAGTCTGCAATGCGAGCTCCATGCTGAATGTTCGTTGAGCAGCGGTCTGAGCGCCACTGCCGAGATGCCTGGCCAACTGCTCTTGGACTGCCTAGACCAGTGACCAGTCAGATCCCCTCGTACGGAGTAGGTGGTTGGTCCCCGATCGACGAGTGGGGCCGCACTGGGTTCTAGTGGCCGGCCAAGCCTCGATAACGATCCAAATCCCGAGTGTCTCGACATGACTCGCGCGTGCATGCGCCTCACGACTCGACTTCGAGCTGCTCCCGCACACTGGTCGGTTGGTTGCCTTCCACAAGGCTGCGCATGCGGTGGCAGTAATGGGTGGTGACGGACGACCTGTGGGCGGCGGGGTTCGGATCGCGGGCGATTACGTCGCGCAGCCCTCGCAAATGACTCCTTCAGAAGCCGACTTCCGCCCCGTCAGATTGGCGGGATGGGCGACGAAGGGGCTGGCTCTTGGAGATCCACTCACAACGATAGTGACTTGTTGGATCGCTTCCAGCGGTGCGTGAGGCCCCCTTCGGTCGTTGTGATGAGTGCTTGGTCGCAGCCTGCCCGATGCTGCGCCATCCAACACTCGGCCGTTAGGAGCTAATGGATCTATCTTACACCTAAACTAGGCGCACATAAAACTTCCTCAACGTACAACAGGTCTCGGAGAGCGTGGAGTGTGTGGCCCATGGCCTGCTTACCATCTGGAATCTTGGTGATGGGGAATCCTGCGGGCTCATAGACGAGGCGGTGTTCCTCGGAGGCACGTGCGCTCCCGCATCAGAATTGAGGACACAGAGCTTGAGTCGATTGTGCGGTGGCCGCACTTCCTTGTTCAGTCTTTAAGCTCCTAAACCTAGTCAATCACGGATCAAGAAACCCCAAGCAGCGCATCACCGTCGCTAGCTCGATCAAAATGGAGATCCAGATTGAGCATATAATACCAAGTCCCGCTGATCAGAACCGGTGCGCCCACTCCCGCAGGCCGAGGGACATGATCGTCCAGGGTCGATCC
>NZ_QOIO01000038.1 GCF_003332305.1 Microvirga aerophila | reverse complement strand
GCCCGCATCATGGAGCGCCTAGGGGCACAAAGCCTGCCTGAGCTGGTGCAGGTTGCCATGGCGGCGGGCTTGCAGGCATCAGGTCGCACCGATAACGGCACTCGCTGATCATCCTGAGCAAAGGCACCCTGTTTGAAGCCGCGGGCCCACGGCGAAGCCCGACTGCACGCGCTACCAATGAATGTCTTGTTATGGCACCGGGCAGACCTTAGCCGAAATTCCGCATTGGCGGCGTGAGCTGACCTTCATGAACAAAAGCTCAAAGGCTCAGTTTGACCTGGAGCAGACCATCACGCTCAACGGCGTCACTCGCTCCGGTAAGTGCTGCCTAATTACCCGCTCAACCGCTACAGCCGATAGTTTAGTCCTGGGCGTTCACGATCCTGGTGCTGCACTGAGTTCGCGAGCCAGGCCGACAAACGCCTTGAGAGCGGCTGACGGATTGCGCTGTCCCGGATAGTAGAGACAGAGCTCTCCAGTTCTCGAACCGCCACCGATACAGAGCCCCATTCGGAAGGCGGACACGGATGCACGGGTTATCAAGGAGGTCCGGCGGTACACGGGGAGACCAAGCGGTCCGAACCTCCTTAAAGTCTGCGCTTGAGATGGAGGGGGCGTGCGCGTCTACGACAGCGGCGCTTCCTTCCTGGTAAATCATGATCTTCCCCAGGATGTCTGTATCGTCATCGATTACAACATGCTAGGAACGAGCGGGATCGAATTGGTGGAGCGTCTCGACGAGCGCTACTTGCATTATCCAATCATTTTCATCACGTCCGGAAGAGCTCAGACATTCCAAGCGTCGTAACCCATCCGGACATCCGAGACGTCCTTGAGAAGCCACTTGCGGACGACGCACTCCTCGACTGCATCCATACTGCCGTTGGCGACCTGTACACGGACCCGATCCAACGAGAACTCGGCTCGAGAGTTTTGGCTTCGTGTTCTCGCTCCTCTCAGCAACACGGTGTCAAGGAGGATTTCATAAAGCCATCAGCAGACCTAGGCGTTGCGCTGAATCAAGGCTGCTCGACGAGGCCCATGCCAATCTAGCTGAATAGCAGGAGGCCTACCATGGGTATGTTGACCACGCTTACAGCTTGGTTGTCCGGCCGAGCAACAGGACAGGAACTCGCCAAACTGGACACCGAGGACCTCGGGGCGCTCGCCCGGGACGTTGGACTTTCTGCAGACCAGTTGATGCAACTGAGCGCTCACGGCAAAACAGCTGGCGAGGAGTTGCCACGCCTCATGCTTGCCCTCGGTCTGGCTCCAGAAAAGACAGAGCGCATCGACCCAACTATCATGCGCGACATGATCATCGTTTGCTCTGGTTGCAAGCTCAAGCACCACTGCCGGCGCGATATCCATTGTGGATGGGCGCCTGTGGTTCAGCGGTATTGCCCAAACGCCTACACCATCAGGTCATTGTTCCGGGAAAGGTATGAACTGGTCCTCCCGCGCTCCCGCGTCGATTGTTAGGCAAGTCCAAGATCGGCAGGCCCGTTTCTAAAAAGGCAAGATTATTTTGCAGCAAGATGTGTGTTCGAGACGCAAGGGCATTGAAACGTCTTATAATTGCTGACGACCTAGGATGAGCGCTCTGTTTGAATGATCAGGAGTTCGGCCGAATTTATCTTGCTTGCCTTGACGGTCGGTGCACCAGCTAATGCCTCTGAAGGTCAACGCAATCCTGCTGACTCGGCTGAGCCAGCGGCGTCCTGTTTCAACAACCTGCTCCGCAATCGCATTGTCGGAACGCAATCCAGGGGCACCGGAGAGTACACTCGGTTCTGGTGTGACCGAGCAGGCGTAGGATGCGCCGGGGGTTGCCTGTTCTTGCTGGAAAGATCATACCCGGGTCGGGCGTGGTGAACTCCTCGATCAGATGATGCCGAATCAATCGTTGAGCTGTTGGAGAGCTGTCTTGTCACTCAGGACGATCCGTCGGGCGGCGAGCATCTTGATCACGGCTTTTTTGTCGAGTTGGGCGAGGCACCGGGACACAGTCTCGATGGTCAGCCCAAGATGGTCCGCGATATCAGTCCGCGACATGGGAAGGTCAAGCGTATCGCCAGCGGGCAGTCGCTCCGCCAGATCGAGGAGGAATGTGGCGATCTTCTCGATAGCCGTTTTGCGTCCGAGCAGAAGCAGGTGGTTCTGCGCCCGCACCAGAGTGCGCATCATTGCAACCGCGAACTGCTGGACGAGTTGAGTGTCTGTTCCCGATAGACTTTCAATCTGGGAGCGGCGGTAGGCGACAACCATGCAGTTGTCGATGGCCTCGGCGCAGAAGCGGTAGTCATTGCCCGATTCGATGCCAAAGATGTCACCAGGCAGATGGAAAGCATCGATTTGACGGCGGCCATCGCTCAAGAGCTTGGCGGTGCGCACCGCGCCCGAAACAACCTTGTAGACATAAGCAGCTCGTTGGCCATCCGCGAAAATCTCATCATCTTTGGCGTAGGATCGCACGGAACCGGCTGCCAACGAGGAGGTGGCATTAGCCGGACGCAGCTCATGGAACGGTCGGGCGATAGCTGCCGCAGTCGAGGAGGGGCGCTTTGTGATGAGTGCGGTATCCATAGAACCCTCGCTGTCTCAAGTCGTTGGCGTTGGTTCATGGCTACCGCCAAGCCGGAGGCTCGGAAATTCAGATGTCCTACCTAAGGGATTCCCCTTAGCTCGACCGCTCCGTCGAAAAACCTTGCCAGAAGTCATGACGCCGACAGAGCGAATCGGATCGTGGTGATCAGGATTCTTGGATGTTGTTTCTTTGGCACCCGCAGAATACCCCCAATTTCGCTTCCGCTCCCGGCAAGCTCTGGTACTCCACGACGAGACAACCGCCCGGAGGTATATCGGAGACGGCCCTGTGGCCGTCCCTCCGAAAGCCAGCTTACTGGCATTTGAAATTCTGGGCCCCATGCGTGGCACGCTTTCGGCCGCCAATGATTGCCAAAAAGGACCGAATTGACTGTCTATGCGAAACCTCCGGTCATCAGAGCTCCTAGCAGAGCCCCCCAAGAATAATTCCGTCGTGTAGGCCGAGGAGCCAGCGGGATGGCCCGCTGCTATGGACCCATAGCGTCGTCCCAAGTGATACAAGCGACCAGCCAATGCCGAGGACCGCGGCGGAAATGGAGAAGCCCGCCGTGCTGTTCGAAAGTCCAAAGGACAACACGGCCATCCCGATGAAAGCGCATCCAGTCAGCGTCATCCATACGGGACGCTGCAGTCCGGGACAGCGGAGTAGGACAAGCGACGGGCCATACATCGCGACGACGTGCCAAGCCACTGCACCTGGGACCCCATTTGACAGGCTGCATCCCACCATAGCGATAGGCATGGCTCCCATCACGGCCGTCATGACGAACCAGCCGAGGGCACCAATCATGGTCGGAACGAGGAACGGGCGCCACCGGGCTGGAGCTGCATGACCATTCTGAGGGTCGCGGTGCCACCGGTAGGGCAAGACAGCAGTCGCGGCGAGCGATCCGACATGCGCCAGCGCAGCTGCCGCTGCCACGCCTACAAATGTCATTGGTGTTGCAAGCGCCTCGGCCATGCTCGCGACCGTGGGTGCAGCCAGACCGGCCATGGCGGCCATGCCGAACACGACGAGGAGTGCACTGGCTCCCTTGCCAGCGAGCGGTACGGCTGCATGACGATAGAAAAGGCTGAAGCCCGATGCGATGCCAAGCCAGAAGGAGCCGAGCACGAGGCCTCCGAAGTGCCACCGGGTCAGGGACCAGGTCAGGATCAGCCCACCGGCAACGCCGAGGCTTGCGCCCAGGGAAAACGCGGCGCGGCGGCCGAACACGTCGAGCAGGAGAGAGGCTGGAAGGCTTGCCACCGCCGCTCCAGCATAGAAGGCCGCATAGGGCAGGGTGGCCAAAGTAGCGCCGGGCGCGAGCGACAGGCCCGCAAGCGGCAGAATGCTCAAGGTGAGCACCTGGGACAAAACTGAGAGCGAGAAAGCAATGGCGAGAAGAGCCGTGTGGCCACGGTGGGAGACGCCCTCAGTGAGTCGCCGGGCTCGCGGACACAATCGAGCCGCCCGGCCCGAGGAATGGCTGTCGCGAGGGTCATCGGCGGATGTCGTCGTCCATCAGGACGCGCAGGGCCGCACCCTGCACGTCGTCATATTGGCCGCTCTTGAGGGACCAGAGGAAGGCCGCGAGCCCGCTCAGACCAAGAAGCAGCGCCATGGGAACAAGATAGATCAGGATATTCATCGTCAGGTTCCCTGCAGAGCTGGGGCGGTGGGCGCGGGATCGAGGCGGGTGGCGGCAGGCTCGGCAGCATCCGCTCGGCCACGGGCCCTGAGGGCATTCAAGATCACCAGCGTCGATGAGCCCGACATGGCGAGCGCGGCCACAAGCGGCGTCACGTAGCCGAGGAACGCGAGCGGCACCGCGATCAGGTTGTAGACCAAGGCCAGCATGAGGTTCTGGCGCATGAGGCTGTGCGCCCTGCGGGCGATCGCCACTGCGTCCAGGATGGGCTCAAGCCTGTCCCCGATGAATACGGCATCGGCCTGCGCCTGCGTGAGATCCGCAGCCGTGATCGGCGACATGGAGATATCTGCGGAGGCAAGTGCCGGCGCGTCGTTGAGACCATCGCCCACCATGAGAACCTTGCGTCCCTGTGCCTTGAACTCCTCCAGGGCCGCGATCTTGTCCGCCGGTGTGGCAGCAGCGCGCCACACCGGGATGCCGAGCGTAGCCGCGATGGGAGCCACTGCCTCTGGGCGGTCGCCGGAGAGAATGCGACAGTCGAGGCCACGGGCCTGGAGGGCTCTCACGGTCCTGACCGCATCCGGACGCAACGCCTGCCGGATGAGCAGGACCGCCCGCTCGTCGCCATGCGCGAAGGCGATCAGAGAGGCTTCGGGATCGCGGGCCGCCACCGCCTGGGAAAGTTCCAGAGCGCCGCAGAAGGCCGGGCTGCCAAGGCGGATCTCTGTGCCGTCGACCGAGGCGCGGACACCCTGGCCAGTTTCCTCGACGGCTCCGTCATACGGCTGGCGGTTCTTAGCTTCATGAGCGGCGGCCGCCGCCAAAGGGTGATGGCTTGAGAGGGCGAGGCGCGCGGCCATTTCCAGGAGCTCCGGGCGGATCGCCGAGGCATTCGCGACCCGCATCTCCGGCAGTGTCAGGGTGCCGGTCTTGTCGAACACGAGGGTATCGACCCTCGCCAAACGCTCCAGCGCATCGCCCGCATTGAGGAAGACGTTGGACCGGAACAACGCGCCGGAGGCGACGACCTGCACCACCGGCACGGCGAGGGCGAGCGCGCAGGGGCATGTGATGATGAGAACCGCAACCGCTGTAATGACGGCGTTATGCACGGAAGAGCCGGTGGCGATCCAGATGAGGGCCGTCAGCGCGGTGGCGATGTGCACCACCGGTGCATAGGCTCGTGCCACCCGGTCCGCCAGTTGCACGTAGCGGGATTTCGCGGCGGCCGCGTTTTCGAGCAGGCGCTCGACCTCGTCGAGCAGGGTGCCTTTGCCTGCTGCCGTAACCTGCAATGTCAGAGTGCCGTTATAATTCAAACTGCCGGCGTAGAGCGTATCGCCTGCAACCGCCGCCCGGCGCGCCGTTTCGCCTGTGACGAGGCTTTCGTCGATGTCCGATGCACCTGAGACCACGATTCCGTCGACAGCGATTCGCTCGCCCGGGCGCACCAGTACGCGGTCGCCGGGCTTCAAGGCCGCCGTGGGCACAAGAGTCGGCTCGCCCCCATCGTCCAGGCGATGGGCGACCTCCGCCTTGAGCGACGCGAGATTGCCTGCGACCGCCCTGGTTCTCCGGCGCATGGCTTGGTCAAGGTAGCGGCCGCAGAGCAGGAAGAAGAGTAGCATGACGACGGAATCGAAGTAGGTGTGCTCCGCATGACTGACGGTTTCCACCACGGACATGACGAGTGCGAGCAGAATGCCGATGGTGATCGGCACGTCCATGTTGGTGCGACGAAGCTTGAGAGCGCCGATGGCGCTGCGGAAGAAAGGCTGGCCCGCATAGGCCACCGTCGGCAGGGCGATCAGCGCAGAAAGCCAGTGGAAGAAATCGCGGGTCTCCGACGAGATGTCGGTCGCGTTGCCCGACCAGACCGAAACCGCGAGTAGCATGATGTTCATCGATGCGAAGCCCGCAATTGCGAGGCATTTCAGCAGCCACTGTGCGCGACGCGTCTCCTCTTCCTCGATGAGACGGGCCTGGAACGGATGGGCGCGGTACCCGAGCCGCCGTAATTCGTCCACGATAGCTGCGGGCTCCAGATCGCCCTGCCATTTCACCGCGAGGCGGTGGTTCGTGTAGTTGAGGCGGGCATCCACGAGCCTGGGGAGGTGCTGCAATCCCCCTTCGATATCATCGATGCAAGCAGCGCAGTCGATCCCCTCGACAGCAAGATCGAGATGCGCCGTTCCGTCGTTTTGGCGCTTCACATAAACGGAGAGATCGAGGATCTCGGCCATGATGCCATCCTTCAGAGAGTGATCCGGCTCTTGGAGCGGAAGACCTGTTCGTCCCGGCGCTTGAGGCCGATAACGAGATCCCATTGCCCGCGCGGAGCGTCGGCAAGCCCCTCGAAGCGGCCCGACTCCGTTTCGGCGAGGTCGATGGTTACGTCACGGCGCTTGTCGGTGGGGTGCGCCAGGCGCGCCTCGATCGAAAGACCTGCAAGGGGATGGGCTTCGGCGTCGTGGGTCGAGACTGTCACACGGGTTCCGCCGCTTTCGTGCCGGAGGCTAGCCTCGACGGCCCAATGGCGTGCATCCTGGGCCTGCGAAGCGGCTATGTCGTTCTTGAACGCGAGCCCCGCCTTGTAGGAGCTATCAGTCTCCACTCCTCCGAAACTCGACAGGGCGACACGGACCAAGACCACGTTCATGGCCAAGATAGTCCCGAAAAAGGCCAGGAGGCAGAACAGGACCATGCGTCCCGTGAGTGGGCGGCCGGAAGCGGCGGTGCCTGACGCGGTAGCGGGCATGGGGTTCATCCTCTTATGGGGCCTTGAAGTGGTCGTTCGCGTGGGCGGTCTCGCCGCTCGCAAGATCTGTCAGGGTGAAGCGAAGCTCCGTGGTCGACGGCAACCGGTTACCTTGAGCGGTGACGAGGATGCGCGCCTCCAGGGTCTGGTCGGGCCGAACGGCCAGGACTGGGCGGCCCTGCTGATCGATGGTTCCGCCCACGGCATCGAGGCTGACCTGGGCCAAGCCTTCGACACTCAGGGCGTAGCGACGTTCCTCTAGGCGCTTGTTGGCCACACGAATCGTGAAGGCATTCCGGATCGAGCCGTCGGACAAGCGAACGAAGATCGGATTGCGGTCATGCATGACGCTGAGGTCGATCCGCTGCCGCAGAGCAAGAGCCGTCAGCATGATGGCGCTGACGAGGACGATCAGCACTGCATAGAGTAAGGTGCGCGGGCGAACGATCCGCCGGACTTCCGGACGGCCCTCGATGCGGGCCTGGACGTTCATCTCGGTGTCGTAGGCGATAAGGCCGGTTGGACGTCCGATCTTCGTCATCACCGTATCGCAGGCATCGATGCACAGGCCGCACAGGACGCAATCGAGTTGCAGGCCCTTGCGGATATCCACACCTGTCGGACATACGGCGACGCATTGCGCGCAGTCGATGCAGTCGCCGGCCGGCAAGCCCTTGGCTTTCAGCGCATTGTTCTTCTTGGCGGAGCCGCGCGGTTCTCCCCGATCATAGCGGTACGTGACGTTGAGGGCATATTCGTCCGTAAGGGCAGCCTGGATGCGCGGCCAGGGGCACATATAGGTGCAGACCTGCTCGCGCATGAAACCCGCAAGCGTGTAGGTCGTGAAGGTCAGGATGGCTATCCAGATGTAGGCGATAGCCGGTGCCTGCAGCGTCGCCAACTCCATCACCAATGTCGGCGCGTCCGCGAAGTAGAGCACCCAGGCGCCCCCGGTCCACCAAGCAATGAGCAGCCAAACGGAATGCTTCAGCAGTTTCCTGGCCACGACATCGAAAGTGAGCTTGCCGCTCGCGTTCTTCATCCGCTGACGGCGGTCACCTTCGATCAAGCGCTCGACTGCGTAGAAGAGATCCGTCCAGACCGTCTGCGGGCAGAGATAGCCGCACCAGATGCGTCCAGCGACAGCGTTCATCAGGAACAGCGCCAGGGACGCCAGCACGAGAAGTCCCGTGAGGTAGTAGACCTCTTGTGGCCAAATCTCGATGAAGAAGAAGTAGAACCGGCCATTGGCTAGATCGACCAGGATGGCCTGATCTAGCGCATTCGGGCCACGATCCCAGCGAATGAACGGCAGGAAGTAATAGATCCCAAGGGTGTGGGCGAGCAGGACCCACTTGATTGTGCGAAAGCGCCCTTTCACGGCCTGTGGGTAAATCGGCTTGCGGGAGACATAAAGGGGCGCATCTTCGATGGACGCCGGTGTGGTATTCGCAAGAGGTCGAACCAGAGGTGCGTCAGCCATCGGACAGGTCGCGATCATCTCAAATTAGTGATGATCCTTCCTATGATGAGCTTTGCGGGCCCTCCTTGATCTGCGTCAAAGCAAGCGGCCGGCAGTTGCCCGCCGGCCGCTCATTCCCGACAGCGCTGTGCCCATTTCGGGTTCTCAGCGCTTCTGGTCGCCCCCCCAGGGAGTTCACGTAGAGAGTCAGCGCCTTGACGGTGGTGTCGTCCAGACGCTCGCTCCAAGCCGGCATCACGCCGCCGCGACCGTTCCAGAGGCTCTCCATGATGGTGGCCTTGTCCGATCCGAAGAGCCAAATCTTGTCCGACAGGTTAGGGGCGCCGAGTTCCTTGTTGCCCTGTCCCTTGTCGCCATGGCAGGCGGCGCAGTTTTCGGCGAATACCTTTGCGCCGGCAGCCAGATCGGCCCCTTTTTCCGCCGGCAGGCCGGACAGGGAGCGCACGTAATCCGCCGTATGCGCGAGTTCCTGCCGCTTGAGCATGCCGTCACGGCCGAAAGCCGGCATGGTACCTTGGTGACCCTTGTCGCTCGTGGAGCGCGCCCCGAAGCGGATGGTCTTCTCCACGTCGGTCAGAGAGCCACCCCAGAGCCAGTCGTCGTCGTTCAGGTTGGGGTAGCCTTTCGCACCCGCGCCGCCTGCGCCATGGCAGCCCGCGCAGTTGTCGCCAAAGGCCGCCTTGCCCTGAGCCCGGGCAAACGCGAAGAGTTCGGGATCCTGCCGAATTTCCTCGAGGGAGGCGTGCGCCAGCTTGGCGGTCGTCCCGGCCCGCTGCGCCTTCAGGGCATCGAGGTCCTGCACGATGGCCTCGCGCGAGTGCCAGTCGAGCACGCCCTTGGTGTAGGAGGAGACAAGGGGCCAGGCCGGATAGGCGATGCAGTAGGCAATGGCCCAGACGATAGTGGCGTAGAAGCTCCACAGCCACCAGCGGGGCAGGGGATTGTTGAGCTCTTGGATCTCGTCCCAACTATGGCCCGTCGTGCTGACGCCTGTGACGGCATCGATCTGCTCGTGAGTCTCCTGAGACATGGATCAGTCCTCCTGGAGAGGCATGCGGGCGGCAGTATCGAAACGGCTCTTCCGCGAAGGTGAAAGGGCGTAAGCCAAGACCACCAGGAAGACGGCAACGAAGTAGACGAGCCCCCAGGTCTGGGCGAAGCCGGCGAGAAATTGATAGGTCGAAAGCATCAGGTCATCCTCACCGCACGTTTGCCTTGTTGTCGTAGAGCTTGAAGTCGACCTGCGTTCCCAGCATCTGCAGGTACGCGATCAGAGCGTCTGCTTCGGTGATCCGCTGAGGGTTGGCGTCGAAGTCGCGTGCCGCCGCCTTGGGATAGCGCTCCGCCAGAGTGGTGGCGTTCGAGTCGTCGGTGGCGGCCTGCGTCTTCAGGTCGGAGGCTGCTTTCGCAATCATCTCGGGCGAGTAGGGCACGCCGAGCGCCGCTTGGACATTCATGTCCTCCTTCACACGCCCCACGTCGACCTCGCGCTCCGCAAGCCACGGATAGCTCGGCATGATGGACCCGGGCACCACGGCTCGGGGATCCTTCAGGTGATCCCGATGCCATTCGTCGGAATACTTGTTGCCGACGCGGGCGAGGTCGGGGCCGGTGCGCTTGGAGCCCCACTGGAACGGCCGGTCGTACATGCTCTCAGCCGCCAGCGAATAGTGCCCGTAGCGCTCCACCTCGTCGCGCAGCGGGCGTACCATCTGGCTGTGACAGTTGTAGCAGCCTTCGCGCACATAGACGTTGCGGCCGGCGAGTTCGAGCGGGGTGTAGGGCCTGACGCCCTCCACCTTCTCGATGGTGCTCTTGAGGTAGAAGAGCGGCACGATTTCCACCAAGCCGCCGATCGAAATCACGAACAGCGTGCCGATGAGGAGGATGATCGAGTTGGTCTCGAAGATCTTGTGACGGGACCAGAGTGACATGATCGTTCCTTTACTCCGCTGCGACGAGGATGGGCTGGGCCGGGAGAGCTTCTTCCTCGACCGCCTGACCGCTGGTGACCGTCTTCCAGACGTTCCAGGCCATGACCAGGCTGCCGATGACGAAGAGGGCCCCACCGAGCGCGCGGATGACATAGAAGGGGTGCATGGCCTCCACGGTCTCGATGAACGATTATTCGAGGAAGCCGAGGCTCGTGTAGGCGCGCCACATGAGGCCCTGGAGGATGCCCGCGACCCACATGGCCGAGATGTACAGGACGATGCCGAGCGTCGAGATCCAGAAGTGCCAGCTGACGGCCTTTAGCGAGTAGAGCTCCTTCTTGTTCCACAGCCAGGGAGCGAGGCAGTAGATGGCCCCGAAGGAGATATACGCCACCCATCCCAGGGCACCGGAATGCACGTGCCCGATGGTCCAGTCCGTGTAGTGGGACAGGGAGTTCACCGCCTTTACGGACATGAGCGGACCCTCGAAGGTCGCCATGCCGTAAAACGCGACCGACACTACCATGAGGCGTAGCACCGGGTCTGTGCGCAGCTTGTCCCAGGCACCGGAAAGCGTCATCAGGCCGTTGATCATGCCGCCCCAGGAGGGCATCCACAGCATGATCGAGAAGGTCATGCCGAGGGTCTGCGCCCAGTCGGGTAGGGCGGTGTAGTGCAGGTGGTGCGGGCCGGCCCAGATGTACATGAAGATCAGGGCCCAGAAGTGGATAATGGAGAGCCGGTAGGAATAGACCGGACGCTCGGCCCGCTTCGGGATGAAGTAGTACATGATGGCGAGGAAACCGGCTGTGAGGAAGAAGCCGACCGCGTTATGACCGTACCACCACTGCACCATGGCATCCTGCACGCCGGCCCACACGATGTAGCTTTTGGGCGAGAAGATCGAGACCGGGATCGTGGCGCTGTTGCCAAGATGCAGGACGGCGATCGTCAGGATGAAGGCGAGATAGAACCAGTTCGCCACGTAGATGTGGGGTTCCTTGCGGCGCATGACCGTGCCAAGGAACACAAGGAAGTACGTGACCCACACGACCGTCAGCCACAGATCCGCGTACCACTCGGGCTCGGCATATTCCTTGCCTTGGGTGATGCCGAGCAGATAGCCCGTGCCAGCGATGACGATGAAGAAGTTGTAGCCCAGAACCACGAACCAGGGTGCGAGGTCACCCACAAGGCGGGCGCGGCAGGTGCGCTGGACCACGTAGAACGAGGTCGCGATCAGCACGTTGCCGCCGAACGCGAAAATCACGGCCGAAGTGTGCAGCGGCCGCATACGCCCGAAGGAGAGCCACGCCGTGTCGAAGTTGAGCGCCGGGAAGGCGAGCTGCAGGGCGATCAGGAGGCCGATGGTAAACCCGGCGATGCCCCAGACGACCGCCGCGATCGTCGCAAACTTTACTGGCCCCATATTGTAATTAGGCTTGCCGTTGATGGTGAGCGGCGGAAGATCGTTTGGGCGGTCGTAGTAGCGATCGACGATCTTGAAGGCGGCCACCCCGAAGGCGGCGGCGTAAAGGTAGGCGTGGAACGCGTATTCGGGCGTATACGCCTTCGCGGCGATGATGATGCTTAAGAACGCCATTGCAACGAAGACGAGGGAGCACCCTGCTTCGCCGAAGGTCATTCCTTTGGGAGTTGTTGCCGTGTGGGCCATGGGCATCGACCGTTCTTTTGAGGGGCGAGGCACTAAGCTTCGCCATCAGTAACAGGCTCTAACGGCAGGGGCGGCCTGGGGCGTTGATGCAGATCAAAGAAACTTTTCGGACCCGAGTCCCTCGCGCGTCAAACGACCTGCGAATAGCGAGCCGCGACGGTATTGAGATATTGGTCAAAGACGGCACAAACGTTGCGTACTAGGGCGCGGCTGTCTTCGGGAACCGAGACGGCAAGGCCGTCCCGGGTCACGAGACCTTCCTGCGCAAGATCATCGATGGCCTGGAGTTCGCGGCTGAAGTCGGGAGCCGTAGTCGCGTGGGCTAAGCCGACCTGGTTCAAGTCGACCGAGAAGTCGCACATCAGGCGCTCAATGATGGTCCGACGCAGGCGATCCTCGTCCGTCAGGGCCACTCCTCGAATCGTCGGAAGACGGCCGTCCATCACGGCGGCGAGATAGGCGGCTGTGGTCGGTGCATTCTGGACATAGCCTTGAGGCAGCGACCCAATGGCGGATGTTCCGAAACCGATCAGAGCCGGCGCGTCATCAGTCGTATAGCCCTGGAAGTTGCGGTGAAGACGGCCTTCGCCCTGACGGGCCGCAAGCGGGTCGATGGGCTTGGCAAAGTGATCCACACCGATGGCCACATACCCGGCATCGATCAGCGTGGCTGCCGCGGCATCCCGCTGTTTCACCCGCGCGATGGAATCGGGCAGCGCATCCTCGGGGAGCAGAGCTTGGTGGCGCTTCATCCAGGGGACATGCGCATACCCGAAGAGGGCAATGCGGTCGGGGTCGAGTTGGAGCGCGAGTTTTACCGACCGTACGACGCTCTCGACGGTCTGATATGGCAGACCGTACATGAGATCGAGGTTGATACCTGAAACCCCGGCCTCCCGGAGCCAGGATGCGACCTGGCGCGTGCGTTCGAAGGACTGAACCCGTTTGATCGTTTCCTGCACTTTCGGATCGAAATCTTGCACGCCTAGACTTGCGCGATTTAGACCAGATTCCGCGAGAGCTCTCACATGCTCCTGGGTGATGGCACGCGGATCAATCTCGAGAGCGATCTCTGCGCCGGGCCGCACGTCGAAAACAACTCCGAGCGCCGACGAGATGCGCCGAAGATCCTCGGGCGACAGGATGGTCGGGGTACCGCCGTCCCAGTGAATATGGGTTACTCCCATGCGGCTCGGCAGGAGTTCGGCCACGAGAGCGATCTCTCGTTCTAGGCAGTCCACGTAGGCCGCTACGGGCCTATAGCTGCGGGCCACGGTCGTATGACACCCGCAGTAAAGGCAAAGCTCTTTACAAAACGGCACATGCAAATAGAGAGAAACTGTCGCCTGTGGCGACAGCGTCGACAGCCAGGCTGCATAGGTCGCAGCCGCGACCTCAGGCTTGAAGTGCGGAGCAGGCGGATAGCTCGTGTAGCGCGGAACGCGCTGATCATATCGGGCAATAAGTTCCGGTGTCATAGGGAAAACTTCTGCATTACACATGTCCACTCGTCGTTGACCTAAATCAAGGAGGGTGTGACGCGTCCTGATTTGAGGCGGACCGTGCTGGCCAATTTCCCTTCCGGGAGTGGATGGGCAGGTGCGCTAGGCTGCTAGGCTGATGTCGGTGAGGATGGCCAAGAGATCTTGCAGGATCGGCTGCAACTCTGGTGCGTAGATGCGCGATGGGGCTTGGGTGGCCGCAAGAGAAGTCTGTACGAACGAAACCCTTCCCGCAGCAGGAAAGTCGGTATCGACAAAGGCCAGGCTTGGCCTTGCGCTAGATCAAGGTGCTATTCCCAGATTCGCCTACTTCATTTCTCACGGTTCTGACCCAGGGAAACAGAACGTGGAGGAACATCATGGTCCAGAATATCAAGAGCGTGCTGATCGGCCTTACGAAGGAGTTCGGCCCCGATGAGGCCTCATCTGCCCTGGGATACGGCCTCTCCCTTGCGCAGCGTGCTGGTGCCCATGTCACGGTGCAGGCCGCATCCGTCAGACTGGCTCTAACGAGTGCCCGGGTCAGCAAGTTCGCGGCAGGCCTCGTGGTGACCGAGAATAGGCGCCTCCAGGAACTGGCCGAGGCCGCCGCCCGCAGCGCACAAGCCGATGCCGCAGTGGCCGGCATCGACTGCACCGTGGAAACCCCGCACCTCGGGTATCGCGATCTGCTGAATGCGTTCCGCGGTCAGGCTCGCCTTAATGACCTCACCATCCTCGATGCCGAGTCCGGGACCGTCAATCTCGACCGCGGTCTCATGGAGGCCCTGCTAATGGACAGCGGCCGTCCGCTCCTCATCGTGCCGCCGGGCCAGGATGCCTTCCGGGCGAGGCGCGTCATCCTGGCCTGGGACGGCAGCGCAAGGGCGGCTCGGGCGGCTGCAGATGCCTTGCCGCTCCTGCGGGCTGCGGAGGGCGTCGACGTGGTCTCCGTGACGGAAGAGAAGGACCTTCCGGTCGCGGTTCCGGGTGCCGGCATCGCGATGCACTTGGCCCGCCACGGCGTTGCCGCCACGGCATTGGACGTAGAGGCGCAGGACGGAGACGTGGCGCAAGCGCTCCGGAATACCGCGGATCGCTCGGGGGCCGACATGATCGTGATGGGCGGATACGTCCACTCGCGGCTGCGCGAGATGATGTTCGGCGGTGTTACCCAGTCCCTTCTGAAGCAGAGCCCCGTGCCGCTCTTCATGGCGTACTGAAGCCGGGGACCCAATTGGGCGAATCGGAGCGGAAACGCAGGTTCGGGGTGCCGTCGTTCGACCTGCACGCTGCGGCTTGCGACGGCCAGCCGTAAGGAGACACGCTAATGGATGTCACAGTCTTCAGCGCCAAACCCTATGACCGACGCTTCCTGGAAGCGGCGAACGCCCCGGCAGGCCACCGGCTGTCGTATCTCGAGGCTCGCCTCTCGACGGAGACTAGTTCTCTGGCGGAGGGCGCCGGTGCCGTGTGCGTGTTCGTCAACGATGAGGTGAGTGCGGATGTCCTGGCCCGCCTGGCCGCCATGGGTGTGAGGCTCGTTGCCTTGCGGGCGGCCGGGTTCAATAACGTCGACCTGGAGGCAGCTCGGCGTGTGGGGGTCATAGTGGCGCGAGTTCCAGCCTACTCCCCCCATGCGGTGGCAGAGCACACGATCGCGCTCATCCTGACCCTGAACCGCAAGACCCATAGGGCCTACAACCGTGTCCGGGAGGGCAACTTCGCCCTCGACGGCCTGCTCGGCTTCGATCTCGCCGGCAAGACGGCTGGCGTGGTGGGAACAGGAAAAATTGGGGAAGTGGTGTGCCGGATACTCTCTGGTTTCGGTTGCACTGTGTTGGCGCATGATCCCCAGCCCAATACCGGCTGCGAGCGGATGGGCGTGCGCTACGTGCCTCTGGAGGAGCTGCTATCGCTCTCCGACATCGTTAGTCTCCATTGTCCACTCACGCCCGCCACGCACCACCTCATCGATGCCGAGGCCCTGGCGCGGATGAGGCATGGCGTGATGCTCATCAACACGAGCCGTGGGGCGATGATCGACACCAAGGCCGCATTGCGGGGGCTGAAGGACGGCACCATCGGGCGCCTCGGTCTCGACGTCTACGAGGAGGAGGCGGACCTATTCTTCGAGGACCTTTCGCAGCGCTTCATTGGTGACGACGTGTTCGCGCGGCTGCTGACCTTCCCGAACGTTCTCGTCACCGGCCACCAAGCCTTCTTCACTGAGGAGGCGCTGACAAACATCGCTGAGACGACGGTCGGGAACATCACTTCGTTCGAGCGTACAGGCCGGGCCGTGCACGAGGTCTCTGTCGAGAGGATCGCCTGGTAAAGGCATCAGGGAACAGGAGTGACTTGTCTCGAAGGTCGAGGACGAGGCTGCATCCCGGCGTTGGGGCTTGCCCTTCAGGGAGGACGTCGGATCATCGCACGACCATAGGCATCGCCGCTTCAGGCTTTGCGCTGAATCAAGGCATCCTTCCTGGTCCTGCTTTATGATGGCCGGGACTGACGACCCGGCGAGCCAGCTTCGCTCCCGATTAGGAAGCAGGAGATGGCGATGATCAAGGACGTGATGGTGCATCTGGACGGAAGCCCCGAGGATGAGGTCCGGCTGGAATGTGCCCAGGCCATCGCGAATGGCGGGCAGGCCTGCCTGATCGGCGTCTTCACCAACCTCCTGCCCGACCTCTCTGTTGTCATGCCGTTCGATGGCGGGGCTGCCGCCGTCGTGCAGGTCGTGACCGAGCTGGAGCAGCAGGCGCGCAAGGACGGGAATGCCACCGCCGAGCGCCTGAGCGGGAGGTTTGCCGGGCTTCAGGTGCCATGGGAGTTGCGCCGCTTCGACGCGACCTTCGGCTCTATGTCGATCAAGGTGGTCGAGCAGGCCCGCTATGCCGACCTTTTCGTCGCCACCCGTCCATATGGTGCGGGCGACACTCCGGTATGGCTTGACCTGGTCGAGTCCGTTCTCTTCGGCAGCGGTCGCGGTCTCCTGGTCGTCCCGCCGGGCTACCGTCAATCGGAATCGGTTGGAACGGTTCTAGTGGCCTGGAACGGCAGCCGGGAGTCTGCCCGTGCCTTGCGCGAAGGGCTGGGCTTCATCCAGGATGCTGCCCGCTCCGTCGTCCTCATGATTGATCCCAAGGTCGATGGCGGGATGGGCCTGGACATCGAACGGCATCTCGCCTGCCACGGGGTGACAGCAGAGATCGTTGCGGTCGAGAGTCAGGGGCGCCGGGTTGCGGACGTGGTACTTGAAGAGGCGCGCCGCGTATCTGCCGATCTCATCATAATGGGAGGGTACGGACACACCCGCCTGCGCGAACAGGTCTTCGGCGGCGCGACCCTGGACATGCTGACGATTTCCGATCGCCCCATGCTCCTGGCGCATTGAGCGGAACGCTGCCCCTAATGGAGGAGCCGGCATGACACGCATCGTCATCATCCAGGGTCATCCGACCTCCGAGAGCCGCCATTTCTGCCATGCATTGGCAGACGCCTACGCCGAAGGCGCCATCGCGGGCGGCCATCAGGTCCGTTTCATTAAAGTTTCCGAACTGGACTTCCCGCTGCTGCGCTCGAAGGATGACTGGGAAAGTACTGCGGCGCCGCCTGCTATTGCGGCGGCACAGCAGGCACTGGCGTGGGCCCAGCACGTCGTCATCGTCTATCCCCTGTGGCTCGGCGGGATGCCGGCTCTTCTCAAAGGATTCATGGAGCAGGCGTTCCGGCCGGCCTTCATAACGGGCGGGGCTGGCGCCGGGACGAGCTGGAAAACCGCCCTCAAGGGCCGCTCGTCCAGGATCGTCGTCGCCATGGGCATGCCGGCCGTCGCGTATCGCTGGTACTTCGGCGCGCATAGCCTCAGGAGCCTCAAGCGCAGCATCCTGTCCCTTGTGGGCATCGGCCCCAACCGGCACCGCTCATCGGCATGATCGAGGCGATGGGGGACGCCAAGCGCGAGGCATGGCTTGCCGCCCTGCGCAAGCTTGGGACAAAGGCCGGGTAGCCGCGCAATGGCAGGTGTTGAACGGATCATTTCTCACCGCTCGTCCTAGCCTCGGCTCCCGGGTACGCAGGCAATGCGCAATCTGCACTACTTCGTCCGCCCTGTCCTCGGAATGGATGGGGCAATACTACGCGCCGCCGACCGATCGGGCTGGCGTAAACTTGCGACTTCGAGCACCCTCTTCCCCGAACCCCGGGGCCGCGATGGCCAACATGCTCTTGGTCTGTTTGATCCAGGTAGAATCGTGGCGCCACCCGATGTTCGCTGCTTTTCATGCGGCACAGCGGACAAGACCGCGCAGGCGATTGGAGCGGATTTGATTTAGGTGAACTCGTATTCGCAGTTGGTGAGGTAGTTCTGGCACTCCTCGGCTAGGAAGCGATCAAGCAGTTCTCCGATTGTCGTCCAGAGCGCCTCCTTGGTGCGAGCAGCAGCCTTGCGGAGCAGCGCCTTGAGTTTGGCAAACACCTGCTCGATCGGGTTCAGGTCGCGCGAGTACGGTGGCAGGTACAACAGGCTCGCTCCCGCAGCCTGGATCTCCCTCAGTGAGATGTCGGCTTTGGTATTAAGGAGAGCCCGCACGACAGCCTCATGTGGGTCGACGATGACTGCCAAAGCGGGCCCGAGCCGGACTGCCGCTCTGGCGAAAGCGCCGTATCAGCTTCACGGCGGCCGACGGGCTGACCTCAAAGCGCAAGGCCGCCTGCCCGGTGGAGGATCCGCCTACCACCGCACGCACGATCCGCTCACGCCAGTCTCGGGACAGAGGAGCTGGCACGGGATTCCTCCCGGCCAACCACAACCAATCGTATGGAATCAGCTCTGCCGATTCCACGCAACCGCTGCACGCTCTAGCGAGACAGATCCTCTAAACCTCCCACACCGTGGGGCGGATTGCGTCCCCCTGTCTGGTATCTGAACCGTCCAGCTTTGGCGGAGTTATCCTATTGGTCATAAGTCGGACTATGTGGAGGAAACCCATGCAAAAGCTCGCATTTGTTACAGTCCTATGTTTCTTGGCGGGTGCGTGCGCCACGCGGCAGCAGACTACAAGCACGGCCGTTGGGGCAACCGCAGGCGCGGTCGTCGGAGGACCGGTCGGGGCTGTGGTTGGTGCTGGGGCAGGAGCCGTGGCCGGAGCGCCCGGTGGGGCCGTTGACGAGGTGCAAGGAGACAACCGCCGCCGCGTTGTCCGGCGGCGCTAGCTTGATAGGTGGCTTGGTTTTGAACTGGGAAGGAGGGCCGCTCCTGGCACCTACCCGAACTAAGGCGAGCGTCGACATCGGCATGTGAAGCGGACATTCCGTTCGCTTCACTCGAACGGGGACCAGGATTGCTTCGCAACAGGTCCTTGGCGGAACCGACTGCAATAGCTCGCTAACGAGAGTACGCCGAAGTCAGACCCCAAACGTCAAGCAGCTTACGGCTCCCATAAAGCCTGGAGGCCATTTTTCTATGAAAGAGCTCTGCCCAGGATCTTCCCAGCGCCAGCTGCGAGAAACTCCAGCGTCTGCCTCTCAGCCCGCTGAGGGACGCCCAGCACATCCATTGCGGCTTTGTGGGCAACCTTTCCATCAGGTTCACGCTCCCGCCGATCCGAGCCCTGCTTTATGAGCCCGCCCGAGAGCCGGGCACCCAGCGGCTCAACCAGCGAAGTTTTCAACAGCATCGACCCACTTCGGACCTTTACTTGGCGCTTCACCTTAATCGCGTTGCTTAGGTTTGTGATCCGATAATCTTCTGAGCGAAAGGCCTAGACCCAATCTCGCCGAGATTGTGGGGCTCCATTGTGAGCAAGCACGAGGTGCCCATGAAGCTCGGCATTACTCGCTTGGATTTCCTGCGCGGCTCTATCGCCAACCTAGCCACAACAGCTGCCTCTCCAAGCTGGGCAGCTGACGCCATCGCCCAGCTTGCTCCACGACCCGCGGAGCGTTTGGAGCCATCCCTTCTCGACCTCGAGTTCTCAATCATCGAGCAGTTTCGACCCTTCGATCTTCTCCCCGAGAGCTTTACTCAGGTCCATGAGCAATTTCGTGAAGCGGCCTTGAGACGCTTCTCGAGAACGGGGGTGCAATCCGACGATGATCTGGCCCAGATGACCCTTTCGCCCGGCCGTCTGCGCCTGACTTCGTCCCGAGCCGAGCCAACGCTGCTCCGCTCCGAGACCGGTCCCCTCGCGCCTTATTGTACAATGGCCCTGACGATGGAGGCCTCTGAGACAGGGATCAATGAGGCGGGAACCGTCGCTGCCGGTCTTGTGCAGGATGCGGGCAACTACGTAGTCGCATCCTTCGAAAACAGCGGTGATCCGGCTAGGGGCACGGTCGGCATCGACGTCCAGGTCGGAGGCAGGAAGACTCGAGTTGCCTCGGCGAATGCCGACCTTGCCGGAGCCATGCAATGTGCGTTCGCGGTAAACGAGAACTACGTGACAGCCCTTGTGGCGAAGGGAGCAGACTGGGTACCACTCGTGCAGCATCGTATCACAGATCTGCTCGATCTACGGGATCCGGCCGTGCTGCGTCAGTTCCGCTATGGGTTCGGCGCCGGCGGGGCCGGCACGACCGTGACGATCGCAGATGTACGGGCAGGCTACTTCGGACAAGCCGGGATCAGGGATCTTCACGTCATCTGCTATTCCGACGGCAGACCCTACATCAGGAATGGAAAGCTGTACTTTACTGCTACGCAGGCAGGCCTGTCCTTTTTCCAGGCTGCGCATTGGGGGGTATGGACGCTTGATCTCGATGAGCCTCACCGGGTCGAACAGGTTGCAACCCTGTTTTTTGAGCGCGACGGCTTCGTTCTTGGCGATCATGCGGGCCAGATTGTTGCCAATGAACGCGAGGGCGGCTTTCATGTTGCGGTGAGCAGCTGGGGCGACTTCGCCTTCAAGGGCGTGCATGTTCGCTACTGCCGCACCTTCGAGAACATTCTCAGCGGTGTGCATGTGCTGAAGAGCGCAAAAATGTCGCTGCCGACCGATGTCAGTGCATGGGATCCGTCCATGGTGCGCATCGGAGGTCGGTGGTATGTCGGGTTCGTCGAAAGCCCTTATCAAGATCCCGCCCGCGGTTTCAATTTCCACCCAGCGCTTGCCCGCAGTGACAGGGGAGGTTCGCTGAACCGGTTGAACAAGGTCGGGGCCGATCTTTCGCGAGACCAGACCGAAGGCACAATTTTACAGAGGGTCGGCGGACGGTGGTACTTGCTTGCCAGTGACGGGGTTGATCGACAATACCGCGTTTACGACCTGTCGATGAAGCTGCTCGGTTTCCTCAAGGCACCATACGGAAGCAATATTCCGCATCCGCAGGTAGTCCCGATTTTCAGTCGGGGGCAGACCACCTACATGCTCATCACGTTCGAGGGTACGCAGTACCACGAAACGCTGCTCGGATATGGTACCCACGGGGACCTCATCATCATGCGTGCCGCCCAGACGAGGCGAGGCTCCGAGTTTGAGCGTCGTTGATCGAGGCTTCTTTGATCATATCGATCTGAAACGAGTCCTTCGTCAGTACGTTGAAACGATTGCCATTATCAGATGTCTGCAAATGGCAGATTGTGTTGATAAAATCTGCAACTACCGTTTTCCAGGTGGTCAGGAGACAGGGTGCTGAGTCTTATCTGACATGCTGACGCTCTTAATAATCCGGCGAAGCAGTGCTCGAAAGTTTTTCAACAAAATCTGCCACGAACGGACGGTCGCAAGGTCGGCGCGTCGTCGCCTAGTTGGCGGATCGTTCGGAAAAGTGGTCCCGGTTTTCCGTGCTGGACGATGTCTTCCTGCAAAAGTACGAGCGTTAGTTATCGGATGAATTGCTCGATGTAGTCTCCCCCGAGACCGTTCTGGCTGTAGTGGGCGCGGCACTTGTCAATGCGCGTGAACACATCATCGAATCCAACCACCTTGCCGTCAGGATCTACATAAATCATGGCTCCATTCACCTGAAACAGTGTAATCATCTCCTCGACGTGAGGGTCGACCACAAGGGTATGTGTCTCGCCGGGTGCTTCGTAGGCATACGACCCCTCGGTTGCAATCCAGTCATGTTCAAGGTAGCGCCATTCGCCCTTCAGTACGAACGCGTGGACCGGTTGCGGATGGCGGTGGCGTGAGAGCACACCTGATTTTCGGACTCGCAGGAGATTCATCCAGTATCCGCGGGAGGCAGCCAGCAGGAGAGGGCGGAACCATACGTTCTCCTCGACGGGCACCCAGATGCGCTCGTCCGTCGGAATCGCATTCGGAATCACCAGTTCCGGTGGTGACTCCTTGGGCTGCGGGTGCCGATAGGGCACCCACTTGCCGTTGAGGGGCGGATGGCTCGCGTCCGATTGGCTCATGGAAAGACTCCACGTCGATTGGGTCAGACAGTCAAGTAGCCGCCATCAACTGGCAGAATAGCGCCTGTCACGAATTGCGCAGCGGGTGAGGCCAGAAAGACAATGCCGGCGGCGACTTCGTCCGGCGTGCCCCAGCGACTCATGGGTGTTCGCGCCAGAATTGGGCCTGCCCGATCCGGATCATCCTGGAGAGCCTGTGTCAGCGGCGTGGCAATCCAGCCGGGCGCAACGGCGTTCACGCGAATTCCATCGCGAGCCCAAGCTGCCGCCAGGCTCTTGGTGAGTTGGCCTATACCGCCCTTTGAGGCTGCGTAACCCGGAACCCGTGCTCCACCAAAGAATGTGAGCATGGAGGCAATGTTCACGATGCAGCCCTTGGAAGAGGCAAGCTTCGCCTTTGCCGCCGTGCAGGCGCGCATGGTGCCGGTCAGATTGATCGCGATCGTGTCGGCAAAGACCTCTGGATCGTATTCCGCGTCACGCTGGATCACGCCTGCCGCATTGACGAGGACGTCGAGGCGTTCGAAGCCTGCGACGAGCGTCTCAACAGCAGCGCCATCGCGTACATCGAGAACTGCGAAATCTATTTCAGATGACCCGAACGCATCGGCTGCGGCGGCCCGCTCGGCCTCGCGGGCTCCGGTGGCGAGGACCTGAGCACCAAGATGACGGAATGCCCGCGCCGCGCCAAGGCCGATGCCGCTCGTTCCTCCGAGGACGAGCACCCTGTGGCGTCGAAAAAGTCCCGGCGCGAAGGTCTCCATCAGACCGGTCATTCGATCAAACCTTCTGCATATGGCACGGTCGTCCGAGCAACGCCGACCCGCTGAATTTCACGAACGTGGTTCCAAGGGAGCGCTTCACAGCGCCTGCTCCTGTGGCCGGTGCCGGATGCGCTTCCACAGCCAGATGAAGACGGGCCAGAGCAGGGCAGAGATGGTCATCGCCGCAAGAATGGCCGAGACGGGGCGCTCGAAGAACGGCAGCAGGCTCCCGTCCGACTTGATCAGCGATGTGACGAAGCTCTGTTCAACCATGGTGCCCATCACGATGCCGAGCACCATCGCGGCGACCGGGTACCCGTTGTTCTCCATCACGTAGCCGATGGCGCCGAATATTGCGACCAAGACGATCGCGAACAGATTGTTTCCAGTCGCAAAAGCTCCCACGGCGCAGCACACGAGGATCACCGGCAGGACCGTGGCTCGCGGTGCCCGCAAGACGGTGCTCGCCACGCGGATCATCACGATGCCTAAGGGAATCATTAGAATGTTGGCGAGAATGAAGATGATATAGAGCGCGTACATGCTCGACGCTCTCTCGGTGAATAGGGTCGGACCTGGATTGAGCCCCTTCATATACAGGACGCCGATGGCGATCGCAGTGATCGTGTCGCCGGGAATGCCGAACAGCAGCGACGGCACCCAGCCGCTCGCTAGGCTTGCGTTGTTGCTCGCGCCGGCTTCCACGAGTCCTTCCGGGTGGCCAGTACCGAACTTCTCCGGCTCCTTGGAGAACCGCTTCGACATGGCATAGCTGACCCAGGCCGCCATGTCGGCGCCAGCTCCCGGGAGGACTCCGATGATGATGCCGACGATATTGCCCCGGGTCATCTGCCGCCAGTATTTGCGGGTCAGGGCCAGTTGACCTGCCAGGATGCTGCCGAACTTGCGTCGCGGCAGGGGAGGCGGCTCCGGCGACACAAGGGCCCGGATCACCTCGGACACGGCGAATACCCCGACCAGGACAGGAATTGCCTCGACGCCGCCCAAAAGTTCCGGGACTCCAAAGGTGAAGCGCGGGACGCCGCCGGGATTTTCCATGCCGATGCAGGCGACGAGCAGTCCAAGCAGCATGCTGGCGATTGCCTTCACGGGGGATGACCGCGCCACCAGCGTCGCGCACATCAGGCCCAGGAAGGCGAGCCAAAAATATTCGAAGGTCGAAAAATTCAAGGCCAGCTCGGCGAGGATAGGGGCCATCACGATGAGCGAGATCGTTCCTGCGATCCCTCCGAGGGCGCTGAACCATAGGCCAGCGCCAAGGGCCACTTCCGCCTGGCCCTTGCGGGTCATGGCATAGGCCTCGTCCGTATAGGCGGCGGAGGCAGGGGTTCCGGGAATGCGCAGCAGGCAGCCTGGAATGTCTCCTGAGAAGATCGCCATGGCGGACGCCGCGATGATCGAGGCTACCGCCGCGATCGGGGAGAGATAGAAGGTCACCGGCACGAGCAAAGCTGTTGCCATGGTGGCCGACAGGCCAGGCAACGATCCAATGACGAGGCCGTAAATCGACGACAGCAGGATCGCGATCAGGACGTCGGGGGCAAGCACAAGGCGGAAGGCTTCGATGAGTTCGTTCATGATCACCACGGCATCGGCAGCAGGCCGGGAGGCAAAGGGACGCGCAGAAGCTTGTAGAAGATCAGGTGGATGGCGATCGGGGCGAGTGCCGCCAGCGGCAGGGCCACGCGCAGCCTAGCGCCAAAGGCGACCGCCACGACGAAGATCATGATGGCGGTCGTCGGCACGAAGCCGAGGCGATCTGCGGCATACACGTAGAACAGAAGCAGGCCGGGCGGAAGCAGGGCGCGAAGCCGGTAGGCCAGCGGATCTGCAGGCTGCGCTCGTTGTGGAGGTCCCTCGACGGCGGCAAGATCAGCCTCGGCTTCTTCCTCGAAGCTGCGCCCGATGCCGAGGGCGATCATGAGCCCGCACAGGATCAGACCCGCGCCGATCACCATCGGGAATGCGCTGGGCCCAACATCTTGGCCGGGCACCGGGGGAAGCCGGGATCCGCCATAGGTGGCTAGGGCGCCCAAGGTGGCGATAAACGAGCCGGTGACGCGATCGGACAGGCGCATAAACGAATGTCTCACTAACGAATGGCAGGGTGGATCGGGCGCCGCCGTCAAAGCGGAGGCTGGAGGGGAACGAGGCGCATGCACTTCATTCCCCTCCAATCATGCACGGACGGCGGGGCCGGGCGGCTGAGGACTGCTCTGGCCTTATCCTGTCAAGTCTTCGCTAAACCTGCGGCCTTCATGGCTTCGCCCATCTGCCGATCCGACTCGTCCATGAACTGACCGAATTCGGCCCGTTCTGCCCATTTGATCCCAAAGCCGCGCCCGCTCATAAAGTCCGTGTATTCCTTGGACGCGTAAACCTCCTTGAGGGCGGCGGTCAGCTTGTCCTGGATGTCTGCGGGCAGGCCCTTGGGGCCGGCAATCCCGCGCCACACCCCGACGGACTTGTGGGGGCCCATCTGCTCGTCGAGAGTCGGCACGTTCGGGAATTGCGGGTTGCGTTCCGACGCCAGAATGGCGAGGCTTTTGGCGCGACCTGCATCGATCATGGGCCGGGCTTCAGGGAGCGAGCAGGGCACGATATCGATCCCACCGGCTGCCAAGTCCTGCATCCCTGGCGCAGCGCCGTTCGACGGCACCCAGGCCACGTGGTTGGGTGGAAGACCTAGCGATTGCAGCCATCCTACAAGGGCCAAATGCCAGATTCCACCCTGGCCGGTTCCCGAAGCTTTTAGCTTGCCAGGCGGGGCTGCCTTGATAGCGTCGGCGAGTTCCTTGATATTCTTGTAAGGGCTGTCGGCCTTCACCTGGATGGCAGGCGCGTCGACGTTCATCAGCGACAGGGGCGTGTAGCTTCTCGGCGTGAGTTCCGTCATCCCCTGCCAGTGCATCATGGCAATCTCGACCGTGAGCAGTCCGATCGTGTAGCCGTCCGGTGGAGCGGTGGAAATCGCCGTATGCCCGACCACGCCGTTACCACCGGTCCGGTTCACGACATTGACGGGCTGGCCGAGCTTCTGCTCCAACACCTGCGCGATGATGCGCGCCGTCGCATCGGTGCCGCCGCCTGCGCCCCATGGACAGATGAGCGTGATCGGTCGGCTGGGATAAGTGGATTGTGCGAAGCTCGCTTTGAGCCCAACCAGCGAACCCGCAAAAACAGTGGACGCCGACGCAATAAAACCGCGTCTCGTGAACGAAGTCATTCATTTCCTCCCGTCTAGTCCCCAACCATAGCCGCGCCTGTTCCCGGCGCTTGACCTGACAGCATTCTACGTAACCTACCTGCCGGCACAACTGGTTTGCTTTGACTTGTCCCGACAATGACAGCAGCCTTGTCGAAAGCGAGCGGCGACCTCAGCCTCGGCGATCTGGCCGCGGCATTGGGCGCTGCCGACCACGAGCGCCGCTTCCGCCATTCACTTGTCTCGAAGTTACACTTTGGGCCGGAACGGCCATGCGATTGCGACAGCCGATCAGCCGCTTGATTAGCGAGCGCTCATGCGGGCAGAAGCAGGATGACCTGGCACCTTGAAGCGCTTACCCGTATCAACCACTTCGGTGCCCTCAACCTTGAGGATGGAGAAATCCTGATCGAGGTAGTTGCCGACGTACAGGTACCGACCATCTGGAGTAAAGCAGACCGGCTCGGGCAGCCCGCCCACCACGACGTCCTTCAGGCGCGTCACCTGCTTGCCGTCGATCTTCAGGATCGTGACTGTGCCAGCCGGATTGTAAAAATACGCCGCTTTCGCCGAGTTGCCGCCACGCAAGATCGCTGCGGCGGCGAGATCGCCCTTTGGACTGATTGCTAGCCCTTCGGGACCATCCCCCACCACGACCCGATCGGTGATACGGGGAGGAGTTGCCTCCAGGTCGATCACGCTCACTGTATCAACGCTACCGTCTGATGCTCCCGCATTGCCGTTATCCGCTGTGAGCGCGATCTTGCCTGATGGCGCAACGGCCACGTTGTAAGGCCACGGTCCAGTCGGCAAGTCGAGCTTGTTATAGCTTAGCTTGCCATCTTTGATTTCGAGCAGAGACACCTTATGGCTCGCGAACTTCACCGCAAGAGCCCTGGTGCCATCCGGAGCAAACGCCACATGCGCGACCTGATCGGCCGGGGATCCGAGTGCCAGGGTGTCCACAACGGTGACATCCGTCCCACGGATCGAGAGCAGACTTATGGTGCCGTCTGCCCGGTTAGCGACAAGCGCTTGATCACCCTTGGGCGAAACGTCGAGCCCTGAGGGTTGTTTGCCGGTCGTTACAGAGGCCACAACACGAGGCGGGCTCGCTTTGAGGTCAATGACATGAACCTTGCTATCCGGCACCTGCTTCAGGGTCTCGCTTTCCTTTGCCACGTCAACTGAGTCAGAGACAAGCGCCAGTACCCCATCCGGCGTGATGGCAACGTTCATCGGTGGGCCTACAATCGAGTTTTTGACAGGGAGATTGGCGATGATTTTGGGCGTCTCAGGATCGGCCAGGTCGAGGATCAACACACTGTCGCGACCGGGCGCTGAGAGAACCGGTTTGCCCTGCTCGTCCCAGATGAGCTTTTCATCATTGCCTACGATCATATAAGGAGCGGCCCGGACGCCATCGGCCAGCATGGAGGCGGCTGTAAGAGAAAGCAGGAACAGGCTCTGTCGCATGGTGCGCACCCTCCGGAGCATTTGCGCCCAAGTGTAGGGGAGCCGGGAAGAGTAGACCAGGGTATCGAATGAGTACCCCTATCTGCCCTGGCCTCGACTGTAACCGCTCACGGCAGGCAGGCGCAGTTCGCACTGGTGATGCCGTTGGACCAGAAATCACTTCCAGCTCGCTACATCGGGCATAACCTGGTTTTTCCTCGCTACGTTCGGCAACGGCGTCCCTTAAGAGCGTTCGCCGACTGGCTTCTTGCAGGACTTGGAGTCGAGGCTCAGATCTCCCTTGTGGGAATACAAGCTGAGATGGACCGACGATCTCGTCACTCCTAGGGGCAAGCGAAAGTATAAGTCCAATTGGAATGGTCAGCAGGCTGAGAAATGAGGCCAACGGCAGTTGATCCATAGATCCAACGCCTTAGTAAAAGTGATGGCAGGTTTCCGAACTCGGCAGAAGGAGCCGTTGATACAAAGTTCCGTCCATCGAGTGCCAAAGACAAGCACATATTAGGTGACGAGGAGGAAAGCTATGGCAGTTCAAAGATTGGTTCGCCAGACCCTGTGGTTGGCCCTCATGTCCGCGCTCTTGACCGGCCTTCCGCGGGTTGCGCAAGCCCAGATCAAAGAGCGCAGCATCAAGATGCCGATCGTGAACAGTATCGATCACCCACAGGGGATTGGTGCGAAAAAATTCGCCGACTTGATCGAGCAGAAGAGCGGCGGCAAAATCAAGGTCAGAGTATACCCGAGTGGAACCCTGGGCGGAGAGCAGCAGGTTGCCTCCGCCATGCAGGGAGGCACGGTTGAAGTATCGATGATGGCGCCGGCCCAGCTTGTCGGCAACATCAAGGAATTCCTGGTGCTCGATTTCCCCTTTGCTTTTGCGAACGAGCGCGAGGCCGACGCCGTCCTCGATGGACCCTTCGGCAAAAGCCTCCTCGACCTGATGCCCGCGAAGGGTTTGGTCGGCCTGGCCTATATGGAGCAAGGCTATCGCAGCATCACCAACAGCAAGAAGCCGATCCATAAGCTTGAAGACATCCAAGGATTGAAGATTCGTACGATCCTGAACCCGCTCTACATCGACATGCTTAATATGCTGGGGGCTAACGCCGTGCCGATGCCCTTCCCTGAGTTGTACACCGCGTTGGAAACTAAAACAGTCGACGGCCAGGAAAATCCGTATTCAACGGTGGAGGCATCCAAGTTCTATGAGGTGCAGAAGTACTTCAGCAATACAAAGCACATCTATAACCCGCAGCTGCTTCTTACAGGGAAACGGTTTTGGGACACGCTTTCCGGAGAGGAGAAAAAAATCTTCGAGGACGCAGCGATCGAGACGCGCGCCTTTCAGCGCAAAGTTGCCCGAGAGATGGACGAGAAGTCCCGCGAGTTTCTGCTCAAGAGCGGGATGGAGATCAACGATGTTGCGCCTGAGGAGGTCGCCCGTATGCGGGAGAAGGTCAAGCCTGTGGTCGACAAATACGCCTCACAGCTTGGTGAGGCTCTGGTGAAGCAGTTCGATGAGGAACTGGCCAAAGCTCGCGAAGCCGTGCGATAGAGAGGTTGCTGCAGGAGCCTTTCAGTGCGAAGGGAGGCTCCTCCGCAACCGTGCTTTTGCACTGGATGATACGGCCCTCATAGGGTGTGCGTCGGATGCATCCCAAAAGTGGAGCCCAGTTTACTCGCCCGGTGCACTAGCTTGATAGCGTCCTCGCATCTGGCGATCGCGGATCGATCGGCGTGGTTCCTCGCAACTCAAGAATTTCCTCAAGGGCGCGCGCGCCTGCCAATACACGTCCCTCCGTGCGGGTGCGGCCGACAATTTGCAAACCAACCGGACGTCCATCGCGGGTGAACCCACAGGGAAGGCTAAGTGCAGGTGCAGCCGTCAGGGAAACCGCATAAGCGATAGCCAGCCACTCGATGTAGTTAGAAAAGGTGTGACCGGCACACTCCCTGACATACCGCTCCCCCGCCGGGTAGGCAGCCACGATAGTCGCCGGGCAGAGAAGCAGGTCGTAGCTGTCGAAGAAAGAGTTCATCCTGCGAAACAGGGCTGCACGCTGGTTTTCTGCGCGGACGACGTCCGCCATCGAATATTTCAGGCCTTGCTCGATATTCCAGCTCACTTCCGGTTTCATCTTGCTCCGATGACTCTCCAAGAGTCCAGCGTAGCTGACGGCAAAGCTCATTGCCCGCAGGACTTGGAAAGTGTCATGAGCTTCTGAGAGGTCGGGATGCGCCTCCTCGACGATGACGCCTATATCCGTAAAGCGACTGGCCGCGGCCCGACAGATGGAGGCCACCTCGGGATCGACCGGCGTGATACCCAAGTCAGCGGAAAAGGCTACTCGTGCTGGCCGCCAGCCTGAGCGTGCCCAGGACAGAAAGCTTTCCGTTCTGGGTAGCGACAGGGGATCTGCCGGGCTCTCACCGGTCATGGCATCAAGAAGCAGAGCCGTGTCCTCGACCGTGCGACCCATGGGGCCGTTCACGCCGAGGAGGTGATCGATCTTTGCGCCCGGGCTGCTCGCAACGCGGCCTGGGCTCGGCCGCAGACCTACGACACCGCAAAAACTAGCTGGATTGCGTAAGCTGCCGCCCAGATCAGAGCCCTGCGCCACCCACGCTGTGCCTGTCGCAAGCGCAACCGCAGCCCCACCCGATGATCCGGCGGCGGAAAGCTCAGTGTTCCACGGATTGAGCGTGGCGCCAAACACCTCGTTGAAGGTGTTGCCGCCTGCACCGAACTCCGGGGTGTTGGACTTTGCATAAATCAGGCCGCCTTCAGCTTCGATCGTCTCCACGAGGATATCTGAGGTTTCGGGGACGTAATCGGCAAAGATGGGCGAGCCGTACGTCGTGCGAACGCCCGCGACTTCAGTCAGGTCTTTGATCGGAACCGGCAACCCGGCCAATCGACCTCGCTTGCCAAGAGGGCGTTGCATCAGTCTGCCAGCGTGTTCGCGTGCGCGTTCGAAGCAGAGGATAGGAAGCGCGTTGACGGTACCGTCCACTGCGGCAGCGCGGGCCTCAAGGGCGTCAAGGCAATCAAGTGGCGTAACATCTCCACGTTCTAGAAGATCGACGACCGCGCAGGCTGTCAGACTCGTTAAATTGTCGTCTTGCACCTTGATCACCATCCAAGATCGACCGTTCCGCCTCCGACATTGGGGCGGGGTCGGTATACATCGTACTCGCTGTAGCAGCCGCAACACCAGCTCATCCCAGCCAGACCGTGAGACATGACCGCTCCAAAGAGCTTATCGATTCGTGCAACAGCTGAGAGGATCTATCCAGCCAAGTTTGCCAAGCCTACAGGGTTGTTCCGTAACTTAATTGACGCCATTGTAAGCCGGCGCGAGAGGTTTTGGTTCTAGCGATTCCATAACCCACTAGCCGTGGCTGAGGTAAGCCATTTACATCGGGCAGAAGCTAGATATTTCCGGACGGGAAGAAATGTCTTGGTTTGATCCGGAACGGAGCTTCAGCAGAGAGGCGTCTTTCATGGACCTGAAGCAGGCTCAGGGGTTACTGGTGAACTACCTCTATGCCTTCGATGAGATCGAGAAGGACCACCGGGTCTTTACCAGGAAAGGCCTTGTAGCCCATAGTCCGCATAGCCTAGCGGGCTGATCTCCCCTCTCGTGATCTGGTGCCGGCCCCATGATTCAGCACTCCTTGATGCTTTTTCGGGTCCACCATAGATCCCCGTTTCGGAGCTCCTGTGATGAATGCCAACCTTTTCGACCGACTCGAACGTTCCGTCCTCGATCCCACGAAAAACGCCATCACCACGCCTGCCGGTGAGACGATCAGTTATGCTGACCTGATCGACCTTTCAGGCCGTTTGGCCAACGTGCTAGTCAGCCGCGGGGTCAAGTCTGGCGACCGGGTTGCAGTCCAGGTTGAAAAGTCTGTTCCGGCGCTGGTCCTTTACCTCGCGACCGTTCGGGCCGGGGCTGTGTATCTGCCCCTCAATACGGCCTATACCCTGACCGAACTCGAGTACTTCATCAGCGATGCCGAGCCCTCGCTGGTCGTCTGTGATCCTATCAAGCGCAGCGGTATCGAACAACTTGCCGCGAAGGTGGGAGCAGCAATAGAGACACTCGATTCCAAGGGGGAAGGATCGCTCGCGGATGCTGCGGCGGCGGCCTCCGAGACGTTCGAGACAGTGCAGAGGGCAGGCGATGACCTGGCTGCGATCCTCTACACCTCAGGCACCACCGGCCGCTCGAAAGGTGCCATGCTGACGCATGACAACCTGGTCTCCAACGCTATGACCCTGACAGATGTCTGGCGCTTCACGGCCGATGACGTGCTGATCCACGCTCTGCCGATCTACCACACCCACGGGCTCTTCGTGGCCAGCAACGTGACCCTGTTCTCGGGCGCAGCGATGGTCTTTCTGTCGAAATTCGATGCCGACGAAGTCCTCGGGCTGATGTCCCGCGCCACAACCCTTATGGGGGTGCCAACCTTCTACGTCCGCCTGCTGCAACATCCGGGCCTCACCAAGGAGGTGACGTCCGGGATGCGCCTGTTCGTGTCGGGCTCCGCACCGCTGCTCGCGGAAACCCACCGCGAGTGGAATGCGCGGACGGGTCACGCCATCCTTGAACGGTACGGCATGACCGAGACCAACATGAACACCTCGAACCCCTATGATGGCGACCGGGTTCCGGGCGCCGTTGGCCTTCCGCTCCCAGGCGTGTCCGTGCGCATCACCGACCCGAACACCGGAGCGGAGCTGGCGCAGGGCGAGATCGGCATGATCGAGGTGAAGGGGCCGAACGTCTTCAAGGGCTACTGGCGCATGCCGGAGAAGACTGCGTCTGAGTTCCAGCCTGATGGCTTTTTCATTACCGGTGACCTGGGCAAGGTCGACGAGCGCGGCTACGTCTCTATCCTCGGGCGCGGCAAGGATCTGGTGATCACGGGTGGCTTCAACGTGTATCCGAAGGAGATTGAGGACGAGATCGACGCCATTCCGGGCGTGTTCGAAAGTGCTGTGATCGGCGTCTCGCACAAGGATCTCGGCGAGGGCGTCACTGCGGTTGTGGTCCGCTCAAAGGAGGCGGCGGTCGACGAGCAGTCGATCCTTGTGGCGCTCGATAGCCGCTTGGCGAAGTTCAAGCTGCCCAAGCGGGTCGTCTTTGTTGACGATCTGCCGCGAAACACCATGGGTAAGGTGCAGAAGAACGTGCTGCGTGAGAAATTCGCTGACCTGTACACTCCGCCGGCGCGGGCCTCTCGGTGATGCCGGGCAGGAGTACTTCAGCGCCAGCATCACAAAGATCTTATCAACGACATTCCTCACCCTGTGGGAGATACAGATTCTGGCGAGCCTGCGACTCCAGGGCCAAATATAGCTGGCGTGCCGCCCGTATGGACGATGCATGCAGCCTCGTCACCGGGGATATCCCCTCTCGCGACGCAGCTGAGAAGCCCCGAGAACGTTTTCGCCACATAGGTCTGCTCAAGCACGAGGGCTTCGAGTTGCGCAAAGAGATAGCTGGCCTGCATGGAGGCCTTGGTCGGTCGGCCGTATCCTGCGCCCAGTTGATCCATATGAATTCGCACGCGACCTAGCATGTCATGCATGGGGCTGAATTCGGTCAGCCGGCACAAGCTCGCAAGGATGGTTTTAATCCGCACTTCGAGATCGGCAGCTTCGTATTCGACGCTGATGAGATGGAATGCCCATGGCAGGTCGAGCATGGCCGCGCCTAGGATCATCCCTGCTTCCGTGATGCCCATGGACCCCGGAAGAATGATGTGGCGCAGGTCGAGGCCTGCCGCACCGGCCTGCTCGTGAAGTTCCTGAGCGGCGCGGACATAACCGAGCGCACCGACCACCGGATCTCCCACCAGATAGGGGCGACGCCCGACAGCGGCTTGGTCCGCGACGACCTGTCTGGCTAACTTCTCGCGATCCGCTTCATCGACGTTGCCAAGGCTTTGGATCCGCGCTCCCATCATTTCCGTCAGCAGGCGGTTGCTATGGGTGAGTGAAGAGTCCGGCCCTGCGTAGAGCACCAAACACTCCAGCCCCAGCCTGGCCGCGGCGGCGGCCGTCAGCCGGACTTGGTTTGATGCGGCAGCACCTGCGATGACCAGGAGATCGCAGTCCCGCTCCAGCGCCTGGCCAAGCCAGAACTCAAGATTGCGTACCTTGTTGCCGCCAAAGGCGAGGGGCATGCAGTCGTCCCGCTTGACCCAGAGCTGCGGGTGCCCGGCGTGAAGGCTGGCTCGCACCATGTGCTCGAGAGGCGTTGGTCCTGGAAGAAGTGAGGCTCGTGGGAAGGAGCTCAGCATCTTGTCAATCCAGATCGACCGTCCGGGCCGCTCCCACCCGGCGCTCGGCCCACCGGGCGAACCGCAGAACGGGATAGCAGTACAGGAAGTAGATGAAAGCGATGAGACCATAGATGAACAGAACGTCCCGCGGGAAGCGCAGGATCGACACCTCACCCTGGCGGGTGAGTTCCGAGATGCCCACTACCGACAGGATCGCGGTGCTCTTGATGATCATCACGTAAACGCCGCTCATCGGCGGCACGGTCAGTTTCAGCGCCTGTGGAATGATGACGTACCAGAGGCGCTGAAGACGCGTCATTCCGAGGGCGGTTGCCGCCTCCGACTGCCCGCGCGGCACGGCCTCAACCGCGCCTTTTACGATCTCAGCCACATAGCTCGACGTGTAGACCGAGAGCGCTACGAAAGCCGCGGTGCGCGAGTCCCAACTGAGCCACGAGATCCCAGTGTTCGGCAGCACAAAGTAGAACACATACAGCTGAACGAGGAATGGCGTTCCGCGCAGGATATGGATGTAAAGGCCGAAGATGCTGGTGAGGACAGGCACGCGCTGGCTACGTACGAGACCGATCAGGGCTCCGATCAGCGAGCCGGCGATGATTGCCACGAGAGAGACGTAGAGCGTCTCCAGAAATCCCTGCCAGAGGAACGGCAGCAAGGATGAAGTGATGGACCAGTAGCGTTCAAGCATCGCGTTAGCCCTGCGCGTTCCAGGCAGGACCGGCCAGCCATTGCTTCACACCACGGGACAGAAGGAGGATCACCAGATAGATCAGGAGATAACCGAGAGCGATGGTGAGGAAGCTCTCATTGGGCCGCACCCGTTCGCTGTTCAGGAGAATGCCGGCGCTCGTGAACTCGAAAACCGTAATGATGGACAACAGCGACGTGTCCTTGATGAGAACTGCCGTTTGACCGATCAGCGGGGGAAGCGTGTTGGCGAAGGCCTGAGGAAGAACCACATAGCGCATACGTTGACCGTAGTTCATGCCAACCGCTTTGGCACCTTCGATCTGACCGCGGGGGACGGACTCGATACCAGCCCGGATGATCTCGCCCATATAAGGGGCGCTGTTCAGCGTAAGGGCGGCGATCCCAAAATACATATCATTCCAACTCTTCGCGATCGGCAGAAGAGCGGGGAGACCGTAATAAACGAGATAGATCTGGACCAGGAGCGGCGTTGCACGGATGAAGGCTACGTAGCCTTCGATGGGCTTTCGAAGGATTGCGCGGCTCGACAGGAGAGCGAGCGCAACGAGCGTGCCGAGCAGAAGCGACAGGATGAGGCTCACCCCGGCAGCCGTCAGCGTGTTGCTCAGACCCTCGGCGAAGCGGCCGAGATACTGCGCCACGATGCGGTAATTGTAGTAGTCGAGGAGCCAGGTCATCACTGTCTAGGGAAATGTGGCGCGGGGAGGAGGGCAGCCGGCCTTCGGCCGGCTGCCAGCAGCTTACTTGTGGTCCTTTTCCCAGTCGGTTGAGCTCCACCAGTAATTCACCTGGTTTTCGAGGCGCCGGTCAGCTGTGATGAGTTCCACGTAGTTGTCCAGCCAGAGCTTCAGGTGGAAGGCATTGGCCTGCGTAGCGAATGCGAGAGGCTCGCGGGTGATGACGCCCTCGAGGATCTTCAGGTTGCCGAACTCGCGTACAAAATTGGTGACGTTGCCAAGGTCCGATACGGCGCCCTCAAGACGGCCGCTGGAGAGAGCCTGGGCCACGGCCGCCGTTCCGCCGGCGAATTCCTTGAGGTTCGCCTTGGGCATGAACTTCTTTACGGCATCTCCATAGGAGCTGGCCTGCGTAGCGCCGATGTTGAGGCCTTCCTTATTGATCTCCTGCCAAGTTTTGTACGGCGCGTCCTTGCCGACGACCGCGACGGTTTCCTGGTAGAACATCGGGCGCGAGAACAGGAGCTGCGCGGCACGCTGAGGCGTCGGGGTCATGTCGGCCGCGATTATGTCGACTTTACCCGAAAGGAGCGCCGGGATCAGGCCCTTCCAGTCATAGTCCTGGAACGTGATCTTCACGCCAAGATCAGCGGCCATCATTTTGGCGAGTTCGACTGCGAGGCCGGTTCGTTCGCCCTTCTTGTTGACGAAGCTGACGGGCGCACCCTGCGACTGAACGGCGACGCGAAGCTCGCCACGCTTGAGGATTTCGTCCATCTCGTCCGCTTGGGCGACAGTGGCGAAGCCGAGGCAAGCCGTCACGGCCGCCATGATCATATTGCGTAGTCTTTTCATCTGGTTTCCCTCCTGGTTGTCATTTGGCGTGTTCCTCCGGAGCTGGTGGCCTAGAGGATCTGGTCTAGGAATGCCCGGGTTCTCTCGTGGGACGGTGATTCGAAAAAGGGGCCGGGCTCACCCTCTTCAACAATTCGTCCCTCGTCCATGAAGACGATGCGATCAGCGACCTCGCGGGCGAAGCCCATTTCGTGCGTCACGACCGCCATTGTCATTCCCTCCGCGGCCAACTTGCGCATGAGATCCAGAATGCCGCCAACCATTTCCGGATCGAGGGCCGATGTCGCCTCGTCGAACAGCATGATCTTCGGATCCATGGCGAGTGCGCGGGCAATCGCAACGCGCTGCTGCTGACCGCCAGACAGCTGGCTCGGATAGTGGCTGGCGCGATCCGCAATGCCGACCTTGGCCAGCAGTTCGCGCGACCGGGCGACTGCCTCAGCGCGGGAGCGCTTGCGTACGACCATCTGAGGCAGCACGACGTTGTCCAGCGCTGTCTTGTGCTGGAACAGGTTGAAGTGCTGGAACACCATTCCGATCTCGGCCCGGAGGCGGTTGAGATCCGTCTTCTTGTCGCTCAGAGAGACGCCGTCGATGATGATGCGGCCGGTGTCGAAGCTCTCCAATGCGTTCAGGGTGCGCAACAGAGTGCTTTTGCCGGAACCCGACGGGCCGATAACGACGAGCACCTGCCCCGGTTCGATGGACAGAGATACGTTATCGAGGGCGCGATGCTCTCCACGCCCATGGGCGGACCGAAATGTCTTGGAAACCTGGTCAACAACAACAATGGGGTTAGCGGTCATCATGCTACTTTCAGGTCGGTCGGAAGCCGGCCGGAGAATGCGACGGCCGCCGCGCCGATGAGCGTAACGCTCTCATCATCATGAACCTCGATTTGCAATTGTCCCCCAGGCATGTCCACCTTAATCCGGTCCTCACGCGTGAGTCCGCGGCGTCGAGCCGAAAGTACGGCTGCGCAGGCTCCGCTGCCGCAGGCGCGGGTGAGGATGCCGGGGCGCTCCCAAACCACCAGGCGGATCAGGTCCGGGGCTGCCATCTCTGCGACACCCACATTGGCTCCCTCTGGGAGGATGGGATCGTTCTGGATCGCCGGAGCCCAGCGCGGCACATCAATCGCATCACGGCTTGCGACGAAGCAGACGAGGTGCGGATTGCCGACATTCACCGCCGTGGGCTGCGCGAGAGGACCTGACGCGAGATCAATGGCGAGGGTATCGGCCGCGGACGCAAGGGGGATGCTTTGCCAGTCCCATTTAGGGGCTGGCAGGCCCAGGGCGACATCATGCTCGCCGACGCGGGTGGCTTCGATCAGTCCTCCAAGGGTTTCCAGGACCAGACGATCGTTGCTACTGTCGTGCAGCAGGAGCCATGCGACGCACCGGGTTGCATTCAGGCATGTTTGGGCTTCAGCGCCGTCGACGTTGTAGATCCGCATTCGGGCATCGGCGCCTGTTGCCACTACCCTTTCGATCACCAGCAACTGGTCTGCGCCGACGCCGACATGGCGATCGCAGATCCAACGGATTTCCTCCTGCGTGGGCTGAAATGGCTCATCGCGGCCGTCAATAACGACGAAATCGTTGCCAAGGCCATGCATTTTCAAGAACGGGCGTCCAGCAGGGAAGACAGGCAAGGCAGTGTACTCCATAGGACGAGAGGAAGACAAACCCGCCCGTCCCCAACAGGAATTCGAACACTGGTTTCCACACAAGGACAAGTCAATCCAGGGGTTTTCCTTGCCACCTAGACAATAGTTGGCATAACGGCTCCTGTTGCTCCATCGCAAGACGGGATATGGGACAGGCTTGCCTGGAAACGTTCGATAGTAACAATCTTCGCCAAGACTTGCCACTTTATCCACCTGTCAAAGTCGTGGCTGCCCCTGACTACGATCCCGATTTATGCTGACCGATCTGAAAACCGCCTTCTCATCAACCTGTAGTGAAAAGCAAGATGACGCCGCGTGAATCCCTCCCGCCGATGATTCCTGTTCCAGAAGCCGAGCGTCTGAACGTGATCGTCATCGGTGCCGGGGTCGTTGGACTTTCATCAGCACTCTGGTTGCAGCGTGCAGGCCATCAAGTCAGGGTCATTGATCGCGGACCTCCCCTGCCGGGGCAGCCCTACACCCATGCGTGCAGTTTCGGAAATGCATGCACGGTGGCATTGGGAGCCTGCCTGCCGGTTGCCATGCCGGGCGTGATTGCAGGCGTTCCCAAGATGCTCATCGATCGCAAGAGCCCATTGGCTCTCTTCTGGCGGGACCTGCCCAAACTCATGCCATGGCTCATGTCCTTTCTCCGATCCAGCACACCCTTGGAGGTCGATCGGATCGTGAGAGTCCTTGGACAATTGCTGCGTCTTGCAGAAGCGGGGAACGCTCCTCTGATGGAGGAAGCGGGATCGATCCGGCTGCTTCAGCGGAACGGATCTTTATATCTCTATAAATCAGAGCAGAGCTTCCAAGCCGCGACCAATGATATGTTGTTGCGTGAACGGGAGGGAGTTCGTATGGAAGTCCTGGACGCATCCGCGATCCGAGAGCGCGAGCCGAATCTGGCTCCCATCTACCAGCGAGGGCTGGTATTTTCAGACGCCTACCACATCGATACTCCCTACCAGTACATGTTGGATTTGGCTCAGTTGTTCCTCGCCCGAGGTGGCGAGTTTATCCGTGGAGAAGCAAGCTCGATCTCCCGACAGAACGACGATGTCTCTGTTCAAGTGGACGGTACGCATCACAAAGCCGATAGGCTTGTCGTTGCTGGAGGAGCTTGGTCAAAGCGCTTGGCCGCGACGGTTGGCGACTCGATCCGTCTCGATACGGAGCGAGGCTATCATGTGCTTTTTCCGGATGCGGGACATCTCCTTTCTGCGCCCACGTGCTATCCCGAGCATGGCTTCTATATGACACCACTGTCGGAAGGGCTGCGGGTCGCTGGAACTGTGGAACTCGGCGGCCTTGGACAGCCGCCTCGTCCGGTTCGGACAAACACGATTTCCCAAGTCGCCAAGATGCTGATCCCCGGCTTGTCAAGGCATGATAGAGAGTGGCTTGGTTTCCGCCCCTCCATGCCGGACTCTCTGCCCGTTATCGGTCCGTCGCCTCGCGACCGGCGGATCATCTATGCTTTCGGACATGGCCACATCGGCTTAACGCTCGGAGGGGTCACGGGCTATATTGTATCTGACCTGATCAGCAATCGCACGCCGCCGATAGAATTGGATTCTCTTCGTCCAAACCGGTTTTAGAGGTCGCAATCCTACTTGATCATTTGTCAGGCGCTTTGCAGAGCGCAATGGCGATTTCCCATGGGACGACGGGTTGCCGCCGGAAGGCCCACTTGAACAGGCATTAAGAGTTTAACGCAAGGCGATCCGGTGGAGCCGCCCAGGTCAGTCCGGGGCCCGAACATCGATGTCATCTGGCATCAGGTCTCGGCTCCTCTCCAGCAATTGAGGAAGAGACGGTGCGCCGTGCCGGCCGCCAAAGTGTTCGCACTTCATGGCGGCTGCGACGTTGGCTCTTTGCACGGAGCGCGATAATCCCCAGCCATTGACCAGGCCGTACACATAGGCCCCATGCCAGACGTCGCCGGCATTCAGGGTGTCCGCGGCGCGAACTTGCAAGGACGGGAACGTGCGCACGACAGGTGCATCGCTGCGCTGCCACACCAAGGCCCCATGTTCTCCAAGGGTCACACCGACGATGTCCGCATCGAGCTCTGCTGCGACCTGCAACAATGCGTCCTTGGGGGCTGTGGACGTCGTCAAAGAAAGCAGCGCGGGTTCTGAGAACAGCACGTGATCCGCCAGCGAGATCAACTCTCTGAGCACCGCCGGTGGAGCAACATCGGCATCGACCACGGTCGGCACCCCGTGGCGGCGAGCCTCCCCCAGAACGGCTCTTGCGCCCTCTGGCCAGCGCATATCCACCAGCACGGCGCTAGCATGCGCGATCTCGTGCAGGGGAAGCCAGCTTGGATCGGCGTCAAGAGCTGCATCGGTGTAGGGCACCACCAGCCTTTCCCCGCTGCTGTCCACCAGGATCGTCGAGAAGGCTGTGCGCGCCCCAGGAATTCTGCGGATGTTGGCGTTTCCGACATGTTCGCCGGACAGGTCGTGAAGGAATCTATCGCCCTCCGCATCGTCCCCTATACGAGCCCAGAGTTCGACCGTTCCGCCAAGGCGTGCAATGGTGATGGCGGCAGCGGTCGCCATGCCGGAGGCGGCCTGAACCACCCTCTCGGGCAGCACCTTCGTGCCATGTGAAGGAATGCGATCGATCTTGAAAATCGTATCCCAGAAAGCGCATCCGAGACAGATCACAGGCTTGTCCTGCATCGACACGGCCCCAAAATCTCCATTAGTCATCGTGGAAGTTCGACTGGTTGCCGTCATTCCATCCTGAGCGCTCGCGCCCGAGCGTTCATGATATGGGCAGAAGCCGCCTCCGTGGCGGCAACGACATCCCGCGCCTTGATAGCTGCGATGATGACGAGGTGTTCGCGCATGACTGGCAGCACCAGATCCTTATCCATGCTTGTTTCATTCTGACGGATCAGGCGGACCTTGATCCAATTGACCCGGTAAGCCTTCGAAATGATCTCGTTGTTGAGGTCGTCGATCACGGCCTCATGAAACTCCCGATCGACCTTTTGGGCCTCGGCGACGATTTCCTCTGTTGGGCCTTCCTGGGCTGATGTGACGATCGCCCGATGCGCCAGTTCGATCTGCTCGATCCTGGAATCGCTCGCGGTTTGGCAAAAAGACGTAATCGCCTCGCGCTCGAGGATGAGACGAAACTGAAACGCGTTCCGGATCAGGCTGATGTCCAGGGGCAGAACCTGCAACCCACGCCGCGGCACCGTGACGATGAGCCCCTCTGCTTCGAGCCTTGGGATCAGCTCCCGGATCGCTCCGAGGGGCTGACCCGTCAGGGCCACGAGTTCACGTTGAGTGATAAACTGCCCTGGCTTTATATCGCTTTGCAGCAGGTGGTAGGTGAACGCGTCGTAGGCCTGCTCGCGCAGTTTTGGCTCGGAGCGAGGCGCTCGGCGAGCCGAGATCATGCGACCGCCTTAGAAGAGGGGCGGAGGGGGTCAAGGAGCTTGGCGACGCGAGCAGCAGTTTGCTCGTCAATGGTGGCCAATGGCGGTCTCGCGATGGCCCACGCGGGGTCTTGACGCACATGCGCCACGAGAGCCTTCACCATCGGGACGACCGGGTGGCTGGTGATCTCCTGAACCAGCCGCACCACGTGTGGATCGTCGCGCCCATTCTCTGCCAGGGTAACGATGGCTTCGGGCACGATATTGGCAACGCCGCAGATGGACCCTGCGCCGCCAGCCGCACAGGCCTGGCCGAGATAGGTCTCGTCGCCTACGAGGATATTGAGATCGGGAAAAGCTTCGATCAACGCAAATGTCTCGTCGGCATTGCAGGCGCTGTCCTTGACGCCGCGGATGGCGCCTGGGAAAGCCGCAACCAAACGGCGGATAACGGTGTGAGACAGGGGCACCCCGGTCATGCCGGGAATGTGATAGAGGAGAACATCGCGAAGATCCCGCCCGACGGCCTTGAAGACCGTTGCGAACCACTCGAAGACTGCCTCGTCAGGCGCAGGCCGAAAATAGAACGGCGGCGCAAGGAGAACCGCCTGTGCGCCACGACGCAGTGCCGCGCTCGTGCTGTGGGCGGCTTCCTCTATCGAACATGCGATGACGCCCTCCACAAGCTGCTTCGATGGGATCCCGAGACTGATGAGCTCAGCCGCTACCCGATCTCGTTCGATCGGTCCGACAGACGGGCCTTCGCCCGTGGTGCCGAAAATTGTTGCCGTGCGGCAGCCGCGGGAAAGGCAGTCCTGGGCGTGATCGATCAAACGCCGAACGTCCACTCCTCCATCGGAAAACGGCGTGACAAGAGCAGGGCTGATGCCGAAACTGAGGGACAAGTGAGTCTCCAATAAAAGGATAGTGCTGACCAAAAGTAACTGCTGTGTTGACACTGACATGTTACAGGGTGCTTAATCCATGGCAAGCATGGAAAACGGCTCACAAGAAGTCGATACATTGAAACAGGGAGAACGACGATCATGGCCGAAACAGCAGGTTCACTCACGCGCCGCATGTTCCTTGCGACCACCGCCGCAACGGCAGCCTACAGTCTCGGCGGCGCCATGCCGGCGCTCGCGGATGTGAACTGGAAGAAATATGCCGGTGCGAAGATCGGCGTGAATCTCATCAAGAGCCCGCGTGGCGAAACGCTGCAGAAATACGAGAAGGAGTTTACCGAACTCACGGGGATTCAGGTCTCGTCCGAGCAGACGCCCGAACAGCAACAGCGCCAGAAGGCCGTGATCGAGCTGAACTCCGGAAGCCCGAGCTTCGACGTGATTCACATGAGCTATCATGTGCAGAAGCGCCAGTTCGAAAAGGCAGGCTGGCTCGCCGATCTCAGCGCATTCATGAAAAACCCGGACCTTACGGACGCCAGCCTCACCGAGAGCGACTTCGCGCAGGCCGGTTTGCTCTACGCCAAGAACCCGCAAGGCCAGATGCTGTCGCTGCCGTTTTCCGTCGATTACTGGATGGTCTACTGGAACAAGGAACTCTTCGCCAAGAAAGGCCTCTCCTATCCGCAGACATTTGACGAAATGGTGAAGGCGGCTGAAGCCCTTACAGATCCGAAGGAAGGAACCTACGGCTTCGTGGCGCGTGGCCTGAAGAACGCCAATGTTCCCGTCTGGACGAGCTTCCTCCTCGGCTACGGCGTCGATCCGGTGGACGCCAACGGCAATCTCAAGACGGACTCCCCGGAGGCCATTGAGGCCGCGCGACTCTACCAGCACCTTCTCACCAAGACCTCGCCACAGGGCGTAGCCGGCTTCAACTGGTCGGAATGCCAGTCCGCCTTCCTCCAGGGCAAGATCGGCATGTGGCTCGACGGCGTTGGCTTTGCTCCTCCGCTGGAGGATCCGGAAAAGTCCCGCGTCGTCGGAAAGGTGGGTTACGGCGTCATGCCGAGAGGCCCGAAAGCTCAGGCCTCCGCGACCTTCGGCGACGGAATTGGCGTCACCGCCACCAGCAAGAACAAGGAAGCAGCCTACCTCTACTGCCAGTGGGCGATCTCGAAAATGATGGGCGCGCGCCTCCTGCAGGCCGGTGGCGGCGTTCCATTCCGCCAGTCGATCCTGAACGATCCGGAAGTGCGCAAGGGCGTGAAGATGCCGCCGGCCTGGATCGACGCCGTGGTGGAATCCGGCAAGATCAGCAAGCTCGGCCTTCCGGTCGTCCAGCCTGTAACGGAGTTCCGCGACATCATCGGCATCGGCCTGACCAACTTGCTGGGCGGCGCGGACCCGGCGGCCGAGATGAAGAAGGCCACGGAACAGTTCAAGCCGGTTCTCGAGCGGAGCGAGAAGGCTTGATCATCCCTTGTCTGAAGCGGTGCAACGCAGTGGAGTTCACCCATGGGCACGCTCGTTGAACAGCAGGTGACAACCGTAACGGAGCCGGCGCCCGTCAAAGGCGCCGGCCGTCGCACCTCCTTCTGGCCGTTCGTCATCCCGGCGGTGGTGGTGGTCGGGTCCGTCATCGTCTTTCCGTGGGTTTTCACGGTCTGGATGAGCATGCATGAATGGACCGTGGGGGGCGCGCGTAACTTTACCGGCCTCGCCAACTACGCGCGGCTGGCGTCGGATACACGCTTCATCGCGTCCATAGGCAATACCCTGGTCTACACCTTCCTGGCGGTCATTCTCCCGTTGTTCTTCGGGACGCTCGCCGCGCTGATCTTCAACTCCCGCCTGCCGTTCAGAGGCGTCCTGCGCGGGTTGTTCGTCATGCCTATGATGGCGACACCTGTGGCCATCGCTCTGGTATGGACCATGATGTTCCATCCGCAGCTCGGCGTGCTGAACTACCTTCTGTCGTTCATCGGCATCGGACCGCAGGAGTGGGTCTTCAGCCCCAGGACGGTGATCCCGTCTCTGGTGTTGGTCGAGACCTGGCAGTGGACGCCGCTCGTCATGCTTATCGTCCTGGGCGGCTTGGCAGCCATTCCAACCGAGCCGTATGAGAGCGCCGAGATCGACGGGGCTAATGCGTTCCAGCGCTTTCGGTACATTACCCTGCCGATGATCGCGCCATTTCTCATGGTTGCCGTGATCATCCGCACCATCGATGCCCTGAAAAGCTTCGACATCATCTATGCCATCACCCAGGGTGGGCCCGGAACGGCGTCGGAAACCATCAACCTTTATCTCTACAGCGTCGCCTTCGCCTATTACGACGTGGGCTACGGATCGGCGATCGCCGTCGTGTTCTTCGCGCTCGTGATCGCCCTGTCGCTCCTGATGCTCCACCTTCGTCAGAGGACGAAGTGGATGGACCTCCAAGGTGGCCCATGAACCCGAGAAGTTTCCTCAATTCGCTGGGCCTCTGGTTTGCCGCCCTGGTGCTGGTGTCGCCCGCCATCCTGTTCTTTCTTTGGATGATTTCGCTCTCGCTCAAATTCGAGGTCGACAACGCCGCCTATCCGCCGGTCTTCATCCCTGAGCGCTTCGCCTGGAAGAACTACACCGGCGTGTTCGAATCCAACCGTTTCGGACTCTTCTTCATCAACAGCCTGATCGTCACCGGGGTTGCGACTGGCCTTGCTCTCCTGATCGGAGTTCCGGCAGGCTACGGTATCGCTCGTATGAAGGCCACCAAGGCGGCCGTGGTCGTGTTGATCGCTCGCATGACCCCGGGCTTGTCCTACCTGATTCCACTGTTCCTCCTGTTCCAGTGGCTGGGCCTCATGGGAACGCTCGTGCCGCAGATCATCGCCCATCTCGTCATCACCGTGCCGATCGTCATCTGGATCATGATCGGTTACTTCGAGACGACGCCCCTTGAGCTCGAGGAGGCCGCCGTGATTGACGGAGCCAACAGGTGGGAGGTGTTTCGCCATGTAGCCCTGCCTATCGCAAAACCGGGCATCACCGTCGCGTTTATTCTGGCGGTGATCTTCTCGTGGAATAACTTCGTCTTCGGCGTCGTCTTGGCCGGACGGGAGACCCGCACCCTTCCGGTTGCAGTCTACAACATGCTGTCCTTCGAGCAGCTGAGCTGGGGTCCACTGGCGGCGGCGGCGATCATCGTAACCTTGCCGGTCCTCGTGCTCACTGTCGTGGCGCAGCGACAGATCGTGGCGGGCTTGACAGCCGGCGCGGTCAAGGGCGGGTAGGCCGGAGCGCACCTTATCCAGGTCCCGGCGTTCAAGAGTTATCGGTAAAAACAAATGCACTGGCGGGATGTTGTCCCGCCAGTGCGCTTTTGGGCTTGAAAAGGCGCTTCTGCGTTATTTCAACATCGTGGCGACGTTGTCCTTCGTGACCCGGTCGATGCCAGCATAGACAATATCGTCCACCTTCTCGCCCTTCTTGAGCTTCAGGAGGATGTCCATGGCTCGCTCGCCCATTTCATAAGGCCGCTGCCCTACGAGAGCGTTTGCGAACCCATCGCGCAGCAGCTCAAGCTGTACCTTCAGGGTATCCGCCACGACGAGCGTGAACTTGCCCTGATCCATGGCGGCCTTGTTCTTGTTCACGAAGCTCTTGTAGGCCTCGGGAACGAACATCGGCCAACCACCGACGGGCACGATGGCCGCAAGGTCAGGATTTGCGGTCTTGAGGTCCTGCATCTGCTGGACCGCCAAGGCGAGATCGTCATTGCAATAGGTTGGAGAACCTGAGACCTCGGTCCATTTTGACCCCTTGAGGGCATCGCGCACGCCTTCGACCCGCTCCTTCAGATTAGCCGCCGCCGGGCCACCCGACACCATGGCGTACTTGCCGCCATCGGGACGCAATCTCAGGAGTTCCTCGCCAAGCGCACGGCCCATCGCTCTGTTGTCGGTGCCCACATGGGCCTGCCGCGCGGAGTTGGGCGCATCCGCATCGAAGGTAATGACCGGAATCCCCGCATCGCGGGCGGCCTTGATCACGCGAACCGCCGCCGCCGCATCCGACACGGAGATTGCGATTCCATCGACCTTCTGGCTGATCAGATCCTGAATGATCTGCGCCTGGCTTGCCGGCTCATGCTCTACAGGTCCCTTGTAGATGCATTCCACATTGCCAAGCTCCTTGGCCCGTTTGATGCACCCGTCGCGGGACAGGTCGAAGTAGGGGTTGTTCATCGCCTTAGGGACGATCGCGAACCTATAGGTCTGCTGGGCAAAAGCCGGGGCGGTGAGCGCCACGGCGGCCACCGCGGCTAGGATCAGTCGCTTCATCGTTCTTTCCTCCTGGTTAATTGACGCCCCGCGGCCGGGGTCTCGTGAACGGCTTCTCTCGGCCGATTGATCTTGCTTTCGCTCTGGAATGGCGAGGCAAATCTGTTCGTGCGTGAATCGCTCAAGGCGTCATCCGCATCGTCCGCATACGGTCGACCAGGACCGCCAGGATGATGATTCCGCCGACCAGGACGATCTGCCAATAGGCGTTGATGCCAGCGAGCACGAGGCCGTTGCGGATCACCTCGATGAGAAGCGCGCCGATCACCGCGCCTGCCGGCCCGCCAACGCCGCCCGTAAGATTGGCCCCGCCAATGACTGCCGCTGCGATGATCGTCAGCTCATACCCGGTTGCCAGATTGGCCGGAGCCGAGCCGAGCCATCCTACCATCAGAATGCCGGCGAAACCTGCGGAGAGGGCGGACAGAATATACACCGCAACCTTCACCCGCTCGACCGCGACGCCCGTGAGAGCCGCGGCCTTTTCGTTGCCGCCGAGCGCGAAGACATGGCGGCCGAATGCGGTGTGGTGAAGAACGACCCCCATGATAGCCGCCAGTACAAGCAGATAGATCACGGCCACCGGAATACCCGCGATATTGCCGTCGGTCAGGCCATAGAAAAGATCGACATCCGGCCCGGTCGGCGCCTGCCCACGCCCTTCCGTGACCGCATATGCGAGCCCTCTGACGATCGACAGCATGCCAAGGGTCGTAACGAAGGGTGACAGCCCGATCCGGGCGATGAGAAGGCCGTTGACGAGACCGATCAGCAGGGCGACGCCGAGCCCAGCACCGAGTGAAACGATCATGCCAACCAAAGAAATGGTATCGATTGCAGTCCCACTCACCGCCTGCATGACGATGGCGCATGTGATTGCCGCGAGCGCCATGGTGGAACCCACGGAAAGGTCGATCCCGCCTGTGACGATGACGAAAGTAACACCGAGGGTCACGATTCCCACGAAGGAGAAATTCTTCGCGACGTTGGCGAGGTTACCCGGGCTGAGGAATGCGGAACTCAGCAGCGACATCACGATCATGATGACGATGAGGGCAGCGGCCACGTAAGCCGTCTGGCTCGCAAAGAAGCCCCGCCGCCACCAGGCAGTCCGGCCGACATTCGAAAAGTCGGTGGTTTCGGGCTTCGCGCCGGGCGCCTGAGAAATATCGCTCATCAGGCGGCCTCCTTGGCACCTGTGATCAGCGCTGTGACTTCCTCGGGGCTCGATTGGTTGATCGGCTTGTCGGCGACCTTGTTTCCGCGCCGCATCACGACCACCCGTTCGCAGACGGAGAAGACATCGGGCATGCGGTGGGAAATCAGGATGACGGCGATCCCTGCATCCCTGAGCCGCCGGATGAGGTCGAGCACCTCTGCGACCTGCCGGACCGAAATGGCTGCTGTCGGTTCGTCCATGAGGATAAGCTTGGCCCGCGCGAGCCTTGTCCGGGCGATGGCAACGGCCTGCCGCTGGCCACCCGACATGACGCGTACCACATCGTCGGGGCGAGTCTCCGATTTGAGCTCGCGAAACAATTCGCCGGTCCTCTGGTTCATGGCGGCATGATCGAGGAATGAAAACGGGCCCACCTTGCGCTTGAGTTCGCGCCCGAGAAACACGTTGGCGGCCGCCGTCAGATTATCGGCCAGCGCCAAGTCCTGGTAGACGACCTCGATCCCGACGCCCCGGGCATCGACCGGCTTGGTGAAGTGCACTTCGCGATCCTCGAACAGGACGCGCCCATGGGACGGCGGAAAGTTGCCCGCGATGATTTTCACAAGGGTCGATTTGCCGGCGCCGTTGTCGCCCATCAGCCCGACGACTTCGCCGGGCTTGATCGTCAGATTGACGTGGGAGAGGGCTCGAATAGCTCCGAACTCCTTCCCGATGTCCTGTAAAACGAGGAGTGACAATACGATTCCCTCCCTTCGTTCCAAGCCTTGCTTGGCCAGCGTCTATGCGCCGGAACCTATATAAGCATGGCGGTCTGCAAGGTGTCACTACCTACTTCCGTCAGTGCAGTATCGGCGAAGTAACTTCCTGTCGGGGGAGGGCATTACTCTCTGGCGGAACTCATGACCGGTCGGCAACCTGTCCTTCATGACCGTGAAAAGATGAGACATGGGGAGGCGTGGCACAAAACCTTGCATCGTGCAGGTGTGCATTGCAGCATCGCTGCTGTGGCGCAACAAGGGACGCGTCAGCAGGGAAGGGGCTGTCTGACGCGTCAATTCGCGGGATCAGGCTCTCACACGTTGATGATGGCCTTGATCAGCCCATCCTTTTCATGGGTCCAGCGGGCCATGGCCTCCGGCGCTTGATCGAGGGTGGTCGAGTGGCTCGCCAGTTCATCAAGGGGCACCAACCCGTCGCGGATAGATGAGATGACGTGCTCGAAATCCGCTCTTTGAGCATTGCGGCTCCCGATCAGCATCATTTCCCGCTTATGGAACTCGGGATCCGAGAACGTAATGTTGTCCTTGACTACGCTGACCAGGACGAAGGCCCCGCCATGGGCAACCAAGCCAAACCCTTTGTGAATCGACGCAGCATTTCCGGTCGCATCAAAGACGACGTCGAAGCCATCGTTGCCCGTCAGTCTCATGAGTTCTTCATGGGCGCTGTCGCTCAAGACGACGCCTTTCTCGAAGCCGAGCCGCTCGGACGCAAAGGACAGGCGCTCCTGACTCATGTCGTGAAGGGTCACCTCGAGGCCGGCAATGCGAGCAAAGATCGCGACGCCCAAGCCGATCGGGCCGGTCCCGATCACGAGCGCGCGTGATCCCGCCTCCGCCAAGGAGCGCCGGACCGCGTGAGCGCCGATTGCCAGGAACTCGACCATGGCAGCGTCCCGAAGGGAGAGGCCTTCGGCCGGGTAGAGATTTTCCTCGGGCACGAGAATTCGTTCGCACATGCCCCCATCCGTATGAACGCCGAGGACTCGGATATTCGTGCAGCAGTTCATCTTGCCTTTGCGACACGCAATGCAGGTCCCGCAAGCAATGTATGGGTTGATGATGACAGGGCTACCTGTCTTCAGCCCGCTGCCGGCGGCAGCCTCTGCGACCATGCCCGACAACTCGTGCCCCATCACGCGTGGATATTCGAGGAACGGATGCTTGCCCTCGAAGATGTGATAATCCGTGCCGCAAATGCCGATATGTTTGATATCGACGGCCGCATATCCCTTCGGCGCCGGGCCCGGCGCTGGCCGTTCCACGACTTCCAAATGTCCTGGGGAATGACAGATAAGTGCCTTCATGGGAGCCTCGCAAATGGAGCTTGTAGCCGCCTATTCCAGGGTCAGAACGCCGGTCTTGAGGATCAGGTTGCCGTACAGGCGTCGTTCCCCGGTTGCCACGATGATGGCTGCCTGCCTAGCGCGCTCGTAAAACGCGAACCGCTCCAACGGCTTCACGTCGAAAGGGCCTGCCAGATTTCTGATAAGTTCGGCGAAGGCTTTACAGATGGGCGGAACCGCTGACGGATCTCCGACGACTTCCATCCGGAAGGCCGCCGCTTCCGCGAAAGTGTCGAGAGGCAGATGGGTCAGGATGGCGTCGGCCGCCGCAATGGCGTCAATCCCATCGAGGCGGACGACTCGAGGCCCGAGGGAGTGGGAAGGAAAATTCGCATCGGCGATGACGACCTCGTCCCCATGGCCGAGGCTTCGCAAGGCGTGGAGTAGATCCGGCCCGAGAAGAGGATGTATGCCGCGAAGCATGGATGGCTCCTACTTGTTGATCGCAATGGCGTCGAAGGCCTGCCATGCCTCCTGAGGCACCTGCTTGGCCAGATCGTCGAGATTGCGTTTGAGACTTGAAGGCTTGGCCGTCCCGATCAGTACTGTCGCAACGTTGGGATCTTGCAGCGGAAATTGCATGGCGGCCGCAGCGAGCGGAATGCAATGGCCCCTGGCAATATCTTCCATGCGACGCACCCGGTCGAGAATGTCTTGGCTAGCGGGTCCATAGTCGAAGTGAGCGCCGGGCACCGGGCCGGTTGCAAGTATCCCCGAATTGAACACGCCGCCGACGACCAGGGACGTCTGGGTCTTGGCGCAAAGCTGCAGGAGTTTGCGCGAGGCGTCCCGATCAAGGAGAGTGTAGCGGCCCGCCAGCAGAATGCAGTCGATGGATGCGCCGGACATGATGTCCAGACAGACCTCCACCTCATTCACGCCCAAGCCGAAAGCCGATATGGAACACTCGCTCTTGAGTTGGTTCAGTGCCTTGAGGCCGCTGTCCATGAGATCCCGCAGGTGCTTCCGGTTGGCCTCCTCGCCATGGGTATAGGCTCCGATATCGTGGACGAAAAGAATATCGATGCGGTTGAGACCCAGCCGCGCGAAACTGAACTCGAACGACCGCATGATGCCGTCATAGGTGTAATCATAGTCGACCGTGAACGGCAGAGGCTCCACATAGCTGTGGTCGGGCACCTGGTCGTCAGGAACGGGTCTCAGAAGACGCCCTACCTTTGTGGACAACACATAGGAATCCCGGGGCTTGTCTCGCAGAACGTCCCCCATCCGGCGCTCCGAGAGGCCAAAGCCATAGAACGGCGCCGTGTCGAAATATCGGATCCCCGCATCCCAGGCCGCCGCGATCGTTTCCTCAGCGCTTTCACGGGAGACGGCCCGATACAATCCTCCAATGGCGGCGCCCCCGAGGCTGACCTCCGTGACTTCGACAGAGGTCTGTCCGATCCTACGGCGCTTCATGCTGTTGATCCCCAATGATGCCGGCCTGAGAGCCTTATGCCTGCAGATGATAGAAGTTGCGGGCGACGTCACCCAAGATAAGTTTCTGTTCGCTCTCGGAAAGCCGCGCAACAAAGGCACGCACCTGGTCAAGCCAAGCAGAGTAGGGCGACGCCAACTCGAGGACCGGCCAATCGGATCCCCACATGAGACGCTGCGGGCCGAATGTGCCGATGAGATGATCAACGAATGGCAACAGGTCGTCCGCTCCGGCTCGCGCCCCGGCTTCAGTCAGCAGGCCGGAGAGCTTGCAGACCACGTGGGGGCGTTCGGCGACCGCGGCGATCCTGTCCGCCCAGGCGTCGAAGCCTTCGCGGCCCTTCGCAATCTCGGGCTTCGCACCATGGTCGATAACGACTGGGAGATTGGGATATCGGTCTACAAAAGCGACGAGCGCCTCGAGGTGCTCGGGCCTGACCAGAGCGTCGAAGGTCAATCCAAGGCGTTCGACGACAGCGAGGGACGGCTGCAAGCTAGGACGCAGCATCCAGTTCACGTCCGGGATCGACTGGATCATCGGACGGATTCCACAAAACTTCGAATGGTCGGCAAAACGCTCCAGATCGACGAGATGCCCGGGTTGCTCCAAATCGATCCAGCCGACGACCCCTGCGACGAACTCGGTCTTGAGGGCAATGTCCAGGATGAAGCTCGTCTCCGCGAGATAGGGGGCTGCCTGTACGAGCACTGTTTTCGACACGCCCGTGGCCTCGATCTCCGGCAGCAGGTCGGCGGGAGCGTAGTCCCGATAGATCGGCTTCAAATCGGGTGTCGGCCAGTCGAACCAAGACGCGCTCAATGACCAGAAGTGCTGGTGGGAATCGACAACGTCCAATGCTGCTTACCCCCGTGCCGCAACAGGCTCTTGGCCACGGTAATCCTGGCCGTAATGAATATGCGAGGCAAGCGATGCAAGGAGGACGCATCGTATTTTTCACTCATAGCTTGGGTGCGTTGGTCACGAGAGCCTATAGGTGAGCGCTTCGGCACATCTTGCTAAGAGAGTGCGGACAGACCGCCGTCAGGGCGGCGATTGCCGGATTGACAACCCCCTCAAGGCTGCCGCTGTACCTTGGGGGGAAGCGGAAACAAGGAAACAAACTGCTCGGCGACGGCCCGGTTGCCTTCAATTTGCAGGACGCCATCGGTTTCCAAGGCGTCGATTGGTTGTCCGGCGTAGATCGCCCGGGCGATGTTCGCGGCTGAGCCTGTGAAAACCACGTCGGCCCCTTCCAGAGGGCCTCGAATGATCCCGATGCTCTTGGGGGTGACATGACCGAGGAAGGTCTCGTCTCCCAGGCGGAAGCCGATCCGCGCCTCGATCCCCTGGGCGCGCCGCGCGTCGAACATCGTGCGGAGCGACAGCATCAGCGAGACCGCGCTGAAGGGCAGGCTTGGGTCGTGCGCAGGTGAGCGAGCCGCCCAGCGGCCCAGCGCTTGGAAAATCGGTTCGCTCTCGTGGCCCCACTCCGTCAGTTCATAGACCTGAGTGGCTGCCGGCGGAGGCAGCTTGTGGCGCATGAGCACGCCAGCGGCCTCCAGTCCCTCGAGACGCTGCGTCAGGACATTCGCGCTGATGCCCGGGAGACTGCCGCGCAGATCACTGAAGCGCCTGGGCCCCAGCATGAGTTCCCGCATCACGGGAAGAGCCCAGCGTTCACCGACGAGGTCGAGGGCATGAGCCGTCGCGCAGGCGTCCTCATACTGACGCCGGCGCCGCTCCTGCGTTCCAGTTAATTTTTCTAACTTCATAGTTGCTTTTTATAACTTGCTGGGAGATCATTGTCAAACCACAACCAGAACCAAGAGGGATCCATGTCCAAGCTGATTTTTGTAAACCTGCCGGTCCGCGACCTTGATCGTGCGGTCACATTCTTGGCGCAGACAAGAACGAGCAGTTCACCGATCACACCGCCGCCTGCATGGTCTTTTCCGAAACAATCCACGTGATGCTGCTCACCCACGACAAGTTTCGCCAATTCACCCCGAAGAAGATCGCCGACGCGAGGGAGGTCAGCGAGGTGCTGATCTGCATCTCTGCCGATAGTCGAGACGCTGTCGACGCCATGGTCAATAGGGCTCAGGCGGGCGGCGGGCGAAATGATCCAGGACCGACACAGGATTACGGGTTCATGTACGGCCGGAGCTTCGAGGACCCGGACGGGCACATTTGGGAGGTGATGTGGAGGCCGCAAAGGCTGCCGGCGGCGAGATGGCGCCTGCCTGATAGAGATCTCAGAGGCCGTAGCCGAAACCCGACCGCGTGGCCATGCCCGGGCTACACAAAAGACACCCAGAAGGCGTTGACAAACGCGGGCCCAACCGACATATCCGCGAGCCGTCTGGACTTCAGTCTGGACGGACTCGCTAGCCGGTCTAGGTTCCTTTGGCCTCCTCCGCTTGCTCAGCGCTGATCAGGATCCTGAGGTCCTGGTCGCGTCACGAACCCGATGGCACATCGAATAACGCAATCGTGGCTCCTCTGATGCACAAAAGATGTAATCAAACGGCACTAGCTGATTGATAACGGTCATCGCAGAAGCAAATCTGTTTCTGCGGATGATGACGCATGCAGATAATCAGTAATCCAGAAAAATTTACGCTTCCGACTAAAAATGTTTACGGCAAGTGTTGACGAAATAAACGGGAACGTGTAAATCAATACTTATCGGCGGCGAGGTTATGTTTGGTTTTGCTGCTGGAGTGTTTGGCGCTTTGGGTTGGAAAGTTTTCGATCCGGGTGTTGACAGGCGGGGCGGCTGAACTTATATCGGGTTCATCGCGGCGCTTCGAGGCGCTGACGCTCTCACGGACAAAGGGAACCTGGGCCGGATTTTCCGGACCGAGGTCGTTTTGTCCGGTTGATGGTTTTTTTGCACCCTTGGGTGCTGCTTTTTGACAAGTGAAGATGAGAGAGAGAAGCGTGGACGGCGGTGTCCTTGCGGACGGCCCCTTGGGGCTGTCGA